>JBBIJI010000008.1:0-108534 GCA_037446055.1 Nitrospiraceae bacterium
GCCGATCTTACCCCAGGAGGGCTCAACCTCAACAATCTAATTTGGACAAGAGTGATCCTCGATGGGAACCTCCTTGAGGAGGTCTCTGGTATTCTGAAGATAGCGAAGGGCTCCTTTCTTCATCGTTTCGGCCAATCTGTAGTCGAGCCGTCGCGCGCGAATAACAGAAAAGGTACCGGGAGTCTTTCCCTCAAAAAACACAAGCAGTGATTATGTCAGGCGGCACGATTGGCAAAAGACAATCGAACGTCTTCCCGATCGGTCTGCGCGACGGTCAGCAGCGGCCTCGCCCTGTAGCCGATTTCCCGGGCGACCCACAAGGCGGGAACTTGCTCGATGCGAATGTTGTAGATATTGACCGAGTCGTTATAAAACTCCCGCCGATCTGCAATGGTGCTTTCGAGAGCGGAGATGCGCTGCTGTACGTTCAGAACCTCCAGGTTGGCTTTGAGATCCGGATATTGCTCGGCGACGCCGAACAGTTTCCCCAACGCGCTCGTGATCTGGTTTTCCGCCCTTGCCCTGTCGTCGATGCTCGTGCTTCGACTATAGGCGCTTCTGGCAGTGGTGACCCCTTCCAGTGTCTCCCGTTCGTGCTTCATATAGCTGTTGCACACCTCGACGAGTTTCGGGAGCTCGTCGTGACGCTGCTTGAGAATCACGTCGATGTTTGACCAGGCCTTGTCGATGTTGTTCGAGAGACGGACCAAGGTGTTGTAGATGCCTACGACGTACATGATGATCCCGATGATCCCAAAAACCAGCAGGATGCCAACCAGCATTGTGCCGTTCATATGTCGCTCCCTGGCGAAAGGCGCACGTTACCGAACCGCAGTCCCATACGTCTTGAAGATCTGAAACAGACAGAGCAGAGCCAGGGCCGGGCCACCTGCTAGGCAGGCGAAAACCTGCCATCGAAGGTGGGACACCAACTGCTTTTCGCTCCGATCCGAAATGATGAACTCGTTGCCTCCGCTGCTGCCGATATACAGGCGGGCCGGAAGGAGAAATCGGTGTCAGGAACAGTTTCCTTCGCGACGAATCGTTGAGGCTCCGAACAGGTCCGGTTGGTTGCGCATCACCCTGATGATTGCGTTTTTCCTACCTCACGACCAACACCGAACAGGAGCTGTGCTGGACGACTCTCGTGGAGACGCTCCCAAGGAGGAAGCGCGCTACAGCGCCCAATCCCTTGGCACCTGTGACGATCAGGTCTGCTTTCTTGCGGGAGGCTGCATTCAGGATCTCGTCAGCCGGGCGTCCGACTCGAAAGACCTCGTCCACCACAAAGCCGGCCTTGATGAATTTCTCGGCACAGCGGCCTGCCAACCGGCTGCCCGCTTCTTTCACTTCCGGGTATTTGAGAAACGGCATCACGTGGACTACGGCCACTTCGATCGGAGTCTCGCCGTTGGTGGAGTTGGGAATGGCAGGCCTGATCTTGGTAATCAGGAACTGCATCGCCTTGTCTGAGGACTTCGAACCATCGGTCGCAAATACGATCCGATTCAGCGGGCGAGGTTGTTCTTTCACGACGAGGACCGAACAGGGGGCGTGCGTCGTCAGATGAGTCGAGACGCTCCCCAACATGAAGCGGTCGAGCGCATCGAGGCCACGGCTTCCGACGACGATAAGGCCATCTCGCTTCGGGGCTCGCTTGAGAAGAGTGGAGGCCACCGCCCCTCGCTCTTTCACGACCCTGCCTTTCAGATGCAGGGCCGCCAGGCGCTCTTGTGTCTCCGCAACAATTTTTTTCCCCTGTTCTTCCAGCCGCTTGATCTCATCCTGAATAAATCGTTCGTTGCCGACGACGACCGGCTGCACCATAAAAGGGGCGCGGACCGAGACGATATCCACCACATGGAGAGCGGTGACGTCCGGCGGCGATGTAAAGGCCAACTGTGCCACCCACTCCACGGCCCACCGCCCATACTTGGACCCATCAACGGCAACCAAGACCTTCATCGGCAGACTCCTCTCGATAGATGGCCGTCAGTTCCTCGAAAACACCACCCAGCACGTCCGAGCGCTGCGCGACACGCCCTCACTGAACCAGGACCCATCGTTGCTCTCAGCATCTCGATCCCGAGAGCGCGATGTCGGCCCGGGATGCCCTCTCGTCCGTGACCACGTATCCGTATCGAGCCCGAAACGCCTCCGGCGAAAGACCGATGACCGAGGCATAGCGGCCTATCGCGTGGGGATCGGCGAAATCCTCCGGGGAGAGGCGAATCATATACCGCCGCGCGATCTGGTAGGACCCCGATTCGACATCCACCATGCGCACCCGCGTCCTGCCGGTGGCAGCATCCAGAATCTTCTCAAACGGAATCGGGGTAAATCGGCCGTTTTGAATCGACACCAGCGCGGCGTTCCCGCCATCCAAGAGAAACTGCGCCGCACAGTACCCGAGATCTCGTGTGTATTCCATATCGAACGGAATCGGATCGGCGCAGCGCAATTCGTAGCCGATATTCTTTTCCACGATGGTGGTCTTGATCCCGAATGCCTGTAACTCCTTCTCAACCTCGCGCTTCAGCACCGCTCCGAAATTCACCTCGGCGAGTCGAATGTGGCCGTGTTGGTCGCGCTCCACATTCTCTAATCCGCTCAGGTCACGGGGGTCGATCAGCTCGATGAGGCCCTCGGCCAACACCGCCAAGCCGTCTGACCTCCCGCCGGCCAACCGTTTGATGACGGCACCGGTAAGAACATCCACCACTTTCTTGAGGCGCACGGGCCTCTCGGTAAACTCTTCCGGAATCACGGTCAGGGTCGCTCCCGCGGCCTTGCCGATCCCGAGCGCCAGGTGACCGGCCTTGCGGCCCATGGTCACAACGAAATACCACCGCGAGGTCGTCTGCGCATCGACCATCAAGTTTTGCACGAGGCCCACGCCGATATGACGGGCCGTTTGGAAGCCGAACGTGGGAATGCCGTGCGGAAGATCCAGATCGTTATCGATCGTCTTCGGAACATGAACGACCTGCAATCGGCCGGCGGCTTTCTGTTCCAGCTTGAGCGCTGAAAACGCGGTATCGTCCCCTCCGATCGTCATGAGCCGGGACACGCTCAGTCTCGCTAAGGCCGAAAGGACGTTGTCCAGGTGCTCCGCTTTCGTCGTGGGATTCGCCCGCGACGTGCCTAAGTGGGACCCGCCTCGGAAGTGAATCCGGCTCACCTCCTCGATGGACAGCGGTTTCACACGGCTGGTACTGCCATCCATCAGCCACTTGAAGCCGTCCAGAATGCCCAGCACGTCACACCCTCCGAGGGTGCTTCGAATGGTCGCAGCTCCGATGACACTGTTAATGCCGGGCGCCGGCCCGCCGCCGACGAGAATGCCGACCGTTGTTTGTTGATCCGCCATAAAGGAAAGTAGGAAGTCAGATCTGATGATCTGGTGATTTCACAACGTACGATTTGGTGAATTGGTGATTGAGTGAAGTTTCGGATTGCTCTGACCCAACACTTCACCAGATCGCCAGATCCGACTTCCTACTTTCACTTCTTTCGCCAGATCACCACATCGTCCTTCACCAAATTCCAAATCACTTCGCCAGATCACCAAATCGCCAAATCGTACTTCTTTAGAGTTTCTCCCAACGCGCTTCCAGCTTCTTCATCACCTGGGGCAGAGTCGTGTATTCCATCTCGTCGAGCGGTAAGCGATGCGGCTCGAACGGCCCGTGCAGCCGCAGGAAATCGGCGATACGATTGGCGTCGCGCCGGGCCTCATCATAAGACGGATCGTCGAACATGTCACGTGGACCGATCAGCCGCCCCTCCGCCAGTTGAAACCCCACGCAAGCTACGCGCGGCGGCCCGTCGAATCTCGTCGGGGTCGCCTGTTTCACCGAAACGGGCATAAGCGGGCCATGGTGGGACCCCCGCATCCAGCCCTCGATGATCCACGGATACCGGAAGGGCTCCAGCACTTCCCCGACCGCGGGGAAATTCTGCTGCGCCCGCACGATCATCACCGGGTCATCCTTTCCGACATACTTTCCCGCGATGAGCGATAGTCGCTCCGTCGAGGACACCGCGGCGATCGTACCGTCGGCGCGCGAGAACACGTGCTTGATCGTAAAGCGACCGGGGGTGCCGATGAAGACGAGCATGTCGTACAAGTCTTCGGGACAATCGAAGAAGATCTTCTTGTGCTCGAAGATGTCATGGACCTCAAAGCGGAAACCCTGGTGCATCCCTGGAGCGATCACAAGCCCGGCCGTCGTAAACGGATCGGCGAACATTTTGTAGAGGGGCAAGTTCCACGCGCCGGCGGAGGTCTTGTCAGCCATGAAGATCAACACGGGCTCGGAGGCGCGCTCCACGAATTCCATCTCGGCGACACCCGGTCCCATGCCCCTCACGTTCCCGCTGAAGGCGTCGGAGAGCAGATCCTGTCCGGCGCCGTAAAGATGCAGCGCCTTGGCCTCCCGCGTGCCCTCTTCAAACGTCTCCCATGCCAACCGGTGTATCTGCTCATGATCCACTCCTTTTCTATGGGTAAAGATCAACTGGAGATCGTCGCCGCAGGCGGTCACGTGAAAATCCAGAATCTGCCCGCTCGCCTTCGCTGCGGCCAGTTTCTTCCCAGCCAACTCGACTAACGCAGGATGGATGGCCGAATGCCCCACCCATCCTCCGATATCGGCTTTGATGATGCTCAGCGTGACTGTTTTTGCTTCTCCGCCCTTCCGGTCAGTCGGCATGTGTGGCATCCTCCCAGTCTCGCACATCGACAAACGATCGCAGCAACGGCACGATCTCGCGCGCTCGTGCCTGGGCGCGGTCGGTCACCTCTGCGTCCGAAGGGCCTTGCACGAAGTCGAGCAACTCCCCGACCAGAGCGACCGCGACCGCTCGCGCATGTCGGTCATCGAGCGCTTTGTTGCCCTGCAACTTTCGCGGCCCCTCACGGCCTCCTTCGGCGATATCCCAATTTCGCAATCCGGTCCAGCATCCCGCGTCGAACAACAACCGCCCGATCGGAGTCGCGATCAGAGGGACCTTGGCGGCAAGCCCCGCTCTGGTCTCACGGTGGAGCGGGCCGTCGTAATCAAAAGCCTCATACGCAATCCACAATCGCCCGCCCGCAGGAAGCAGCGCGCCAAGCCCTCGGGCAACTCCTGGGTAGAGTGCTTCCAAGCCCTCACTCAACTCCGGCAGGCTGCTCGCCGGCGCGATAAACTCCCCGTCAATCCACGCCGGCACATAGGCCGAAGGTCGTCCTGCGCAGCATCGACCGCGAAAGATCGGTCTCTCCGATCGTCCTCCGGCTTCGTCGACCAGATAGAGCGAGGCCTGCTGTTGATCGGTATAGCGGAGTTGACCTTGCAACTCGACCTCCAGCCGGTAAGGCCCGATCTTCTGGCCGTTCAGGCATTCAAGCATGCATTGACTGATCACGCCGCCGTTTGCCGGAGTCTCAATCCCCACTGCGCGTGGTTCTTCGATGGATAAAGTTCATGCGCCCTGGCTAGCGCGTAAGTCTTCCCGGCGTCGCTCGGTTCTCAAATACACGAACCAGTACACAAGCGCGACCAATACGGTCCCGCCCAGGATGTTGCCGATCGTGACGAGAACCAAATTCGCCATGGCGCCGTCCGGGGGAATTGGAGCCGGCGTCGAACTCGCGAGCAGAAGCCCCAAGGGCAGAAAAAACATGTTCGCGACGGAATGCTCGAACCCGCAGGCGACGAAGGCGCTGATGGGAAAGACGATGGCCAGAATCTTGTCCGCCACACCGCGCGCCGCCATGCAGAGCCAGACGGCCAAGCACACGAGCACGTTACACAGCACCCCTCTGGCGAAAGCTTCAATCGGACCCAGCGAGGCCTTGCTCCGCGCAATCCGGATGGCGGTCTCAGCGACCGCCCCATCGGCCAGTCCTTGCACGCCCGACAACCACACGAGCATGACAGTCCCCACTGCGCCGAGCCCATTGCCAAGATAGACCCACCCCCAGTTGCGGAGCACCTGCCGACTGGTCACACAGCCCGTCGCCCAGGCCATGGCGATCAGGTTATTCCCGGTAAACAGTTCTGCGCCACCCACCACAACCAGCACGAGGCCTAGGCTGAAGGCCACGCCGCCCGCCAAGCGGACAAGCCCGAATGAGCCAGGCAGTGACGAGCCACCTGTCACGGTGACGGTAAAGAACCAGGCGCCGAGCGAGATGAAGGCGCCGGCCAACACCGCGAGCGCCAACAGCGTCAGGGTCGGCGCGCTTGCCTTCTTGATCCCCAGATCACACACGCGCTCCGCCATCTGCGCCGGGGCATAGGCGTCGATGTCAAAAACAGGCGATTGCGTCATGGACGACTGACCCATTTGCAAGCCTGTGTGATCCACGTTGAACACCTGCCCTTTTTCCCGATGAACGATGGCTCAATGATCAAATGACCATCTTCCCCTTATGTGATCACGCGCACATGATGCGGCACGTCCGCTTTCCGACGCTGCTCTGCCTCCCTGAGTTTCTCCACGCGAACCGCCGAGACTTTGTACTCGGGACACTTCGAGCTCTCATCCGCGCTGGAGGACAGTAACGCATTGACGTCCGTGTCGGGAAAATGAAAGCTCGTGAAAAGCTGGCCTCGTTGCACCCGCGTGCTGATCGCCACCGGCAAGACGGCATCGCTGCGCTCGCTCACCATACGTACCCACTCTCCGCCCCTGAATCCGCCGGCCGCCGCGTCCGCTGGATGCATCTCCAGCGCGTCCACATCCACCAGATGCATGATCTCCGTCCGCCGCGTCTGCGCCCCGCAACCATAGTGCTGCAGAATGCGTCCCGTGATCAGGAGGAAGGGATAAGCGTCGCTCGGGGATTCTCCCGGAGGCAGGTACTCGACACCCACGAAGCGCGCCTTGCCCTTCGGGAATCGCTCGGCATGCATGAGGGGTGTGCCGGGGTGATCCTTTGCCGGCACCGGCCACTGGAGACCTTCGGTCGATTCGAGGCGTTCGTATGACACACCGGCGAACATCGGAGTGAGGCGGGCAACTTCGTCCATGATCTCGGACGGATGGGCATAGCTCATCGGATAGCCCATCCTCGTGGAGACCTCGCACACCACCTTCCAGTCCGGCAGGACGCCCTCCGGCGGCTCCACGACTTTTCTGATGCGCTGGATGCGCCGCTCCAAGCTCGTGAAGGTGCCGTCTTTCTCGAGGAAGGCCGCCCCGGGAATGACCAGGTGGGCCAGTTTCGCCGTCTCGCTCAGGAACAGATCCTGAACCACCAGGAACTCCAGCCTTTGCAGCGCCTGCCTGACCTTTTTCAGGTTCGGATCGGTCTGCGCGACGTCGTAGCCGATGATCCAGAGACCTTTGAGATCGCCTGTCAGCGCCGCATCCCACATATCCGGAGTCTTCATCCCTCGCTTTGTGGGAAGCGGACGTCCCGTGACGACCTGGTGCCGAACCGCCAACTCGGGATCGTCGAGACTTTGATAGCCGGCAAAATAGGTCGGCAAACATCCCATGTCCGACGCGCCCTGGACGTTGTTCTGTCCCCTGAGCGGGTTGATCCCTGTGCCGGGACGGCCGATGTTCCCCGTCGCGAGCGCGAGGTTGCACAGCGCGATCACTCCGTGACTGCCCCACCGATGTTCCGTCACGCCCAGACCGTGCACACAGAGCGAGGCGCCGCTCGTCGCGTAGCGTCTGGCTGCGTCGCTGATGAGATCGGCGCGCACCCCGGTGATCCGCTCCGTGACTTCAGGCGTGCAAGGCTTGACCGTATCCAGCCAATCATCGAGGCCCTCCGTTCTGGCGGCGAGGAAGGCTTTGTCCAACAACCCTTCCTGCACGATGACATGGCCCAATCCGTTGAGCAGAGCGACGTTCGTGCCCGGCTTCAGTTGGAGGTGCAGATCGGCCAATCGCGCAAGCTCCGTCCTGCGCGGATCGATCACGATGAGCGGTATACCTCGACGCGCCACCCGCTTGATCAAAGCCCCGACCACCGGATGCGACTCCGTCGGATTCGCTCCCACCACCATGATCAGCTTGGCCTGCTCGATATCCTGAATCGAGTTCGTCGCCGCCGACGCCCCGAGCGTCTCCATCATGCCGGTCACCGTCGCGCTGTGGCAGACGCGGGCGCAGTTGTCGATATGATTGGTCCCGATCACGCAGCGCATGAACTTGCCGAACAGATAATTTTCCTCATTTGTCCCGCGACTGGACGAGATGGCCGCGAGCGCATCCGGCCCATGCGCCTCTTTGATCCGTATGAATTCGGATGCGACTCGATCCAGAGCCGCATCCCAGGAGATCTCTCTCCAGCCGTCACCGCTGCGCAGAAGCGGGACCAGCAGGCGATCCGGAGCGGAGATATAGGTCCACCCGAAGCGCCCTTTCATGCAGGCATGACCCCGGTTGGACGGTCCCTCGTCGGCAGGCATCATGCTCACGACTCGTCCGTCTCGACCTCCGGCATCGAAGAGGCAGCCGACGCCGCAATAGGCGCAGGTCGTTCGGATCCAGCGTGTCGGCCCCCCCCATTCAAGCACGGTTTTTTCCGACAGGGCGCCGGTCGGACATT
The DNA here is from genome assembly GCA_037446055.1 of Nitrospiraceae bacterium. Lineage (GTDB taxonomy): Bacteria > Nitrospirota > Nitrospiria > Nitrospirales > Nitrospiraceae > JBBIJI01. Next base: position 8,558 of record JBBIJI010000008.1, read on the forward strand.
CCTTCACGCAGGCTCCGCAGGAGACGCAGTTCGACGAGGCGAACCCATCAGGCAATCCGGCAAGCGGCTCTGCTCCGGCGATCGGCCTGGCGGCAAATCCCCGGTCGATCATGGTGAGCGCAAAGGTGCCTTGAATCTCATCGCAGGCCCGGACGCAGCGGGCGCAGGAAATACAGCGCGCGTTATCGAATGCAAAGAACGGATTCGAGGCATCGCGAAAGTCCACCCGCTTGGCCGGTTGCTGGTACCGGACCTTTCTGAGCCCAAGCGACATCGCGAGGCGTTGGAGGACCTCCGGTGTCTCAGAGCCCGACGGCTGCTCGGACAAGTACAACTCAACGAGGTTGCGCCTGAGGCGAGTCAGCCGCTCGCCCTCCGTTTTCACCACCATGCCTTCACGGACCGGCGTCGTGCAGGACGCCGGCGTTCCCGACTGGCCGGCGACTTCGCACAGACAGAGACGACAGGACCCAAACGGCTTGAGCTGATCGGAGACGCACAAACCCGGGATGGCGATCCTCGCCTTCTTTGCAGCCTCGTAGATGGTGTCGCCCGGCGAGGCGATGACCAATCGCCCGTTGATCGTCAGCTTCATGAGAAGAAAAGTTCTAAGTTATGAGTTTCTAGTGCTGCAACCGGTTTCGAAAATCTGTTGGAAAATGCTCGATCGCCGTCAGCACCGGATAGGGAGCCCGCCCTCCCAAGGCACAGAGACTCGCCGCTTTCATCGTCTCGCCAAGATCGAACAACAGTTCCAGGTCGTCGGGTGCACCTTGCCCATCCTGAATACGCTCCAAGATTTCACGACCCCGCACGGAGCCGATCCGGCACGGGGTACACTTCCCGCACGATTCATCGGCCGCGAAGGCCATGAAGTGGCGAGCCAGTTCCACCATGTCGGTGTCTTGGTCGTAGACGACGATCCCGCCATGGCCGAGCACGGCACCGGCCTCCGTGAACGCGTCGTAGCAGATCCGAATGTCGAGCTTCGATTCGGGAAAGAGACTCCCCAAGGGCCCGCCGACCTGCACGGCTTTGAAGCGGGACCCCGGGGCCATGCCGCCGCCGAACTGATCCAAGACTTGCCGCAATGTCGGCCCGAACGGAATCTCGACAAGTCCCGGCTGCTTGACCCGCCCGCCGATCTGCAGGACCACCGTGCCGCGCGAACGATCGGTTCCCATCGACGCATGCCAAGCCCCGCCGCGGGCGAGAATGTTCGGCACGCTCGCAAAGGTGAGGACATTGCTGACCACCGTGGGCCTCCCATACAGTCCTGAGACGGCCGGATAGGGCGGCTTCGCTCTGACGACCCCGCGGCGGCCCTCCAACGATTCCAACAACGCCGTTTCCTCTCCACAGACATAGGAGCCCGCGCCGACCACGACTTCGATCTCGAAGGGGCGACCGTTCAATTCCAGGAGTTCCGCCTCACAGGCTTTCTGAATCGCGGATCGGACGGTTGCCGCCGCTGCAGGATACTCCTGGCGACAGTAGATGTATCCCTTGGTTGCTCCGATGGCACGAGCACAGATCAAGATGCCTTCGATCAATCGGAAGGGGTCGCCTTCCAGCACCATCCGATCGCAGTAGGTCCCCGCGTCTCCTTCGTCGGCGTTCACCACCACGTACTTCTGATCGGCGCCCATCTGTTGCGCCACGTGCCACTTGTTCCAGACAGGGAACGCCGCCCCGCCACGGCCTCGTAACCTCGCAATTTTGAGCTCCTCGATAATGGCGTCCGGCGACATCGCCAGCGCGGTCTGGAGGCCAGTGAACCCGCCGCGAGCTTGATATTCATCGAGGGCCAGCGGCTCTGTTATACCGAAGTTGCCGAAGGTGAAACGGGTTTGTCTGTTCAAGAAGGGAATGGACTCGATCGGTGTTCCCCCCTCCCCCGCCACAATCTGCGGCAGATCGTCCGGTGTCACGTTGAACCAGGCAATCCGGCCTCGTGGCGAGTCTCGTTCGACTGCTGGCTCAAGGAAAAAGGCGCCTCGCGACGACGTGCGGATGAGCTGAATCTCCGGTCGCTCTCTCCAGGCATCGGCCAGTCTTGCGGCGCCCGCCGCGCGGGATGAGGTATCGTTGGGAAGGTATATTCGGACCATGGGCTATTCTGAATTCTGAATTATGAATTCTGAATTATGAATTCTGAATTGTGAGTTCTCAATTATGAATGATGCATTGCTTTGGAGAACACCGTAGAGAAATTCAGAATTCCTAATTCGTAATTCAGAATTCAGAATTCAGAATTCACCCGTATCGTTCCAGCAATTCGTGGACGTGTGAGGGTGCCACTCGTCCATAGAGGTCGCTGTCAATGATGACGCTCGGCGATACGGCGCAGTTGCCCACGCAGTACACCTTCTCCAAGGTGAACCGGCCTCCGGGAGTTGTTTCTCCGATATCGACGCGCAGGTGCTCCTGGAATTCGCGCAAGACGCGCCCACAATGGTTGGCCGTGCAGGACTCTCCCATGCAGACCCGCACGACGTGCCGGCCCGGAGCGCGGGTGCGCAGATCAGGATAATAGGACAATACGCCGGCGACGTCGGCTTCCGTAACCCCCAGCGCGCCGGCGATCTCTGGAATCGCTTTCACAGGCACATGCCCGAGCGCTTCCTGAACAGCAAGGAGCGCGCTGAGGATGCCGGACGATTGAGACCGACACCTCTCGAGAATTTCGCTTAGCTCCGTCGAACTTCGCATCACCTTTCACTCACTCGGCACTCTTCACTCATGACTCAACACTTGTCCCCTAGCAGAGGCCCACATGGGCGCGCAGGATGTTGTAGTCGAACGCGGGCTGCCCCGTTCGCCTCACACCGAGATCGTTTCGCTCCATTTGGTCGATGATGGCCGCTACGGCTTTACGTCCGTCAGTCGCCGCGGCATGGCGCGGTGTTTTCCCGTTGAGGGCGGGGCTCTCTTGGTCGGCCCACTCAAGGTAGGTGGTCTCCAGAAATGCGGCGAGAAGGGTGCGATCCTCTTCGGGAGTGACCCGGAACGTGAGGGGCCCGCCTTCCATTAGTTGGGTTTCCTCGACCTGGCGAGGCGGGGGGGTAAGCGATTCGCCTCGGAAGTGGAGAGAAAATCCGAAACTGGCCGCAAGCTGGTGCTTGATGGAGTTCAGTCGATCGGGTGAATCGGATTCGACCAGCAACTGAGTCGTCGTCAGAGTCGCCCGGGCGACGATCTCATCGCCCTTTCCCGACTTCGTGGCTTTCTTGATCCAGGAACGGGTCGCCCGACTATCAGCCGTAACAGACTCCGCCGCCGCCCTGCCGGCTGTATCGGTTTGCCATCCCTCTAGCTCGTCGAACCCGGCGGCCAGGAACTTGAACTCGTGGTGCTCGTACAAGGCCACCGCGTAGAGATAGGGCTGGCCGTTCGGGAACACGTACTCGATACCGACCACCGCCTCGACCAGCGCAACCGTGCGCAATTGCGCAAAACCCCAGAGCAGGACGTGCCCGTATCGCTTCACGAACTCCTGCCATTCGCCGAGCACCAGCGAGCCGGCCGACAATTCCATCGTTCGTTCCCATTCCCGTGCGCCCTCATAGAGGGTCTTCCCATCCTCCGCCGACAGGATGAGCGCGTTCCCGGCGATGACCGCCTCCTCCGACTCGGGATCGCCCGGCTGGCGGATCAAGCGCGTCAGCAGCACTTGCCCCACACCGAATCCCTTGGCGAATTCCCCGCTCTTCACGCGGTAGCGACGGCCGTCTCCTATGGAGCGCAGGACCATCACGTCGGCTTCTTCGCCGGCTTGGATGATCTCGACCAGATCCATGTACGAATGCTTGAGAGGGTCCAGCCAAGCCCGCTCTTCTTCCGGAATATGCTCCGTGATGACGTCACGCAACTGCTCGATGAGGGTCAACTGACCGTCTTCCGGGTAGAAGTCGGCGTAGAGATAAAGGTTGGCCAGCTCGACTTCCTGAGCCAAGGGCGAGAGGAGCCGCGCCGATCCTGTTTCCAGGTACGGTTGGAGCGCTCGAGCCAGTGCAAGCTCTCGCTGCATCGCAAAACGCGGTTCCAGGGAGAGCGCTTCGAGGCGGCTCAGGACGGCATCCAGCGAAGGACTGATCGGAACCCAGATCCCCGCTGAGGTATCACTCGCGAGCTTCATGCATCTCTTCCATTACCGCCTCTTCGGCGTCAAGCCAATCTTGCAAGTCGAACCCCGCGCGGCGACCTCGTTCCTCCCAAAGCTGATAGGCTTTCGCGGCGATCCGCTCCCACATTCCATCGGGAAGTTCAATCGGGTTCTCGGCCGAAGGCCTTCGTTGAGGCACCGGCACGGATGCTCTCGGCGTTTTCGCTGCCGTGGTCATGCGAACCTCCCTCCATCAGGTCGTGACTGACTGAACAATCTGCGTCGAGACGACGCGGCGGTGTTCCGAGCCGAATTTCGGGCTGTGCACCGTCAGGACGGGACAGGGTGCCAGGCGAAGCATGGCCCCGGCCACGCTCCCGCTCAACAAGTGGGAGAGCCCCCTCCGACCATGCGTTCCCATGATCATCAGATCGAATCCCCGTTCCCGAACGAACCCCACGATCGAATCCGAAGGAAGCCCGCTCCGCAACACATGGTCGGTGGCTATGCCGCTGCCGGTCAATGCGGCCGTAAGCTCGTCAAGCCTCGCGGCTACCCGCTCTTTTTGATGCTTCCACTCCTTCGGGGGAACCAACGTGAAATCCAACCCATAGGCGACCGGTTCCATCACATGAAGCAGCGTGATGGCCGCCCCGAACGGTTTATTGAATTGGACGGCAAATTCCAGCGCGTCCAGCGAGCAATCGGAGAAATCTACAGGAACCACGATCCTTCGCATCTTCACCTTCGTTGCCGACGGGGCCTCACCCGCGCCCTCCGGTTGAGACGCCTTCACCGAAAGAACCGGGCAGGGAGCGATTCGTACGATCCGTTCGGCCGTACTGCCCAGCAATACGTGCTCGAGGCCGGTCCGCCCATGTGTTCCCAGGACCACGAGGTCTGCACCGCTCGAGCGGACGCAAGTCTGAATTTCCTGACTCGGCACGCCCACACGCAGATGCGTCTGTGCCGAGAGGCCGGCGCGAATCGCTCGTTCCTTCGCCGATTGAAGCGAAGGACCCGCTTCCTCCTTCCGATGATCGAGATACATCTGGTTGACAGGGAACTCCACGTCCATTCCGGGCTGGAACTCGACGACGTGCAGGATATCCAGGCTCGCGCCCCAGGCTGAAGCCATGGCGAGCGCATATTCCTGCGCGCGCTCGGCGCAGGAAGAAAAGTCGGTCGCGAACACCACTCTTCTGATCAACGCAGCCATCTCTCTCGATTCCATTTGACAAGAGGTGCGAGGCTCGGGGCGCACGAAAGGAGTTCTGAGTTGAGAGTTTTGAGTTCTGAGTTGCCAGCAAGAACTCCTCACTCAGAACTCAGAACTGGTATGGCTTCTTCGTCTCCAGCCCATTGCCTCTCACCTGCGTTCAGACCGCTTCGACGTTCAGGAGCAGCAGCTCGCCTCTCATGTTGGGATGGATCGAGCACCGGAACTCATGTCGTCCTGGCCGCTCCATATTGAAACGGATCACGGCCGCCCGCTTGGGGTCGACCAACACTCCGCCGATGCCTCGGCCGTAAGCGATGGTTCCCTCGCTTTCGATCTTGGTCGGAATCCCCTCGAACATGACGGAGCCGAAATCGTGGCGTTCGCCGTCCTCGTTGCGTATCGTGATGACGGTCGGCAGCCCGAGCCGGAGCACACCCTGTTTGGTCACAAAGGTGAAATCCTTGATTCGCACTTCGATCTGCTGCTCCGTCTGCGCGGACGCCGAAACCAGACCGCTCAACACAAAGCCGCACACCAAGAGCCAGAGTGTCATTCCTCGTACGCCAACCGATTCGCGATTGTTCGTCATTGAATTCCTCCCTCCTTACACCTTCATAGCCTTGGCCTGGGTGCGGATGGACAACGGCACCGTCAGGACGGGGCAGCCGGCTGTCCGCACGACCTTCTCCGCCGTACTCCCGAAGAAGATCTTATCCACATAGCCGGCCATGCCTCCGTAACTTCCCATCACGACCAGATCGACCTTTTCCATCCGCGCCGTGCGGGCGATCTCGACAAACGGAGCCCCTTCCGCAATCAGCCGTCGGATCGTCACCCCTTTCGCCTCGTCCATCTGCAGCAGGCGGCGCGCATTGAGCCGAGCATGATGGCGCAGGCGCTTCTTCTGGCCCTTCTCCGCAGACGGCTCAGCCAGGCCGAGGCGGTTCAGCGTCCCCAGGCTCCTGACATCGACGACATGCAGCAGCAACACCTCTGACTGGAAAGTTCGTGCGAGCGAGAGCGCGATGCGGAAGGCTTCATCCGAGCATTGTGAAAAATCCACTGGGACGAGAATCTTACTGAACAGCGGTCCGGCCATAGCTCCTCCGTGCAGTCCTGCCGAAGAGAACAGCAAGGCCGGTGCCATCTAACAACAAGCGAGCAGCTCACAGCGAATAGCTGGAAGCGGATGATTTGTTTCTAACTTTTCTGCGGGCTCTTGGCTACTAGCTGTTCGCTGCTCTCTTTTCGCTCGCAGCGGTGGAGTCTTGCTACAGTGGTCGATGACATCGCTGTAGCGAAAGGCGACATCCTCGTGGAGTTTTGAGTTCTGAGTGATGAGTTCTGAGTTCCCAACTCAACGCTCAGCACTCATGACTCAGAACTATGCGGATATGGCACTGGACTTGCTCGTTTCCAACGACATGACACGGACTCACTGGTTGATGCTTGGGGCCGTTTTGCTGGGTGTCGCGATCGTGATCTACTTCGTGTTCCTCTGCCCGACCGAGTGCCATTAGAAAATAAAAACCGAAGCGCCAAGCGAACTGCGTATAGCGAATAGCTCTCGAATAGGAGCGAATGGCTGATAGCTAATAGCTTGGAACTGTGAAGCTCACGGGCGCCCGTCCGTAGCTACCGGCTGTTCGCTGTTAGCTTTTCAACAAAGGCAGGAGGGCTCTTGATGCGATGCCGACGGTGCCACGGCCTCACGATCGTGGATACGTTCATCGACATGAACGACGGAAGTGGTTTCCATTGGCTGTACGCCTGGCGCTGTGTGAACTGTGGAGACGTGACAGCGCCCGGCATCACCCTGCGCCGCCGGCTGCATAGGTCTCTTATCACTCAGTTCATCGCTCGGCTGACAAAGACCTGGCAGAGAAAGACAGAGCCGATTCCGCTTGGCACATAAAGCGAGCATGGGTGAGTGTGCATCGGCATTCTGGAGCACGCCTGCGCCGCTCCTCCTTAGTCGCCTGCAGACAGCCCCCCATGGACTGACAACTGAGGAAGCCCGCCGCCGTCAACCCCTTTATGCTTCTGCCCGTCTTCACAGAAAGAAGAGAATAGTCACCCTCTCCCTCCTGTTCGCTCAATTCAAGAGTCCTATTGTCCTCATTCTCATCTTCGCCGCCGGCCTGGCCCTGTTGCTCGGTGAACCGACGGACGCCCTGATCATCTTGACAATCATCTTCATTAGCGCCGCGCTTGGGTTCTGGCAGGAACGAGGGGCAACCGAAGCGGTCGACAAGTTGCTTGCCATCGTACAAATCAAAGCCGACGTGATGCGCGATGGCCGACGGCAAGAAATCCCCGTGGAAGAGGTGGTTCCTGGAGACATCATCGTCCTCTCCGCAGGAGGCAGCATCCCGGGAGATTGTTTGCTTCTCGATTCCAAGGATCTCTTTGTCGATGAAGCGACGCTCACTGGGGAAACCTACCCGGTCGAAAAGATCGCCGGAATATTGCCTGCCGATAGACCGTTGGCGCAACGGACGAACAGCCTGTTCCTTGGAACCCACGTGGTCAGCGGAAGCGCACAAGCTGTCGTCGTCACCATCGGGACAGAGACAGAATTCGGGAAGGTCTCGCATCGTCTGGCTTTCGCTCCGCCGGAAACGGAATTCGAACGCGGCGTGAGGCGGTTCGGCTACCTGCTGTTGGAAGTCACCCTCATCCTGGTGATCGCGATCTTTGCCGTCAACGTGTACCTCGCACGTCCTGTTCTAGACTCCTTCCTCTTTTCACTCGCCCTGGCGGTTGGGTTGACGCCTCAACTGCTCCCGGCGATCATCAGCATCAATCTGGCGCACGGCGCGAAACGGATGGCCGACCATGGGGTCATTGTCAAACGCCTAGCCTCGATCGAAAATTTCGGCAGCATGAATGTCTTCTGCTCTGACAAGACGGGAACCTTGACGGAAGGTCGCGTGCGCTTGCACGCCGCACTCGACGCATGCGGGAAGGCCAGCGAGAAGGTATTGCTCTTCGCTTCGCTCAACGCGGCCTTCGAAACAGGGTTCCTCAATCCCATCGATGAGGCCATCCGCACCCATCGGTCTTTCGATCTCTCCTCCTATCGCAAGCTAGATGAGGAGCCCTATGACTTTGTGCGCAAACGGCTATCGATTCTGATCTCAGCCCCGGACACACGCCTGATTATCACCAAAGGGGCCTTGCCGAACGTGCTCGATGTTTGCGAGTCGGTGGAGACTCCTGCCGGACCTTGTGTCGCCATCGCGTCCTGCCGAGAAGAGATTCAGCAGCAGGCAGAAGCCCTCAGTGGTCAAGGGTACCGCATCTTGGGTGTAGCATACCGAGAGGTCCCTGCCGCACAACGGATTTCGAAGGACGATGAGATGGCCATGATCTTTTTGGGCCTCCTGGTTTTTTTCGATCCTCCCAAGCTCGGCATCCCAGAAACGTTGAGCCAATTGCGTCGCCTTGGCATCACCCTCAAGATCATCACCGGCGACAGCCGACTCGTGGCACGCCACGTCAGTCAGCAAGTGGGATTGTTGAGTGCTCGCATTCTCACCGGTTCAGACCTTCGTCAGATGAGCGATGAGGCGCTCCTTCAGCAAGTCAATGAGGTCCAGGTCTTTGCCGAGGTCGAGCCGAATCAGAAGGAACGCATCATCCGGGCGCTGAGGAAAACCGGCAATGTAGTGGGCTATGGTGGCGATGGGATCAATGACGCCTCGGCACTGCATGCCGCCGATGTCGGCATTTCCGTGGACAGCGCCGTGGACGTGGCTAAAGAAGCGGCCGACATCGTGTTGCTGGAAAAGGACCTGGGGGTGTTGGTGCAGGGGGTACGTGAGGGGAGGACGACCTTCGCCAACACACTCAAGTACGTGTTCATGGCGACGAGTGCCAATTTCGGCAACATGTTCAGCATGGCCGGCGCATCTCTCTTCCTTCCATTCCTGCCCCTGCTCCCCAAGCAAATTCTGCTGACAAATCTGTTGACGGATGTCCCGGAAATGACGATCGCTACTGATCGTGTGGATCGCGAATGGGTAGACCGACCACGCCGCTGGGATATTCCATTTATCCGGCGCTTCATGCTCACCTTCGGCTTGATCAGCTCCGTCTTCGACTATCTGACCTTCGTGGTGCTGCTTCTCCTGCTCCAGGCATCAATGGACCAATTCAGGGCCGGCTGGTTTGTGGAATCTGTGATTTCGGCCTCGGTGATCGTGTTGGTGATTCGGACGCGGAAACCCTTTTTCAAGAGTTGGCCCGGCCGGTACCTGCTCCTGGCCACTCTTCTCATCGGTGTCGCGACCCTACTGATTCCGCTGTCACCGGTGGGCAAGGTCTTCGGATTTGCCTCTCTTCCAGCATCGTTCCTCGCAGTCTTAGGCCTGATCGTGGCATTGTATGTACTGACAGCAGAGGTTGCAAAGAAACTCTTCTATGCAAAGGTCAGTGTATGAAGGTGGTTCAATCAGAATCGGTCGTCGTGTCCGCTGACCGGGTCAAGCTGCAGGGTGATTTGACAGTTCCTCAGCAGGCAGCGGGTTTGGTGCTGTTCGCTCACGGGAGCGGTAGCGGACGGTTCAGCCCGCGGAACCGATTCGTGGCGCGAGTTCTGCAGGCTGGTAAGCTCGCGACGCTCCTTATTGATCTCCTCGACGAAACCGAGGCCGATGACCGACGCAAGGTCTTCGACATCGATCTCCTCTCTGATCGGCTCCTTGCCGCCACCCATTGGCTGGCGATCCAACCGACGACCAGTCAACTCCTCATCGGCTACTTTGGCGCCAGCACCGGAGCCGGAGCCGCCTTGCAGGCCGCCGCCCGCGAGCCGGGCCCGATCGGAGCTGTGGTTTCGCGCGGGGGGCGCCCGGACCTTGCTGAACCGTTCTTGCCGCGCGTTACAGCCCCCACCCTTTTGATTGTGGGCGGCTATGATTTCCCCGTGATCGAGATGAATGAGCAAGCCTTCGCCCTGCTTGCCTGCGAGAAAGAACTGGTCATCGTTCCCAAGGCCACGCATTTGTTTGAAGAACCCGGCACGTTGGAACAGGTGGCCGATCACGCCTGTCGATGGTTTCTTCAACACCTCTCTCCGCCTCCTTCGCACTGAGTGACCTCCAGTCGGCGGTTTCCTTCCCTCCAATTCACAATTCATAATTCTCAATTCCTAATTTCCCTCTGTGTCCCTCCCCGCCGCAGTATGGAGAATCTTCATGGGGAGAATCTCCCCATTGCATGATTTTCTGGACGAAGAGACTCGATCGGTCAGCATGAACCCGCTGATATTGCGGCTGGTTTCGATCAATGTACGATGAGGTGTGGGCATCCGTCTTGCTCTCTTTGGTTTGAGATTTGAAGTACCCTTGAGGGGACACGGCTGCGATGGAACGCGATATCCAAGACCAGAACCTCCCGGACCTACAGGCCACTCAGGATGACCAGGTCGATTCGTCTGCGCCGGCGCCCTTTCCATCGGTCGGCGCGCGCTTTCTGGTCCCCGGCGGGGCGCTCGGCAGGCTCGTTCCCCGTCGACATCTCAGGTGGGTGCCGCTGCTTTCCACCCTGGGGGGAATCTTCGCCATCGGACTCGCCCTCTGGTGGTGGCTTCCCCCCACTGCACCGCCGACCGCCTACAAGACCGCGACGGTCGATCGCGGACCGATCAGTGCGATGGTCACCGCGACCGGTACGGTGAATCCAATTAGAACCGTTCAGGTCGGAAGCCAGGTCTCGGGGAAGATTCAAGCGCTCTTCGCCGACTTCAATTCCGTCGTCACCAAGGGACAGTTGATCGCCCAGATCGATCCGGCACCGTTCCGAACCAGAGTGATCCAGGCGCGCGCCAATCTCGGCTCAGCGCGCGGCAACTTCAACAAAGCCCGCAACCTGCTCGCGCAACGCAAGCTCGAGTTGGATCGCATGGTTGCCTTGCGCCAACAACAATTCGTCGCCCAGGCCGATCTGGATCTTGCCAACACGAATTATCGGGATGCGCAGGCACAACTGGAAATCGCTCAAGCCCAGGTGGACCAAACGGAAGCCGCGCTCGCGAACGCCGAGCTCGACCTGGGCTACACGAAGATCTATTCCCCCGTTGACGGCCTCGTCATCTCTCGCAATGTGGATGTCGGCCAGACCGTCGCCGCGAGTTTCCAAACACCGACGCTCTTCCTGATCGCGCAAGACCTCACTCACATGCAGGTGAACGCCAACGTCAGCGAGGCCGATATCGGCGGGGTCGCCGAAGGCAAGCGGGCGGAGTTTTCCGTCGACGCCTATCCGAACGAGTCGTTCAAGGCCGTAGTCGCACAGGTCCGCAATGCCCCGATCAGCATTCAAAACGTCGTGACCTACGACGTGGTCCTCGAAGTCGATAATCGTGAGTTGAAACTCAAGCCGGGCATGACCGCCAACGTCTCGATCCTCACGGCCCAGAAGGATGCCGTCTTGCGGGTCCCGAATGCGGCGCTGCGTTTCAAACCGGCCGGCGCGCCCGCGGACCGTAAGGAACCCACCGTGTGGCTCGAGGCGAAGGATCGGCCGCGCCCGGTTCCGATCAAACCCGGAGTGGGCGACTCTGCCTTCACCGAGGTCGAAAGCGGTGAGTTGCGAGAAGGCGACCGGGTGATCATCGGCTTGGCTGCGACCGAAGAAACGACGCAGCAGGGTCTCCCGCCAGGATTCGGGATGGGGCCGCGCTTCAGGTAGGAAGGTTTGATCTGGTGATCTGGCGAAGTATTGGACAGGTCTTTAGTTCACTGAATCAGCAAATCGTACTTCAACAAATTCACTTCACCAGATCACCAAATCATGAAATCACCAGATGAACTGTTTACTGATGACCATACAGACGGCGCTGCGGGTTCTCCGGCGAAGCCCGCTCCGGTCCGGGCTCACCATGCTCGGCATCATCATCGGAATCAGCGCGGTCGTCACGATGGTCAGCCTCGGGCAAGGGGCGAGCGCTTCCATTCAATCGGAGATCGCGAGCCTGGGCACAAACGTCCTGATCGTGATTCCCGGCGCCACCACGGTCAGCGGTGTGCGCGGCGGCCTGGGCACGATTTCCACCTTGACCGTGGAGGATGCCCGCGACATCGAACAGAAAGTCACCGGGGTCGCGGGAGTGCTCTACGCCACACGGGCGGTCTTGCAAGTCGTGCATGAGAACAAGAACTGGAACACGGTCGTCGTGGGCGCCACGGCCAACTTTCCCGAACTGCGCAACTGGCCGTTGAGCGACGGCACCTTTTTTACGTCGTCGGACGACGGCGGAGCGGCCAAGGTGGCCGTGCTCGGCAAGACCGTCGTCGCCAACCTCTTCGAGCGGGGCGAAGAGGTGATCGGCGCGCAGATCCGGATCAAGAACGTCCCGCTGCGCGTGGTCGGCATCCTAAGTTCAAAGGGGCAAACCCTTCAAGGCCAAGATCAGGACGACGTGATCGTCATTCCATTTTCCACGGCGGAGCGGCGCGTGCTGGGCACGAAATTCCTCGGAACGGTCGGGATCATCCTGGTGCAAGCCGGGCAACGGAGCATGGTTCAGGAAGTCGTGAGGGGCATACGAGATTTGCTCCGGCAGCGCCATCGCCTCCGGACGTCCGAGGAGGACGATTTCACGATCCGCACGATGGAGGACATCGCCCAGACCATGGCCGGGGCAAGCCGGACCTTGATGCTCATGCTGCTCAGCATCGCCTCGATCTCGCTCATCGTCGGCGGGATCGGCATCATGAACATCCTCTTGGTCTCAGTGACGGAACGGACGCGCGAGATCGGGATCAGACTCGCCGTCGGCGCCACTCGACGACATATCCTCCTCCAATTCTTGATCGAATCCGTGATCCTCAGCGCCATGGGCGGGCTGCTCGGCATTCTGACCGGGATCGTGAGCGCGCGGGCGCTCACGACCGTGATGGGATGGCCCGCGATCGTCTCGCCGCAGGCCGTCGCCATCGCGTTCAGTTTCGCCGTCATCGTCGGCGTGTTCTTCGGCCTCTACCCGGCGAATAAAGCCTCGCGCCTCAACCCGATCGAGGCACTGCGCTACGAGTGAACCGATGGCAGAAATGCTGAATCGAGAAATCGCCGGTCGGTTGCGGGAAGTCGCACGCCTCCTGGAGGACCAGGGAGCGAATCCATTCCGTGTCCGCGCCTATCGCCGCGCCGCGGAGACACTGGAGCGGCTCCAACAATCCGTCGCGGACATCGTCGAACGCGAGGGCGTGGACGGCCTTCGCGCGCTCCCCGGCATCGGCCAGAGCCTGGCTCGTTCCATCCACCACCTCGTCTCGACCGGCACGTTGCCGATGCTCGCTCGGCTCCGCGGCGAAGCGGACCCCGTCGATGTGCTCGCCTCCGTGCCCGGTATTGGAACATCGTTGGCGAGGCGCTTGCACGAGGATCTCGGCATCGACACCCTGGAGCAGTTGGAAATCGCGGCCCACGACGGCCGCCTCGCCGAGATCGAGGGTGTCGGCGAGAAGAAACTTGCCGGCATCATGGATTCTCTGGCGAGCCGCCTGGGTCGGGTGCGGAGTCGAGCCCACACCGAAGCCGACGAACCGTCGGTAGCAGAACTCCTGGAGGTTGACCGTGAGTATCGGGAACGCGTGGCGCGTGGCGAGTTGAAGATGATCGCGCCCAAACGATTCAACCCGACCGGCGAAGCATGGCTCCCCATTCTCCACACGCAACGAGAGAATCGCCATTACACGGCTCTGTTTTCCAATACCGCCAGGGCTCACCGGATGGATAAGACGAAGGATTGGGTCATCCTCTACTATGACGATCATGACCGCGACGGCCAGTGGACGGTGATCACGGCGGAGCGCGGTCCGCTCAAGGGCCGACGAATCGTGCGGGGACGTGAAGCGGAATGTGAACAGTGCTACGTGGGACCACCGTCATTGGTCAATGGTCGATAGTCATCGGTCATCAGTCATTCGTCATCGGCCAATGCGGAAGAATAAGGATCATACCGTTCCTTGGTTCCTTCGACTAATGACCAGTGACCAATGACATCTTCTGCTCCCTCGGCTGATGACCAATGACCATTGACTATTCGAAGGGAGGACGCCATGCGCATTCTGATAGCCGTCGATGGATCGGATAATTCCTATGAAGCCGTGCGAGCGCTGAAATATTTCATGCGAGCCGAGGAGCTCATCCTCCTCCATACGCTGGACGTTCCCAAACCGGCTTATCCCATGATGGTGCCGGAGGTCGCCAATGAACTGTATACGGCGTTGGAGAACAGCATGCGGGAAGACGGCGAGCGGCTCCTGGACCGCATCACCTCCCTGCTGCCGATGAATGCCGGTCCTGTGACGCGACAGCTCCAGCTCGGTACACCGGCGGAAGCCATCGTGACCGCCGCGGAACAGCAGAAAGTCGATCTGATCCTGATGGGCGCCCGCGGTCTTGGTCCCGTAAAAGAGCGGCTCTTGGGGAGCGTTTCTCACCGCGTGTTGACGCTCGCCCCCTGCGCAACCTTCATCGTCAGCGCGCCGGTCAAGGCGTTGCAGAAGGTCTTACTTCCGCTGCAGGGCCCGTACGATGCGGAAGCCGCGCTTCGTTTTCTTGACAGAAAGCCGTTTCGGGAGACGGTGGAGCTGATTCTGATGACCGTCGTGCCCACCACGAAGCCGCCGTGGCCGGCGCATGAAGCCGCGGCAAGAGAATTGGAGAAGCAGGCACTCTTGGGCGCGCAGGATTTCTTGGACAATGTCGCTTCACGAGTGACACCACTCGGCTACACGTCCAAAACCGTCGCGTCGCTGGGATCGCCGGCTTCCGTCATCCTTCAAGAAGCCGACAAGATCAGACCCGATCTCATTCTCATGGGGACTCACGGACGGCGCGGAGTGACGCGCTTCGTGCTCGGCAGCGTCTCGCACGCCCTGCTGCACGCCGCCAAGTATCCCGTGTTGGTGTTTCGATAAGAGGGGACGCGAAATAGCCAGCAGCGAATAGCCGACAGCCTCATGAGCGAGTAGCTAGCAGCTAATAGCTGGCAGCCGGTCACCCTGAGCTATTCGCTATGGGCTATCGGCTATTCGCTCCTGTTCAAGAGCTATTCGCCGCTCGCTATTCGCTATTCGCTTTCGAGCTGAGAAACCGCCGCCGTACGAGGGCCAGGATTTCCTCGGCAGCCTGGTCCGGCTCGGTCTTGGTCGTATCCACCCGTAGGTCCGGCGCCAGTGCGGCTTCGTATGGAGCTTGAAGGCCGGGAACCGTGGATGACTCGCCCCGTACTGCTTTCTGGTAGATGCCTTTCTTGTCCCGCTCCATGCACACGCTCAACGGGCATTCGACCGACACCTCGATAAACCGCTTGATGAGCCCCCGGGCAAACTCGCGATAGGCCCGCCGGCTGGCGGTCGCATCGAAGATCACCGTCACTTCGCGCGCCACCAAACGGGCGCCGAGGAAGGCCAGCGCGCGATAGAAGAGATCCCGTTCCGCTTGGGAGTAGGTGGCGGCCGGCGTGATGATTCGACGGACGGCATCCGATTCCAACACCTCGACCGTGCAGCCCAACGCCTCCAGCTTCGGCCGCAGCGCGGCCACGATCGTGCTCTTGCCCGAAGCCGGCAGGCCGGTAATCCAGATGGCGAAGCCGATCTGGTGATTTGGTGAGTTCGTGATTGGGTGATTCGGGGACGACATGATAAGAATTGCTTCAACTACTTGCGACTTCACCAAGTCGCAAGGTCGCCAAATTCCTCGCTACCCAAGGTACTCGTTCACCCGATCCGGCTCGAAGCGTGGTACGTCCAGCACGTTTTCCACAAACCGAAAAATTTTCCGCCGCACGTCAAGCGAGAGATCCGGATACCACAGAGGGCTGGCGATCACCAACCCCCGGAACGCAAAGAAGGGCGCGGCGCATTCCAACACGGCCTCGTCCTTGCTCTCCGCCAGGTAAGTGTCCCAGAAAGACCTGAAGAGAACCTCCAGCGGCCCCTTGAGCTTGCCCCAACGAGACAGCGAAAAGAACAAGTAGTTGATCGTCATCGAGGTCACATCGTCAGCCGGCTCACCCCACTCTCCACGCGACCGATCCAGGACCGTGAAGTCAGTCCCGCGGCGGAACAGGACGTTCCAAGGATGAAAATCGCCGTGCACTTGAGAGAGTCGACTCGCCCGCTCGCGCAAGCGCCAGCGCCACCGGTTGCAGGCTTCCTCGATCGCCCGAAGGAGATCTTCCGTGATGAAGTGGTAGCGATCGGGGTAGCTGTCGGTCAGGCCCATGATGCACTCGCCGTGGCCGATCAGCTCGCGCAATCGGCGGCGATAGAGCTGTGCGTCTTTGCGCTTTTTCCGATGAACCTGAACCAGATAGTTCGCAAGCTCCCGGGCCCTCCGTCTATCAAGCTCGGTCAGCGCGTCCCCTTGCGCCAAGCGCTCCAAGTCGTGATGATAGCTCGTCCCGTCAACCCACTCGGTCAACACGAAGAACTCGCGGGCGCACGCCACCGACATGAGGGACTGATCGGTCGTGAAGGCTCCGACATCCAAGGCCTTCACATGGCGAGGCAGACGCTTGTACGAATCGTAGTCCCACAACATCGCCTGCGCCCGATCGGCTGGATGCTCATGGCCGAATGGCCCGGGACTCATCGTCTCGATCACGGCTGACCGCGAGGCCTTGCCTACCCGAAAGGTCATCTTGATCGGCTTCCCGTAGCCGTACTGTTTGTACGCTCCTTTCGCGCTTTCCTGTCCGATCGGGCCGTACGACACCAACACCGCGCTCGGCCCGAATCGACTACGCAAGTAATCTTGCAGACTCTGCTTCCTGAGCGTCGGCATCGCCCGCTGGCGACGCAAGTCACGTTCCAAAGCCGAAGGGTACCAGGAGAGAGGCAATTGGCAAGAGATGAAAGTTGTGAGTTAAGAGTTCTGAGTGCTGAGTTATCAGCGGAAACTCCCGACTCAGAACTCACAACTCAGAACCGGCACGGCCCCTTCGCGTCTCCCCCGTTGTCTGTAGCCGATATCAACTGGTGCATTGGGCTTCACTGGCCGAGAAACCTCTGAGGAAAAAAGCCCCAGTCGAAGGCGCGATAAGGGGCGAGCGTTGGGGGGCCAGAGACAAGTATAATCAGGCCCATAGCCTCCTACCTCTGTCCTCTCGTTTCCTACTGAGGTGGGCATATCGTTTGCTGACACAAGGAGTCAGGACACCACAAGAGAGGAGCGCAATGGATCTCCAGATTGACAGCCGCAATGTCACCATGACCCCCCGCTGGCGCACCGAGATTGAAGAACGAATGGCCGATCTCCAACGCGGCCATGACGATATCATCCACGGGCGGGTGACCCTGACCAAGAATCGTCATCACAAGAAGCTGAAGAACGTGGCCGAAGCGGTCGTGATCGTGACCCTCCCGAGGCGTCATACGATCACTTCACGCAAGGAAGACAAGACATTTGAAGAAGCCATCCGCGCCGCCTTCGATGCGGTCGCCATCGAAATCCGGAAGTTTCGGGAGAAGCGGGCATCGAAAGAGATTCGGACCGAGCCCATCCCGCCGTACCGTGGCGTGATCTCTAAGCTGTTTCGAGATCAGGGGTACGGATTCATCCTCAAGGAAGGCGGGGGGGAGGTCTACTTCCACAAACACGCCGTCCATGGCCTGACGTTCGACGAGCTCGAGGACGGCACCGAAGTCGCTTTCAACGTCATAGAGGGCAAGAAAGGCCTTCAGGCCACGACGGTCAACCCTGTCCCAGTCATTGAACCCGGGATGTGATGGACAAGTTCAAACTCCCAGTCAGCATGCTTGCTCCCGCAGTCGATCCGAGCCGATTTGGGTTCACGGACACCAGTGAGCTCCCGTCGTTGGACGAGACCATCGGGCAGGAACGAGCGGTCGAAGCCCTGGAGTTCGGTCTTCAAATCAAGAGCGCCGGATTCAACATCTATGTGTCCGGGCCTGTCGGAACCGGCAAAGGGACGCTCGTCCGCCACATGGTCAAGCGATTCGCCCAGGCTGACCCGGCCCCTCGGGACTGGTGTTATGTCAGCAACTTCCAGGACCAGTCCCGCCCCACGTGCCTCTCTTTCCCCGCCGGCCAAGGGTCCGCCTTTAAGCGGGAGATGGCGGCCTTTATCGAAGCCTTGCGACGGGAGATCCCGGCTTCCTTCGAGACCAAGAAGTATCTCGACGCCAAAGCGAAGATCGTCGAGGAGACCGAGACGAAGAAAAAAGCCTTGTTTCGGGAGTTGACCGAGTTGAGCCGTGAACGAGGGTTCGGCTTCGAGGAGACCCCCATCGGCTTCGGCCTGGTTCCCCTCAAAGGCGGTCGTCCGATGACGGAAGAGGAGATGGAGGCCCTTCCGGATGACCAGCAACGGGAGATCTCCCAACGGCGCAAGGCGCTGGAGGGGGAAATACGGGAGTTCCATGTCCGCATCCACACGCTGGAGAAAGAAGCCGAGCATCGGCTTCTCCATCTGGACCGACAGGTCGTCGCCAACGTGATGCAGGGCCGGTTCGATACCCTGCGCCGCGCTTATGACGAACTGCCGGCTGTCTGCGCCTATCTCGACCGTGTTCATGACAACATCGTGCGTCATTACAAGGATTTTCTCCCGCACGAGAAACCCGCACTCATACTGCCCGGGCTCGAACTAGCCGGGCACCGTCCGGACTTCATTCGGTACCAGGTGAATCTGCTCGTCGAGCACGATCCCACGGCCGGTGCGCCGGTCATCGATGAATCTCATCCCACTTATACCAATCTCATCGGCAAGATCGAGCGGAAGTCCCATCTTGGCGTGATGTACACCGATTTCACGGAAATCAAGGCCGGCAGCGTTCTGCAAGCCAACGGAGGGTACCTGATCGTCAACGCCCTCGATCTCCTGCGCCAGCCATTCTCCTGGGACGCCCTGAAACGCGTCATCAAGACTCACGCGGTCACGATCGAAGATCCGAGCGAGTTTTACGGATTCTCCACCGTCGGATTGCGCCCTGAGCCGATCCCCGTGGAGGTCAAGATCATCCTGGTCGGTCCCCCGTTCATCTATCACCTCCTCCAAGCGTATGAAGAGGACTTCTCGAAGATTTTCAAAGTCAAGGCGGACTTCGACGTCGATGTCCCGCGTGACGACCGGCAAGAGCGCCGCTATGCGAGCTTCATCGCCCGTATCTGCCGGGAAGAGCAGTTGCCGCATTTCGGCGCGGATGCCGTCGCAGAGGTGATCCTCCAAGCCTTCAGACTTGCGGATCGGCACGACCGACTGTCACTGCGATTCAGCTTATTAAGCGATCTGATCCGCGAGGCTGGGTTCTGGGCGAAAAAGGAAGGGCGTGCGTTCGTCACGAAGACCGATGTCGACGCGGCGGTCGCGCACAAACGCTATCGCTCCAACCTGCCCGAACAGTGGATTCAGGACGAAGTCCGAGAAGGGACGTTGATCGTCGACCTGGACGGCGAAGTCGTGGGGCAAGTGAACGGCCTTTCCGTCTACCAGCTCGGCGACTATTCGTTCGGACGGCCGACCCGGATCACTGCACGCACCTACGTGGGCACGAAGGGCGTGATCGACATCCAACGCGAAGCCGAGCTTGCCGGACACATCCACAGTAAGGGCGTCATGACGCTGGCGGGCTTCCTTGCGGGCAAGTTTGCGGGGAGTCATCCCTTCGCACTCAATGCCACGCTGACGTTCGAGCAGACCTACTCGGAAGTCGAAGGAGACAGCGCTGCCGTGGCGGAATTGGCCGCGATCCTTTCCAGCCTCGCCGAGGCTCCGATCCGTCAGGGGATTGCGGTGACGGGCTCGGTAAACCAACTGGGCGAGGTCCAGCCGATCGGAGGGGTCAACGAAAAAATCGAAGGTTTCTTCGAATCCTGTCGCAAACGGGGATTGACGGGGAGCCAAGGGGTGATTATCCCGACCCGCAACGCCAAACATCTGGCCCTGCGCCGGGACGTGATCGAAGCCGTGGAGGCCGGCACCTTCGCCGTCTACGGGGTCAACACGGTCGAGGAAGCGCTCGAGTTGCTGACCGGTGTCCCGGCGGGAGAACGGGGTGCCGACGGGTCCTACCCACCCGGCAGCATTTACGCCCGTGCGGCGCAGCGTATGACCGAGATGGCGCAAGCGGTCGCCGATTGGGGAGAGCACGGCCACGCAGAAAATAAGAAGTAGGAAGTATGAAGTAAGAAGTCCGGAAAGGCCCGTTTTCACTTCCTACTTCATACTTCGTCCTCCATACCTGCACAAAAGGTGAGTTATGCCGATGTACGACTACAAGTGTCTGGATTGCGGGAAAGAGTCCCTGATCGTGCTGACCCTCAAGCAGCACGAAGCCGGCGAGGCCAAATGCCCGGCCTGCGGCAGCTCGAAGATGCAGCAGTTGTATTCGCCCTTTACCGCCCACACGACGAAAAAGAGCTGAGGTTCTGAGACATGCAGCGGTGCGGGGGCGATCGACAGATCATCGGGCTCGGACCACTGCTCGTGCTCACAGCGGTGTGCGCCTTTGCCGTGTCTTCGACGGTGCATACGCAGCCGCTTGTGGCCGACGTCAATCGCGGGAAAGCCGTCTACGAACGCAATTGTCTGGCTTGTCACGGAGCCGGCGGTTGGGGGGATGGGCCCCAAGCGGCATCGCTGAGAGTCGCGCCCGCGAATTTTCACCGGTTCACATCGTTTCTCAAATCCGACGAAGAGTTGCTCCGAACCATCGAACATGGCATCGTCTTCAGTCCGATGCATTCATGGTTAGGCCAACTCACAGAGGGAGAGATGCAGGACGTGTTGGCCTACATCCGACTCCTGTCTCAGCAAGGGCGCTGAAGGGCTGTCCGGCGCGACGGCAACGCTGTGTGCGCCCTGTGAGGACCGATGGAGACAATCCGCACCGGCGATGCGCTGATCATCGCCGACATCCAGAACGACTTTCTTCCTGGCGGGGCCTTGGGGATCGCCGGCGGCGACGTCATTGTCCCCGTTCTTGAAGCGTACATCTCGCGCTTTCAGTCACGGGGCCTCCCTATCGTCCTGACGAGAGATTGGCACCCGTCGAACCATTGCTCGTTTCGAGAAAACGGCGGCCCGTGGCCTGTGCACTGTGTCGCCGGATCAGCCGGTTCCCTCCCGCCTCCGAGTTTCCACGCCCCCTCAACGGCCATCATCATCTACAAAGCCACCTCCCCGGACAAGGAAGCTTACTCGGCGTTTCAGGATACGCCGCTCCATGAAGAGCTTCAGGCAAGGCACATCCGTCGCGTGTTCGTCGGCGGCTTGGCGACCGATTACTGCGTCCTGAATACGGTGAAGGACGCGCGCGCCCTGGGCTACGAGGTGTGCCTCTTGGTCGACGGGATCTGCGCCGTGAACGCACATCCCGACGACGGCAGAAAGGCCGAGGAGGAAATGGTTCGATTAGGGGCCATCCCCATCCGGCTGGAAAATCTGGCCACATGAACCCGTGTTCGAGCGTCCTCCTCACCGACCTCTACCAGCTTTCGATGGCGCAGGCTTATCTCGAGCAAGGGATGGAGGAGCCGGCGGTCTTCGAGTTTTTCGTCAGGAAGCTGCCCCCGCATCGAAACTTCCTCCTGGCCGCCGGCCTTGAACAGGTGGTGGAGTTTCTCGAACAGCTTCGGGTCACCTCACAGGAGATCGACCGGCTCGCCGGGACCGGTCGGTTTTCACAATCCTTCCTCGCCTATATGGAGAAGGTACGGTTCGCCGGCGATGTCGATGCGCTGCCGGAGGGCATTCTGTTTTTCCCGAATGAGCCG
Organism: Nitrospiraceae bacterium; assembly: GCA_037446055.1. Taxonomy (GTDB): domain Bacteria; phylum Nitrospirota; class Nitrospiria; order Nitrospirales; family Nitrospiraceae; genus JBBIJI01. Next base: position 30,643 of record JBBIJI010000008.1, read on the forward strand.
ATCCTGCGCGTGACCGCCCCCATGCCGGTCGCCCAGCTCGTGGAAACCCGCGTCATGAATCTGCTGAACTTCCAAACGATGATCGCCTCCAAAGCGGCCCGCTCGATTCTCGCGGCAAAAGGCAAACCGGTGATCGACTTCGGGTTGCGCCGGGCCCACGGCGCAGAAGCGGGCTTGCTCGCGGCCCGCGCCAGTTACATCGCCGGCTTCGCGGGGACGGCAACCGTCCTCGCCGGCGTCCAGTTCGGCATTCCGATCTACGGCACCATGGCGCATTCGTTCGTCCAGGCTCACACGGATGAAGTCACTGCCTTTGAGCACTTCGCCCGCACGCATCCCGACAACACGGTGTTCCTCATCGACACCTACGACACGGAAGCCGCGGCGCAGAAAGTCGTGCGACTGGCTCCTCGCTTGCGGCAGGCAGGGATCACCGTCAAAGGCATCCGTCTCGACAGCGGAGACTTGGCCGAACACGCTCGCAAGGTGAGGCGCATTCTGGATGAGGGGGGATTACCGGACGCGCAGATCCTCGCTAGCGGAAACCTCGAGGAGTATCGACTCCACGCTCTCGTGGCCAGCGGGGCTCCGATCGACAGCTTCGCCGTCGGCACCGCCATGACGACTTCATCTGATGCCCCGTCTCTGGATTGCGCCTATAAGCTTCAAGAATATGCGGGCCGACCCTGCCGGAAGCGCTCGGAAGGCAAAGCGACCTGGCCCGGCAGAAAGCAAGTCTACCGGCACTATGGCGCAGACGGTTGCCTGTCCTACGACGTCCTCACGCGGGAGGACGACAGACAAGACGGGCAGGCGTTGTTGCAGCCGGTCATGCGAGTCGGCCACCGTGTCGGTCCTTTCCCCTCCCTCTCCGAGATACGCGCCAGAGCCGCCTCGGATTTGGCGCGACTCCCCAGCCAGCTGCGCGAATTGGAAGAGGGCCAGGCCTATGACGTGCGCGTGTCGGAAGCGCTCCGTCACCTTGCAACAATGGTCGACCAGTCGGTCATCTGAAACGATTCGAGCGACACCCGAGGCACGAGGCGCGGGAACGCACAAAAGGAGGGCATCCATGAAGGTGAGTGCCCGCGACCTGTGGGTGGTGGTCGGGCTCTGGCTTGCGTTGTGGCCACCGGACCTTGCGCGCGGGGCGGAAGCATCCGGCGCTCCGCCGTCGCCGACCGGCTTCGGCAAGTGCGAGAGTCCCTATAAAGGCACTCGTCCGTCCGCCTCGGATCTGGCACGCCTGCTCCGCGCACATGAACAATGGCTCACCAACCGTGACTCCGTTGGAGGACGAAGAGCGGACTTCTGCCAGGCTGACCTCGGCAAGGCCCAACTCCAGGGTGCGAACCTGGAACGGGCGCGTCTCGACCTGGCCACATTCCGAGGTGCCAATCTCAACCGCGCAAGCCTGGTGCAGGCGAACCTCACAGGCTCGAATCTCTCTCACGCGCTCTTGACGGAAGCCAACCTGATGGGCGCGGATTTCCGTCGTGCCCGGCTTGCCGATGCGAATTTGAACCGCGCCACAGGCGATGAAGCGGCATTCTACGGAGCCAATCTTCAACGGGCACGCCTCGAGGAGTCGACCTTCGAGCGCGCGCACTTCGAATCCGCGGACCTCAGGTCGGCCAGCTTACGAGGGGGAAACTTTACCGAGGCCTATTTCTACGGAGCCAACCTGCGGGGAGCCGATGCGGCCGAAGCCGATTTGAACGGTGCGGACCTGCGCAGATCTGCCTTGCAAGGGGCAAAGTTCGATCATGCCAACCTTCAAGGCGCGCTCTTTGACAGCGCGGACTTGGAAGGCGCTCATCTGGTGGAAGCCGAACTCGACAGCGCCTATCTCGATGAAGCCAATCTGTTCAAAGCCACGTTCCGCGGCGCGATCCTGCGAGGGGCGGATCTACGATATGCAAACCTGGTCGACTCACGCGGTGAGCGTGCGGATCTGGAGGGCGCCAACCTCGAAGGCGCCGACCTGGCCGGAAGCAACTTGCGCGAGGCCAACCTGAAAATGGCCATCCTCTACAAGGCCAAATTGTCTCAGGCCGACTTGTCCAACGTAGTCCTCCGGAAGGCCGTGATGATCGGCGCGCGGCTGGTTCGAACCAATCTACAGGAAGCCGATCTCGCGGAAGCCCACCTTCCGCAGGCCAACCTCGAAGGCGCCCAGCTACGGGGAGGCAGCCTTGAGTCGGCAAACCTCGTGGGCGCAGATCTACGCGGCGCGAACCTCGAGCGCGCGGCCTTGACCCACGCCAGTCTGCAGGAGGCGGATCTCACCGGCGCCAACCTGTCTCTAACGGATTTGACCGGGGCTAGACTCAACGACACCGTTCTTCGACAGACCGACCTTCGTGGAGCGAATCTCCTGAATGTGTCAGGATTGTCTCAGGTGCAACTGGACAGCGCCTGTGTGGACGACGCGACCAAGCTGCCCCTGGAACTGAAGCGGCCCCGGCCCTGTCCGGACCTGAAGTCGGGGAAGAATTGACCCTGATCCGAAATTCTTGGCCCAGCGGGAGCCACGATTCCCTCCTCCGGAGCGGCCCTTCCGGGGCGATCGCCCATTGCAAGAGGCAGAGCAATGGGTACCCGGCGGAACCCTTCCGGAATTCCCGTGCCCAGTAACCGCTGCTATTAACTGCAACGGGTGTCGACCACAGTGGCGTGGTAAGTTCCGGCTTTCCTGCCCGGCAAACCCGCGGTGGGCACCTGGGTACCCGTTGCCTGGCTTCGTTGCAACGGGTGATTCTCGGCGAAGGCCGCCTGCCAGGGCGCGGGCAGGTCGCGCTTGGCCCGCTGAACCTGCGAAACTATTTCGGGATCGTGGCTAACCCTTCTGCCGGTCTGCTTTCAAAGAGATTGTTCTCTGAGCCCTATTTCTGTTTCCGGCGTGCTTTCTTACGAGCACGCAGCATCGAGCGCACCAACGCCTCCATTTGGGCCTCAAATTTGGCCGCGAGCAACTCGAACCCATCGTTGTCTGGGTGCATATCATCAAACCATGTGTATGGGTCGGTCACGTGCAGACAGTTGATAAACCTCGCGGTTGGGGAACTTGATGCCGAGTTCTTTATTACCTCATTCAGACGGTCTAGGATTATTTCTACAAGGGGCCGCATGGTCTCGGGCGGATATCCCTGTCTTCTGAGGTACTGTCCGATGTATTTGCCATCGCCTACATCTGGTCGTGGGTAATCATAGCCGTAACATAAGACCCGGAGATCCGGGAATCGTTCACTGGCCTGGCGCAGCAATGTTTGATACCCAGTCGCTATCTGGTCGAGAAGAGCCTGACCGTTCCGTGTAATGGAATTCTCTAGCGGACGGGCAGGATGGTAGTCAAACAAGAACTCCCCTCTCGCAAGGGCTTCCTGGAGGTCGTTACCGCCACCGCTAAAAATAAACCACGCTGGCCTGAAGCTCTTGATGGCCTTCAGGTACTCCTCCGACGCCAACATTTCCTGAAGCGTCTCCCCCCACTTGGCGATATTGCGTACAAGGAACCGCCCGTTCTCTTCAATCCGAGTAGCGATCGCCTGTGGCCGAACAAAAATCGGAAGACGGAACCAGGAGTCGCCCTCGGCCACGACGCGTGGCTTTGCGGCTCTGAGCGCCTTTTTTTCGCGTGCGCGATCACGGGCCTGTTGATACAGATACAGCGCATCATCTACATCGTAGTCATCCGGCGGCAAATCCTTGAGCGCACCTGGTCGAAATCGTACGCGGATTCGCGTCGCGGTCGGGTCGATCTCGAGATAATCTTCAATGTCTTCGCTCTTCATCCGCTGTGATTCCAGCTTTCGCCGAAATTCAGCGAATGTCATCCGAAGAGCCATGTACGCTCCTCCTTGCTACAGCTAGCTCACATTATTCATGACAATGCGTGACGACCCGGCTCGGCCACGGTCTCGTCGGACCGGAGGCATATCGATCTGTCACATTCCGTGGGTCTCATGTACCACATATCCAAGATACAAGGCATACTTGAAACAGTATGTTGAGGCCACGAGAGGCGAGCCCGCCCGCCAAACCGCACTTCGTGCGACCCCGCACCTCAAATGTGTGCGGGGAGAAGTCCTTTGCCTCCGACTTCGCTTGCCGGCCGGGACCCATTGCAATCCCGGAGCAATGGGTGCCCAGCGGCGTATCGGCGGTTGCAGTAGCAGCGGTCATGAATAATGTGGGCTAGTGCAGAAGACGTGCTGCGCACGCCCCCTTGTACCGATAACTATTGAGCATACCGGCTGGCATAGCATGCACTGCCATAATGAACACTGCGACGCGATTCTTGCGCGTAGTGAATCTCTAGTCAATGCTCGCTCTTGGGCGCTTGGCCAATGATGTGCACGCGGGGGCCGTTTGGAAGAGGAATCACGCGGTCGTCGGCAGGTTCGCCGCCGAGCACCCACACAAAGAGCCGCTTCGCGTCGTTCAGCTCGGGGTTTTTCGGCGCCCCGTACTGCTCCTTTTGCATCGGCTCATCATAGAGGCCGATACAGCCGTGCGAAGCGGGATAGCCAGGCAGATCCCGCCCATGAATCCAGTACGACACACCCCCCCGATTCACGTAAAATCGCAGCGCATAGTTCATGGGATAGGGATGATCTGTTTCTTCGATCGTGTAGAGACTGGACCGATGTGAACGATGAACGGCGGTCAGACGAAACTCTCCCCTTGGGGTTTCATCTTGGCCGTTCCCGGACGCGATGGGCACGGCAAATCGCAGCGCCCCGTACTCATAGGCACCGAGAAACTGTTCGGATAAGTCGATCAAAACGAATTTCTCATCTTGTTCTGCGGCGGCATAGAACAACGGGAGCGGGTTGAGCGATGCCAGATCCTCGATCCGTTTCGGAACTTTGATGGCAATGCCAGGAGTCGCATGACGCCGATCGATCCGATTGAAGCGGGCGACATCGACCCAGTGGTCGCCGAATACTTTTTCGAGCGATTCGCCGCGTCGCAGCGTCCGGCAGGTCCACTCCACGGTCGAATCACTTGGATAGGTTATCTCGCAGGGACTCCGGTGTTTCTTGGGTGGGTCTGGATGAGCATGGCCTGGGATGAGCGCGACGACAACTAAGGCAAGAAGAATGAGAAACGCTCCGCATGTGGCGATCGTCAAGTGACTTTGACCGGCTAATTCCCTCGACTGACCAATGACCATTGACCAAGGTGAACTACGGCACCGGTTTCCATGCCCCACCGCTCCACACATAGAATAGGGCTGTCGGGTCCCCGACGGCCCGCTGCGCCAACTGGAACCGGCAGCCGGTTTGCTTGTAAGACTGCTCGGCCTTCCTTTCCGCCAACAGGGCGAGCGACAGGTTCGGCTCGGCGCCTTGCACCGTGAGGAACACGATTATTCCGCCGTCCATCCCACGCGACATCCGTTCCTCGACCACCTGCGGCTGCATCTCCGGCGGCATCTCCCGGATCGACTCGAGAAAGTGCTGTAAGGCCTCCTTCTCATGGTCGTCTAATTCACTTCTGAGTCGGCTGCGCTCACTCATGCGACGTTCCTCCTTCCTCACCGAGGGTTCGCCGCAGTTCAGCCTTCGCGCGTTTCCTGCTATAGCCGCGTTTCCCTTTCTTGGTGCTGTGAGGACGAGTCGGTTTGGCATCGAGGCGGACGGGCAGCTTCACCGGCCGTCGTCTTGCTGTGGTCTTCCCCTTGCGCCTCATGCTTCGACCTCAAGCTCGTCACGTGTCACGCTTCACGGTCTGTTACGACCAATATTGTGTGGCGTTGAGATGGCCGGCCAGGAGATCGCGCCTGGCCACGATGCCGACGAGCTTCTCCCCGCGGACGACCGGCACTCGAGTGAGATATCGGTCTTGAAAGAGCTGCGCCACCTGCACCAGGGTCATCTCTTCCGTGACGGTCACGACCGGTTCGACCATGACATCGGCCGCAGTGAGCTTCCCCAAATCCCGTCCCTCGATCAGGGCCTGAAGCAAATCGTATTCGGATACCAGCCCGAGCAACCTCCGGTCCTCGTCCATCACCGGCAGGCTCCCGATGTTCCATTTCGTCATCATTCTGCTCAGCGAAAGGGCGTCCGCCTTCGGACAACAGGTAAAGACGGCGTCCTGCATGAGTTGGCTCACCGTGAGCGTTCTGGGATCACACGGTTGTACGATGTAATCGGTTCGACGCATAAATCCTCCCCCTACCCCTTGGTCCCAACTCCAGCAGCGAGATAGGCCCGTAAGATGTCGCGCCGCGCCACAATGCCGATCAGCTTGTCCTGCGCGTCGACGACCGGCACCCGGATCAGGTTGCTTGCCTGCAAGACATGGACGAGCGTCGCAATCGTCGTCTCGGGACGGATCGAGTAGGGGCTCCGCGTCATCACGTCCTCGGCGGTCAGATCGCCCCACTTTTGCCCTCGATTGAGCGATGCCAGCAGGTCATGCTCGCTGACAATCCCGATCAGGTGTTGCTGGTTATCCACGACGGGCACCGCCCCAAAGCCTTCGATCATGCGGGACGCGATGACGTCGGCCTTGGTATGCGAATGCACGGATTGGACGTTCGTTTCCATAATCTCCCCGACCAGCCGTTTCCCAAAATCATAGAGTGTCTGCGCACCAGTTCCCTTGAGCTGAGTCGGCATGTTCTCCTCCTCCTAATCCGCTTTCTCCCTTCTCCCGCATGATTCATGAACGCTTCTGCTGCATTCGCAGGGAGCAAGTAGCTGGCAGCCAACAGCGTATTGAGCGAGTAGCTGGTCGCGAACAGCGAGCAGCGAACAGCCCTGAGAATAGCGAGCAGCAAGCAGTGAGGAGCAGGGAGCGAGAACTCTGAGCTATTCGCTCATGGATTCCAAGCTATTCGCCATGAGCTATCAGCTATTCGCTCCTTTTCGGAAGCTATTCGCTGCTGGCTGTTAGCTGTTCGCTACTCTGCCGTTGCGACCGGCTCGCTCCCGTTCGAGCTCGGCATACTCTTCGAGCAACTTGCGTTGACGCGACGTCAGATCCGTCGGCGTCCTGACCTCCGTCACCACGAACAGATCACCTTTTCCCTTTCCTCCCAATCGTGGCATCCCCTTCCCGCTGAGACGCAGTGCCGTTCCGCTTTGCGTGCCCGCCGGAACCGACACGCTCAAGCTTTCCCCACTCAGCCCCCTCAACAAGATTTTCGTCCCCAGGGCCGCCTCAGGAAAACTGATGCGCTTGACTGTGTGGAGGTCATCCCCATGCCGCTCGAACACCGGATGAGGCCGTACGTGTGGGCGCACCAGTAGATCACCCGGAGGGCCGCCGTTGGCGTTGGCTTCGCCTTGTCCGGCGAGTCGAATCAGGATACCGTCATCGACTCCGGCCGGCAGCGTGACCTTCAATGTGTGCGTGGCAAACTGATAGCCTGAACCGGCACAAGCCGAGCAGGGAGATTCGACGAACTGACCGCGACCCCGGCACCGTTGGCAGGTCGTCAGGGTGACCATGCGCATCCCTTTGCCGGTCTTGACGGTCTGCTTCTGGCCGCTGCCTTGACAGTCCGGACAGGCCTTCGCTTTCGTGCCGGCTGCGGCGCCGCTTCCTTTGCAGAGTGAACACTTCTCGGATCGAGTCACCTGGATTTCCCGCTCGCCTCCCCGGGCCGCTTCTTCCAGCGTGAGATCCAGGTCGTACTGCAGGTCCACCCCTCGACTGGCTCCCGCAGCCGGTCGGACTCGCCGGCCGAAGAAGTCGCCGAAAATGCCCGAGAGATCGTCGAACCGGCCACCGAAGAAATCGCCGAATTGGAAATCCCGCATGAGGTCTTCGGGCGTCCATCGTTCACTGACGCCCGGATGGCCGGTGCTGTCGTATTCCCGTCGCTTGGTATCATCGGACAAGACGGCGTAGGCCTCGGCGATTTCCCGAAATTTGGCCGCTGCGTCGGGACCGGGATTGCGGTCGGGATGGTATTTCAACGCAAGCTGCCGGTAGGCATGCTTGATCTGATCACGGCTCGCGGCCCGATCGACTCCCAACACTTCGTAGTAGTCGCGCTTAGCTTGTGCGACAGGCATAGGCAGTGGGTTTAGTCAGCAGGAAACTGAATCGCCACACCCCGATCCTCCGGCCAGCGAAGATAGACAGTCTTCGTCTTGCCGGATTCCACATGAATCTTCTTCAGGCTTTGCGTTTGGCCGCCATAGGTCGACTCGATATCATAGACCCCTGGAGAAAGATCGACAAAGAGCCAAGGACCGGTGACATGGTCCGGCGGGATCGTCGCTCTGACCGTCCCTTTGGCATCTTTAATCGTCACTGGCACGCCGGTCAGGTAGGGTTTCCCTCCGGCCGTAAACACGAGTTTCAGGGAGAACGGCGGATAATCGGCCTCACGCTCCTGAAGCCCGACGCCCGCGGCAAAGTAACGCGCCCCTCCCTCGCGGTATACCGGGAGAATGTCCTTCACCGTCTTTCCGTTGACTTGAGATTCCAATTCAATTCCATCCCCCGATGGTAACAACCGCGCCGTCGTCCCGGCCTCCGTGGGTGCTGCGGAGAGGACGGTGGCCATGATCGCTCCAACCACCCAGGTCGAATCTCTCAGTCTTTGCCTGCTCGTCTCCATATGCTCCCTCCCTATGCTTGAATTTACGACGCAATGCGGATGCCAAGACAGGGTCTCCTGACAAGTCCTTGATGCAGAAGGTCCCGGCCTCGGTCTCTCACCGGCGCGTTATCATATCCGAAAGTAGGCTGGCGCGTCCTACCACAGACCACCATAAGCCACTGCTGAAAAACGCCGCAACCCGGTTTGTGGCTCGCTTCCCCTCTCCCGACAGCTACTTCGGAACCACTTGAAAGTAGAAGGATCGCAAATCCACCTCATCACGGGATAGAGACAACCGGCTCTGCCTAAGGGATAGGCATAGGCGATGCAGCAGCTAGTTCGAAGGTATTCATCATTATCTTTGTCCAGGTCACCTCCCTTCCGGAAGCTTGTGGCATTCTTAACAGGTGACCAGTCATGTGTCCGGCAGAACCCAGCCATACGTTACTTCGACAGGGCATGAAGCAACTCGCCGCGATGCTGGCCAGGACTGCGGACGGTGCTTGGATCATCGACAGTAGCGGCACAGTAGTGTATTGGAATCGAGCGGCCGAGCGTCTGTTGGGTTACCGAGCGGAGGAGGTCCTGGGACTTCCCTGCCATGAGGTGATTTGCGGCCAGACCCTCAGCGGACTCCCACTATGCCGACCTTCGTGCCCGATCGCCGCCCGGTTGGGTCACGGAGAAGCCGTGCGAAACGTCGACATGCAAGCCCGCACGAAGGCCGGTAAACGCATCTGGCTCAACGTCAGTTCGATCCCGGTGCCCACCAAAACGCCGGGACAGTTCTGGCATGCACACCTCTGTCGAGATATCAGCAAGCAGGCGAAGGTCCGCCAACTGGTCGATGAACTGCAGATGACCCTCTCCAACTCCCCCTCGCCACAGGGGATGGAAGCAGCAGAGGCCCCTCCGCCACTTACGCCGTCCCTGTCGCTGAGCGAACGGGAGCGCGAAGTGCTGCGTTTGCTCGCTTCAGGCCGGAGGACCAGAGACATTGCCGACCAGCTCTGCATCAGCCCCGCCACCGTGCGTAACCACATCCAACACATCCTCGAGAAGCTGGGCGCCCACACCCGCCTCGAGGCCCTTGCCGTCGCCTATCGTCCAGGCAGCAAGTAGCTCAATCGCCAGCAGCGAACAGCTTCTGGCTCCGCACTGTCGGCTCTTTCCTGCGCTACGTTACCGTTCAGCTGACTCAGCTCGTCACAGGCTTGCCAGTCCGCCAGTCGGTCCTGAAGCACTTATCCCAGCCGCAAGATGATGCGGTCCGCTCATTGCCCGCGGTCGCATTTCGACATATTAGTAAAACGATCCTGAGAGTCATGCGGAACAGGTCCGGGCTGCGGTGGTGTTCACCAGAGGGCCGGCTGCGTGGCAACCGGGATGAGAGAATGCCTGCCGGGGGAGCAAGTCGATTGAGCTGTCCTGAGGGAATTCCCCTCAGGATGTCTCGCGGGAAAGGAGGAACATCATGAACATCAGAGGACATCCACTCACATTACTAGCCGTTCCCCTCGCGCTGGCAGCCATGACGCTGCCGGGCACGGGAACCTCCATTCTGTACGCCCAAGAGGCCGGAATGGGCACAGCGCCGTCGAAGGTGGAGATCACGATCAAAGATCGCGAGCATGGGTACGAGACCATCGGCCAGACCATGCCGGCACAGGACACGGTCATCGTGGTTCGCAACGAGGATAGCGTCACGCACGGCTTTGCGTCGAGCCTGTTCAAGGGTGTTCCGGTTCGCATGGAGGGCGGGACTGAGGTCCGCGGGAAGAATTTCATGTCGTTCCACGTGGATCCGGGGAAGACGATGACGATTCGGTTTGCGACCGCGCCTCCGAACTGGGACCGTATGACCGGCATCACCGATACTGTGCGGCATGCGATCTGGTGCGACATCCACCCGGAAGTGAAAGGCGAGGTGTATGTCGTCGCAACCACGGGTGAGATCGGCGGCGGATGATGAGATGACGAGACACCGCGAGAGAAGGAAGGGCTCGATCGCCCGCTTCTGAACCCGGCGGGCGATCGAGGCAGAGCGGAGGCACCACAGTGACACAAGAGAGTGATCCCCCGGCAGGCTGTGAGTGCCGTTGCGTCACCGGGTACCCCCTTTTCCCCCTTCAGAGAGGGGGAGGGCAAGCGAGCGGACGATTTTCATGCAGAGTAAACGCTTTGCGCTCAAGACAACTGGAACGGTCGCCGCGCCGGCGAAGAGCCGGGTGATCAGCCATGTGGGGCGTGAAACGGAGGTACATTTCGCCCTGGTTCTGCCGATGGATGCTCATCCTTTTCATTGCAGCCAGCCCTGCGACTGCGGCCGCGCTGGGCCATGCGACGGAATTCCATTTCGTCGTGAAGGACCTGGGGGAGAGGCGCGCCACGTGGGTGCCCGGTGAGGTGGTCATTCACAGAAGTACTGAATTAGCGGACGGGCTCGTGTTTGTGCTCGAGAACCCGACAAACACCACGCATGCCTTTGCAGCCTATGGGTTGTTTGAGGAAGTGATGGGCGCGCAGGGGAGTATCACAAGAAAGCCATTACGGGTCAACGTAACCCCGGAAGATAGCGTGCGGGTGCAGGTAAGCACGGCGCAGTTCGAGGGCGTGGATGGGCGTGCCGAAGAAGAAGAGCGCTATCCGTTCTTCTGCCCCTTCATCAAGGGGACGCGCACCTGGGCGGCACAATCCGTATGGTGTGGTAAGTCCCCCGTGCAACGACAACGCCGAAGGGATGACAAAGGGGCTCGCTATCATGAGGCAATTATCTAACCAAGTGTCGCGCCCCGGACTCTTAACCTTGCTGCTGGTCTGGTGTCTGGCAGCAAGCCAAGTCGCCCAAGGCAGCGAGTTCCGGTTTGTCGTTCAGGACCTGGCGAACGGAAGTGCCGCCTGGTCTCCCAGCGAGGTAGTCGTTCACACGGATAGGGATCTCGAAGGAGGCCTGGTTTTCATCCTCGAGAACCCGACCCGCCGCACCCACGTGTTTCTCGTCGAAGGGCTGTTCGAAGAGGATGCAGCCCAGCAGGATGCAGCCACGGAAAGGCCGTTGCGTATTTATGTCGCGCCGGGGGAGACCGTGAGGGCCAGGGTCAGCATCATCCAACTCAAGAAGGGGGAGGACACGTATCGCTTCTTCTGCCCTCTCCATAAAGCGGATGCCGAGCTGGCCGGGATGATCCGGCTCGTCAGCCAAGCTGGTGGCTGCCTATCCTGCCTGCGCGGTGCATGCGGCTATGCCAAAGAGCCCGGCATGGGGGAATTTGGAATGGACCGGAGGGATCAGCCATGAACGGGAAGGTCAAACACGGGCTGGTGATGCCGAGCCTCATGAGCGCTGCGGCCCTGGTCACACTGCTCTTGACGCCGCTCGGAGGGGAAGCCGGCAAGGCGGGCCCCGAGGGATGGATCGACCAACTCACCGGCATGGTCGTCGTAGAGCAGGGATTAGCGCGCGCCAATGGAGAAGTCGGCACGTTCGATCCCTACCTCGGCCAGATTCATCTCGTGCGTCGCCTCTATGAGCGGGGTGACTATCGCGGCACGTACACCGCGATGAACAGGCTGATGGATATGTTGGAGGCGCGGGAGGGCGACATTAGCGTTAAGGCGGCGGAGGCAATGTGGGACTACTGCTATCAGGTGACACCGCCGTCCTTCCATGACGTGAAACGGCATAAGCAGTGGTGGGATAAGACCGTGGATTGGGACAATTTCTTTTGGAACGAATGAGAACCCAAGACAGATCACCCGTGACAAACATTGCCTCGAGTGGGCTATGGCGTAACGGGAACGTGTCGCGAGCGCGAGAGAGAGTCAGCCCGTTGGCACTCGCGGGAGAGCCCGCAATCGACAGAGGAGATGGGGTTACCATGGAAGGGTCGAAGGTTGGCTCCGCAAGACGAGGGAATCCGTGCTTCGTTGCAGAGGCCGCTTGTGTCAGAAACCGGAGAGGAGAAGAGGAAGATGGCTATCAACGGCGTCAGTAAGGCGGCAAGCCTTGCGGGGATTGGGCTGGCTCTGATCGGTGTAGTAGCCGTCCGAACGCTCGGCGATGATACCGCTTCCGGCGATCATATCCGTCTAGCTCAGGAACAGCGCCTTGAGATCGTGATTCGCGATTCGGCATTTCTCCTCACGCAACCCGTGCCGCTGCACCTGGGGCGTCCTATGGTCATCATCCTGCGTAACCAGGACATCATCCGCCATGGGTTCAGTTCGCCGATGCTACCGACCCTCAAGGTGATGGCGGAGGGAGAAGGAGTGGCCTCCTATGGCAACGGTATCGGGGGCTTCTATGTCGATCCGAACAAGACGCTGGTCATCCGGTTTACGCCCGACAAGCCCGGGAACTACAGCTTCCGGTGCGACCTGCACCCGCAGATGAAGAGCGAGCTCTTTACCCTGGAGGCCGTGATGTCGTAGGGAGCACCGCGACAATGCTCACGACTTCGATTGATTCGCCGGTCGAGCTACCCGCCGGGGCTTAAGACGGTGCAGTGCAGGGGGGAGAGGAGAGAGATCTCAGGCTCCTAGCGAAGGCCGGTGTACAAGACGGGTGGGAGGCCGAGCCGGGTCATCCATTTCTGAGCAAGCACATAGTCCTCTCGATACGTGGCCCGAAGCGCTGCCGGGCTACGGACATATTCCCTGGCAAGATCGGCCCAGTACTCCCTGACCCGCTGGTAGCGGTCGCTGTCTTCATTGTCGCCATCGTAGATAATGCCCAGAGACTCATGGAAGCCCCGGTAATGATCAGGCGCCTGGAAGCGCGCCGAGACTTCATACAGCATTGCCGCACGCTCGCACGCGTTTAGCAACGCGTTGTGGCTCCAATCATTAGCATGCCCGATCTCATGCTCGATGAGCTAGAGCGCATTATTCATGACGGTTCGTCGCGAAATTGCGGAGTCGCCAAGCGTCGGACCCGTTGCAGGGAGAAGAGCAACGGGTACCCCCGCGTGGAGGCGCGAGGGAGGGAGGCATACTTGAAACAGTATGTTGACCGACCGAGCGGCGAGCCCGCCCGCCTGCTGAAAGGCCGCACGCAGGCTTGTCGCAGCGGCGAATCCGCGATTGCAGCAGAAGCGTTCATGAATAATGCGCGCTAGAGCGCGCGCTCTGTGGTCATGCCTTCTGCGCCCACTTCCGGGGAAAGGAAAACGTTGATCCGGATGTAACCGACATCGCGGGCACTCGCCGCCGTGTTCCCCCATCGCCATGGGAGATAACGGATACCTCCAACCGAGTTTCGCAAAAAGACCTGGGTATATCGAGACAACAAACTGTCCCACAAGGCTTCATTCGACCATCCGTCGATGTTCTCGAAGCCTTCGATCACCACGTCATGAAGGGGCAAACGGCTGCTCCGTACGGCCTCCGAAGCAACTGTCTCTCCGGCCGGATGGAGAAGCGCAGGATGAATCCTGACACGGACAAATCTTTGATATGGCGCCGCCCGGCCATACTGTCGCTCGAGCCAGCCGAGCGCGTCCGTCATGTCCGAGAACCGCCCACTTACCGCCGAGCCTGACCGGGGCCAGGCCTGCAGAGCGCTGTCCTCGCAGTCCCACGGGAAAGGCTCCCAGCCACTGGCTGAGACCTGCACAGCCGCCACCAACAGAGCTGCAGCACAGACTGCAAGCCCGATAGACCACTTCCTTGCTCGACGCTTCTCCAACATTTAATGCGTTTCTCTCAGAAACCTCATAGCGCAAACGCATCATATCGGTCCAGCACCGGTGATTCAATGGGGATGGCCGCCTTCCTCCGTTCAATTCCGCCCGTAGGATGATCATGAGCTTTCTCATCCGGCCGGGAATGGGGCACGAAAGGCATCGTCACCATGGTGGCAGGACCTGCGACGGCGCCATGGTGGTGGACGAGAACGGGAGGCTACCCTAATTGGAACTCGAACCGTACCGCGGAGCGTCTCCTGGGGCTCCGCGCTGCCGGTTACGTGCTCTTCGTATAGTGCGATTGCTTCACCCAAAAATTGATACGGGCCGTTCATTGATGAGGAAGCGGTGCGGCGCTAAGTTAACTTGGCAGCGAGTGAGGCTCCAGTGTTGGTAATAGTCGATACCGAGCATGGCGCTAGATTTCCGATCTGCACGCAGAGGGGGCGATACCAGGTGTTCAGGATAAACGGCAACAGGCATATCGCCGTCACGCTCCTTTTGGGGGGCGCTCTCATCGTCGGCCTCCTTCTGGTCCCTGCACCAGTCGGTGTCAACCAGGAAGGTTGGATCGACCGACTCTCCGACTTTGTCCTGATCCACAATAAGATCCCCCACCCGGGAACTTTTGACCCTTACCTGGGTCAGCTTGTACTTGTTCGAAACCTGTTCCGGCGCGGTGACATCCCGGGAACGTACGTGGCCATGAATCGATTGATGGATATGCTGGAGGCTCGCGAAGGCGACATCAGCGGCGAAACCGCCAATGCGATCTGGGATCGGTGCTATCAGGTCACCCCACCGACGTACCACGATGTGAGCCGACATTTGAAAGCGCGTGTGAAGGCCGAGCAAGAGTTATGGAGGCACATCGAATCTCACGGAGAGCCTCCGATGGAATCCTGAAGAGGTAGATGGATGATGGCTTCGTCCGGATCAACACGTGGCTCCTGGAGAGAAAAGCACACTATGCATTGGAGTAAGGAGGTGAACCTCGATGACATGGGCAAGACTCGATAGGGTTCTGATCACAGCCATCGTAGCCGGTCTCACACTTCTGCTGATGCCACCCATGGTTGGGGCGGCACCGGAAGGCAAGTGGATCGACCAAATTACCGCGATGGTCGCGGATCATCAGGAACTCGCAAAACTGGAAGGAAAGGAACGCGCCTATGATGCCTACCTTGGTCAGCTAGCGATCGTGCGAGCGGCGTTGGTTCGTGGGGATCGCGAGGAGACTTACGGCGCCATGAATCACCTCATGGATATGCTGGTCGCCAAGGAAAATGGAATTCCCGGCTGGTCGGCGAAGACCATATTCGACTTCTGCGGGAGAGTCACGCCGGTCACGTTCCATGACGCGCCAAGGCATGCGCCCGAATTGACAAAGGGCGGGTTCGATTATTGGGACGACGACGTCTTTGACCCAGCCAGCAACGGGTAAGCTTCGTACTGCGGCACGACCAGGGCATGGACGTTGTCTACTGGCTGAGCAAACCTTGGATCGGTTGATCCGGGCGAAGTCGGTCAAAGAAAAAGGAGGTGCGGCGATGAAGAGGGGAATCTGTTTCGACCGCATGGATCTGGTGGTAATGGCCGGCGCCTTGACCGTCATCGCCGGCGCCGCCTTCTTCTTCGCCTACCTGGGGGTCGCAAGGGAGCCGCTGACGATACCGGAGACCGTCTCCCCGACGGCCTTCCTCGAGGATGAAATGGCCGGAGCGATCGAGAAGGCGGTGGTCACACCGGCGGCCGTGATCGAGGAGCGCGAGCGGACCCAAGCGGCTCTGGGCGAGGCGATCAAGAGGTTGACGCAGGCGAAACTCGGCGAGGAAGGGTTTATTTCGGACCTCGCCGGGCACGCCGCCGCGGGAGTGAGAGCAAGACGAGCATTTCTCGAAAGCAAGTTCAAGCTGCCATCCGATTGGGACGGGCCGGAGTTCGCGCTCATGGCCCGAAACGCCGAGGCGACCGCCCAGGAAGAATTGGGCCGAACGGTCGTCGCCGGGACGCGTGCCGCGATGACGCGTCTGGCGGAAGCGGAAACCAACTATGGTCTGGCCGTTCGAGACGCGACCCTGGCGCTGAATCGGGAGTCTATCGAGCCGGCGGCGTCGCAAGCCACAATGGTAGCAGCAGCCACCGTGCTTAAAGATCTGGCTAAGCGGACTCCGACTGAAGCGGCAGCGCCAATCATGCGAGAAGCGGGATTGGGCTATGGCTCGATCGGTGACGGGACCTTTCTCCCGTTTGTGATCTTGGGCGCGGGCGTGCTGGTCCTTCTCGGAGTCGGAGCCACCATGATGGAAGGGAGATTCGCAACGCGAACGGTAGCAGGCCATTGTGATGAGCATGAGAAGGATGTCGTGGTGAAGATGCTGGTGAGCGACGATACCCCGTACAAGGTCGTGCAGTGCTCCGCCTTTAACGGCGGGCCGGTCACGTGCGATGAACACTGCTTACGATGGCCGCTGGCCCACGCGGCCTGACAAGTCGCAGTAGGACATACGTGGTTCGACCCTCCGTCCTGCTGAGACTTGCCGTTGATTCCTCCGGCGGGTCCGGTGCCTGGGCTACTATCTGATGCCGTTCCCGGTTGTGGTTGGCCCGCCGGAGCCGACAACACGACGAAAGGGGGGCGTGATGAGCCGGCTTTATATCTTCCAACGCGCAGCCATGGTGCTGATGGTGAGCACTTGTTTACTTCTCCTCACGACGCCTGCAAGAGGGCAACTCACTGACGAGGGCTGGCTCGATGCGATGACTCATGCGCTTCACATGGCGAAGTCCGCCGATGGCGGAGGACCCCATGACGGCATGAAGTACGAGCCCTACCTTGATCAGCTCAAGAAGGCCCGTATGGCCTTCCGCCGAGGGGACGAAGATGCGGTCTATATCGCGATGAACCGATTGATGGATATGCTCGAGAGACGCGAGCATGGCATCGCAGCGGATTTGGCGGACTGGCTGTTCAACTATTGCGCCCAAGTGACCCCTCCTCACCTTCACGACATCTCTCGGCACATTGGAAGGGTGTGAAGGGGCATGAACGTTGCGAAGCTTCTCGGCGCACGGTTCGACTGAGTGTTTCGCCCTCTGGGGCATTTCGCAACAGAGGCCTTTCGAGCAATTGACCTGAAATACCTCACCCACCATCCTCTCCGCCGCCTGAGTTCCCCTCTAAGCTCTCGACATCTGGGACTTCTACAAGGCAAGGGGATTCCGGCTTCCCCACAACATGTCGGCATTCTGTATGCACATTCGGGTGATGTGTCAGTCCGATCATTGTGGAGCCGAGGAGGAGATGAGCATGATCGCCATCGCAGACAAGCCCGTAGCACGGAAAGGAAGCGGAATCCCGACCGTCTGCGACCGCTGCGGCGGCCTCATGGTGTTGGAGACAGTGTACGAACTCAACGGTAAATGCTGGCGGTGCGTGATCTGCGGCGAGCGGATCGATCCCGTGATTTGGGCCAACCGGCAGGAACGAAAAAACCCTTGCGAGCCAGTCAGCCGGTAACGTCAGTCCCCATGACTGCATACTCGCTGGGGGAACGGAAGAGCTACCGGCTTGGCCAGCGCGACGGAGGGACACCATGCCCCGCAGAGTGTCAGCCCACGTTTTCTGGCCCATGCCTCACAACGTTGAAGCGGGTGCGTACGAACGCACCTGGCTCTGGTGGGTGCTGCTGAGTCTTTCGTTGCTCGCAGCCATTTTCCTGAGCCCTGGAATCACCGGGGGACTGAGGTAAGGACCTCGACGGACAGGAGGTGAGCGACATGAGACGTACGGAGTACTTTACCAGGGCTTGTGATCCCAAGACCCTGACCGTTCAACAACTGATGGAAGATGCTGTTGTGACTGTGAGTCCGAAGACGACCGGGATCGAGATCGCCGAGATCCTCAGCGATCGTAACTTTGGGAGCATCCCGGTGGTGGAGGATGATCGGACCTTAGTGGGGCTGGTTAGCGAGTTCGATCTCCTACGAGCGGTGGAGATGGACAAGGACCTGCGGACGGTCACCGCGGCCGACGTGATGACGCGTGAGCTCGTGGCGGCCACCGAAGACATGCCGATCCAAGATTTGGTCCATCTGCTCCAAGAGCGGCATTTGATTCGTGCGCCGGTGCTGAGAGACGGCAGGTTGGTAGGGATCGTCGCCCGCCGGGATGTTCTCTTCGGTTACGTGAAGGCGAGAGCCAATTACTGGCCCTGACAGAGACCAAGGAGCGAAAAACTCATAGCCGCAGCCCCAGAAACGGAGGTCGCCATGCCTATCCTGAAAAGGCTTAAAGACTACCTCGACACCCGAAGCGTGCCCTACCAGATCTTGGATCATGACGCAGCCTATACGGCTCCGGAGATCGCTCACGCACTTCATGTGTCGGGAAAGATGTTCGCCAAGGTCGTGATTGCCAAGGTCGACGATCGATTCGTCATGTTGGTTCTCCCCTCGAACTGGCAAGTCGACTTCAAGCGGATTCGAGCCGTGCTGAACGCGCGCCATGTCCGGCTGGCCACGGAATCCGAAATCCAGGGGCAGTTCCCGGACTGCGAGATCGGAACGATGCCTCCCTTCGGAAATCTTTACGGTATGCCCGTATATGTCGACCAGTTGCTCGCCGAGGATGAAGAGATTGTCTTCGAGGCCGGCACTCATCTCGGAGCGGTGAAGCTCCGTTATCAAGACTTTGCCGGTCTGGTGCATCCGACATTGGCGGAGTTCCATCAAGCGCCTTCCAAGGTGGCGAGCTAGCTCGACAGACCCTCCTAGTTCAGGAGGCGCTGTCGTTGACCAGTGTGGGTTCATCGGGGGTGGCGATGAATACGCTACCGAGAAGATTCATGGTGTCAGCTCTCGGAATCATCCTCGGAACGGCGATGGCGATGCAGGGCTGCGCCGGGGCTCCACTCATGCACCGGGGCGGAATCCAGGTCAATCGCTGGGCTGAAGTCAAAGCGGATGACAACACCGTGGCGGAGATCCTCGCGGCTTTCAACCGGGCCGAGGAGGCTCTCCAGGCAAAGAACCTGGACAGGCTGATGGACTTGTATGCACAGCATTACAGCTATCACGGCCTTTCCAGGAGCGACCTCAAGAGAATCTGGGGAGAGCTGTTTGCCGGCTACCATGGCTTCAAGAGCAACCACATTTTTTCAAGAATCGAAGCCGGATCAGGCAAACCGCCGACTACGGCAGAAGTCACTTGTACGGGAAGCCTCTGGGCGATTTCGAACGAGAGTGGACAGCCGGTCAATCTGGATAGTTGGTACGGTGAGGTTCACCACCTCGTCTACGAAAACGATGTGTGGCGGGTCAGGGGCCATGCCGGAGAAGCCCCGAAAGGAATTCAATTCGGCGTGGCACCGCATCCATTTTTCTAGTTCAGAGGACACTGAGGAATCTCTCCGGTCGCGCCGATCATGAGGGCGACCGGCTCAAGCGAAGCTTGGTATGGAGGTGACGTGGTGATGACTGCTTTGGCCACTCTGCATGAATTCTCTCCCGGGCTGGCCGGCGTCCCGGTCGCCAAATCCTCGATCAGTGTCGTGGACGGTCAGGCCGGGTTGTTGGAGTATCCGGGAATCCGGATTGAAGAGCTCGCTGCGCGCAGTTCATTTCTCGAAACCTCTTACCTCCTGATCTTCGGCCATTTGCCCACACAAGACCAACTCGAGCGGTTCACGGCGGACGTCCTGCATCACCGCCGGATCAAGTACCGAATTACCGATCTCATCAGATGTCTGCCGGAGCACGGGCATCCGATGGATGCCCTCCAGGCTGCCGTGGCGGCCCTGGGAATGTTCTACCCGGCCCGAGATGTCATGGATCCCGAGGCGCAGTACTGGTCCATCGTGAGGTTGATCGCCAAGGTCCCGACCATCGTCGCCGCCTACTATCGACTCAGACGCGGAGATGAGCAGGTCCAACCCCGTGACGATCTGTACCATCTCAGCAACTTCCTCTACATGTTGAGCGACCAGGTGCCGGACCCTTCCATCGCGAAAGTGCTGGATACCTGTTTGATCCTCCATGCCGAGCACACGATGAACGCGTCGACCTTCAGCGGGATGGTGACGGCGTCCACACTTGCCGATCCTTACACGGTCGTCTCGTCCGCGATCGGCACCTTGAAGGGGCCTCTGCACGGAGGGGCCGCCCAGGAAGTGGTCGAGATGTTGGAGGAGATAGGGTCGGTCGATAACGTCCGGCCATACATCGAGCGAAAGCTTGCGGCAAACAGAAGCTGATGGGCTTCGGCCATCGGATTTACAAGGTGAAGGACCCGCGAGCCACGATTCTCCAAGGACTGGCCAAGGAGCTGTTCGCGCGATTAGCGCTGCACAGACACTCCCCCCTCTACGAATTGGCCGAAGAAGTGGAACGTGTGGGAGAAGAACTCTTGCGAGACAAGCGCATTCACGCCAACGTGGACTTCTACTCAGGCGTGCTCTACAAGGCGATGGGTCTCGACAAGGATTTCTTTCCCTGTATTTTTGCCATGGCGCGCGTGAGCGGCTGGTTGGCGCATTGGCTCGAACAACTCAAAGACAACCGACTCTTTCGACCGGATCAGATTTATGACGGTCCGCATGGTCAAGCCTATGTCCCCGTCGATCTCCGCCCGGCGAGGTTGTGAATCTCATGTCGCTCACTATCGCATCGAAGATCGTTCGGCGAGTCGCCACCATCGACGAGAACAAGTCCGTCTTCGAGGCGGCCAAACTCATGACGGAGGAGTTCATTGGGTCTGCGGTCGTCACCAGTGCTGCCGGCATCAGAGGTCTGTTTACCGAGCGCGAACTGATGATGAACGTGGTCGGCCGGGGGAAAGACCCGGAAAAGGTGAAGATCAAGGATGTGATGACCAAAGATCCGATCACAGTCAATCCGAACGACACGGCCAGTCGTTGCTTGGATCTGATGAAGGAATATCGATGCCGACATCTGCTGGTCTTCGACGGGGCGGAATTCATTGGAATCGTCTCGCTGCGCGACATGGTGGCGCTGATGATCGACGAGAAGGAAGAGCTGATCGCGCATCTCGAGAGGTATATCTCCTCGTGAGATGAGTCGGTGCGAGGAGATTACGTTCACGGTCGTCCTGCATGATGCCCCGTACGCCACGGAACGGTCGTGGAATGGCCGGCGCTTCGCAGAGCGAGCGCTGGACAGCGAGCTGGAAGCCGGTGACCTGGTCGCCGCCGTGAAGATGCGCACGATGGCAGAATTCGTGAGCCGGTGCCGAGACAGTCAGCACGTCGTCAGTTTCTGAGAACGCACCTAAGAGGGAGGGCATCATAATGGAGGCAGAGAACAAGACGGAAATGAAATCTGAAGAGAAGCGTGAGGAAACATCGCCGTACGAAAAACCCAGCCATTGCCTGCTCTGCGGACAGGTCGGGCCGGCGCTCTTATACGGGCACTGGGTTTGTGACCACTGCAAGAATGTGGTCCAGGCGGAAGCCTTGGCGAAACGGCGCCAGATCGTAAAAGAGGGGGGCGGACCTCCTGGGCTATAGCCGGTTCTCCTTGAGAGATCTGTCAGGTATTCGCCGGAAGGTCTTCGCAGGAGGCGGCAGCCCTGTTTTTGACCGTCACGGCGACATCATCGCAGTCCATTCGGCCATCATCATTCGATTCGGTGCCGTAGGTTTCGGCGTGCCGAGCGGCAGGGCCCTTGAGCTTCTTCCCTCGAGCCGCTAAGCGAAGCGCCTGACTCCCCGAGCACCGGGCGCAGCAGGCTTCTGGTCCGGCCGTAGCAATCCGCACCAGTCTTCTTCCCGCATTGACGAGAAATTCCACACTTTCCGCGACCGTCGTGGCCTTTCTGAGTTCAGACTGCCTGCGGCCACGCCGGTTTTGAGCAGAGGCAGGCGATTCGGAGGCTGGCACCCACATTGCGAATCAATTCAATAAGGAGGGGCGATCTGCGCGAAAGTGGTGGTCTGACATGAAAGTGGCTGACGGATGGGAGTACTTTTGAGAATGGTTTTCAGGCTGGGAACCCCGGCCTTCTCTTCACTCCTCATTGAAACATCCCTCGGCCGCGCGCAGAGCGATCCTCTCCTCATCAGAAAGGGCGACAACGTCTACACGGACAAGAAATGCGGCGCCTGCCATTCTGAGGGGAAATGGTTGCAAGGCTAGTCCTGATATACGCGATGAGGGAGCGATACACGATGCGGAGTGGCTTACGCGGGAGACATGAGCAGTGAGAGGCGATCGGGCGACGGCGGTCTTGGAAAGCAAAGAGGAGATGACCTCATGAGATCCCCACGCTGGTTGATCGTGTTAGGAGTCTGTGCATCGATGGCGATGATCCAGAGGCTGGCGTTCGCTGATGACAGAAAGGAACACGAAGGCTGTCCTATGTGCCCGACGAGCGGCTTACACCCGTTGCAATCAGAAGAGCAACGGGCACCCGAAGAGCGACCCCAGTCCGGTCAGATGCCGGAACACGAGATGATGCGGTCCATGATGGAACGCATGATGGAGCGAGGCGAAGCCCATGGTCGGCGGTCGCTGTCGCCGCTCGAACTCAAAGAGGAACTGAAGCTGACCGCCGAGCAGGTCGAGGCGCTGAAGCCGATCGAAACCGACTATCGGAAAGTGAGTATCAAAAAAGGAGCCGACATTCGGGTGGCGATGGTCGAGCTGGCCGCGCTATTGGATCAGAAGAAGCCCGATCGCAACGCGCTCAAGCAGAAGATTACTGAGATCGCAAATCTGCAGGCTGATCTCATGCAATATCGGGTGGAGGCGCTCCTCAAACTCCGAGATGTCCTGAGTGAGGAACAACATGAGAAATTCAGGACGCTGCTCAAGGAGCGAATGAAACGGTTCAGAGCGGGCGGAGGATCGACGCACGGGATGATGGGCGGCATGATGCCCTCGCCGCAGTGAAGGCGACAGGGGGTGACGAGCCGATGGCCAATTCATGGTCGGATTGTATGCCAGCAGAGGCGAGGCGTACAGAAGTGTCGCTGGCGATCGCGGGCAGCGGCGGCACCGGAGTGATGACGATCGGGGAACTGCTGCTCGCCACTGCTGCGTCCTCCGGCCTGTATGGCCTGATGACCAGGAGCTATGGACCGCAAATCCGAGGTGGAGAAAGCGCCTGCTTCCTCAGGCTTGGTCGCGCCCCCTTTGACAAACAGGCGGACATGATCGATCTGCTCGCTGTACTTGATTGGCACAACATCGAGCGGTTCCAAGAAGAGCTGATGCTCACTCCCGGGGCTTGGGCCCTGTGTGAGGAAACCGAGACCTTTCCTCGCCCAGAGTTGGTTCAACAGGCAGCCCTCCATCCGATTGGATGGAAGGTTTTGCTGGCTCACGTGGAGGGCGGCAAAGGCCGACTCAGCGCGCTTGTTTTTGGGACCCTCTGCCATTTGCTCGGACTTCCCCGAACAGCGGCGCTTAAGGCCCTGGCTGACCGCTTTCGCGACCATGGTGACGCGGCGGTGGAGGCCAATTCCCGGGTGTTCAAGGCGGGCTGGGAGTGGGCAGCCCGCGAATGGGGAGACGCTCCCTTCGGGATAGTGGGGACAGGCGCCCTTCCCCATGGCGCCTGTCCCCCTGCTTCGGGGGTTGCCCCCTCGCCCGTTGCAATTGGCCCGCTGCCTGGGCCGCAAGCGCGGGGACAGACACCGCGCGCAGACGCGCAGAAGGGTGTCAGTCCCCCGGCCAGTCCCCTCCCATGGCTGTTGACCGGCAATCAGGGCATCGTGATCGGCAGCCTTGTGGCCGGACTGGATTTTTTCGCCGGGTATCCAATCACCCCGTCCTCCGAGATCATGGAGGAGCTGAGCCACTATCTTGCCCGTCGTGAAGGAGTGGTCATCCAGGCTGAGGACGAGTTGGCCGCGGTGAATATGGCAATTGGCGCCTCGTTCGGCGGAAAGAAGGCGATGACCGCCACTTCGGGCCCCGGCTTTTCCCTGATGGCGGAGGGACTCGGCCTGGCACTCATGGCGGAGACGCCGTTCGTGGTCGTCGATGTCCAACGAGTCGGGCCGAGCACGGGGATCGCGACAAAAACCGAACAGTCCGATCTCTGGGCCGCCCTGGGATCGAGCCACGGCGACAATCCTCGGGTGGTCTTGGCCCCCTCCTCAGTCCGCGGTTGCATCGAGCTCTCCATCCAAGCCTTCAACTTGGCCGAGCGGCTCAAGCTCCCCGTGATTCTGCTGAGCGATCAATTCCTCGCCGGGCGGACCGAAACCCTGGACCCGGTTCCTCTTGATGCCATTGCCGCCGATCAGCGTCGGCTCACGGACGAGGTGAGCGCATCCGGCCGGCGATTCGCCGCATGGGACGAGGCCGTGTCTCCGATGCCCCTGCCGGGAACGCCCGGTGAAGAATACATCGCAGAAAGCACCGAGCATAGCCCTCGCGGGTGGCCCACTTCCTCGTATCAGGTGCATCGGAGCCAGTCGATGCGACGGCTGAGCAAGCTGGAGCCTCTGTCCGAACAAGAAGGCTGGATTGAGTTCCTGGGCGACCCAGCAGCATGCCTTGGCATCATGGCATGGGGCTCGACCGGCGGCGTGGTGCGGGAAGTGGTGCACGTGCTCCGAGCGCGCGGCACGCCTGTGAAAGGGATCATTCCTCATCTCCTGTACCCGACTCAGCCCAAGGTCATGCAGCCTCTGTTGGAGAACCTAGATACCTTGTATGTGGTTGAGCTGTCGGCGATGCAACAGTTTCGACACTACCTCCAGGCTTTCTACAGGCTGCCGCCAACAGTGATCTCGATCGCGAGGGCCGGCGGCATGCCGTTCCGGACCGCTGAGGTGCTGGAAGCAATGAAGCTGGGTAGCGAGCAGCAAATAGCGCATAGCGAGGATCTCTGATCTGTTTGCTGTTCGCTGTTAGCTAAGAGAGACAATGGCTCCTCTCCAACCCAAAGACTATCTCTCAGAGCAGAAGCCCATCTGGTGTCCGGGCTGCGGGGACTTCGGCGTGCTGAACGCCTTGACTGTCGCCTTCGCGGCGCTTGAGCTCCCTCCTGAGAAACTCGCGGTGATTTCGGGTATCGGTTGCTCCAGCCGCATGCCCGGCTACGTGCACAGCTACGGATTCCACGGCATTCATGGGCGCGCGTTGCCCATCGCGACCGGCCTCAAGCTGGCCAGACCGGACCTCACGGTGATTGTCACGATTGGGGACGGCGACGCATACAGTATCGGCGGCAATCATTTTGTGCATGCCGTCCGCAGAAACCTCGACCTCACCTGCTTGATCATGGATAACCGAATCTACGGCATGACCCGTGGCCAGGTCTCCGCGACGACTCCCTTGGGAGATCGCACGAGTACGACCCCCTATGGCTCGATTGAACCGCCGCTGGCTCCTCTGGTTCTGGCACTGGCGGCAGGTGCCACGTTCGCCGCCAGGGGCGCAAGCTGGGAACCGAAGCGGCTGGCCGCACTGATCGAGCAGGGCATTCGGCATCGTGGGTTTTCAGTGATCGACGTCCTCTCGCCGTGCGTTATTTTCAGGCCCGAGGACCGGACGGATTTGCGGGATCACATCACGCGGATCGGAGAAGAACACCAGGCGCAAGATCGTTTTGAAGCCATGCGTGAGGCGGCCGCCGATGACGGGCGGCGCCTCGGCATCTTCTATGTCGAAGCACGGTCGACCTATTGGGATGACTGGCAGGCTACGACGAGAGCGGCGAAAAGCCAAATGGTCGGCATTGCGGGATTGGACGCGATCGTCGCGAGATACGTGAGACGGGAAACGTGAGAACCTGTTACGGGAGGCATGGGGACTGACACCCTTCCCAGGGGTCAGACACCCTTCTTGCGGTGCGCTACACCGCGGTGTCTGACCCCCCTTGCAGAAAGGGGTCAGGTCCCAGGCGAAGCGCGAAGAAGGGGACCAGACCCCTTGGCGTCTGTCCCCTTCCGACACTGGGACAGGCACCGTCGGAGACGACGGAGCCAGTCCCTGCATTGCGGCAGAACTGCTCGTGAATAATGCGTGTTAACCCACATTATTCATGACGGTTCGTGGCGAAATTGCGGAGTCGCGTTGCGAGACGGGCGCGTGGAGCCGCGAGGGAGGGAGGCATACTTGAAACAGTATGTTGACCGACCGAGCGGCGAGCCCGCCCGCTTGCGTGCCGAAAGTCAGCGCGCAAGCTTGTCGCAGCGGCGAATCCGCAATTGCAGTAGAAGCGTTCATGAATAATGTGGGTTAAGGACGTCAAGCATGGTTGACGACCAGGCGCCACAGTCACCGGAAGTCTTGAAGGCGATCCAAACGGCTGAACGCAAGGTGGAGCGGATGCTCCGTTCGGCTGAACGTGAGGCGGCCGCGCTGTTGGAGAAGACGCGATCCCAGGTCGAGGTTCTCATGGCCGACACGCGCCGGACGATTGAAGCGAGAAAGCACGAAGCCTTGGACCAAGGCAGGAAAGAGGCTGAACGAGCGGCTGAGCGGGCGATCTTCGAAGCCAGGAAGCTGGCCGATGAGCTGAAAGCCCGCTCCATGTCGAAGGTGGACGAGGCAGCCGAGCTCGTCTTGCGACGCGTTCTGCCGATTGCAAACAGCGAACAGCGAACGGATAGTAGCGAACAGCGAAATGCTCCAAAAAGCAGCGAATAGCTTTGAATCCATAAGCGAAAGGCGAATTGCGTCCGAATAGGAGCGAATAGCCCAGAGCCAATGGCGCATAGCCTGAAACCAGGGAGAGGCAGGCCCTTCCTTTCTGGCTACTCGCTACCCGTTGTTCTCTCTTCGCTCTTTCATCCTGCTACTAGCTTTGAGCTAAGACATGATCGAACCGATGGTCAAAGTGCGCTTGGTCGCCCCACACAATCTTGTCGAGCGGGTCACAGCCGTCCTGCAAGAGGCCGGAGTGTTGCATATCGAGTCTGCACCGGCCGAGGCCTTGCGGATTCCCCTGCGGCCACAAGTGCTGGATGAATCGACTCGGCAACGCCAGGTCGAGCTGGAACGCCTCCGCGAGGAGCTGCGAAGGCTGCTCGTGCTCCTGCCGGAAATCGGTTCTCCGTCAACCGTTCCCCGTTCCCCGCTGACGGAAAACGGAAGACGAAGAACGGAAGACCGGAAACGGATCGCCCATGCCATTCGCCAGGTGAAAAGTCGCGTGGATTATCTCACCGGCCGGCTGAAAGCTTGTGAAGATGAGCTGAGCCTTCTGGCAAAGTATGAAAAGGCGCTCGAAGCCCTGGCTCCCTTCCTGCGCCTCATCCAAAAAAGTGAAGAACTCGATCATGTGGGAGTGACCTTCGAGGAACGTGAACATGACCATCAGCTCCTCCCCCTCCTGCACGAGATGATGGCGCAGGTGACGGACAATCGCTATGAACTGTTTCACAGTCGAGTCGACGAGCACACATTGGCCGTTCTCTTGGTGTTCCCGAAGGTCCATGCCGCTCGGATTCGCACGCTGCTCGCTGAAGAAGGCATCAGCGAGCTGCGACTTCCGGCCTCCGTCTCGGACAAACCGTTGGGACAGGCGCTTCGCATCATCCTCAAGAAAAAGGTCGATCTTCCCCTTCACGCGAAACGCTATCGCGATGAACTGGCCGAGGTCTCCCGAACGTGGCGCCGTGCCTTGGAGTCCTACTTGGACACCGTGACACGGTGGCTGGAACAGATCGAGGCCACGTCCCTCTACTACCAGACCGAATTGACCAGCTTTGTTTACGGATGGGTTCCCCGGCGTGCGTTCGACACGTTGAAGATCCGCACCGACACCGAATTCGGCGGGAGAGTTGTGTTGGAGGAGTGTCCCCTCGACCGCAAGGAATGGGGAACGGTGCCGGTGGCGCTCACCAATCCTCCGCTCCTCAAACCGTTCGAAGTGCTCACGAGACTGATCGCCCTACCCCGCTATGGCAGCATTGATCCGACCCCGTATCTCGCAGTCTTCTTTCCTTTGTTCTACGGCATGATCCTGGGAGATGTGGGCTACGGGCTCCTGTTGTTCGCGGCGGCCCTGATCGTGAAACGGCGGTATGGGCATCAGCCTCTCGTTCGAGATCTTTCGTCGGTGTTCCTCATCGCATCGGCGAGCGCGGTCCTCTGCGGGTTTCTCTTCGGCGAGCTGTTCGGCGAATTGGGAGCGCGTATCGGTCTGCATCCTTTGTTGAACCGCATGGAGGCCTTCATTCCCCTCCTCTCCCTCGCGATCGCCATCGGCACTGTTCACGTCGCGCTGGGTATGGTGCTCGGGATGCTTTGGGCCTGGCGACAAGACGCGTGGCGCGAATGCCTCACGAAGATCGGCGGGCTGCTTCTCGTCCTGAGTTTCGTCGGCCTCATCGCCGCCTTGGCCGGCCTGCTGCCCCGTGATTGGGTCGCCGGGCCCCTGCTGAGCCTGCTCCTGTCGCTGGGCATCATATTCGGTTTCGGAGGAGCGCACGGAGCCATGGAGCTACACAGCGTGGTCAATGTGCTCTCATATCTTCGGCTCATGGGAATCGGCGTGGCCTCCGCAGCGTTGGCCTTCGCCGCGAACAAGTTGGGGGAGTTGGTCGGGAATCTCTTCCTGGCCATCGCCATCGGAGGGACGTTGCATGCGATCAATCTGCTGTTCGGCATTCTTTCGCCGACCATTCAGTCCCTGCGGCTGCATTATGTGGAGTTTTTCGAAAATTTCTTTGCGCCCGGCGGGAAACCGTATGCGCCGTTCAGGAGAGAAGCGAGTAGCTAACAGCGTGAACACAAGGGGTCAGGAACCGATTGTGCGCAGCATTCGGGTCTGGTCCCCTTCTTCGCGCTTCGCGGGGGACCTGACCCCATTCCGAAAGGGGTCAGGAACCCCGCCGCACACGGCGGCGGAAGGGATCCTGACCCCCGGCAATCGGTTCCTGACCCCCTGGAATGTGGAGCTACTCGCTGCCAGCTGCCGGCTGTTCGCTGGTGGAGCTGTTCGCTATTCGCTATCACGGGAGGAGAAAAGATGACAGACATCGGACTCATTGCCATTGGGGCTGGTTTGGCCATTGGGTTGGCCGCCTTGGCCACAGGCTTGGCGCAGGCCAAGATCGGCGCCGCCGCCGTCGGAGCCATTCTCGAAAAGCCTGAGTCGTTCGGCACTGCGCTGATTCTGTTGGTCATTCCGGAAACACTGGTCATCTTTGGCTTTACAGTCGCCATCTTGATTGTGTTTACGTTGAAGTGACTGAACGGCGAATAGCCAATAGCTCATCTCGGAGATCTCGAGGCTATCGGCTGCTCGCTCTTCGTTGCTTGCTATTCGCTTATTGTCTATGTCGTACGAATCGCTGATCGCGGCGCTGCTGGAAGAAGCGGAGGCGAAGCGTCGGGCCATTGTCGGCCAAGCCCAAGCGGAGGCGGATCGTCTTCTGGGCGAGGCCAAGCGCACCGCCGAGGATTTGAACCGCCAAGCGGAGGTATGGCTCGAACGCGAAATCGCGAAGGAGCGTACCGCGATCCTGGGACGCGCGATGCTCACGGCCCGCCACATCATCTTGCAGGCGAAGCATGAGGTGTTGGACCTGATCCTGCAAAAGGCTCAGGAGAAAGCGCTGGCTCTGAACGGTGAGAAACGGGCCGCGATCCTCGGCGCTCTCTTGCAGGAACTCTTGGAGGCCGCTCCCCCGGCACATCTGAAAGTGGTTGCGAATGACCGAGAACGAGCGACTCTCCTGCCGCATTGTCAGGGACGTGGGATTCCGATTGAGTTCCATTCACGAGAAGAGCTCGTCCTCGGCGTCGAAGTGGAGGCGGATGGTGCCATTATGCGCAATTGTTTGAGCAGCCGCATCACCAAGGCCAAACCGGAGTTGATCATGGAGCTGAATGGGCTGCTGTTCGCTGAGACCCCAGCGAGCAGCTAACAGCTAGCAGCGGGTAGCCCAAAGCTGTTCGCTCTTCGCTGCTTGCTATTCGCTCAGGAAAATGGACGACTACGCGTATATCAATGCTCGCGTTCGGGCTCGCGCAGGCCGGCTGTTCGACCGGACTCGGTACGACATGTTGTCGACCGTCGGCTCAACGCCGGAACTGGTCACGCGTCTGCTCGATTCACCCTACGCCGTCGAGCTGGCCCGGGTCACCGGCCCCTCGACCGGGGACGCTCATCGGGACGCCTCGACTCGGCTTGAAACGGCGTTCAGGCGCGATCTGACATCGTCCTTGGCCAAGATCAAACAGATGATGACCGGTCACCCGAGAGCCTTGGTGGATGGCATCCTGCGCCGGTGGGATGTGCACAACCTCAAAACTGTCCTACGCGGCAAGCGAGCGCAGGCCGCGAGCGAGGATGTATTAAGCGCCACCTTTCCAGTCGGCGAACTGGATGAAGTGGCGCTCGCGGAACTCGTGCGGCTGCGAACGGATCGTGAGATCGCCGATACGCTCACGACCTGGCGAAGCCCCTTGGCGCGCCCACTAGCCGACGGGCTGAGCGCGGCGGGTCAGGCCGAGGCCCTGCAGCCGGTTGAGCTGGCACTCGATCGGTTCGTTTTCATCTGGGGATTTCGGATGGTCCATGACGGCAACGATAACGCCCGCACGGTCCGCGACTACCTTCGTTTCCTGTTGGACAGAACAAACCTTCTGACCGCACTCCGGTGTCTCGAAGAACGAACGGCGCTGTCCCCGATCGAAGCGGCTCGCCATTTCATCGAGGGAGAAGGTCGTTTCAGCAGGCGCACTTTTCACATGGTTGTGTCGGCCCGGGACCTTCGGCAAAGCCTGTCGTTGCTAGCAGAGACTCCCTATGCATGGCTCGCACGCTCGTTTCCCGAGGGGGCCCCCGTCTCCGCAGCGCGCATCGAGCAAGTCTTGGATCGCGCCCTCGTTCAGCAGACACAGCGCTTGGCGCGACGGGACCCATTGGGCATCGGGGTAGCGATTGCCTATATCGAACAGAAGGCGCGCGAGATCCGAAATCTTCGAATGATCATGCGAGGCAAGGCCGCGGGCATGGGCGCCGAGCAGATCGAGGAATGGCTGATTGTCTCGTGAGACGTGAGACGCACAGCGGCGGACCGGGTTTTATGTTACAGGTCTCAAGTGTCAGGGCTCTTCCGGGTTTCGTGTGGGGCGCTGATCTGGTTCCTCCCCTTTGTAAGGGGAGGCGAGGTGGGGTAGAGACGGCGGTATGTTCGATGTCGTTCACAAAGACCATGATCTCACGTAACAGTGCACCCCGCTGCGTGCTGCTACCTCCCCCTTCCCCTCCTTACAAAGGAGGGGATTCCACAGGATGCTCCCCCGCTACCAAGACCAGAACAAGATTCAGCGTTCTCGTTCCCCACATAGGATCCGGAAGAGCCAGTTTCAGGTTGGACTCATGGAGCCATAGGCCTGAAACTCGAAACTTGAAACCTGACACTTCACACTTGCTAACCGGCATGGCAAAGACATGGCCCGTCTGATCGTCATCACCGATCCGGACACCGCGCTGGGGTTTCGGCTGGCCGGAGCTGAGGTCGCCGAGATGGCCACCACAGAGCAGGCGGTGGGCCGGCTGCGCGACTTGCTCAAGACGAAGCAGGCCAGCGTCGTCCTCTACAACGAGGAGTATCGAACTGGATTATCGGACCATGAACAGGTTTTGCTCGATGACAGCGCGGCACCGGTCTTCTTCGCCATCCCGTTGACACGAGCGAAACCGGCACGAGAGGCGCGAGAGGAGTACCTGGCCCGGCTGCTTCGACGGTCGATCGGGTATCAGGTAAAAATAAAGCGTTGAGCAAACAGCGAACAGCTAATAGCCAACGGCAGGCGGCAAGACCTAGCGAGCTGTTCGATACTCGCTACTAGCTATTCGCAATATGATGAGCGGCACCATCATCAAAATCTCTGGGCCTACCGTGGTCGCGCGGGGGATGACTGCCACGCGCATGTACAACCGGGTGGCCGTAGGCAGCTTGGGTCTGCTCGGCGAAGTCATCAGACTCCGCGGTGACGAAGCGACCATTCAGGTGTATGAGGACACGACCGGTCTGGCGCTGGGCGAAGAAGTCGTCGACGCCGGGGAGCCGTTGATGGCGGAGCTCGGGCCCGGTCTGCTCGGATCGATTTTCGACGGCGTCCAGCGTCCGCTCGAAACAATTGCGGCGGAGCAGGGGGCCTGGATCGGTCGCGGGGTGGCCGTGTCCGCCTTGTCTCGTACCCGGCAATGGGAATTCCATCCCTCAGTCCATCCGGGAACAGTGGTCAGGGCCGGGGACTGTCTCGGGATCGTTGAAGAAACCCGAAAGATCCGGCATCGCATCCTGGTTCCTCCGGGGGTTTCCGGAACGGTAGGCGAGATCAGAAAAGGAACGCTCTCGGTCGTCGAACCGGTCGCCGTGCTGAAGGGAGGACGCCCATTGACCATGGTACAGCGATGGCCGGTGCGGACTCCGAGACCCGTCGTCGAGCGGCTACCGCCGGAAGTTCCTTTCATCACCGGACAGCGAGTGTTTGACTTGCTCTTTCCCGTGGCCGTCGGCGGAACGGTGATCGTCCCCGGCGGATTCGGGACCGGGAAGACGGTCGTGGAACAAACACTGGCGAAATACGCTCAAGCCGATATCATCGTCTACGTGGGCTGTGGCGAGCGCGGAAACGAGATGACGGAGGTGCTGGCTGAGTTCCCGCATTTGATCGATCCGACAAGCGGCCTCCCGCTGATGCAGCGGACGATCCTCGTCGTCAACACCTCCAATATGCCCGTGGCGGCCCGAGAGACCTCCATCTATGCCGGTATCACGATCGCGGAGTATTACCGGGACATGGGGTATTCGGTCGCCTTGATGGCGGACAGCACCTCCCGCTGGGCCGAAGCGACCCGCGAAATCTCCGCCCGCCTGGAGGAGATGCCCGGTGAGGAAGGCTACCCGACCTACCTCGCGAGCAAGCTCGCCGGTTTCTATGAACGCGGGGGCCGGATGCGCTGTCTCGGACAGGAGGACCGTCAGGGATCGATCACGATTGTGTCGGCGATTTCTCCGGCCGGAGGAGATTTTTCCGAGCCCGTCACTCAGAGTTCGATGCAGGTCGCTGGAGGGCTGTGGGCCCTGGACGCGGACCTCGCTCATCGCCGCCACTTTCCGGCGATCAATTGGAAGACCAGCTTCTCGCTGTACTGCGCGCAGCTCGATCCCTGGTTCCGCAGTCACATTGCCCCCGACTGGCCGTCGCTCCGAGGCGAGCTGACGGCGCTGCTTCAACAGGAAGAAGAACTGCAGGAAATCGTGCAACTCGTGGGGATCGATGCGCTTCAAGATCAGGAGCGGATCACGCTCGAGGTGAGCCGGCTCGTGCGAGAAGAGTACCTCCGGCAAAGTGCGTTCTCCGAGGTCGATGCCTGCTGCCCTCTCCAGAAGCAATATTGGATGCTCAAGGCGTTCTCCCGGTTTCTGGCTTACTGCCGGGCGCTGCTCAAGAAGGGGCACTCGATCGATGAAGTCTTGGCTTCACCGTTTCGGAGCGAGTTGGAACGTTTGAAGGAAACCCCGCCTGATGCGTGTGTGGCACAGGCCCAGGCGATGGTCGAAAAGATGGAGCAGGAATTGGGGAAACCGTGACAAGTGACGGGTGACAGGTGACGAGAAAGTCTGGGTTGCCTTCTTCCCGCTCTCGCTGCGCCTACGCGTCACTCGCCACGCATCACGCATCACGGGAATAAGATGGATGATCTGATCACCCGCGAATACCGGACCGTCAGCGGCATCGCCGGCCCGCTCCTGTTCGTCGAACGCGTCCGCTACGTTTTCCTCGGCGAAATGGTGGAAATCCTTTCCCCTACCGGCGAGGTGCGACGCGGTCAAGTGATCGAGTTGTCGGAGCAGCATGCGGTCATCCAGGTGTTGGAAGAGACCACAGGGCTTCCCCTTGCCGGCACCCGTGTCCGTTTGACCGAATCGGCCGCGACGATGCCGCTCTCGATGGACATTCTCGGCCGGCGCTTTAACGGCGCCGGTCTGCCGATTGACGGCCTTCCCCCCGTGATTCCCGAGCGCACGGTCGCCATCACCGGTGAGCCGCTCAATCCAGTGGCAAGGGACAAGCCGACGGCCTTCATTCAAACCGGCATCTCCGCCATTGACGGTCTCAACACGTTGGTCAGAGGACAGAAGCTGCCGATCTTTTCCGGAGCCGGGCTTCCGGCCAAGGAGCTGGCGGCCCAAATCCTGCGGCAGGCCACGGTGCGGGAAGACACCCCCACCCCTGCGCTCCCCCTTCGAGAGGGAAGGGAAGGGAGGACAGGGACAGGGACAGGGACAGGCACGGCTCGACCCCTCGATTCGACTCGGGGTGGTGAGCTTGTCGAACCACTGAGCTCGCCGAAGTCCGGCCATGAGGCCGGAGCCAGTCCCATTGCCATCGTCTTCGCCGCGATGGGGATCACCTTCCGCGAGGCCTCGTTTTTTCTCAGCGAATTTGAGCGAGGCGGCGTCATGGACCATGTCGTCGTGTTCCTCAACCTGGCCGACGACCCGACGATCGAGCGGCTGCTTACGCCGCGATACGCGCTGACAGCGGCCGAGTATCTGGCCTTTGCACATGGCCATCATGTGCTCGTGATCCTGACCGATATGGCGGCCTACTGCGAAGCCCTCCGCCAGATCGCCACTGCGCGGGAGGAGATTCCCGGCCGTCGCGGCTACCCCGGCTACATGTATTCCGATCTGGCCTCCATCTATGAACGGGCCGGGCGCGTCAAGGGACAACCAGGCTCGATCACGCAATTGCCGATTCTCACGATGCCGGACGATGACATCACCCACCCCATCCCGGACCTGACCGGGTATATCACTGAAGGGCAGATCGTCCTGTCGCGCGAGCTGCATCGGAAAGGCGTGTTCCCGCCGATCGACGTCCTGCCCTGCCTGTCCCGTCTGATGAACTTGGGGATCGGGCCGGGCAAGACGCGGGACGACCATCGCGGCGTGGCGGATCAACTCTACGCTCTGTACGCGCAGGGGCGGGACGTCCGACGTCTTGCAGCCATCGTGGGGGAAGAGGGTCTGACCGAGTCGGACCGACGGTTGTTGAAGTTCGCCGATGACTTTGAGCGTCAATTCGTCCATCAAAGCGACCAGAACCGCTCGATCGAGGAGACCCTGGATCTCGGGTGGACATTCCTTCGATATCTGCCCAAGGAGCGCTTGACACGGGTGAAGCCGGAACTGATTGAACGGTATTATGGGACGTGAAGCGTCGTTCGTGAAGCGCATCGGCCGACGGTTTCAGGTTTCAAGTTTCAGGTTTCAGGTTTTTGGTTTCTGCACAACGTGAAACTTTGAACGTGAAACCTGGAACTCAGGATCGAAGGAACGAGCTACGCTTCACGAGATACGAAATACGATGGAAATGATCGGCCGGACACGTATGAATCTGTTGCTGCTGAAGCGCAAGGTCCAGATCGCCGAGCGAGGCCTGGCGCTCTTGCGGAGCAAGCGGGAAGCGCTCGTGCGGGAATTCTTCGCGGTGATGGATCACGTGGTCCGAAGCCGCGAACAAATGGAGACAGCCATCGCACAAGCCATGGGATCCTTGGCTTTAGCGTTAGGAAGCGACGGACAAGCCGTCCTTCGATCGATCAGCTTCGCGGCGCAACGGCATCTGCCCATTGACCTGATCGAGCGGAACGTCTGGGGTGTCCGCTTTCCTGAGCTGCATTACCCGACGATCGCGCGCACCCTGGATAACCGAGGTTATTCCGTTCCCGGAGCCTCCGCGTTCGTGGATGAGACGGCCAGGCGCTTTGAAACGGTGCTGGAACTGATCTTTCGGAGTGTCGCGGTGGAAATGCGGCTTAAGAAGCTAGGTGCGGAGATCAAGAAAGTGACCCGGCGGATCAATGCGTTGAACGAGGTGATGATCCCGCTGCTCGCACGTCAGGTACGAGTCATCCGCCGCACGCTTGAGGAGCGCGAGCGCGAGGACTTATTTCGGATGAAGCGGTTCAAGTCGGCGAGCGAATAGCGAACAGCGCGTAGCGAATAGCTCAGAGTTCTTGCTACCTGCTGCGTGCTGCTCGCTACTCGCTATTCTCAGAGCTGCTGGCTATCGGCTATTTGCTACCAACGCGAGGCGGAGGCGTGGTATGAACTTCGATCTCACTGACGAGCAACGACTGATCCGGGAAGCGGTCCGCCGGTTCGCCGACCAGGAGATTGCGCCGGTCGCGGAAGAGAACGATCGAGCCGGACGGTTTCCGCGCGAGTTGGTCAACCGCATGGGTGCCATGGGGCTCCTCGGGGGGCCGATCCCGAAAGAATACGGCGGCGCCGGTTTGGATTTTATCAGCCACGCCATCATCACCGAGGAAATCGGCCGCGCCGACTCCTCCCTGCGCACCACACTCTCAGTCCAGGTGTCGCTTGTCGCGCTCAGCATCGTGAAGTGGGGAACGGAAGACCAGAAACGCCGTTACATTCCTGACCTGTGCAATGGGCGAAAGCTCGGGTGCTTTGGCCTCACGGAGCCGAACGCCGGAAGCGATCCGGCCTCCATGGAAACCGCCGCTGTGAGGCGCGGATCCGCTTGGGTGCTCAACGGAACCAAGACGTGGATCTCCAACGGAACGGTGGCCGATCTCGCGCTGATCTTCGCGCAGACCGACAAGGCCACAGGCCATGACGGGATCGTTGCCTTTCTCGTGGAGCAAGGCACGCCGGGATTTACAACAAGGCCGATCACCGACAAACTCGGGCTCCGCGCCTCAGACACCGCCGAGCTGATCTTCGAGGACTGCATGGTGCCGGAGACGGCCTCGTTGGGAGCGGTCGGACAGGGCTTCAAAGTCGCCATGTCCGCCTTGGACAACGGGCGTTACAGTGTCGCAGCGGGTTGTGTCGGAATCATGCAAGGCTGTCTGGATCTCTGCACGGATTACGCCAAGACGCGCAGGCAATTCGGCAAGCCGATCGGCAGCTTTCAACTGGTGCAGGACATAATCGCGCGGATGAAGGTGGATCTGGATGCGGCGCGCCTGCTCGTGTTTCGCGCTGGCCATCTGAAGAACCAAGGGATCCCCAACACGGTCGAAACCTCCATTGCCAAGTACTTTGCGTCTGAGGCGGCGGTTCGGGTCGCCACCGATGCCGTGCAAATCTTCGGAGCCTATGGGTACTCCGAAGAATCCCCGGTCGCGCGGTACTATCGCGACGCCAAGGTGGCCACCATCTACGAAGGGACCTCCCAGATTCAGAAACTGCTGATCGGCTCCCATCTCCTGGGTCTTAAAGCGTTCGCCTAGCCCCACAAGCGCCCGACTGAGCATGAATCATGATCCGCGTGAAGCGCATCTATGAAGAAGCGACGAAGAGCGACGGGAAGCGATATCTGGTCGATCGGCTGTGGCCGAGAGGCGTGACGCGAGACGCGGCACGGCTTGATGGATGGTTGAAGGACGTCGCTCCCAGCGACGCGCTTCGGCGCTGGTTCGGACACGACCCCGAACAATGGGAAGAGTTCCGCCGCCGCTACTTCGCTGAA
Source organism: Nitrospiraceae bacterium (assembly GCA_037446055.1). GTDB lineage: Bacteria > Nitrospirota > Nitrospiria > Nitrospirales > Nitrospiraceae > JBBIJI01. Next base: position 68,350 of record JBBIJI010000008.1, read on the forward strand.
CTCGATCGGGATCCTGACGCCTACCGTCTTCTCCTAGAGACCGCCCAGACAGGCACGGTGACGCTCCTGTTCGGCGCCAAAGATGACGCGCATAACAACGCCGTTGCGCTGCGCGACTTCCTGGTTGCGAAGCTGTCCAAGAAGTGACGGGCGGTCATTCATGATCGCGCGTCGCGCCCGCCGCAATGCTGATTATCCACCACGAGCAGAGAGACGGGGTATGAACCCGCAGCTCACATCGGGCAGCGCTCGTGCAACTCCTGCAGCCAGACATCGGCACGGGCGTCGCTCGGCGCGCGCCAGTCACTACGAGGAGACAGCGAACCGCCGGATCCCACTTTTGGTCCGTTGGGCATGGCAGAGCGTTTGAACTGGCTAAACTCAAAGAAACGCACGATAAAGACCTCAAGCCACTTGCGTACAGCGGCCAGGTCATATTCATGGCGGTGATCAATAGGGACGGTGTCCGGCCACGTGCCGCGCTCGCGATCTCCCCAGGCATTCCAGGCGAGAAAGGCCACCTTGCTGGGACGGTAGCCGAAGCGGCTGAAATAATACAGGTTGAAATCCTGCAACTCGTAGGGGCCGACGACTGCTTCGGCGCGTTGTGCCGGCTCGCTGCTCGCACCGGGCACGAGTTCGGGAGAGATGCGGGTCCTGACGATGCGCTCGAGCACCGTTCGGGTCCGCTGATCGAACTGCTGGGTCTTGATGAGCCAGCGGATGAGATGCTGGACGAGGGTTTTGGGCACGGAAGCATTCACGCCGTAATGCGACATATGGTCTCCCACCCCATAGGTCGTGTACCCCAGCGCCAGCTCAGACAGGTCGCTGGTGCCGACGACGAGCGCCTGATGCATGTTCGCGAGCCGGAACAAGTGGGACGCGCGCTGGCCGGCTTGGACATTTTCGAAGGTCACATCGTAGGTCGATTCACCGCGACTGAAGGGATGCCCAAGGTCTTTGAGCATCTGTTGGGCCGTCGGCCGGATGTCGATCTCATGGTAGCTGATCCCCAGCGCCTGCATGAGTTCGTGCGCGTTCTCCTGGGTGAGGCGACTCGTGCCAAATCCCGGCAATGAATAACCCAGAATGTTGGCGCGCGGCAGCTTCATCTGATCAAATGCGCCAACCGCCACCAAAGTGGCTTGCGCCGAATCCAATCCTCCCGAGACCCCGATCACCACCTTCTCGATCCGAGTGGCCTCCAGGCGCTTGATCAATCCCTGGACCTGGATGCGATAGACTTCCGCGCAGCGTTCGTCGCGGTGCGCCGGATCGCTGGGCACGTACGGGAACCGCTCCACCGGCCGTTGCAGAGCGACCACGCCACGAGGAACCTCGAACTCAAACGTCACGCGACGCAAGAGGGACAGAGCTTCGCGGTGCGCCGCGGCGCAATCGTTAAAACTGGTCATCCGCATACGATCCTGACGCAGGCGATCAAGGTCGATGTCACCCGTGATCAACCCGGGCTGCCGGGGAAACCGTGTCGACTCCGCAAGAAGATCCCCGTTCTCATAGATCAACGCATGTCCATCCCATGCGAGATCGGTCGTGGATTCGCCGGGGCCGGCAGCCGAATAGAGGTATGTGGCCATGCACTTGGCCGACTGCGAGGCGCAGAGCAACTTGCGGTACTCGGCCTTGCCGATCGTGATATCGCTGGCTGAGAGATTGGCGAGGAGCGTGGCCCCGGCAAAGGCCGCGTACGTGCTGGGCGGAATGGGCACCCACAGGTCTTCACAGATCTCAACGTGAAAGGCAAAACCGGCGAGATTGGCGGCTTCGAAGATGAGATCATTGCCGAACATGACCGACTCATTGCACACGGTAATGGTGTTCGAACCCGCGTGCTGAGCCGAGGCAAACTGTCGCTTCTCATAAAACTCACGATAGTTGGGCAGATACGTCTTTGGTATGACCCCCAGGATTCTGCCCCGATAGATCACCAACGCACAGTTGAAGAGCTTGCCCTCCGCACGGACCGGGGCTCCTACAATCACCACGGGGAGTAATTCGCGACTGGCGTGAACGATTTGGGAGATCGCCGAGTCGACGGCGTCGAGCAATGCGTCCTGGTGGAACAAATCTCCATTCGAGTAGGCGGACAGGCCTAGCTCCGGGAACAAGGCCAGCGCGGCCTTCTGCTCCGAGGCAGAGCGCGCAAGCGTGAGGGTCTGGTCTAGGTTGAACGACGGGCGCGCCACGTCCACGCCCGGTGTGCAGGCCGCCACCCGAACAAAGCCGTGCGAATAGATATTCTGGAATGTGGTCTTAGGGTCAGGCATTTTTGGCAACACGACAGAATAGGGCTACACCCGTGCGCCGCCGTCGACGTGCAAGACGGTGGCGGAGATGAATCCGTTCTCCATCAGTGAGAGCGCCGCTTGTGCCACGTCTTCCGGGGTGCCGATCCGTCTCACCGGCAGCATTCTTGCGACCTCGCTGAAGTAAGCCCTCTTCTTCTCTTGAGTCATTTGATCCCAGATTGGCGTATCGATCGTGCCGGGCGAGACGACATTCACGCGGATGGGACTCAGTTCTACCGCGAGAGTCCGCATGAAGCCCTCGAGCGCCGCGTTGAGTGCCGCCACGATTGACGCGCCGGGAGATCCTTTGTAGGCTGCCAGTCCTGAAAAGAACGTGATCGAGCCATCCTGTGGCATCCGCCGGACCGCGTGGCGTACGGCGTAAATGGGTCCCCAGAACTTGGAGGCGAGCATCTTGGCGATGTCAATGTCCGTGAGGTCGAGAAACGGCTTGAATGTCAAGTCGGCGGCCGTCGTCACGAGATGGTCGATGCGAGGTATGTCTCCGAAGACTCGCTTCACATCTCCTTCGTTGGCAATATCAGCTTGATGCGCGCGCGCATTGCCGCCGAGCTCTTGCACGCACTGGGTGAGTCGCTCCTGTGACCGGCTGACAACGTGGGCGGTCGCCCCGCGCCGAAGCACCTGTCGCACAATCTCCTTGCCGATCCCGGAGCTGCCCCCGAGGATCACGATGTGCCGTCCCGCCAAGCTCATGGATCCCTCCCGCAGTTCGCTCAACCTGTTTTCAGCTTCTTCACTTCCTCCGTCATTAGCGGCACGATCTCGAACAGATCACCCACGATCCCATAGGTGGCGAGCTTGAAGATCGGCGCGTCCCGGTTGTTGTTGATCGCGACGATCGTGCGGGCGGAGGACATACCGGCCTGGTGTTGAACAGCCCCTGAGATTCCACAGGCGATATAGAGCTGCGGTGACACGGTCTTGCCCGTCAACCCGACTTGAGAGGGATGAGGCTTCCAGCCCGCGTCCACCGCCGCGCGCGACGCGCCCACGGCCGCCCCCAGCGCTGCCGCGAGCTCCTCGATGAGCTTGAAATTCTCCGGCCCTCTGAGGCCCCGGCCTCCCGAAACGACGATCGAGGCCTCGGTCAATTCCCTCCTGTCTTCCCCCATTGTCCGTATTTCGCGCACCCTTGCCGTCGGCCGAGCGGCATCGAACGAGACAGCGAGCCGTTCGACAGGAATATCGGACACAGGCTTGGACTCTAACGGTGAGAAAACATTCGGGCGAAGCGTCACGATCTGCATGAGCGGATTCGTCGCCTTTACCACCGCTCGCAGTTTCCCCCCATAGATCGGACGCGTGGCGAGCAGAGAGCCGTCCGGTTCCATTTCCAGCGCCACACAGTCCTGGATCAACGCGCTCGCGAGTCGCGCCGCCAATTTCGGACCGAGGTCCTTTCCCATCGCAGTCGCGCCCATCACGATGGCGACCGGCTGAAACGTGCCGGCAACCTGCCCCAGTATCCTGGTAAAGACTTCCGACGAGTAAAGGGTCAGCGCAGGGTCCTCAGCGATCACGATGCGTGAGGCGCCATGACGCGCCAGTTCTTGCGTGTGCGAGCTGACGGAGGAACCGGCAACCACCGCGACGACAGCTCGGTCCGACGCCTTGCTCAGACGACAAGCTTCGCCTAAGGCTTCCAGCCCCACCCTCTTGAGGCGCCCGTCACGCTGTTCGCAAAAGACCACGATCGGATTCATAGGGAAAGTAGCAAGTCAGATCTGATGATCTGGTAAAGTGAACCGGAATTTGGTGAAGTCTGATTTGTTGATTTCGCGAAGTAAAGGCCTTTCCGAAACTTGCCAGATCACCAAATCACCAAATCGTACTTTTTGAAATCACCACATTCTTCAAATCACCTTCGCTTCTTCACGAAGCAGCCGTACCAGCTCCTTGACTGCAGCGGCCGCGTCGCCGGGAATGATCCGACCAGTTGCTCGTGGCGGGAGCGGTTCCAGCCGGACAACCTTTAGCTTCGCTCCTGCGGCACCGACGGCCTCGGATCCTAAACCGATCGTTTCTCGGTTCCAAACTTCCAGCGGCTTCTGCTTGGCTTTCACGATGCCGTGGATCGACGGATAGCGAGGCTCGTTCAGGCCCTTCTGACAAGTGACCACAGCGGGAAGCGGTGCGTCAACCACTTCGATCCCGCCTTCGATTTGACGATGGGCTTCAATGCAGCCGGCCTGCGCATCGACATCAAGCTTGTTCACCACGGCAACGTGCGGGAGACTCAGCAGCTCTGCGACCTGAATTCCCACAGCCCCGCCATCGTCGTCCACCGCTTGCTTGCCGAACAGGATGAGATCGAAGGATAGCCGCCGGATCGCTGCGGCCAACACCGACGCCGTGGTGTAACTGTCACCGCCTGCAAAGGCCGGATCGTCCAACAAGATGGCTCTGTCCGCGCCCATCGCTAGACAGGTCCGCAAGGCTTCCTCCGGCTTCTGCGAGGGATGCGCGCGCAAGGACAGGACCGTGACCTCGCCGGTTCCCAGTCGTTCTTTGATGCGCAGCGCTTCTTCGACAGCAAACTCGTCGTAAGGATTTACGACGAAGCTGAGTCCCGTCCGGTCGATGTCCGTGTCATCCAGACCGATCCGAAGCTGCGATTCCGTGGCTGGAACCTGTTTGACGCACACAACGATGTTCATCTGTTCAGAAATGGGCGACGGGTCGAGGGCTATAGACAATGGGGGCAAGGAGTCTTGAATGATGCCGCTCATGGTAATCCGCCCCGGCAATTCAGAATTCAACATTCAGAATTCACACTTTGATATTCACCTCTTGAGAAAGGGGTCAGGCCCCACGCGAGGCGCTGGGAAGGGGGCCTGACCCCTACAGCCCCTGATAGTGCGGCCCTCCCTCAGCGGGCGCGCGCCAGACGATGTTCTGCACCTGATCTCCCGGAATGACGTCGATCGGATCCTTGATCACGCAGGTCTTGCAGTGCAGACAATTGGCGAAATTGATCTGAATGCGTCGCTCCGGCCCCTCTCCCACCAGTTCATAGACGTTCGCAGGACAAAAGTGCGTGCAGGGCGCATCGCCAAAGCGTGGAAGACACTCAGTCACGCACCGAGCGGGGTCCAGGATTCGAATATGCGATGGTTGGTCCTCGCGATGTCGGGTGCCTGAATACAACACATCGGTGAGCTTGTCGACAATCACCCTGGTGTCGTAACCAGAAGGGTCCTTCGTCCGTCGGCTTTGCAAGATCCGTTTCGACGGCCTAAGGCTCAGAAAATCCTCGCTTACCTGGCTGGACCTTGGCGGACCAAGCCCGGTCCACATCGTGAGCCCGCCGAAAAGTGAGCCGGGAAATAGCCCGTGGCGAAACGCTTGCCTGAAGTGGCGGGCGCGATAAAGATCCTGCATCACGTAGGATGAGGCTAGCCTCGCTTCGTACGTGGAAAGTACGGATGCGGACGTGTCATTCCGTGCCAGCGCCTCCAGAATCGTTTCGGCTGCGAGCATCCCGCTCTTCATCGCGTAATGGATACCCTTCAGATAGGGGACATTCACGAACCCGGCCGAATCGCCCACGATCAAGGCTCCATCGACATAAGGACGAGGCACGGCAAAGTATCCGCCTTCGGGCAACGTCTTCGCACCGTAAGAGATGACCTCGCCACCCCTGATGAAGCGTTGGATCAACGGGTGCTTCTTGAGGCGTTGGAGCTGTGCCTGCACATCCATCCGGGGATCATCCCAATCCAGCCCGCACACCAACCCGACTGCGTAGACATCGTTTTCATAGCCATAGCAGAACCCCCCACCGAACACGCGGGACCCTAACGGATACCCGATGGTGTGAATCGCCAGGCCAGGAGATCCTTTCCCCTTCACCCGGATGAGTTCCTTCACACCGAGCGCGTAGCGTTGCGGTTGACGGCCTTGACGGAGCCTGAACCGCTCGATCACGTCTTCCGCCAGCGTTCCGCGAGGACCTTCACCAAACACAGTCACTTTGGCGCGGATCTCGACGCCAGGCTCATAGTTGGATTTACGATTCCCATCTGCCGTCAACCCTTTCGCCCCGGTCCTGACCCCACAGACGCGCCCCTTCTCATCGAAGAGCACTTCCACCCCGCAGGTTTCCGGAAACAGGTCCACGCCCTCCGCCTGGAGCAGTTCCGCCAGCCAGAGATTCACCCGCTGCAGCGAGCCGACATAGCAGTGATCTGAACGATAGGGGCGAGGGATCAGGAAATCCGGGAGGTGTATCTCATGACGCATCGTTAAATAGTACAGCCCCTGACGCACGACCCGGACAGACAGCGGGAACCCGCGCGTAGCGTAATCCGGCAGCAGTTCCTCCAGGGCGATAGGATCGACAAGAGCGCCGGAGATCGCGTGGGCGCCGACATCCCGACCTTTTTCGATCAGGGCGATGACCGGTGCGCGCAGAGGCGTGAGCGAATGACTGACCGACGCGCGCACATTGTGCCGGGCAACGAGCTGGCAGAGGCGAAGGGCCCCTGCCAGGTTGGCCGGCCCTCCTCCCACGAAGAGCACATCGACATCGAGACGCTGCGCGTCATGTCCCATTGGAAGGGCCTCTCACGCAATGTGACATTCTTCCCGCGACGAGAGCAAGAGACGTGCTGAGGGGCGGTTTTGCTTGGTCGGTCTATAAAAAACGGCAGGAAAGAGCCCAGGGCAAAAGCGATATTGGCGGTCGCCCCCTGGCCTCTCGAAGGCTGCTCGCAAACCGACCGTTCCTCTCCCGGGAAGGTGGCTCGGCTTCGGAGGCGACCTTGCGCGGCCCCGGAGAATCACGCGGCCTGTGCGATCTGCTCCAGGCACCGCTGATGACAGGTAATGATGTCAAAATCTCCGAGAATGGAGCAGTGCCTGACGGATTCGGGCATCCCGTGACGGACCTCGAATTCCACGTCGGCCTCTCGTCCCATGTCGTCGCACCAGAGCCGCTTCCGGATGGAAGCGGGGCCGGGCATCTTGTTCAGCGTCGTCAGGCCGTAGGCCATCCCCATCAGCCACAAGATAGATAGCGCGAAGATAACGAGCCAGTCATAGTTCACCATCCCTCGTTCCCCCCTTTCCTCTCCAGGTAGTCGACCCATCGTGATGCGCTCCTTTGCCGCTCCCCTCACACGCATTCCGCCGACGAACCAGGGGTCTCTGGCAGCATCACGAACGACACGACAGGAAGAGCGGAGGCGCCGGATCATAGAGTTCTCCTTTACGGTGGGGATCTCGGAGAGGCTTTAGGCTTCCCGCCCTGCCCTGAGTGATAAGGGCCTAGCGGGCCTGCACACCGCCCCTGCGTCCGATCTCCTTTTTTGTTCTGTGTACCTCTTGCCAACACCTCCGCATTTGAACGTTACCTCAACAATTCGACCTTGGCAATGAACCAAGTGCATCATTTTACGAGCAGAGTGTCTGGCCCATGTTCGATGGCAGCTTGGTCTCAGAACCCTCTGGTGACAATCACCACAGTGACGTTTCTCGGGTTGCTGACAAACGCCGCAGCGGCTCACAAACCCTCTCCCTCACCCATCGGCAGAAGCTCTCGAAAGGTCGACTGAAACCCCACGTTCGATCCCAACCGAAGTGGGCATACTCGATGCAACCTTCCGGACAGTCGGCACCGGCGTAACCGGGGAGGCCAACCAGGTGAAGATCATATGTGCGGTTGACGGTTCTGAGTTCTCTCAATGGGCGGTCGAGGCGCTGCGCGCCGTTTCGTCTCGCCCGCCCGAAAAGCTGCTCCTTGTCCACGTCATCGACGCCTCCACCATCAAAGGACGCAAGGCGAAGGCTACGGCGCAGCAGCGGCAAGCCCTGACGGCCATGACAACCGCAGGCGATCGCCTGCTCAACCACATGACGCAGGTTGCTGAAATCGCCCTCAGTCAGGCGGTCACTGGTCCGCACACAAAGATCGACACGACCCTCACCCACGGCCCGATCGCTACCACGATCATTAAGGTCGCCAGACTACAGAAAGCCGACTTAGCCATCATCGGCTCGCGCGGCCTCAGCGATATCCGGCGTTTCTTATTGGGCAGCGTGTCCCGCAAGGTGGTGGCGCTCGCCCCATGTCCCGTCCTGGTCGTGAAGCGACCGTTGACCGCCATCAAAAACATCGTGCTGGCCGTGGACCGCTCAAAACCGTCGCGCACGGCGGCTAAGTTCCTCTGGAGTCGGTTTCTTCCCGAGTCGGCACGAGTGACCGTACTCTCCGTCGCAGAGCCGCCCGTGACGGAGCTCGCCGAAAAGGTCCTTTCGAAGGCGCAACTGGATCAACTGAGGCAACCGGCCTGGGAGCGGGCTCGAGAGCTCGTAGACGATCTCGCGCAGAGGTTTTTACAAGAAGGTTACGAGGCGCACGCCGAGGTTCAATCGGACCATGTGACTGAGACGATTCTCAAGCTCGTCACCGCCACCGCCGCCGACCTGCTCGTCGTGGGTTCGCGCGGCATGACCGGCACCGAGCGCCTGGCGTTGGGCAGCGTCTCTGAAGCGCTGGTGAAGTACGCTCCCTGCTCAGTCCTGATCGTGCGGGAATGGCATGGCTGACCACGCTGGATTGGAGGTCTTCCGGCTCACAGAAGAAGACCTCTACAAGAAATTCGCGAGCTCGCCGGCTGGACTCACCGCGGACGAGGCGCAGCGTCGCCTCATGCAGCACGGCCCCAACACCATTCGGACGCCGAGCCGTTATTCAGTCGTTCGCGGAGTCGCCCGACAATTTATGCATTTCCTCGCCATCTTGCTGTGGGTCGCCGCAGCTCTCGCGTTCCTCGCGGACGCCATGCAACCCGGAGAAGGCATGGCCACGCTGGGATGGGCCATCCTGGGCGTCATCGTGATCAACGCCGTGTTCGCATTCTTCCAGGAATACAAGGCAGAGCGTGCCGCGCAGGCCCTCCACCGGCTGCTGCCATCGAGAACGTGGGTCATCCGAAGCGGACAGCCTCGTGAGGTGCCGCGCAGCGGCATCGTCCCGGGCGACATCTTGCTGCTCGATGAAGGCGAACAGGTACCGGCCGACGCTCGCCTGATCGAGGCGGTGGGCATGCGCGTGGACAACTCCTCGCTGACCGGAGAGTCGAAACCCAAACGTCGTCTCGCCGATCCGGTGAGCGACGGCACGCTTCTGGATGCGGCAAATCTCGTGTTTACCGGCACGACCGTCCTCTCGGGACATGGCCGAGCGATCGTCTATGCGACGGGGATGGACACCGAATTCGGCAAGATTGCGCATCTCTCGACGGGCGTCGAGACCGGCTTGAGTCCTCTCCAGAAAGAAATCGTAAAAGTGACCCATGTCGTGGCCCTGTTCTCGCTGGCCATGGGCATCGTGTTTTTCTTCATCGGCGTCTCGATGGGGTTGGGCTTCTGGATCAGCGCCATCTTCGGCATCGGGATCATCGCCGCGAACGTCCCCGAAGGGCTGCTCCCCACCGTGACGCTGGCCCTCGCCATGGGCAGTCAACGCATGGCGGCCCGCAAGGCGCTGATCAAGCAACTCACCTCGGTTGAAACGTTGGGGTGCACCGCCGTCATCTGCACGGACAAGACAGGAACTTTGACGGAGAATCGGATGCGAGTCGATCGGCTCTACACCGACAACATTGAAATCGAGTCGCGCGAAGGGTGTTTCATGATCGCGGGGCGACTCTGCACCTCCGACAACCTGACGCAGTGGAAACCGCTGTTCGACGCCGTCACTCACTGCAACAACGCCAAGCGCCTTCGCCAGCCCGACGGTCACCTGAGCGTCACGGGCGACCCGACGGAAGTCGCGCTCGTCAAATTCGCACTGGATCACGGCCTCCTTCATGGGCGTCCCTACCGAAGAATGGGCGAGCTGCCGTTCGACGCGGATCGAAAACGGATGACCACGCTCCATTGGGTGGAAGGCCATGTCACAGCCTACCTGAAAGGCGCACCGGAGTCGGTGATCCCGCTCTGCAGCCATCTGCTCACCCGCGGAGCCGTGACCCCGATCACCGCGAATGACCGTCAACGCATTCTCCTCAAGAGTCGTGATCTTGCGTCGCGAGCCTATCGTGTCCTCGCGGTGGCGATGCGTCGGGTCGAGCGGGGAGTCGAACACCTCGATATCGACACCGTGGAGCGGGATCTGATCTTTCTGGGCCTTGTCGCGATGATGGATCCGCCGCACAGGGAAGTGCCGGAGGCCGTGAGCCGATGCAAGCGAGCCGGCATCCGTATCATCATGATCACGGGAGACCACCCGCTCACCGCGGTGGCCATCGCGCGGATGATCGGCCTCCTGCCACCGGAGGAGACGCGGCGTCAAATCCCGTTCGCCCCCGTGGTCGAAGGCAGCCAGCTCGATAGCCTGGACGACGAGGCATTGCGACGGCTGCTCACACCCTCTCGTCCGGGTGAGCCGGAGCCGGTCTTCGCCCGAATGGCTCCTCGGCACAAGTTGCGGATCGTGTCGCTCCTGAAGGAGATGGGCGAGGTGGTCGCCGTGACGGGAGACGGCGTGAACGATGCGCCGGCCCTCAAGAAGGCGGACATCGGCATCGCGATGGGAGTGGCCGGGACGGACGTGGCCAAGGAAACGGCCGACATGATTCTGCTGGACGACAATTTCGTGACGATCGTCAATGCGATCGAAGAAGGGCGTGCCGTGTTCGCCAACATTCGCAAATTCGTGACCTATGTGCTGTCGAGCAACGTCCCGGAGATCATTCCTTACCTCGGCTATGGCCTCTTTCAGATTCCGCTGGCCCTGTCTGTTCCACAAATCCTCGCCGTCGATCTAGGCACGGATATCGTTCCCGCACTCGGGCTGGGAACGGAGCGTCCCCACTCCGGCATCATGTCCACGCCGCCCCGCCCGCGGACCGAACGCTTGCTCAGCGTGCCGGTTCTGCTCCGCAGTTATCTGTTCCTCGGCCTCATCGAGGCGACGATCGCCATGGCGGCTTTTTTCTGGTTTCTCCTGGAGCAAGGATGGACGTGGGGCGCGCCGCTGGCTTGGAGCGATCCGCTCTACCGCCAGGCCACCACGGTCACCTTCGCTGCGATCGTGATCGCCCAAGTTGCCAACGTGTTCGCCTGCCGATCCGAGCGGATCTCGGTCTTCCGCCTGGGTTTCTTCAGCAACAGATTCGTCCTCTGGGGGATCGCCGTGGAGCTGGCTTTGCTCGCCACGATTGTCTACACGCCGTCCGCGAATTGGCTTCTGGGAACCGGCCCGCTTCCCGCCTGGGTATGGCCGCCGCTGATCGCCGGTGCGATCGGACTGTTCCTTGCCGAAGAGCTCAGGAAATTTATCGTCGCGCGATATGTCTCCGGAGACCGGTGGCGCCGAGTCACCCATCTGGCTCATGCGGATACGCCGACCTCGGCCTAACCCGCAGAGTCCCGACACGAGGCTATGCTCCAGCAGGAACGCCGCTCCAGCAGTCGATCTGCGCTCGACACGGGAGGGGGGCCCGAAACAACTCCCCTCCCGTACCCACTCGCGCGCATTATTCATGACCGATAGCCAGGCCTCTCTTATCTCTCAGCGGCCGTACGTCGACCGCTTCCACACTTCCATCGCCACGAGAGGCGAGAAGCCGAGGCCGATCGCGAGCAACCAATGCTCGGGATCAAAGGAGGTCACTCTGAAGACCGGGTGAAGGGGTGGAATCAGCGCAATGGTCACTTGGAGGAGTACAGATGCTCCGACGGCCCAGATGAGCGGTTTATTCGTCCACAGGCCGATGGCGAACACCGAGCGTCGGTCGTTTCGACAATTCAGCGCATGTGCCAATTGGGCCAGCACCATAATGGTAAAGGTCAGGGTCCGCGCCCGCTCCAAACTCACATCCATCCCGTAGAGACAGTACACAAACGCGAACATCGAGATGAGGGCGAGAAACATCCCCTGGCCGGACATCAGCAGGATCCGCTCTTTCGTGAGAAAGCGCTCGGTCGGCGCACGCGGCGGGCGTCGCATGAGATCGGGGTCCTTCGGGTCCACGGCCAGCGCCAATGCCGGCAGCCCATCCGTCACTAGGTTGATCCACAGGATCTGGACCGGCAACAGCGGGAGGGGAAGTGCGAATAGAGTTGCCAGCAACATAAGCAAGATTTCGCTGATGTTGCAGGACAGCAGATAGTGGACGGACTTTCGGATGTTGTCGTAGACCCCGCGCCCTTCTTCCACCGCCGCCGCGATCGAGGCGAAGTTATCGTCCGTCACGACCATATCCGAGGCTTCTTTGGTCACGTCCGTGCCGGTGATCCCCATCGCCACGCCGATATCCGCCGCTTTGATCGCCGGCGCATCGTTCACGCCGTCTCCCGTCATGGCGACGATGGCGCCTTGACGTTTCCAGGCCTGGACGATCCGCAGCTTGTGCTCGGCAGAGACACGGGCGTAAACGCCGATGCGGTTCACAGCTCTCGCCAATTCGTCGTCGGATAACCGGTCCAGTTCCGACCCGTCCACGGCCCCGCCTTCACCCTTCATCAGCCCCAACTCCGCGGCGATGGCGGCCGCCGTATCCTTGTGATCGCCGGTAATCATGACCGTACGAATGCCGGCATCATGACAGAGTTCAACAGCCGCTTTGGCCTCAGGCCGCAGAGGATCCTTCATGGCCGCCAGTCCGAGAAACACCAGATCGCGTTCCAATTCGTCTTGTCGATAGGATTCAGGCACCCGCTCCAGAGACCGCTGGGCCAGGGCCAACACGCGGAGCGCCGCATGAGCGAAACCGGCGTTTGCATCGAGGATGGCGCGGCGGCGGTCTTCTGTCAGCGGCTCGATCTTGCCGTCGCCGGCCATCAGTGACGTACAACTTTGCAGGAGGATATCCGGCGCGCCTTTGACGAAGGCCACGGGTCCCTCGGGCGTCTGCCGTACGATGGTCATCCGCTTCCGCTCCGGGCTGAACGGCACTTCGCCGAGAAAGCGATGAGTGCCTTCGAGCGCTTCCATGGTGATCGCCGCCTTCGCCGCAGCAACGAGCAACGCTCCCTCCGTGGGATCCCCGATCACGCGCCACGTCCGGTCCTCCAATCTCAACCTCGCGCCGTTGCAGAGCACCGCGGCGGTGAGAAGATGGAGCAACCCAGGCTCAGGCTGGGGTCGTGGTTGAGCGAAAGACGGTGGAGGTTGGAGGTTCGAGGGGTGAGGTTGGAAGCTCGTTCCTCCATTGACCATTGACCATTGACCATGGATTTGACGAATCTCCCCTACCGGTCCATACCCTTCGCCGGTCACCTCGAAGACCTTGTCGCCGACGAACAGACGCGTGACCGTCATTTCGTTCTTTGTGAGCGTGCCGGTCTTGTCGGTGCAGATGACCGTCGCCGATCCGAGCGTTTCGACCGCCGGCAACTTGCGAATCAGCGCATGCCGCTTCACCATCCGCGTGACCCCCAATGCCAGCGTGATGGTCACCACGGCGGGCAGTCCTTCCGGCACGGCCGCGACGGCCAGGCTCACCGAAGTCAGAAACATCGTCAGTAACGGCTCGCCGCGCCAAGAGCCCAGGACGAACACGAGCGCGACGACCGCCAGCGCCAGCCACAGCAGCGTGTAGCCGAATTGTTCCAACCGTCGCTGAAGCGGTGTTTCCGTCCGTTCAGCCTCCGCGGCCTGCTGGATCATGGCCGCGATCCGGCCGAGCTCCGTTCGGAGCCCCGTCGTGACGACAAGGGCGCGCGCTTTGCCCGAGACGGCGATGGTGCCCATGAACACCATGTTCGTGCGATCGGCCAAGGGCACCTCCTCCTGATCCAGCGAGGCCGCGTGCTTCTGGACGGGCGTCGACTCACCGGTGAGCGAGGCTTCTTGAGTCTGGAAATTGGCGGCATAGATCAGGCGGGCATCCGCGGGAATGCGGTCGCCGGCTTCGAGGAGGATCACATCACCGGACGCCAATTCGCGCGCCGCGACGGATTGCAACGCGCCGTCGCGAACGACGCGCGCCATCGCCACCGACATCTTCCGCAGCGCCGCCAGGGACCGCCCCGCCCGGAACTCCTGCACGAATCCCAGCACGCCGTTGAGGAACACGATGGCCATGATCGCCGCTGCGTCGAGCCAGTCCTCCAACAAACCCGAGATGATCGCCGCGCCGATCAGCACCCAGATGATGATGCTCGTGAACTGCGAGAGGAACAGTCGCAGGAGAGAGGGCGGCGGGGCTTCGGGCAGCTCGTTCGGTCCTTCGCGCGCTTGTCGACGACCCGCTTCGGCGGCACCGAGACCGGTCTCGAGATTCGTGGCGAGATCCTTCGCCACAGCCTCCGCCGCGAGCCTGTACCAAGGCTTCACGGCCGGCGTTTCATGCATGGTGTCTATTCGTCTTCCGCCGTTTATCGAAAGAGGAGCCATAAGCCGAGCACGTAGGCGACGATCATCAATAGACTGTCCGGTTCGATCAGCATAAACCGCTTTTCGGCTCGGTAGATGATCCCCATTAATCCGACGTTCATCATCAGAATCGACCACAGCGCGGTGAGCGCATGGGTCTGGCTGACATGGCTCAGCAGACTGCCTCCTCGATAGGCCACATCGGCGAACAAGAACGCGGCCATGTTGAAGGCGTTGCTGCCGAAGAGATTTCCGACGGCCAAATCGAATGCGCCTAAGCGGACTGCGGCGATCGAGGTCACCAGTTCCGGCAATGAAGTAGTGATGGCGACCAATGAGGTCCCGATGAAGGTCTCGCTGATCCCGGTCTCTTCAGCGATGCGATCAGCGGACCAGGCGAGAACCGGCGCCGCCGTCAGCAACACCAACGCGGCGACCGAAAAGCCGATGAGGGCGCGCCGCAGCTCCGCTCGACGGGTCGTTGCAGGGTCCTCTTTGCCCACCACTCCTTCGACCAGCGATTCTTGTTCCCGCTGCCGACGTTTCATGTCCTCCTGCCGAAACACGAGCCGCATGCCCAGCACGTAGAGGAAAAAGAGCGTCAGGCTCCCCAGCCCCACTCCAAGATGAGTCACATTGACCTGCAACAGCACGAAGAACGCGGCGAGGCCCGTCAGCACCATGGCCAGCGCGGCCGTCAGCGTGTGCTCGAACGCCGCCTCTTGCCAGACCCGTTTCTGCCGATGCAGGAGATCGATGAGGCCGAGTGTCACCATGTTGCTCAACCCCGCGCCGAAGAGGTCGCCGGCGGCCAGATCCGGCGCATCGATCCAGCCGGCGCTGACCGTCGTGAAGACTTCCGGCAACGAGGTGGCGGCGGCCATCAGCACGACGCCGATCCACAATCGGCCCAATCCGGTGAACTCGGCGATCTGATCCCCATAGTGCGACAGCTTTGTCCCGGCGGCGACGATCACAACCGCGCTCACGGCGAACAGCAGCCAGGATGTCACCATCGATCACCCCTCGTGGCGGACATCAGGAGATAACGTTCGCACAGGCTACGTTGCGGAAGAGGTCGTGTCAATGCATAGCGGGAAGACCGAACGTTCGCCGCGGATGGCGAGGGCAACGAGGTCCAGTCCCGTTTCTTTCCGCACGGTATCGACGTACAATGCTCGCGAGCGTCTTTTCCATGAAGACAAGCCTATGGGACTCATGTCCGCCGAACAGACCGCCGAGGGAGAATTCAGGCGGCAACCGGATGCCTTTCGCGGATGGGTGACGGCAGACGGCAGGTCAGGCTACCCCGCCGCCGAAGGCCGTTACCGCCTCGATTATGAAAACGTGAACGACGGCGTCTACCGCGCCGGCTTCGCCACCTCGCAACAGGTGTACGAACGGGCGGTCCGCCGGCTCTTCGACGCCCTCGATCGACTTGACGCACGCCTTCGCGATCGACGCTATCTCTTCGGCTCGCGATTCGTCGAAACGGATTGGCGCCTCTTCGTCACGCTCATTCGCTTCGACGCAGTGTACCACGGCCACTTCAAATGCAACCTCCGGCGAATCGTCGACTACCCCAACCTCTTCGGATACCTGAAGGACCTCTATCGAACCGACGGCATCGCCCACACCGTGAAGCTCGACCACATCAAGCGGCACTACTACATCACCCACGATGACATCAATCCGACCCGCATCGTGCCGCTCGGTCCCGATCAGGATCTCCGCTCCCCTCACGGCCGGGAGCGGCTCTCATAACGACACGCCCCGCCACGCGTCGCGCACTCCAGAGGAATGATTCTCGACCCGAGTTCATGACGAAGTGACAGAAGGCAGCCTGAGGAGTAGACTGAAGTCGGAAACCTGGGGTGCCGCCATGACAGATAGAAAATATCGCCAACAAGGCTACAGGGACTTCGGAAAGGAAGAGAGAGGAAAGCCCCCTGAGCCTTCCGGGCCGCGAACGCCCACAACCCTCAACAGTCGAACCGTCTCCCGCTGCGCCGACTGCGGAACGCTCCTCCCGTCATTGACCGATGTGCTCGGCCAATGTCCCAAGTGCAAATCAGAGCTGCATGCCTGCCAGCAGTGCACCCATTTCGCTCCAGGCCAGCGGTTTGAGTGCACCCAGCCTGTCTCCGAGCGTATCGCCGACAAGCGCGCTCGGAACGAGTGCACGTTCTTTTCGTTGCGCGCAACCGTTGAGCGCGAAACCTCGTCGGGATCGGGGCGCCCTGACGACGCACGGCGTGCTTTCGAAAATCTGTTCAAGAAGTAGCGTGCCTGGAGAACCGCCGCCCCGCATGCGAACGAGGTCGGCTAATGTTGTAGTGCGAGCCAGGCCCTTGTCCTAACGCGCAAGGGTTAAGGGAAGATGATGGACTGCTCCGGATAGCCGAGCCCTTTGAGGGTGGCTTCCAGAATATCGACCATCGGCGGCGGACCGCAGAGAAAGATCTTGGTCTCAGGGCCGGGAGGAGGGAGCTGACGGCGAAGGATGTCCTCCGTGATCCGTCCGGTTCCTTGCGTCCATCCCGCAGGCGGCTCCTCCAGGACGTGATAGCAATGGAAGTTCGGATACTCGCGAACATCCCGTTCCCACTCTTCCCGAAAGATGATGTCCGCCTCGGTCTTGTTCGCAAAGACCAATACGAGGTCCACCTCCAGTCGCTTTACGAGAATCCACCGGATGATGGAAATCATCGGCGTGATGCCGGTGCCCCCCGCCACGAACCCCACCCGCTTCGCCATGCCGTCGACCCAATGGCCGCCCGGGTTCGGACCGCTCATGAGCACCGTATCTCCGATGTGTTGATCATGAAGGTACTTCGAGATGACGCCGGCTGCGTAGCGCTTGACGGTCAAGTCGAAGTAGCCCGTCGTGCCGGGCAGCGACGACGGCGTGTAGGGCCGTTTGACGGGCTTCCCGTCGATCGTGGCGTGCACGTAGAGATGATCTCCCGGCAGCATATCCAACGTCGCGTCGGCGGGAAGGCTGAACCGGAACGTCTTCGTGTCGTGGGTTTCCGGTTGGATCGCCGTGATCTGGTATGGGCTCGGCGCCTTCGTCTTGATGCGGGTGAGGGCTTCCATGGCGATGGAGCCATCATACGAAGCTCACACGATTGTCGCAACCGAGAAGTTGGAGGAGAGCACGGCATGGTCACGGACGGCGGGGCAAGGCGCCAGAAAAGTAGAACGGGTAGCATTGCGAACCGCCGCACGCGACAAGGTGAAGCAGCTCCTGCGCCCTTTTCTTTTCCCCGCTATTTCGAGGACACGAGCATCTGCTCGACCGAGCCCGGCAGCGAGTGCAGCTCCGTTCGGGAGAACCCGGCCGTGCGGAACATCTGTTCATATTCCTTGAACGTGTACGCGTCCCCCTCCGGCGTCGTCGCCAACATGATCAGGCTGAACTCAGCCACCGGCGGCGGCGTGACGCGGTCGTCGTTGGGCACGAACTCCAGAGTAAGGACGCGGCCGCCCGGCGCCAAGCAACCATGGACCTTGCGGAGCAGTGTCTCGCAGGCACCGGCGGAAAAGTGATGCAGAAAATTGGTGAGCAACACTAGGTCATAGCCCGTGCCGAAGTCCTCCTGAAACGCGTCGCCGGGAATCGTCCGATAGCGCTGCTGGACGCCGGTCTGCCGGGCGAGATCCTGCGCGACAGCGAGGACGTTCGGCCAGTCGAGGGCGATGATCTCGGCGCGCGGGCATCGTTTGGCTATCTCGATCCCAAACAACCCATGCCCCGCCGCAATGTCCAACACCTTCATCACGCCCGGCTGAGTCTGACTCACATAGAGGGCGATCTCTTCGGCCGGCTTGGCCATCATCGGAACCATGGATTTGGCAAAATCGACCCAGACCGGGTTGTCTGGAGCGATGGTGCCGAACTCGCCGGCCGCGGTGCCTCCTTTTTTCACGGACGCGGTGAGATGTTGAAAGACTTCGGTAAACTTCGGCGCGTGCAGGAAGCCCAAGGCCGATCCCATGTAGGCCGGAGACTTCCGATCAAGAAACACCGCGGAGTCCTGCGTCAGCTTGTATCGACTCCCCTCCTTGGTGAGCAGACCCTGGATCGTCAGATAGTCCGCCAAAATCCGTACGCCGCGAGCCGCCGCTCCACAGCGTTGTGCGAGCGCTAGCACCGTATCCTTCCCTTCCGCAATACCCGTGAACAGATCCAGATCCACGGCGGCCTTCAACGCCTGCGACCGTTGGTACGCATTCGCCGTCTGAAAAAAGAGTTGAGGCGTCGGCTCTCCGGCCCGATTCTGAGTCGTCATGAGTGAGATTCTCCTCTTTGTTGTGTCATGAGCGATGGAAACAGGAACAAGCTACTGTTCGGGTGAGATAGAGTCAACTCACTTGTAAGAAAACTCTCCAAAGGCGGAATTGAACGGCAAGAAAGCGAAGTTTAACGCGGCGGGCGGCAGGCGGGTTTGAGAGTTCCCGCCCCCCCTTTGGTTCGCTCCGATTACTTGGCGAGAGTCCGCACGTACGCCAGACCGGCTTGCAGGTCCTCTTTCGACAGTAGCAGTTTCCAGCCCGGCATGTTGGGCTTCCCGTCGTGAATCGACTTGAGCAGATCCTCGTCCGCCTTTTCGGTCGTTGGGGGAGCTGTGAGGTTGGCCGGATCGGGGCTCAATATTTTGTAGCCATCTCCCCTTCCAGTAGAACCATGACAGCCGGCGCAGTCCCTTTCGAAGAGTTTCTTTCCCCTTTCAAGTGTGTCTGCTTTGTGCGGCCGCCGAATCGGAGAAGTCATACCTGATATGCGCGATCGCGATCACGATGGTGACAAGAAGGACCGCCATAAGACCGTGCAGGGTCATCAGAGTAGCTCCCTGGTTTCAACGAAGAGTCCGTTGCCTACTCTAAGAACGCTCGTTGCTTCGTTCAAGGCGTGGCACCCCGGCTGGTCCGACTGCGGCCGTCGAGCTCGCTTCCTTCTCCACTCCTCTCGGGTATGCGCGCATCGAAGGCGGGTGGCCTGGTTGGTCTCCCACTGCGCGCGTCCAACGAGCACCGCCCGCTTTGATCATCATTCGATAAACTATGCGTGCGCGTTGCGCGAGCAGAAGAGACTAACCAGGCCACCCTCCCCCCCCTCCTACACCCATTCCGGCGCATACTCCCTCCTCACTTCTTTCTCCTCGAACCACCCGTACAGCGCCGGCAACACGACCAGCGTCAACGCCGTCGAGGTAAAGAGCCCACCGATCACGACCGTGGCGAGCGGTCGCTGCACCTCCGCGCCGATGCCCGTCGCAACCGCCAGCGGCAAGAGGCCGAGCAGCGTCGTCATCATCGTCATGACGACCGGGCGCAATCGCAACGTACAGCCGATGAGGATGGCTTCATCCGTCGGCATTCCTTCATGACGCAGTTGGTTGATGTAGGACACGAGCACGATGCCGTTCCCCACCGCAAGCCCGAACAGCTCGATGAAGCCGATCGACGCCGGCACGCTGAGATACTGGCCGCTGAGCCACAGGGACACGATGCCCCCGACCAATGCGAGCGGCAGGTTCAAGATGATCAACGTCGCGTAGCGGTAGGAGTGAAACGTCCAGAAGAGCAGAAAGAAGATCAGCCCGATTGTGATCGGGACCACGATCATCAGCCGCGCGTTGGCCCGCTCCATGTTCTCGAAGGCCCCGCCCCAGGTCAGCATATAGCCCTCCGGCAATCGCACCGACTCCGCCAGCTTGCGGCGCCCTTCGTCCACCACGCCCCCGATGTCCCGTCCCGCGACGTTGAAGCCTATGTAGATGCGCCGACGCACCTGTTCGCGGCTGATGCGGGCCGGTCCTTCGCGGATCTCGATCTTGGCCAGCTCGCTCATCGGGATCGGCGCGCCGGAAGCCGATTTCACACGGATGTCCCCGATGGCGGCGACGCTGTTCCGATAGGCTTCGGGAAACCGGAGGATGAGCTGAAACCGTCGCTCGCCTTCGTAGACGTGTGTGGCAGGCTTGCCGCCGATGGCGGTGGTGACGATCTCCTGCACGTCGGCCACGTTGATCCCGTAACGGGCGATCTTCTGCCGGTCGATTTCGACCGTGAGATACGGTTGGCCGGCGACCTGCTCGACTTTGATGTCTTTCACGCCTTTGACCCGATGCATCACTGCCGCGATCTCGTCCGCCTTTTGCTTGAGGACCTCGAGGTCGTCGCCGAACAGCTTGATGGCGCATTCCGTGCGGATGCCGGAGATCAGCTCGTCCACTCGTTCCTGGATCGGCTGGCTCATGAGCACGGAGATGCCGGGAATTTCGGCGAGCTTCTCTCGGATGGCCTCGGTGATGGAGGCTTGGGTCTGGCCGGTCGTCCAACCGCGGCGCAGGGTCAGAGCGACGATGGGATCGCTCTCGTTCGGCTCCTCCGGGCCGTAGGCGATGTCCGGCCGCCCGATCTTGCTGACGGCGAGCTTGACCTCCGGAAATTCCAGCATGGCTTTGTGGGTTTTCTTCTCCATCTCGATGGATTCCGGCAGCGAGACGCTGGGGAGGCGCACGATCTGCGGCGTGAGAGCCCCTTCCTCCAGGATGGGAATGAACTCGCGTCCGACGAAGGGCAAGAGGACCAGGCTGGCGACCAGCAACGACAAGGAGCCGAGCAGCATCGGGAGGCGATGGCTGAGCGTCCACTGCAGAATCGGCCGGTACCGTCGTTTCATCCACTGAGTCAGGCGGGTCTCCTCCGGATGATCGCCGCGGAGGATCAAGGAAGACAAGACCGGTGAGAGCGTCAACGTGACAAGAACCGAGACCAGCAGAGCGATCACGAGCGTATAGGCGAGCGGGGCGAACATTTTCCCTTCCATGCCTTCGAGGGTCATGAGCGGAAGGAATACGACGCTGATGATGAGGATGCCGAAGATGATCGGCCGGCCCACCTCTTTGGTCGCCTGAAGAATCACGTCGAGCGTGCCCCCGCGTGGACCGCGATTGCGCTGGGAGAGGTGGCGGTAGACGTTCTCGACGACGACCAGGGAGCCGTCGGCGATCTCCCCGACGGCGATGGCCAGGCCGCCCAGCGTCATGAGGTTGGCGGAGAGTCCGAGCCGCTGCATGACGATGAAGGTGATCAGCGGCGTCACCAACAGCGAGACGGTGACCACGAGGGCGCTCCGCACATGACCGAGGAAGAGAAAGAAGACGAAGACTACCAGGACGATGCCCTCGATCAGCGCATCACGCACCGTGTTGATCGCCGCCGTCACGAGGTCGATCCGGTCATAGAACGCTTTGATCGCGGTGCCGGCCGGCAAGATGTGGTTCTGCTGAATGTCCTCCACCTTCGCTTTGACCGCCCGCACCACTTCCCTCGCATTGCCGCCGCGAAGCATCAGGACGATGCCCGCCACCACCTCTCGGTCTCCGTTGAGCACGATGGCCCCGTGCCTCACGACATGGCCGATGCGGACCTCCGCCACGTCACGCACGAACACCGGCGTCCCGCCTGATTCTTTGACGATGATGCTTTCGATGTCCGACACGGTCCTAATCAGGCCGAGGCCGCGGACGATCGCGCGCTCCGCATGCCGCTCCAGCACGTTGCCTCCGGCATTGGCATTGTTCTTCGCCACGGCGTCAAACACTTCATGGAGTGTCAGGTCATATTTGCGGAGCTTGGCCGGGTCGACGAGGACCTGGTACTGTTTCACGAACCCTCCCATGCCGTTCACGTCGATCACGCCGGGGACGCTCTTGAGCAGCGGCCGAAGGACCCAGTCCTGCAGCGTGCGTTGGCTCGTGAGTTCCGCTTCGACGACCTTTGCATCGGTCGCCGTCGCCTGCGGGCCTTCCAAGTAGTATTGGTAGACCTCACCCAGTCCGGTCGCGATCGGGGCCATCACCGGCTCGATTCCCTCCGGCAACCGCTCCCTCGCCGCCATCATCCGCTCAAGGACCAATTGCCTCGCGAAGTACACATCCACGTCGTCGCGAAAGACGACGGTGATCTGCGAAAGGGCGAACTTGGACAGCGATCGGATCTCGGTCAACCGGGGTAGCCCGGTCATCTGGAGCTCGAGCGGATAGGTGATGAAGCGCTCGACCTCCACCGGCGACAGACCCGGCGCTTCCGTGAGGACCTGAACCTGGATGTTCGTGACATCCGGATAGGCATCGATCGGGATAGAGCGGAAGGCGTGGAGCCCTGCCACGGACAAAAAGCAGGCCAACCCGATAATCAGGATCCGTTGTCGGAGGGAGAATTCGAGCAGCGCGGCGATCATCGGACCGGCTCGATCTTGTGGCGTTCGACCTCGGATTTGAGGACGAAGGACCCCCTGGTCACCACCTGCTCGCCCTCGTGAAGCCCGTCCACCACCGTCACGACCTCCCCCTGCTCTTCTCCCAGCTTCACGGCTCGGACCTCGAATTCATTGGGCGCCCGTCGGACGAACACCATCTTCCCGGTCGGCCCACTCTGGACGGCTGTGAGCGGCACGGTCAGAACGTCGCCGGACGGCGGGGCGTAGACTCGGACAAGGGCGAACATTTCAGGCTTCAGCAGCTTGTCGGGATTCGGCACCGTCACCCGCACACGCATTGTACGGGTGGAAGGATCCAATACATCTCCGATGTAGGTGATCCTGCCGCTGAAGCTTCCGTGGGGATAGGCGGCCGCGATGACCTCAGCGGCCTGGTCTTTGCGGACGAAAGGCACGTCCTTCTCGGGCACGTTGGCCATCACCCACACCTCGGAGAGGTCCGCAACGGTGAAAAACTGTTGATGCGTTTCGACTACCTCGCCGCGCGTGATGTTGCGCATGATGACCCGGCCGTCGAACGGCGCGCGCAACGCGACATCGGCCTTGATGGTGTGCTCGCGGTTGAGCCGCTGCAGCTCCTGTTCCGTCACCCCCAGAAGCTCGAGGCGGGTCCGGGCCTCCCGCGCTTCCGCGCGGGCCGTCTTGAGCTCGGCTTCCCGCCGCTGATACTCCGCCTGGCTGACCGCCTTGTGCTGATACAGGTCGCGTGCCCGCTCGAACACCAGTTCCGCCTCGCCGAGCTTCGCGGTGGCTTTCAGGTAAGCTCCCTCCGCGAGCCCCAGATCAGTGCTGTGGAGCATCGCGAGCACGGTCCCCTTTTTCACGTCCTGCCCCACGTCCACCGAGACCTTGACCACTCGCCCTCTTACCAACGTCGTCACTTCAGCCAACTCGTTTTCGTTGGGCTGAACCGTGGCGGGAAATTCTCGATACACGCGGAATTGGCCCCGAGTCACGGGTACCACTTCGAGGTCTGCCCGTGCGATTTCCTCCGGAGTCAGGCGCAAGACTCCGGACGGTGGCGTCGCAGGGACGGAGTTAGGCGCGGATGTTGCGTCAGGGTGTCTGTCGCAGGCTGCTCCCGCAGCGAGGACAACCGCGGCAACCAAGAAGCCTCCGCACCCATAAACCGCTCTGTGCTCCGCGCTTGACTTCACCGAATGGCTCTCACTCAAAGAAGCGGGCATCAGTTGCTCGGTCCGGAGGTCTGGGCATACGGATGCCCTTCCCCTTTCCACTACTGACCTCAAGCAGAGGCTATGCCGCAATAATCTGCCAATTCTCGGTCTATTAGAGAGCAACTCAGAGGCTTTTTTCCACTGTCGCCGTAGTGGCTAAGGGGTGAAACGCCACAGCGCCGAAGCTGTGGCAGGGTGGCTGACCACTGTGAATCAATAGGGAGGTAGTGACGAGCATTCCACTCTCGCCGGCACTTTCTCTTCGAGAGAGCGAGCTTCAGGAATAGCGGAGCCGAAAGTTATTTTCTGATTACAGTCAGCGGTGAGCGTGACCGTCGAATTGTAGTGGAGTCCTGCTAAGGCAGGGATGGCTTACTGCTCCAACTCCGGCGAGCTGATACCGATCGGTCCGTCCCCAGCCGCCTCCCACCGCTCGAGCGGGAGATAGGTGAGTGGAATCTGAAAGAGCTCATCCGGAAGCGTGCGCAACTTGAGGTTCCGATATTCAACCGTCCAACTTCCATCCTTGCGCACCAAGCGCAACGGGAAGTGAATGTCCGTGGCCACCCATTGGTAGTAGGTGACTTGCTCCTCGCCCTCGCGAGTCGTGACTTCGTACAGGGTCGTCGGATGCCCATCCAACACTTCTGAGCCGATTTCCTCTCGGGCCAATTCACCGTCCAGTCGCTCGGTGATTCTGAGCGCTTGCCTGGAATCATAGGCGAGCGTTTTGAAATGTTTCATCCGGGCCAGCAACAGCCACATGACTTGTCTGTCCTTTCGGACGATCGTGATATTGACCGGCCCATTGCTGTTGTGCTCAAGGCGCCACATGTCATCCTTGTAATAGATTCCCGTCCTCAAGGCGTGGCCGTCCTTCTTGGTCACCTGATCCGCAACGAATTCCAGCGCCGGCGCCGCTTCGATCGTAAGGCACGAGGCCAGAATTGCGACCATCATCGATAGGCGGATGGGCATGGCATGCCTCTCTGATGCAACTGTACCACCCACAGACGAGAGGTCTACCTTTTAGCAGGTTTCTACCAGGGAATTCGGTCGGATGGCATTGAAGCTTGAGGGGATGGTCGCCAGGAAAATAAGAAACGGCCTGTTAGGAGCTTTTCAGGAGGATCGGCAGGCGGCGCGAGCCCCACTTCCCCGGCTGGGCCTCGAAGATTCCGGCGCAGGGAGTGCCGCAGAGCCGGCAGAGCCCCTCAGGGGTAAGATTCCACTCGCCTAACTCATACCAGTCTCGCCCGATAAGCTTGGCCTGGCACTGATGGCAATAGGTGGAGCCCCCTTCTTCGTCGTGGATGTTGCCTGTGTAGGCATAGCGGAGGCCGTTCTTCCTCGCGATCAGACGGGCCATGGTGAGCGTCGCCGCGGGGGTGCGGGGCTTGTCCAACATCCTCCAGTCAGGATGGAACGCGGTGAAGTGAATCGGTACGTCCGGGCCCAAGTGTTCGAAGACCCACTGGGTCAGCTCCTCCAATTCCTTTACTGAATCGTTCTCGCCCGGAATCAGGAGCGTGGTGATTTCCAGCCAGACGTTGGTCTGGTGCTTGAGATACATCAGGGTGTCCAAGACAGGCTGCAAGTGCGATCCCGTGATTTCGCGATAGAACCGCTCGGTGAACCCCTTGAGGTCCACGTTGGCTGCATCCATATGCCGATAAAACTCCGCACGCGGTTCCTCGCAGACATAGCCCGCGGTAACGGCCACGGATTTGATCCCTCGTTCGCGGCAGGCCTGAGCCACGTCGATCGCATACTCATGAAAGATGACCGGATCGTTGTAGGTGTAGGCGACGCTGCGACACCCCAGCTCGGCCGCCGTCCGTGCGATGAGCTCCGGCGACGCCTCATCCGCCAGCGTATCCATTTCGCGGGATTTGCTCATGTCCCAGTTCTGGCAGAACCTGCACGCAAGGTTGCAGCCTGCGGTTCCGAATGACAGTACTGACGTCCCGGGGAGGAAATGGTTGAGCGGCTTTTTCTCGATCGGATCGACGCAGAAACCGCTGGATCGCCCATACGTCGTGAGCACGAGCCGATCGTTCTGCCGCGCCCGTACGAAGCAGAACCCCTGCTGGCCTTCATGGAGTTTGCAGAAGCGCGGACAGAGCTCGCATTGGATGCGTCCATCGTCCAGTTTGTGCCAGTATTTGGTAGATACGACGGAGCTTGTCATGGTCCCTGAGAAGAACTTCCGGCTTGCACTTGCAGGCTGGCATTATACCAATGATCCAGGCAGACTTGGCGAAGAGGCCTTAAGCGGGACGATCCGATGCTCACGATCGACGGGTCGCAATATTCCGGAAGCGGCACTATCGTGCGGCAGGCGGTCGCCTTCTCCGCGCTGACCGGCCGGGCCATTCACATGGTCAACGCACGGGTGAAGCGGGATAAACCCGGCTTGCGCCATCAACACATCCGTGTCGTGGAAGCCATAGCCGAGCTTGTCAATGGCCGAGCCGAAGGGCTGGCTCCGGGGGCGACAGAGTTCACGTTTCGCCCCGGCTCCCTCAAGACAGGGCGGCACTATGCGTGGGACATCGGGTCCGCCGGCTCGACGACCATGTTGGGCCTTGGGATCCTGCCGGTGCTCAGCTTCGCGGCGTCGCCGATGACCGTGGAGTTACGGGGCGGGCTCTTCCAGGATTTGGCACCGTCCGTCTTTCATCTCCAGCATGTGCTGCTCGCCATGCTACAAGCGATGGGACTCGATGCAGAAGCGGAGATCGTAAGGCCCGGCTACGTGCCGCGGGGTGAAGGGATCCTTCGCCTCACAGTGAAGCCTCTGACGGAACCGTTCCGAGCCCTTATCTGTGAAGATCCAGGTCCGGTGACGCGACTCTGGGGGATCGCCCTATCGTCCCACCTCGACCAACGGCGTGTAAGCCGGCGCATGGCCGATGCGGCCCAGGACACCCTTGCCCGAGCCGGGTATCAAGCCGAGATCGAGATTCGCGAGGATACCACCGCGCTTCAACCCGGAGCCGCGCTGGCGCTCTTTTCCGATCGTGTCGGAACGCCGCGACTCGGCGCAGACCAAGCCGGGGCCTTGAGGAGGACAGCCGAGTCGATTGGGAAGCATGTGGCCAGACAATTGCTTGACGATCTTAAGACCGGCGCGACGCTGGACCGCTTTGCCGCCGATCAAATCATCCCTTTCGCCGCGTTGGCCGGCGGCGAAAGCCGGTTCATCATCCCGGCCGTCACCGACCATGTGCTCACAAGCGCCTGGCTGGCGAAGCTGTTTCTGGGCGGCGAAGTTGTCATCGACGGTCAGCGACTATCGATTTACGGTGTGGGATTCTGGCCGGATCGTGAACGTGCGACGACATAGCATGGGGGCGTCCATGGGTGTGGTGCCTCAGCGCGATGAGCAGCCTTGGCGTTTCATCGCCGACGCAATGCTCGGCCGCCTCACGCGCTGGCTGCGGATTCTCGGCTACGACACGGCTTATGAAAAACTCATTTCGGACGATGTGTTGATCGAGCGAGCGCTCCGCGAGGATCGGTGGCTGCTCACGCGCGACGGGCACCTGGCGCAACGCAAGGTCCTCCGTGGTCGTCACACCTTGATCGTGAGCGATGATCTCGATGGTCAGTTGCGCCAACTCCGCCAGGACCTCAAAATCGAGCTCGCGGCGAACCACCAACGAGGGTATCGCTGTGCGGACTGCAATGTTGTGCTCACGTCGCTCGCTCACGATCGAGCTGTCCCGTTGGTCCCTCCCTTTGTCGCACAGCAGTATCGCGAGTTCTTCCAATGCCCTCGCTGTCGCCGCGTCTTTTGGCCCGGAACCCATTGGCAGGATCTTCTGCATCGGCTCGCTGAGGCCAGGAAAGCGGACGCGCAGGGGCCTCGATGAGGGTCTGCCGTTTTCATTCATGGAATGTGACGCCGCAGAAAGCCATCCAGGTTCAGGAACGGCTCCGCGCGAAGGTCGTCGCCCGAGGACGCGTGCCTGGCCTTTCGCTGGTGGCCGGAGCGGACGCGGCCTTCGATCCGGGGACCCGACGAATTTTTGCCGCCGTCGTGGTCCTCGCGTTCCCCTCGATGGAACCGGTCGAGACCGTCATGCATCAAGAGCGCCTGTCCTTCCCGTATATCCCCGGCCTCCTCTCCTTCCGCGAGGCCCCTGCGCTGCTTCACGCCTTCGAGAAGATCCGGCAGGACGTCGACCTTGTGTTCATCGACGGCCACGGGTTGTCCCATCCGCGCGCGGCAGGAATCGCCTGCCACGTCGGCGTCTGTCTGGACAAGCCCACGATCGGGTGCGCCAAGTCGGTACTGACCGGAACGTACAAAGAACCGGCCGCTTTACGTGGGTCCTCTTCACCGTTATACGACGAAGAAGGGACCATCATTGGAATGGCGGTCCGGACACGGGACCATGTCCGGCCGATGTTCGTATCGATCGGCCATAAGATCAGTCTAGCTCGGGCCGTTCGGCTGACGCTGGCCTGTGGCAAAGGCTATCGCATACCGGAGCCAACCAGGCAGGCCGACTTGCTGGCGGAACGGGCCAAGCGGAAAGGCTGGGGAATCGTTGAATGAGAGGCCGTTCCCATTCCATACCGCGGTCGGTGATGACGCTCTTTCATGGGTGGGGACTTGATCCGGTCGCCGACCCGGATGAGCTGATGGACCAACGGGGCACCTATGTCTTGCTCCTGAACGTGCCGGCACGCAGAATCAGGATCGGCGCGCTGGGTCCCGTTGCGTTTGCCACGGGCCTCTATGCTTATGTGGGCTCCGCGGGCGGTAGGTCCATCACTCTCGGTCACCGTCTGGGCCGACATGGGCGCCGGAGAAAGGTCCGCCGTTGGCATATCGATTACCTGACGTCGGATCGGACGGTGACCATAGTGGGTGCGTACTGGACATCGGAGGCGACCATGACAGAAACATGTCTGGCCATCCGATGCGCCGAACGGTTTCCGGTCATCCGCCGATTCGGCAATTCCGATTTGCGTGGCGGGACACCGGGTCATCTTTTCTTCATCGCACCTACCCCCTGACGGCTCAGCCATGAAAATTCCGGGCATGTTCCCGTTGCTTCTCTTCCTCGTCCTCTTGGCGATGCTGCCGCTCGTCTTCGGCCAACTGTTCACTTCGTCGTTGATCAAACTCAAACTCGACCCGACGACCGCGGTCCTCGTGGTGGTCGGCATCCTGGCCGGAAGTCCGTTCAATGTCCCGGTGAAACGGATTCCCCGAACGGAGGTCGTGCTGGCAGACCCGCTCGCGGTGTTCGGACTGTCAGGATGGTGGCCATCGTTCCAGCGCATACGCCGGGATACCGTCATCGCCATCAATGTCGGCGGCTGCCTGATTCCGGTGGGGTTGGCGATCTACGAAACGGCTTATCTATTCACAGAGGGCTGGCAAACCATCCCGGGGCTGCTGCTTGCGATCCTCATCAATGCAATCGCCTGTTACTGGATGGCCAGACCGATCGAGGGCATTGGCATCGCGATGCCTGCCATGCTTCCTCCGCTGATCGCCGCGACGAGCGCCTTGCTCCTTATCCCGGACCAGGCCCCTGCGGTTGCCTTTATCGCCGGCGTGCTTGGCCCGCTCATTGGAGCCGATCTGCTCCACCTGAAGGACGTCGCAAAAATCGCCACCGGCATCGCCAGCATCGGAGGCGCGGGCACATTCGATGGGATCGTGCTCTCGGGCATCGTGGCGGCGTATTTGGCGTGACGAGCCATCAACTGACCCGGTTCACTTTTCGCTTCCGACCGGCGTACCATAGCGATGTGTTGACAGGCATGCCGGGTATTTCATCTCATAGATATCGCAAAGCAAGAAGAATGCTTCAGCATCCCCGTCGTCTGGCGACTTCCGCCACCCACTACAACACTTCACCAAGGAGGGACCTATGATGAAAGCGCTCTCAGTGACCCTAACTGTCTTCATTTTATTGAGTTATGGCGGCGTACTCATTGCCGCAGAGAAAGCGCACAAGAAAGGGACAATCAAAGAGGTCAAGTCAATGCCGCAGGAGGAGCAGGTCAAGCTGGCTTTAAGCGCCGCGCCGGCGCACATCGCGAAAGAGGCGGCCGTGATGGTGTACGGGGAGGACGGCAAGCTAAAGGAAGCCAAAAGCGGGACCAACGGGTTCACGTGCATTCCCACGGTCATGAATTTGCCGGACCCTGACCCCATGTGCATGGACGCCGCCGTCAATCAATGGATGACCGATCTTATGAACAATGCTCCGAAGCCGACCAATACGGTCCCCGGGATTGCCTACATGGCTCGTGGAGGATCTCACTGGGAGAAAGACAAGAAGGTCGTGATGAAGGAGGAACCGGGGGCCAAGATCGTCAAGGAGCCGCCGCACTGGATGGTCATGTGGCCGTTTGAGGCGAAGGCCACGCAGCTCCCGACGGCGCCGAATCCCTCCGGCGTCTACATCATGTTCGAAGGCACGCCCTACGCCCATCTGATGGTCTATCAAGATCCCAAGAAGATGAAGTGACCTCGGCTTCAGCTCGAGCGGAGAGCCTTGGAATTACGCTCTCCGCTCGGACGCCGAGACGACGAAGGGCGAACGTCGGCGGCAACGATCCATTTGACGAGGCGTGCCCTCAGGAATCATCGCAGCAGGACGCATTCGTTCCGCTTGCGATCAACGATGAGATGACTGGCCGATTGCTTACGATGCAGAATCCCCCACAGGCCGTGACGGATTGGGGAAGAAGGCCACACAGCCGATCATAACGGCGGCGGCCTGCAGCGAAGAAGTCCGCAACACCTCACAGCTTATCTTCGCCTAGTCCCTCACCGTGGAGAGGGTACACTCATTGCTCATCCCCATGTGGGAAAGCATGAGGGGAGGGCTTGCCCTATGATTACGTCGATCGCATTCACCGTCTATCCGGTCTCCAATATGGAACGGGCGCGTGCCTTCTACGAGCACGTGCTCGGCCTGCACATGACCTACCATTACCGAGACAAATGGGTGGAATATGACCTTGGAGACTCGACGTTCGCGATTACGACGACGGAGATGGGCCATGCGCCGGGTGCAAAGGGGGCAGTGGTGGCGTTCGAAGTGTCGGACCTCGATGCCTTTGTGCACAAGATGAAGGAGAGAGCCGTCCCCTTGGTTATGGAGGCCTTCGACACGCCTGTCTGCCGGATGGCTGTGATCGAAGATCCGGACGGCAACCACATCACGATCCACAAACGGAAATCGTGAGCAGGCTACTCAAAGAGGGCAGTTGCACTCCGTCCACCAATGCCGCCATGCCCTAGAGCATCCACACGATGGTACGCGCGGGCCATCGACCGCACATTCTCATTACCGGACTGCCGGGAGTCGGCAAGACCACGCTCATTCGCGAGCTCGCGACAAGGCTGGCACACCATCATCCGGCTGGTTTCTACACGGAAGAGATCCGCAACGCGCAAGGCACGCGGATAGGATTTCAGCTTCGGTCGTTCTGCGGTCGCCAATTGGCGCTGGCTCATGTAGACTTTCACGGCCCTCATCGCGTCGGCCGTTACGGCGTCGATGTCGTAGGGTTCGAACGGCTCTTAACGGATCTCGACCTGACACATTCTCCGAGCCGGCTGATCGTCATCGACGAGATCGGGAAGATGGAATGCTGCTCGAGCCGATTCATCAAAGAGGTGACCGCGCTCTTGGAGGGACCGACAACGCTGATCGCAACCATCGCCCTGAAAGGCGAGGGATTCATCAGAGAGGTGAAGGATAGGCCCGACTGCCACCTTATGGCCGTCACAAGGGAGAATCGCGACCGCCTTGTGAACGACCTTATCCTTGAGGCAGAACACGGCCTCAGAATGGATGCTGACTAACGTCAACCGTTCTGGATGGGAGCATGAATATGCAACTGTCGCTGGAAACGAAAGAGCAGGAGATCCTAGCCTGGGCGCTTCAGAATGCCGTGTCGGACTTGGGTGCAGAGATTGCCGACACTGAGAATCAGGAATATCGCGAAGACCTCAAGGAGCGAAAAGCGGTGCTCCGGGATATTCTGAAGCGGCTCAACGAATAAGCGAACAGCGGCTAGCGAATAGCTCTGAGTTCTCTATCGGCCGCTACAGGCTGTTCGCTGCCAGCGATTCGCTCCGGTTGTTGGCGGGAGGTGAACCATGGCCTTTGAACTGACCAGTGCCGCATTCAAGGAGGGAGGCATCATACCCAAGCAACATACGTGCGAGGGCCGCGATGTGTCGCCCCTGTTGCGTTGGAGCAATCCTCCGCCTGGCACTCAAAGCTTCGCCCTGATTTGCGACGATCCGGATGCGCCGGTCGGGACGTGGGTGCACTGGGTCCTTTTTAATCTCCCTCCGGAGACGCGGGAGCTTCCCGATGGCTTGCCGACACAGGACACATTGCCGAATCGTGCAAAGCAAGGCCTCAACGATTTCAAACGAGTCGGCTACGGCGGTCCCTGCCCGCCGCCCGGCAACCCCCACCGGTATTACTTCAAGCTCTACGCGCTGAACACCATGCTCGACTTGAAGCCTCGCGCGACCAAAGCGCAGGTGCTTGAGGCCGCGAAGGGTCATGTTCTCGGCGAAGCGCAGCTCATGGGACGATTCGGGCGGTAGCCGAACTTGCGGACAAGGGTTGTCTTTGCGCCTTGCCTCTGTTGAGCGATGAAGGACGCAGAAGGCGTTCAATTCCTGCAGTGGTGCCTGCCGCACCTCCAGCTCCGCTGGCCCGGGTATCGCAAGGTGCGACGGCAGGTGTACAAGCGCATCCAGCGGCGGCTTCAATCGCTGGGACTTCAGTCGTTCGCCGACTATCGGAGCTATCTGGAGGCTCATGCCGAAGAATGGGCGCTCCTGGACACCTATTGCTGGATCCCTATCTCGCGTTTTTATAGGGACAAGGGCGTATTCCAATTTCTGGGTCAAGAAGTCTTGCCTCGACTGGCGGACCGGGCTCAGAAAGAAAGCGAAGGTGTTCTTCGCTGCTGGAGCCTCGGCTGTGCGTCGGGCGAAGAACCCTACACCCTGGTCCTTCTGTGGAAGCTGAGTCTCGAATCTCGGTTCTCAAACGTCCCTTTGGCGGTACTGGCAACCGACGTTGACGCAAACGCCATCGCACGGGCCCAGCAAGCCTGCTATCCACCCGGCAGCCTGAGAGACCTTCCCGACTCGTGGCGCACGCAGGGATTCGACGAGACTCCGGAGGGATTCTCTCTCAAACGGGAATTTCGAGATCCGGTGACCTTCCGGACACAGGACATTCGAAAGAGCGTCCCAGAAGACACCTTTCACCTGATCCTCTGTCGCTACATGGTCTTTACCTATTTCGATGAGGGCCTTCAGGAACGTATGGTCCGACGGCTCGTCGAGCGGATGCGAACCGGCGGCGCGCTCGTCATCGGCAACCGCGAAACTCTCCCAAAAGGCGACTTTGGGTTGACTCCCTGGGCTGAGAAGTGGGGAGTGTTCGAGCGAATCGCTCAAAGCGCATAGGAATTTTTCGTGGTCCGCCTACGTGTAGACACCTTACTCCAGAAACCCCCAGATGGTCTTCGCCTGCTCGCCGGGCGGATGATAGTTTTGCAACTTGAGCATGAGATCGGACTCGTCCCTTTCCGAGACCGGCCAGAGCATCAAGCGATTTCCTGCGGGCGTCGTCATCGAATGGATGTAGTCCCACTCTCCGCCGTCGCTGAATACGACGATGTGCCAGCCATCGCTCGTTCGATACTCGACATCGCCGAGCAGGACATCCCCGGCCACGAGCTCGACGGTGACACGCCCCTGCTCGATCTTCACGAGCTCCTCGATGGCCGCCTCGCATAGCTCGTCTTTATTCATCGCACCACCTCGCGAGCGTGCATCAGTCGCATCCTCACACCAGGCCATGGTTGCTAGCTCCGGTACACCAGCACCGAGCAGGACGCATGCTTGACGACCATGTCGGCCACACTCCCCATAAAATATTCGTGGGCGCTCCGTCCGCTCCTGGAGCCGACGACCAACAGATCAGCCCGCTCATGGTCAGCGAGTTTGACCAGCTCGGCACCGGGAGCACCACGCAAGACGATCCCCTCGGCTGAAAATCCCGCTTTCTTCAGGACCCCCGCCACCCGTGCCGCCAGCTTCTGGGCCTCACGTCTGAGAGAGCCTTCGACTTGATCCCCGACCGCAAGGGCCCGTGCAGGGACGCGAATGCTTTCCAACGGAAGGGGGGGAATCACGCTGGCGACGGTCACCTGCGGGCGAACCTGTGGCGGCCATGCTTTGAGCAGAGCCACGGCATCCCAGGACTCAAAAGACCCGTCGGCTCCCAGGACGATTCGCTTGAGCGTCCTCGCCGGCCTCTTCACGACCAGCACCGGACACGGGGCGATCGCGAGCAGCTTCCGCGAGACACTGCCTAACAGCATCGGTTGGAACTCGGTCACTCCTCGTGAGCCCACAGCCAATAATTCGGCCCTCTCCCGCTTGGCGACGCGGGCGATCGCCTCGGCCGGCCTTCCTCGAAGAAGCTTGGCCCGGACTTGTCCCCACGATCTGGCGGCCTTCAGCTCCGCCCACTCCAGCAACCGGGCGGCTCCCTCCAGCGAGAACTCCAACACCTTCACCAATCGCGAGCGGGTCTTCTGATCCACCTTCGACAGCCGTTTGAACTGCGTCATGTCGATCGCGTGGACCAGCAGCAGAGAGGATTCGTCCGGCAAGCACACGCGGGACAGCCAGTCCATCGCCCATTGCGAATATCGTGACCCATCGAGAGCACAGAGCACTTTCATGTTGGAGTCCTTTCCGTCGTCGAGAGCGCCGCACGGACCTTGTCCAGACAGGCGATGACTTCTTCATCCTCGACCTGAGAAAACCGCTCATAAAATTGCCCGATACCGAAGAACCACTCGGATGTGTGTAAGACCACGAGTTCGGCGACGAGTTCCTTCAATTCGGTCACCACCTGAGGCGGTGCCACCGGGACTGCGGCCACAACCCGGGCCATGTCCTCCTTGAGAATTGCGCCGAGCGAGGCGTAGAACGTCGCTCCGGTGGCGATCCCGTCATCGACCAGAATGATCGTCTGCCCCTTCAATGAGGGAAGTGCCCGGCCTCCCCGATACCGCTGGATTCTCCTGTCGATTTCGTTTCGTTGACGGCTGATCTCCGCCTCCACCTCCTCCTGGCTCACGCGGTAATGCTGAATGACGTCCATGTTCATGTGTCGGTAGCCGGTTTCGGCCAGGGCACCCATCGCCAGTTCGGGATTCAAAGGCATGCCCAGCTTGCGCGTGATGAACACGTCCAACGGGAGCCGCAAGGCCAGGCTGATGTCATAGCCCACCACGACCCCGCCGCGGGGTAACGCGATGACGATCGTGTCCTTCGCTCCCTTATAATGGGCAAGCTTCTCGGCGAGCCGTTGGCCGGCATCATGGCGATCCTTGAACAGACCGAACTCGCTGGCCGGTATCATGTTCACTCCACCCTACACGGCCGGCACTCGCGGCGGTCGAACCGTCAATGATTCGAACTCGAACTCAACACACCGCATACACACCCCGCGCCAAGGCCTCGCAGAACGGTTTCAGATGCGCGAAAGCCAGTTGGACTTCTCGGCGGACCAGCGGGCGTACGACATCGAGCCTCGTCCCCCTGGCCAGGCTGATCTCGACCGCCACGGACTGCGGCGAGGATATCGACTTGCCGATCTGGCTCGTGATCCAGACAGTCACATCTTGAAGCCCTTGCACCTTCTTGTTGATGTCCTCCGCCATCACCTGCGCCAGCACGTTATAGATCTTGCCGACGTGGGCCACCGGATTCTTGCCGGCAGCGGCCTCGGCACTGGCCGGTCGGCAGACTGAGATGAGCCCGCACACCCGATTGCCTCGCCCCACCTCGCCCGAGTCACCCGATTCCGCCGAGGTCCCCAGCAACGTGAGGTAGACCCCGTCTATTCCGGCCCCGCGCCGATCCAGCGTATTCAAACTGACGTCTACGGTTAGCCCCCCTCCCGCTTTTTCCTTCACGAAGGACCTCAGCGCACGCAGCACCTGAGCCTTGCGCGCAAAATATTGGGACTCCCCGAGGATCTTCGCAGCCAAGAGCGGCATGGCCACGGTGAGGGTCACCTGCCGACCCGTCCGCACGGCGAGGGCCTTGACGTCCTGCCCGGTATCAGCAAACTCCCTCTTGAAGGATGCGCCGTTGAGGAACTGCTCAACCTGAAAGACCAGCCGCTCCGTCGGAGTCAGCGGAGCGTAGCCGACCGCCGCAGAGGTATCGTTCGCCACAGGCGCTCGCTCGACGATGGAACGCAGCTCGGCTGAGGCGGGTTTCAATTCGACTTGGCAGATCACATCCTTGACGGGTTTCACATGCGGAAGGTGCTGCTTGATCCAGCGGTAAGCCGTCCGTTCGGCAATCTCCTTCACAGGGACGCTACGCTTTCGCCATTCGAATGTGGCCCGATCTCCCATCACGAGTCGCATCGGGCTGATCACTGATCCGCCGCCGAATCGGCACTCGACCTGACCGGCCACGAGCATCCCTTTGTCGGCGTTGAAATGCAGGACTCGGCCGCAGGTCTTGAGATACGCCTGCGCCAGTTCGATCGCCACCTGCTCCATCACCGCGTCGCAGATCGTGTCAGGATGACCCAATCCCTTCCGCTCCACGATTTCCATCGCTTCCTCGGACAGCGGCGGGCGAGTTGATTCAAGAACCATCGGTTCGATCATGGAGCACCCTCAGGTTCTTTGCGATCCCCTCGACGGGGCTCGGCCTGCGATCGCTCGACCCAGAGGCTCTCGACGGGCGAGCTCAGTCGAGTCGGGCTCTCTGACAGGCTTCGGGCCAAGGCGCCGTCGAGGGGCCCTGAGCCTGTCGAAGGGCGGCTAGCAGCCATACTGCCCCCGCAAAGGAATGTACAGGACCTGGCAAATCACGCGCCGGCTGAGCCGATCGGGTTGCTTTTCGAACAGCGTCAAATTCTGAACCCCAGCTTCGAGAACCGGAGCGATTAACCGTCCGCCCACTTTGAGCTGGTCGATTAAGGGGGCCGGAATTACACCACAGGCCGCCGTGATGCAGATGCGATCATAGGGCGCCTGCTCCGGATATCCCAGCCCCCCGTCACCCAGCACCACGCGCACATCGGGGTATCCCGCCCGTTCAAGATTCGTCTTGCCGAACTCATAGGTGACCGGATCGATTTCAATCGACACCACCAAGCCGGTCGGTCCGACGACTTCCTTCGCCACAGCGGCGCCGTATCCCGAGCCAAGACCGATCTCCATGAATCGATGGTCCACATCGAGTCCCAGCGGTTCATAGAACAACGGATAGCTGTGTGGGCACGAGATCGTGGCGCGGCTGCCGGGGAGCGGGAGCGGGACTTCTCCGTATGCGTAGTCGCGATAGCGGGGCGGAATAAAATCCTCGCGAGGGACCGCCAACAGAGCGGAGCGGATCCTCTCCGACCGAAGCAGCCCGTCCGCGATGAGTTGCCGGACCTTCTCCTGTCGTTCCTTTCGCAGCTCGTCACGACTTTTCCTCGGTTCAGTCGCCGGAGGAATGATCCAGCCCTCGGTCATGGCATACACGTCACTGGTCATTGGTCACTCGTCACTCGTCATGGGTGTTTGGAAATCACGTGCTACGCGACGTCAAAATGACCGATGACTGATGACCAATGACATCTAGCGGGTCAGACCTCTGCGATCCAGGCGACTGCCGAGCCTGGTCGTTCATGATGGAGACGGTACAGCCCGGCCGCCCTGGCCGCCTCAACCGCTTCCTCGAATTCTTCCTTCATAATCGGCCGGTCCAGCGGAGGATACTTGAACGCCTTCCGGCAGGGCCGATACTGATCCATGATGTTGACGTAGGTGTGTTTTGAAATCTCCTCCGCGAGGAATCGCATGATTTCAGCGGTCCCGGCGAGGCCACCCGGCAGCACCAGGTGACGAAGGAGCACGCCGCGCACGGCGAGCCCCCGTTCGTCGATCACCAGGTCGCCGGTCTGCCGATGCATCTCCTTGATAGCGGTCTTGGCGATCTCGGGATAACCGGGCACCTTGGAATACTTCAACCCCGCATCCGCGTCGGCGTACTTGAAATCGGGCAAATAGATATCGACGATCCCGTCCAGCAACCGAAGCGTCTCCAGATCGTCGTAGGAACTGGTGTTGTAGACCAGCGGAAGCCGAAGACCTCTCTGCGCAGCCAACAGCAGCGCTTCCAGGATTTGCGGCACTTGATGCGAGGGTGTGACGAGATTGACGTTGTGGCACCCCTGCTCTTGGAGGGCCAGCATCATCTCGGCCAGCTCTTGAGCCGAGACCTCCCGTCCCTCCCGCAACTGACTGATCTCGTAATTTTGGCAATAGACGCAGCGCAGATTACAGCTCGCGAAAAAGATCGTGCCCGATCCATTCCAGCCGCGAAGCGGCGCTTCTTCCCCATGATGCGGACCATAGCTGGACACGAAGGGCAGGGCTCCCACCAGGCAGAAGCCGAGGTCCCCTTCAAGACGATCGATCGCGCAATGACGGGGACAGACATGGCAGCGTCGCAGCCGTTCCCGTGCCTGCGCCACCCGCTCCGCCAACCCACCCGATTCCAGGAGATCGCAATAGCCGGCTCGTCGCTGCGTCTTCGAGACTGTCATCCTTGCCCCCAGGCCCGGGCTCCATTAACAGGTCAAATGAAGTGCGGCCACTACCTTTTGCGTCTCTCTCAATCGGTTGAATTCTGTGCAGGCCCGCTTTGTCTCGCAGGCAATGAACGTGATCCCTTGCTGCTTCAACTTCTCGGCGACCGCTGGATCAACATGCATACAACCGAAGTAGCCGGTCCCGACCACCAGGGTGCCCGGACGGGTGTCGAGCACGGCCTTGAGATCATCAAGCTGAAGTCGATGGCCTTCCTTCCTCCACCACCGGTCATCTATCCGTTCAGGATAGATCACCACGTCGCTATGGTAGGTCTTCCCGTCGATGGTGATCCTGCCGAAACCGTAATCTTGAATCATTGGACACCTCCGCGGCGCCGCCGTTGTCTCCATCGCGCACGCGCCCCGTCGCAAAACTCCCGCATCGGACAAACGGCTCGGCGTTGCCGCCGACAGTAGTCACGCCCCAGCCTCACCAGCGCCGACTCGAGAGCCGCGAACAGTCGCCCCCTCGGCTTGACCTCATTCCAGAGCCGGCGCAATGTCTCGGCCGGCACACCGGCCGATGATCCAGGCGGCGGAACGGGTATTTGAAGATGATCCGCCGCAAGCAGCGCCAACGGCGAAAGCAACGGGCGGGCTTTGGGCCAGATCCCTCGCAGCTCGCGGAGAAAAATCTGGACCGTGACCTCGCCGATTCCCTTCCCCAATGCCTTCAGACGAGTTTCTAGATCGCGTTCGTCGCCGGCAGCCTCGTGCAGTGCCTCCAGATCGCCGCCATATTGGTCGATGAGATGTTTCATCACGTCGAGCAATTTCGTCGCAGTCTTGAAGTCGTACCGCGCATAGCCGCCTGCATCGAGCGCTTCGACCAGCCCAGCCCACCCGCTTTTTACGATGGCCTCCGGGCTCGTCAGCCCGCGCCGGACGAATTCCGCGTGGGTCCTCGCCACAATCGAGCCGGAGATCCTCGTCCCGTACAGGATCGCCGCCAAGAACCAGAGAAAGAGATCCCTCCGACGACGGGAGGACAGGTTGAGCCCGAACTCCGATGAAAAACGTCCCGGCACGCGAGAGAGGAGCGTTCTGATCGCCGCGCGACATCGCGCACGTGTCAGACCTGATTGACCCGGGACGGAACTCCTCCCCGCACCGGCCGCACCGGGATAACGTAGAGACCCTTTCGATCTAACTCGCATGACTCTTGGGTATTTCTATCGCCACCTCGTATTCGGTGCTGCGACCGAAGAACGGGGACCCGTCGAGAACCTCCAGGGGACCGACACCCTTCTGCCCGGTGTCTGTCCCTCATTCCAAGGGGTCCGATGGCCCAACGCCCCATGACGAACCGGCTGCAATTCGGACATCGGCCGGCTTGGAGTCGATTCTCCGCGGT
>JBBIJI010000009.1:0-100446 GCA_037446055.1 Nitrospiraceae bacterium
TCCGGTCGATAGTGCGCTGGACCGCAAAATTCAGATCATGCACCGAGAGCTTGCGATTCCTGAGCGCCAGATTCTTGGCAAGGATCTCCCGCCAGTTTTCGATTTCCGCGAGAAACGCGGCATCCACCGTGGCCGTGCCGCGCTTGCGCTCCGCGGTGGCGTATTTGTCAAAGGAGCCTTTGAGGATGGCTTCCTTGGCGAAGATGGACGCGATCTCTTCCCAACGGGTTTCGTAGTCCTGATAGGTCAGATACAGGCTGCGGCCTGCGCTGGGCTTGTCGGCTGGAGCCGGCCGTATGCGGCAATCGTACACGGCGAATTCTTCAAAATCAGTCAGGATAGAGAGGGGCAGTTTGGCGGACCACGCGTAGCGACGCAGTTGATAGGCCGGCTTGGGATCGTCTTTCAGGTTGATGGCGGGATTCTTGGCCTCGACAAAGAACTTGCGGATGCCGCCGATGCGGAAACTGTAATCCGGCGCTTTCTCCACGCCGCCGATCTTGACGGCGTCTTCGTGGATGACTTCCCGGTACGCCGGCGCATGACCCTGCCGGTTGGCGACATCCCACCCCAGCGCCTCGAAGAAGGGGTCAAGATATTCCCGACGCAATTGAGTTTCGTTCAGGCCGTTTTTCTTGTAGTCATCCCGGTTCCGGGCGAAATTCTCGACGAGTTCCTTGATGAGAGGTGGCGGTTGGCTCATGGCGTAGCGACACGCAGCCTGCAGAATGAAGCTGGGGCCGGAGTCTATGAAGTCCCCGATGGGTTGTCAATTCGTAGGTCGCCGGGCTCGTGGGGCAGTGCGACTTCACCGGAGCGGCGATCCCACGTTTCCGTCGATAACTCAGCGCAGCGCATCAGTGGTTCGTTGAGACTTCCAGCGCCGGGTAGCGCGTTGACTCGCCTGAAGAGTCTGTGCTAGAAAACCTCGCTCCAACGGACAATCTCTCTGATTCGGGTTCCGATTCACACGACAAGGCAGGACAATGGGCGGACATAGCCACTGGGCCACGATCAAGCGGCATAAAGCGGCTCAGGATGCGAAACGAGGAAAGGTCTTCACCCGGATCATTCGGGAGCTCACCATCGCGGCCCGTCAAGGCGGCGACCCGGAGGGGAATCCTCGCCTGCGTTTGGCGATCGCCAAGGCGAAGGATGCGAACATGCCGGGCGACACGATCAAGAAGGCGATTCAGCGGGGCACCGGTGAATTACCGGGCGTGACCTACGAAGAGTTTACTCTGGAGGGATACGGCCCAGGCGGTACGGCGTTGATGATCGAGATCACGTCGGACAATCACAAACGGACGGTTGCCGAAATACGCAGTCTGCTCACGAAAAACGGCGGCAACATGGCGGAAGCCGGCGCAGTGGCCTGGCAGTTCCACAAGAAGGGCGTGATCACCGTCGAAAGGGGGAAGGTGGAAGAAGATCGCCTGCTGTCGTTGGCGCTCGATGCGGGGGCCGAAGACGTGAGGGTGACGGAGAACACCTTCGAGGTGATCACCGGACCTGGGGAATTTGAGGCTGTGAAGAAGGCCCTCGCCGATGCCAGGATCGAGACTGCGTTGGCCGAGATCTCGTTCGTCCCCCAGAACACGATCCACCTCGAGGAGAAATCGGCAGAGCAAATGCTCAAGCTCGTGGAGATTCTGGACGAACATGATGATGTCCAGAAGGTCCATGCCAATTTCGATATTTCGACTGAGGTCATGGAAAAGGTCGCCGCAGCGGGATGAACCCGGTTT
This sequence comes from Nitrospiraceae bacterium, assembly GCA_037446055.1. Taxonomy (GTDB): domain Bacteria; phylum Nitrospirota; class Nitrospiria; order Nitrospirales; family Nitrospiraceae; genus JBBIJI01. Next base: position 1,749 of record JBBIJI010000009.1, read on the forward strand.
TGAGTTGTCAGTTATGAGTGTTAAGTCGCGATAACTCAGAACTCAAAACTGAATGATAGCCTTACTGACAGGCCGGTTGGCCTTCAAGGCGCCCACCCATCTGACTCTTGACGTGCAGGGAGTCGGATATGAAGTGTTTATTCCCCTCAGCACCTATTACGCCCTCCCGGATCTGAACGAAACCACCTCCCTCTGCATCTCGACCCATCTCCGAGAAGACGCGCTCCAGCTCTATGGGTTCATGAGCGCGCAGGAAAAAGAGATGTTCGTGCTTCTCAACGGCGTGTCGGGGATCGGGCCCAGACTGGCGCTGAGCGCACTCTCTACCCTCTCCGTCCCGGATCTGGTCTCCGCTATTCAGGCAGGGGATGTCGACAAATTGGCGACGGTGCCGGGAATCGGGAAGAAGTCCGCGGGGCGGATTGCCCTTGAGCTGAAGGACAAGGTCGTCCGACTCCATCCTGTGGGACACACGGGGACCGTGACGGCGGCAGATGCTGCTGATCCGCTGTTCGGCGATGCGCTGTCTGCTCTGGTCAATCTGGGGTACCGGGCCGGTGACGCAAAAGACGCGCTGACCCGTATCAGAAAGACCTCCACGGCCAAGCCTGCGCTCAAGGACGTCATTCGCGAAGCCTTGAAGGAACTAGCAAAAGGGTGATCCATGCCTCCTCTCTCCCATCGGACCCTCCAAGAGATCGTCCTGCGGTTTCGTCGAAGGTCGATCTTGATCGTGGCCGCTGTGCTGATGAGCCTCCTCCTCTCCCCTGTTGAGAGCCTTCTCGCGCAAGAACGGGAACAGCCCAGGAGCATTCGGAAGACCTGCGGCTCCTGCCCCGAAGGCTACGCGATGACCGGCGTGACGACGGCTCCAGAGATTTGCAAGGACGGAGATCCGATGCTCGTCCAGTGCGTGCCGCTGGGGGCCAATATGCTGCCCGTCTGCGGCTCGTGCCCGGAGGGCTATGTGGAAATCGGTCGCTCCTCAGTCCCGGCCCGTTGCGGTGGCCGGGAAGGCGGTCTGCTGAGTCAGTGCCAGCTTCAGAGGATGGAGTCGAATCTGCCGGACCCGACCAAGGGCGGCATTCAGTGCCCACCGGATTGCGGGAGCACGCCGACCCCGGGGCAAGGGGCACTGCCGCCTCCACAGCAGTTTCGACCGGCTCCTGAAACAAGGTGACGGGTGACCGGTGACGGGTGACATGCAACAAGCTCGGGCAGAGGCGCTCCAAGCGTGTCACGTGTCACCGGGGACCCGTTGCCGAACCCCCATTGCACATGCGAGGAGCAATGGGTCCCGGAGCAACGGGTGCCCGCTTCACGAGTGAATCTGATGACAGATCGGCTCGTCACCAATCAACTGACCGATGAGGAGCGCGGCCTTGAAGTGTCTCTCAGGCCGCAGACGCTCGACGAGTATGTCGGTCAGGACCGAATGAAGGACTCGCTTCGTATCTGCATGGAGGCAGCCAAGCGGCGCGGAGAGGTGCTCGATCATGCGATCTTCTACGGTCCTCCCGGGCTGGGGAAGACCACCATCGCGCATATCATCGCCCGCGAGATGGGTGTGGCGATCCGATCGACCTCCGGGTTGGTCTTGGCCCATGCGGGAGACCTGGCCTCCGTGCTCACCAATCTCCAGGAGCATGACGTCCTCTTTATCGATGAAATCCACCGGCTGCCCGCGTCGGTTGAAGAGGCCCTGTATCCGGCCATGGAAGACTACCAACTGGATTTGGTCATCGGCCAGGGAGCTTCTACCAGAACCGTCAAGCTGGACTTGCCGCGGTTTACTCTGATCGGGGCGACGACCAGGGCGGGTGCCCTGACCTCTCCCCTGCGAGACCGGTTCGGGCTCGTGTACCGGCTCGAGTTCTACACGCCAGCCGATCTTGAACGCATCATCGTGCGGACCGCCAGCCTCCTCGGCATTTCCATTGATGACGAGGGTGCCAGGGAGGTCGCGAACAGGTCCCGTGGAACCCCTCGGATCGCTAACCGGTTGATTAAGCGCGTTCGCGACTTTGCCCAGGTGAAGGCGGAGGGCCGCATCACGCGCGAGGTTGCCCAGACTGCCTTGAGCTGGCTGGGGGTCGACCAGGCCGGCTTCGACGAGATGGACCGAAAAATTCTCCTCACCATCATCGAAAAGTTCAACGGGGGACCGGTCGGCGTCGAATCGCTTGCGGCAGCGGTTCAGGAGGATAAGGGGACCATCGAGGACGTGTATGAGCCCTACCTCATTCAAGCTGGCTTCCTGGATCGGACCGGTCGTGGGCGTCAGGCGACCCAACTTGCGCATCAACACTTCAAGAAATCACAGCACGCCCTCTTCTAGCTCCTTGCAAAAACTTTGAAAGTTCCTGTATGATCCAGCACTTGCGGCGACGTGGGCGCGGGGGTTAGCGAGTGCTCCCTTACCTCTAAGCTTGTCCTTCGTCGATTCCACGGAATCGAGGTACCCCTTCCATGCCAAAAGACCTCCAGGACTACCGTCGTGAGATCGATCGAATCGACGATGAACTCTTGCGCCTACTGAACGAGCGTTCGAGGAACGTGATTGAAATCGGGAAGCTCAAGAAAGAAAAAGACGCGGAAGCCAACCTTCACACCCCTGCTCGTGAAGCCGCCATCATTGAGCGGCTGATCGCCCAAAATTCCGGTCCCTTTCCCAGCGATGCCATCCGACCCGTCTATCGCGAAATCATGTCGGCCTCGCTGTCTCTTGAGGGGCCGCAGAAGGTGGCGTACTTAGGTCCCCGTGCGACTTTCACCCACATGGCCTGCATGCAGAAGTTCGGGGCGTCCGCCCAGTACGTGCCGGTCACCAGCATTAAAGACGTCTTTAACGAGGTGGAGCGTGGGCGAGCCAACTTCGGTGTCGTGCCGATCGAGAACACCACTGAAGGGGTGGTGAATTATACGCTTGACATGTTCATCGATTCGAATCTGTTGATTTACGGCGAAGTTCTTCAAGAGGTGTCGCACCACCTCATGTCGAAACCTGGGATCATGGAGGAGATCAAGAAGATCTATTCGCATCCCCATGCCTTCGCTCAATGCCGCAACTGGTTAGAAGCGAACCTTCCCCTCGTGCCGCTTTCCGAAGTCGCGAGCACGGCGCGAGCGGCGGAGCTGTGCCTGGACGACCCGATGGCCGGCGCGATCGCGTCGGAGCTGGCTGCTCAACTGTACGGATTGAAGGTGGTCAGGGCGAGAATCGAGGACAACCTGAATAACTTTACCCGCTTCTTGATCCTGTCTCAAAAGTCACCCGAGCGGACCGGGAAGGACAAGACCTCGCTGATGTTGTCGGTGAAGGACAGAGTCGGAGCCTTGTACGATCTGCTTCGCCCCTTCGCTTCTCTCGGTATCAATATGACGAAGATCGAATCCAGGCCTTCGCGTCGGAAGGCCTGGGAATACATCTTCTTCGTCGATATCGAGGGCCATGTGGAAGAGGACCGAGTCAAGAAAGCGCTCGAAGAGGTGAAGAGCCGGTGCCTCTTCATGAAGATATTGGGGTCGTATCCCGCGCACACTTAACTCGGGAATAAGGTTAAGGAAGAATGCCGCTGAAAGTTCATCGCGACATTGCCGCCTTGGTGCCGTATGTGCCGGGGAAGCCGATCGAGGAGCTCCAGCGCGAGCTGGGGGTCTCCCGCGTGGTGAAGCTTGCGTCGAATGAAAATCCGCTCGGCCCCTCCGCGAAGGCGGTCGCCGTGCTGGGGGAGGTCGGTCCGACGCTTCATCGGTACCCCGACGGGGGCGCATTCCGGCTGAGAAGAGCCTTGGCGGGGCGATGGAAGGTGGCGCCCGACCAAGTGGTGCTCGGGAACGGCTCGGACGAGATCTTGGGGCTTCTCGCGCGCGCGTTTCTGTCCCCCGGCGACGAAGCCGTCATGGCGGACCAGACGTTCGTGATTTACAAGATGGAAGTCATGGCCGCACATGGCGTGCCGGTCGAGGTTCCGCTGAAAGACTGGCGTCACGATCTCCCGGCGATGGCTGAGGCCGTCACAGACCGCACGCGCCTGCTGTTTCTCTGCAATCCGAACAATCCCACCGGGACTATGGTGACCGCTCAGGAAGTCCAGGAGCTGATGGCCCGTATCCCCGACCAGGTGATCGTGGTGTTCGACGAGGCTTATTACGAATATGTCCAACATCCTGCCTTCCCTGACTCGTTGTCTTATCTGAAACAAAACCGGAACGTAGCCGTGCTCCGGACGTTTTCAAAAATCTACGGCCTTGCGGGCCTGAGAATCGGCTACGGATTGACCACCCCGGAGATTGCCGGTTACCTGAATCGTGTCCGTCCGCCGTTCAACGCCAACAGCGTGGCGCAGCGTGCCGCCCTGGCCGCCCTTGAGGACGAGGAGCACGTCGCCAAGAGCCGCTCCCTCAACCGAGCGGAGATGGACAAGATGCGCGCAGGCTTAGCCGCGTTGGGCGTTTCCCCTGTCCCGAGCGAGACAAATTTCCTGTACTTCGACGTCCGACGGGACGGGCGTGCCGTCTTCGAGGCGCTCCTGAGGGAAGGCGTCATCGTGCGCCACATCGAAGGGTCCATGTTACGGGTGACGATCGGTCTTCCAGAAGAAAATCAGCTCCTCCTGAACGCACTCAGGAAGGTGCTCAATCAGTAAATATCTCCATCACCGAGAGGATGTCGTCATGATCATCGTGTTGAAGCCGGAAGCGACAGAGCGGGAAGTAGACCACATCATCGATCGGCTGCGCGAGCTCGGGCTCAAGTCTCACATTTCAACGGGGCAGGAACGGACGATCATCGGCGTGATCGGCGACGACCGGATCCTGCAGAATCAGCCGTTGACGGCGCTGCCCGGTGTCGAGAACGTTCTGCCCATCCTGGCGCCATGGAAGCTCGTGAGCCGGGAGTTCAAGCGAGAGAATACGATCATCGAAGTCGGCGGCGTGAAGGTCGGGGGTAAGAAGCTCGCGATCATGGCCGGCCCCTGTGCCGTCGAGCGTCTCGAACTGACTGTCGGCATCGCCCACGACGTCAAGGCGTCCGGCGCCAGCATCCTGCGCGGCGGGGCGTATAAACCGCGGACCTCCCCCTATTCGTTCCAAGGCCTGGGTCGCGAAGGGTTGGATTATCTGCTGGAGGCGAAGAAGCAAACCGGACTTCCGGTGGTGAGCGAGATTCTGGATACGCGCGACATCGAGCTCTTCCTGGAAAAGGCCGACATCATCCAGATCGGCGCGCGCAACATGCAGAATTTCGAGCTGCTCAAAGAAGTCGGCGCCTATGACAAGCCGGTGCTGCTCAAGCGCGGGCTGTCCGCGACGATCAAGGAGTTTCTCCTCTCGGCCGAATACATCATGTCACGAGGCAACCGCAACGTGATGCTCTGCGAACGCGGCATCCGCACCTTCGAGACCCAGTACCGCAACACGTTGGATTTGGCCGCCATCCCCACGTTGAAGGACTTGTCCCACCTCCCGGTCATTGTGGATCCCAGTCATGCCACCGGCCGGTGGGATCTGGTGGCGCCGATGTCCAAGGCGGCGGTCGCGGCCGGAGCGGACGGGTTATTGATCGAGGTCCACTCCAATCCGGAGTGTGCCCTGTGCGACGGGGAGGAGTCGATCAAGCCGCCGAAGTTCAAGGAATTGATGCATGAGCTTAAAAAGATTGCCGAGGCGGTGGGGCGGGAACTATGAAATGGTGATGCGTGATGAGTGACGCGTGACGCGTTAAAATCTCGATCCAGGCCAAGGATTCATGCCTCCCCACCTATCACTCATCACCCGTCACTTCTCACGGTCTTCATGACGGTTCAGTTCACGCAGGTTGCGATCATCGGCGTCGGACTCATCGGCGGATCTCTCGGGATGGTCCTCAGGCGCAAGGGCGCCGCCGGGTCGGTGATCGGTATCGGCCGCCGGGTGGAGAATCTCAAGGCCGCCGTGGCCATGGGAGCCATCGATCGGTATGTCGCCGATCCGGTCGAGGGAGTCGACGGCGCCGACCTGGTCGTCCTCGCCACGCCGGTCGATACCTACGAGCGACATCTCAAGGAGTGGGGGGCTCATCTGAAACCCGGGACCATCGTCAGCGATGTCGGAAGCGTCAAGGGGCGCCTCGTGGACGTGTCCGAACGACTTCTTCCCGAGGGGGTTTCGTTCGTCGGCGCCCATCCGGTCGCGGGCAAGGAAAAAACGGGAGTGGCTGCAGGGTCCGACCATTTGTTCGTGGGGGCGCGCTGCATTCTCACCCCGACCCCGCGGACCAATCCCGAAGCACTAGAGAAGATTCGGGCCATGTGGGAGTTGGCGGGGTCCAGGGTGCTCACCATGGACCCCTATCTCCACGATAAGATCCTGGGCGCCGTCAGCCATCTGCCGCACGTCGCCGCGTTTGCGTTGATGACGGCTTTGGCGGAGTTACGGGATCGGGAGCTTCCCTCGCTCGATCTCGCGGGCCATTCGGGCGGAGGGCTACGGGACACGACCAGAATCGCGGCCAGCTCTCCGGAAATGTGGCGCGACATCTTCTTGTGGAATCGGGACAACCTGGTGGCCATGATCGAGTTGTACGAACGGCATCTCGGTCGATTGAAGCACTTGATTCAAACGGGCGACGGACCGGGCATCGAACAGGAACTCGAGCGCGCCAAACGCGAGCGTGAACAGTTGAACAACCGAAACCAGTGACGCCTGACAGGTGACGTGTTGTGTTGTCCCCCCCCCGTCACTCGTCACGCATCACCCGTCACTGACTGTAAGCATGTCATCCCTGACGATCAATCCAAGCGGTCCGTTGAGAGGAAGCATCTCCGTACCGGGTGATAAGTCCGTGACCCATCGGGCCATTATTCTGAGCGCGCTGGCCGAGGGGGAGACCACGATCAGGGGCTATTGCAGGGGAGAGGATTGCCTCAACACGATGCGGGCCTTGCAGGCCTTGGGGATACGGATCGACGAGGCTGCCGACCACCTGCGCGTGTTCGGAAAAGGCTTGTGGGGCCTGAGCGAGCCGACCGGACCGATCGACTGTGGAAACTCGGGGACCGGAATCAGGTTGCTGACGGGCCTATTGGCGGGACAAGATTTTTTCTCGGTCCTGACAGGGGACGAGTCCGTTCGTCGACGGCCGATGGGCCGAGTCGTGAGGCCGCTGAGGGAAATGGGCGCCCTCATCGGAGGACGCAAAGGGGGAGAGCTGGCCCCGCTGGCCGTGACAGGGACGCGTCTGAAGGGGATCCAGTTCCGCAGTCCGATCGCCAGTGCGCAGGTGAAGTCTGCGCTGCTGCTGGCAGGGCTCTTCGCGGATGGAACTACCCGAATCACGGAATCTCGCCTCTCGCGCGATCACACCGAACGGATGTTTCGCTACTTCGGAATTCCGCTCGAACGGCAGGAGCTCACGATCTCGGTGACGGGACGACCCTCGGGAGGATGGAATGCGAAGCCTCTTCTGCTCGTACCGGGAGACTTATCGGCGGCGGCGTTCTTCCTCGTCGGAGCCAGTCTTGTACCGGGATCCGCTGTAACGGTGGAGGGAGTGGGCATCAACCCGACCCGTACAGGGATTCTTTCGGTCCTTGAGCGGATGGGCGCCGACATTCACGTGGTCAACCGTCGTGAGGAGGCCGGAGAGCCGGTCGCGGACCTAGAGGTGCGATCAACTCCCCTGCGGGGCGTTCACGTAAGCGCCGAGGAGATCCCCCGAACAATCGATGAATTTCCCATCTTGTGTGTCGCGGCGGCCGTGGCTGAAGGCGAGACGGTGATATCCGGTGCCGAAGAACTGCGTGTGAAGGAAAGCGACAGAATCGCCACGATGACATCGGAGCTTCGGGCCATGGGCGCGAACATCACGGAGGCGCCTGACGGAATGGTGATTCGGGGGCTTGGTGTCAAAGGGCAGCCTGGAAGGCTGAAAGGCGCCACCTGTGCGAGCCATGGGGATCACCGCGTGGCGATGTCGTTGGCCATCGCGGGACTGGTGGCTGACTCTCCCGTGGTCATCGAAGACACGGCTTGCATCACCACCTCCTTTCCGGACTTTGAACATAAGCTATTGGAATTATTGACTGTCCGCGCTTGATCGCTAATAATACGCCCCCGTGACCCTGTCGAAGAGAAGCAGCAGGAGTGAGGAGAAGACTTCGTTGATTATTGCCATTGATGGGCCAGCGGGTGCGGGGAAAAGCACTGTGGCGAAGCTTCTGGCCGCCCGGCTCGGATACCTCTACCTGGACACCGGCGCACTCTACCGCGCCGTCGCGTGGAAGGCCCTGGCGGAAGGGATCGATCCGGAAGACCAGGCCGCCGTAACCGCGCTCCTCTCGAAGGTGGATCTCCGGATGGACGCGGCCGACGGGACGTTGCGTCTCTCAGTCGACGGAAAAGACGTGACGGGTGAGCTACGGACGCGGGAGGTCAGTGCGGCGGCCTCCGTGGTGTCGGCGATTCCCGCCGTGCGAGAATGGCTTCTTCCCATCCAGCGGAAGATCGGTGCGTCCGGAGGACTGGTGGCGGAAGGCCGGGATATGGGGACGCGGGTCTTTCCGGAGGCGGACGTGAAATTCTTTCTCGAAGCCGATGAGGCGATCAGAGCTGAGCGGCGGCATCAAGAATTGTCGGCTGCCGGCCATCGTGCCGGATTGGAAGACATCCGGCGCGACCTCTCCGGTCGCGATGCCAGAGACCGTGGCAGGGCCGTGGCTCCCTTGGCGGCCGCGCCTGATGCTCATCGGATCGATACCAGCACGCTTCGGGCACAGGACGTGGTCGATCAGATGATGGCCGTGATCGCTGCTAGGCTGTGAGCGGGTTGCTCTATGGATTCCTCTGGCTTCTTACGAAAGCGATTGCGGTGTTGTGTTTCCGGTACCGGACAGTGGGAACTATTCCCGAGCGGGGCGGCGTGGTCTTGGCAGCCAATCATGCCAGCTACTTCGACATTCCGTTGCTCGGCTGCGGGATTCCGCGACGGGCGTGGTATTTGGGACGATCCGACCTTTTCCCGCATCCCATCGTCAATAGGATCCTTCGCGCGTTGGGATGGATCCCTTTACGCCTGGGTCGGCTCGATCGAGAGGCGCTCAGCAAGGCTGCGGAGCTGCTGCGGCAAGGAAAGGTGCTCGTGATTTTTCCGGAAGGGGGACGCACGCCGACAGGGCGCCTGCGTCCGGGGAAACCCGGCATCGGTCTCTTGGTCGCGCAGACGAAGTGCCCCGTCGTCCCGGTCTACATACAAGGCACCTATGAGGTGTTGCCCCCGGAGGCGAGCTGGCCGAAATGCAGGCCGGTGACCGTGACCTTCGGGGCTCCGCTGGATTTTTCGGACGCGCTTTCGAGAACAGAGGGAAAAGAGTTTTATCGACATGTCAGCCGAACCGTGATGGCGAAGATCGCCGAACTGGGCGGTGTCTCTAATTCTGGGGTGGAGACCGAGGCTGACGATGAGGGGGAGCAGATCCCTCCGGATCCCAGCGACCGCGCCTTGCAACGCTGAGCGAACGCGGTCGCCTTTACCTTCAGCACCCGACGCTTGTCGGAGGACTAGGATACGAGGATGAATACCGCTTCCAGCCAGAATGAGCCCAAGTTGGACCGCAATGCCCTCGCGGCGTTGTACGAGGAGACCTTTCGGAACTTCGAGGAAGGCACGATCACGGAGGGGCGCGTGGTCGCGTTGACCAAAGACAAGGTGGTGGTCGACATCGGCTACAAATCCGAGGGGATGATTCCCTCCGATCAATTTTCGCCCGACGATCTCCAGCGTCTGAAGGTCGGCGATCGCATCCAGGTGTACATCGAAGAATGCGAAGACGCCGAAGGCAACCTGGTCCTGTCGAAAGAAAAAGCCGACAAGATGAAAATTTGGGAGGACCTGGAGCGGCTCTATAAGGAGGAAAAAAGCATCGAGGGGAAGATTCTGTCGCGGATCAAGGGCGGCATGATGGTCGACATCGGGGTCAAGGCGTTTCTCCCCGGCTCACAAATCGACCTCCATCCGGTCCGGGATCTGGACAGCCTCGTGGGCAAGACGTTTCCGCTCAAGATCATCAAGATCAATCACCGGCGCGGGAACGTGGTGGTGTCGCGACGCGTCTTGCTGGAGGAGACGCGTGACAAGAAGCGGCAGACCACGCTGTCTACGTTGAAAGAAGGACAGTTGATCCAAGGGACCGTGAAGAACATCACCGACTACGGTGCCTTCATCGACCTGGGTGGGATCGACGGCCTCTTGCACATCACCGACATGTCCTGGGGGCGCGTCGGCCATCCCTCCGAGATGTTCCAAGTGGGTGACAAGGTGGAAGTCACGGTGTTGAAGTATGACCGCGAGACCGGGCGGATTTCCCTCGGCTTAAAGCAGAAGTCCGCCGATCCTTGGACCAACGTCGCGGCGAAGTATCCTATCGGGACGAAGGTGCGCGGACGCGTCGTAAGCCTCACCGATTACGGGGCGTTTGTGGAGCTGGAGCCGGGGGTCGAGGGACTTGTGCACGTTTCCGAAATGTCGTGGACGCACGAAGTGCGCCATCCGTCTCGAGTCGTCACGGTGGGAGACCAGGTCGAGGCCGTGGTGCTCAACGTCGACCCGGCCAATCGGAAGATCTCGCTGGGCATGAAACAGACGGCGCCGAATCCCTGGGACATGATCGAGGCCAAGTATCCCCCCGGCACGCGGATCGAAGGCAAAGTCAAAAGCCTGACCGACTTCGGCGCCTTTATCGGGCTGGAGGAAGGGATCGACGGGCTCATCCATATTTCCGACATGTCGTGGACGAAGCACATCAAGCATCCCTCCGAGCTGTTCAAGAAGGGGCAGAAAGTCGAGGCGGTGGTCCTACGGATCGACAAGGAGAAAGAGCGCCTTTCGCTCGGGTACAAACAACTCACACGCGACCCCTGGGACGATGAGATCCCCAGCCGCTATCGTGTGGGCGAGACTGCGACCGGTAAGGTGAGCAAGCTGGCCGAGTTCGGACTTTTTGTGGAGTTGGAGGGCGGGGTGGAGGGGCTCATCCATGTGAGCGAAGCGGGACTGGAACCTCAGGTCCGCCTGGAAGAGAAGTTCAAGCTCCAGGATGAAGTGACGGCCAAGATCATCAAAGTCGATCGTGAGGAACGGAAGATCGCGTTGAGTCTCCGGGATCACCAACTGGATTCGGAACGTCGACAGGTGGAGGAGTACCACGCCTCGCAGGGCCCGCTCGATCAAAGCCTCGGGCGTGCCGCGAAGCACAACCGGAAAAAAGGAGGCGAGTGACCACGGAGGACAAACTTCTTCGGGAATTCGATCCGGCCATGGCTGACGAACGTGAGTCGAAGCCGAAGCGACCCTTCCGCCCCTTCCGACTGCTTGTGTGGATTGTCGTGATCGGAATGGGGTTGACCTTTGCACTGAGTTTGATCTTTCCTGATCTGGATCTGACGGGAGAGGATCGGGTAGGTCTGATCCGTGTCGAAGGAGTCATCCTCGACTCACAGTGGACGGTCGGCGAACTGAAGAAATTCGGAGACAATCCCACCGTGAAGGCGATCGTGTTGCGGATCGACAGTCCGGGCGGGGGCGTGGTGCCGTCCCAAGAGATCTACGACGAGGTCAAGCGCGTCAGGAGCAAGCACAACAAGGCCGTGGTGGCATCGATGGGCAATGTCGCCGCATCGGGCGGCTATTACATCGCGGCCGCCACGGATCGTATTTTTGCGAACCCGGGAACTCTCACCGGCAGCATCGGCGTCGTTATGGAAACGGCCAACATCGAGGGCTTGCTCAACAAGCTCGGTGTCGAAGGGGTCGTCGTCAAGAGCGGCCGCTTCAAGGATGTCGGTTCGCCGCTCAGAAAAATGAGCGACGAGGAGCGGGCTCTGTTACAGACGGTGATGAACGACGTGCATTATCAGTTCATTCAGGCCGTCGCCGAAGGGCGTTCGATGGAGGTGGCTGATGTCACCCCGTTGGCCGACGGGCGGATTTTCACCGGCCGCCAGGCCAAGGACGCAAAGCTGGTGGATGAGTTGGGGACCCTCGAGGACGCCATCCGTCTGGCGGCCGATCTTGGCGGGATTGAGGGGGAGCCGAAGGTCATCGAGCCAAAGCGCCGATTTTCGATCAGGGAACTGTTGGAATCCAGGCTGGCCGGGCTCCTCCCCAGATTGGATCTTCACCCGGGGGTGAGCCTGAAGTACTTGATGGCCTTCTAGCTCAAGGCCTGTATGAGCCTGAATGAGGTGCGCAGCGCGGGACGGTCTACCTACTGGGAGGGGACGAAGCAATGACGAAAGCGCAGATCATCGAACGCGTCTCGGAGCAAGTGACGACGCTGACTAAGCGTCAAGCCGAGGTCGTGGTCAACACGATCTTCGACTGCATCCGCGATTCGCTCAAGAGCGGCGATAAAACGGAGATTCGCGGCTTCGGCAGCTTTCGCCTCCGAGCCCGCCGCATGAAGGAGGGCCGCAACCCGAAGACCGGCGCGGCGGTCTCCGTACCCGCCAAGAAGGTGCCTTTCTTCAAGGCGGGCAAGGAGCTGAAGGAGTTGCTCAACAAGTGAAGACTGGTCACGAGGCATAGAGCATGGTGGAGGCCGGTTCCGACAGCTACAATACTGTCACCGAGATCCGGTGGAGCGACGGAGCGCTCAAACGCATGGAGCGTGCGCCGGCGTTTCTCCGCGGCATGGTCAGGAAGCTCGCTGAGAAAAAGGCCAGGGAACTCGGCTATCCGGAAATCACGGAAGACCTCCTCGATCAATTCAAGAACCAGATGATGGGGCGGATGGGAGGCGAGGGGGGCATGGCCGAGGCCGCCGTAGAGATGCAGCAGGGCCGATTGCCCTGGACCGCCGCGGCGCGCGAGCGATTAGCGACGGTGCCCGAGTTCATGCGTGCGATGATCAAGCAAATTGCCGAAGAGATCGCCCTTGAGCGCGGACACCTCGAGGTCAACGTGGATCTGCTCGAGAAGGTCGAGGCGCTCGGTGACCTTACGGAACCTGAAGGTCCGCCGCTCGCGTGGAGTGAAGGAGCCTTGACCCTCCTTCAGCAGAAGGTCAAAAACGCTCCTGCGATAGCGTTGGAGTTCGTGACGGACATGCTGAAACGGGACGCGGAGGACCTTGCCAGGGTGCGAGGGATCGCCCACATCGACGAAGACGTCCTGGCTCAATTGTGGGATGCGCCGCAGGAGCGGGTGACGTGGACCGACGAAGCGTGGAAGCGCCTACAGACGTCTCCGGACTTTGTCCGTAGCGGGATTCGTAAGGCGGCCGAGCGACGGGCTAGGAAACTGGGGCTGAAAGAGATCGACTCAGAGCACCTCACCGTGTTTCGGAACCAGGCCATGATGAAGGCGGTGAAGCGCATCCGCTCGTTCGGGTACCAAGAGTTGACCTTCGACGCTTTCGACACCGCCCTCCAAAAGACCAAGCGATTACAAGGAAACGAGCAGGCCGAGAAACGCCTTCAGGAGATCCGTCAGCATTTCGCCGATCCGGCCACCAAGAAACCGGAGGGTGGCACCCTGGGCGCCGAATTGATGGAGCGCTTCCGCAAGTACCTCAAGGGCGAAGGAAAACTGTAACTACGAACGGCAGCCCCACGTCTCAGCCGTTCCGCAGACGGAATGCCAGCCCACCTCCGGACGGAACACACTTCATAGCAGAGGCGATTTCCTAAACGGCGTGGGTGTACGGTCGTTCACGAAGGTCAGGGTCGTCCTCTGCGGCGATGCGGTCATCTCCTGATCGCAAGAAGGTGAGTGCACCTGACCCTATGACTTGCGGGATTTTTGGTCCGCCCTCATTCGCTCTGCCCACTGGTCCTGAAACGTGTCATAGGAGAGAGCAAGTTTAGCTTGCATCGCGGCGCCGAAAGATTGCCCTGTCTGGATCAGGTTCAATAGCTGCCGAACGCCATACAAACCGTACCGTTCTGTGAGACTACGCGTCGCGACATCGGCCTCAAAGTAGGCCACGGGCAGAGAGTCAGCAGGAATTTCAGTCCATCGCCCTTGTAAGGAGGCGAGGGGCAGGAAGGGGAGATTTTTCTTCCTCATCTCATCGAGCTCGGACCAAGGGTCTTCGGCGAGTTGAATCGCTAGGCCTTCCACTAACCAGGTCGGCGTGACTGACAAACGCGTCCGCATTTTTTCGTGGAGCAGCGCGTGGACAAGCTCGTGCCGTACCACTCGGCTGAACCAGGCGAGATCATCCAACGCTTCGCGCGCGGGGATATGAATGGTTCCTGAGGTCTGATCGAATAAGGCGTCAGCCCATGCCGGCGTCCCAGTCTGCTCAGCGAATTTCTGGTTCATGTGTAGAACAACCTTGATTGGCGCGGCGGGAGTATATCCGAACTTCTGTCCGATCTCTTGGTAGGCGTACTCCAGAATGGCTCGCATGCGCGTCCAGGTCGCTTGATCTTCGCCTCCGTCGAAGACCACGGTGAAGTGGCCTATGTCGCGAGTCCGAGGCTCTTGGGTTGGCTGCTGCGCTGCTAAGGCGGCCTTCACGCTAGGAATGACGGCTCCATAAGCCGGAGATCGTGCTGGATCGATCCCGGCAGGAGGCGAGAGTTCCATGTCCTGTTCGGCCGGCTTTGGAGACACATCGGCGACGACCGTCTGCTGTTCGCCTTGCGGAGAGGACACGTGGATCTTCGCGAGCAATCGATCCGAGTAGGTTTGTAGATCGGGATCGGTACTTGCCCGGACTGCCACGTCCTCCAAATGGCGTGAGGCGAGAGTGACGTCGCCTTTGTCGATCAGAAGATCGGCGAGCGCGAGGTGTGGGAAAGGGTCGTGCGGGGCCAAACCGATCACTTTTTGAAGGAATTGGTGGGTGAGTGACGGGTCGCGTAGGCCCCAGTAGGCTTGGGTCAGGTTTAGATGCGCGATGGGATTACCCGGATCGAGCGCAACCGCTTTCTTGAAGGCCTCGACCGAGACTTCGATCCCGCCAAATTTCTCCTGCTGAACGCCGAGGTTGTTCCAGAGAGCGGCGACATACCGGCGCTCACGTTCCTTGTCCAGCGCTTTCCTGGGAAGCTTCCGCAAGCCGGCTTCCGCTTTGATGTAGTCGCCTTTCTCCAGTTCGGAGCGGATCATGTTCAAAGAGGCGTTCGGCGCTCGACTGAGATCGACGAGACGAGTCTGTGGGAGACCTGCCTCGGTAAGTTCATCTGTCGTGGTACGGCCGGGGATCAGAGGCGTTGATACGACCGAGGTGTCGACCTGCATCGGTGCCGACGGCGGCGCCGGCTGATAGGTCGGTCTCCACCAGGTCTGATAGAGGACGAAGAGGGCTATCAGGACGATGCCCCAGCGAACAATCTGTGAAGCCTCGTGGTGATGGGTCGGCCGTTGCAACATCATGGGCCTCTTCTTTCAAGCCATCTTGCCCGAATGTTCACGGAACTACTGCACGAACAAATGGAACTCACCCTGCAGCCACCCTTTCTCAAAAACAAGCGATCGCGGCCTGAGTTCATCGAGGGTTTTTGCACCCCAGGAGTCTCCCATGTTGCACTGTGATAGGAGCGCAGGCCCCCTAGCGGAGGCGAAACGCCCCCGTCCCCGGTCTGATGTGTTTCCATGAAGAGGTCTCATGGCAGCGCTCACACTGTGGGCCGTAGCTCCCTTCGTGCTTGTCGTCCTTCTTGTGACAGCTCACGCACGCGTTTGACGTTGTGACCTTCTTCTCCATCGGTGTCTTGTGACAAGCATAGCAGTCCAGACCCACATGGCCACCGTCCAGTTTGAACCGCGTCCGGACGTCATGGTCGAAATCCCAAATCTTCCAGTCACGGGCGTTATGACAGCCCCCGCACTGGGTGCCGAGCCGCCGTTTGTGCACATCGTCTATTCTATGACAGGCGAAGCAGTCGGTCGGAGTCTTCTCCTTATAGAGCTGTCCTGTATGACAGCTTTCGCATCGAGTTGAACGATGTTTCCCGAGCAACGGATATTTTGTGTCCCGGTCATGATTGAACGTGATGGTTTTCCAGCCCTGTTCAATATGACACTTTTCACATTTCACGCCGAAGCTGGACCCGTGAATGTCGTCATTTTTGTGACAGGCGTAACAGTCCGTTGAGGTCTTGTCTTTATAGAGGTGCCCTTTGTGGCAACTGTCGCATTTGATCTTCCGATGTTTGTCTCTCAAGGGATACTTCGTGTCCCGATCATGGTCAAAGAGGATAACTTTCCAGCCGCGTTCCGTGTGACAGCTTACACATTTCTCTCCGTAACGGCCTTTGTGCGTGTCCTCTTTCTTGTGGCAGGCGTAGCAATCCGCCGGGGTCTTATCCTTATACAACTGGCTCTTGTGGCAGGATTCGCATCTGGCGCGAAGGTGGCCGCCCAACAGCGGATACTTCGTGTGGAGGTCGTGATCGAAGGAGATCGTTTTCCAGTCCCGCTCCACATGACAGCTTTCGCACTTCTCCCCGAAGTTACCTTTGTGCTTGTCGTCCTTCTTATGGCAGGCCACACACTCCGTGGGTGCATCCTTGAAAACCGGTCTCTTATGACATTCCTTGCACTCGATCTTCTCGTGTTTGCCGAGCAGTGGGAAGCGCGATTTGTTGTGGTCAAACGGCGTCTTCTTCCAGGAGCGCTCGTTGTGGCACTCATCGCATTGCGTCCCCTCCTGTCCCTTGTGCTTGTCGTCTTTCTTGTGGCAACTGTAGCAGTCTGATGGCGTGTTCTTGTAACGATCTTCCGCATGGCATTCCTTGCAGGCGACCTCTGCATGCTTCCCCCGCAAGGGATATTTCGTCTTAGTGTGATCAAACCGAATCTCTTTCCAGTTATTCTCAGTATGGCATTGCGTGCAGCTCTCTCCCACTCGATCCTTGTGCTTGTCGTCTTTCTTGTGGCAGGCATAGCACCCTGAAGGAGCATCTCGGTATTTGCCCTTGGGTTTGTGGCACGCTTTGCATTCTACTTTCTTGCTGTCGGCATGGGCGCCTTTCAGCGGGAAATCTGTCTGCGCGTGTGTAAAGGTTTGCTCCGTAATCGGCGCGATGTTTTCGGTTCTTCCCTTATGCTCGCTATGGCACTCCCGACACTCGCGGGGTTCTTTGAATCGGCCATGAAACCCCAGTTTCTCTTCGATATCCTTGCGTACTTCCTTATGGCAGTCTTGACAGAGGCGGGTTTGCGCGCTCTTGTCGAATCGCTTATGGCACTTCGTACAATCTTCTTCCCATTTTGCATGTCCCTCGATCACCTGACCCGGCATCAATGCTGTCTCGACACTCTCGGCGCGAGCAAGTGTCGAATAGAAGGCCCCCAGGCCTAGAACAACGATCAGAGCGTGATGAAGTGAGGCCAGCACAGCGCTCGCTTGTCAGTACATATAGACGGCGATGACGTGGAATAACGTGCTGGCGGCTAGGATGTAGATCAAAGGAATGTGGAACACGTGCCAGAGTGAAAACAGTCGCTCATACATGGTGAACTGCGCTACGCGCTGCACTTCCTTGAGATAGCCTGGAATGAGAGAAAGCACATCGGATACGATGCGCCGCACGGAGGGGCTTTGGTCATGGCGGCAGATCCACCGCAGTTGCCTGGAGCATCTGAAGTCGACGTACCGCCTTCGCAGCGCGAGCGTGGGAAGACGTAAGAGGTTTCCGAGGAAAGAGCGCTCGACCTCCAAGGCCTCGTGCTCAAACGCTTTGACCCACTGTTCGACCTGAGGAGCAAAATGCAACCGTGATTTGGCGGCGTACGCCTGACTGCGGAGGTCTTCCTCCAGTTTCTCCAATGCGGCCCGCCGGCCGTAGAGACCGTGGTGGATCTGGGTATAAACGAACCGACCGACGATACCGCTGGCCACGACGAACAGCATAGTGAAGAGGGCAACGGCTGCGTTGGTCGACCGGATATGAAAGGTTGAATGGAACAACACGAGCGTGGGGCCGGTGATCCCTAAGACCATGTGGACACGAAACCAATGTTTGAGCGCTCCCCAACGTTGCATCCACCTGATGTGCTTGCGGAGCGGGTAGGTGAGGAGCGAGAGCATTATGAGGGTCCCCGTGACGCCAAGGTAAAACCCAAATCCCGAGCGCGGTGTGTAGTACTTCCCATGCGCAATCTTCCAACCAAGCCAGGCCAAGAAAACAACGGCTAGGCAGGTGCTCAAACGCCCGAGCGTTGAGCGATCGGAAGCAGCTTCAACCCTCCGGTCCGCTGCGACCCGCGCTGTGGGCTCCGGTGGAACCTGCCGGTGTCGTTGGGCTGGACCGACAGGCGACACGTTCTTTTGCCTTTCCTTATCTCGTTCACTGTAAATCGTGGCTGGCATGAGATCCTTGCCCCGAATAGTTAAATCTTACCGCCGAGGCAAGTCTCACGCCTGAGCCTGAGCCAGAGCCAGCCTGCGCCGAATCCCTAAAGTCCACGATTTTGCAAGTGTTCGTCAGGCCGCACCAGCTGCGGGTTTCCACCTGCAGTCTTGTTCAGAAACGTCAAATTTGCACAGAGAAAGAATGGTTCATCCAGCCGCCCGTCGGGAAATCAAGGTCTTGCAGAGCATTTGGGAGGCATGCCAATTGCCGTTAGGAGGGTGTTCCCCCTTACACGAATCGTATGAGATCCGGATGAATTCGAGATTACAAGCGTGGCGTCGCCGACCAGAAGCTGTCACCGCGTGGATAGCAGCATTCCTCATGTGCCTCAGTCTTGCGTTTGTGAGCGAGGCGCACGCACAACGAAGCCGTAGTGACATTGAGTTCGATCACGGAACCACGGGGTTTCCTCTCACCGGGGGTCACGCACAGGTCAGGTGCGAACGCTGCCACTTACAGAGCATCTTCAAAGGGACGCCCACGCAATGTATGCAATGCCATTCGCCGGGCGGGCGGGTCATCTCGACCTTTAAGCCCAGCAATCACATTCCCACGACACAAAACTGTAACAGTTGCCACCGGACGACAAACTGGAGGCCGGCTTTCTTTACGCACGGCGGCGTGGTTCCAGGAAGCTGCGCCACCTGCCATAACAACAGCATCGTCCGTGGGAAACCGGCGACGCACTTACCGACGACCATGTCCTGCGAGAGCTGCCACCGGACGACGGGGTGGATACCGGCTTCTTTCACCCACAAGGGTGTCGTCCCGGGTACGTGCATGAGGTGTCATAACGGCACGATGGCCCGTGGAAAGCCGGCGAATCACGTGGTCACCTCCGCATCCTGCGACTCATGTCACCGCGTCGCGGCTACATGGACATTGGTGACCAGCAAGTACGACCATACTGGAGTGGCACCTGGGACTTGTTTCAATTGTCATAACGGCAGCAAGGCCACAGGAAAGCCGACGAACCACGTTCCGACAACTGCATCGTGCGACAGTTGCCACCGCACGACGGCGTGGCGGCCCGCGACGTTTAGTCATACCGGCGTGACTCCAGGCAGTTGTGCGAGCTGTCACAACGGCTCGCAAGCGCGGGGCAAGTCAGCGACGCACCTGCCGACCACCGCGAGTTGTGACACCTGCCACCGAACTACAGCATGGACTCCGGCAACCTTTAGCCATACAGGCGTGGTTCCAGGTAGTTGTGCGACCTGTCACAACGGAACGCAGGCAAGGGGAAAACCTGCGAATCACATTCCGACCACGGCCCCCTGCGACACTTGTCATCGGACCGCGGTATGGGTTCCGGCTACGTTTAGCCACGCGGGCTTGGCCCCGGGCTCCTGCGCCACCTGCCACAACGGAACAACGGCCCGTGGCAAGCCGGCAACCCACATCCCAACAACCGCGGCTTGCGATACCTGTCACCGGACCACCGCTTGGACTCCGGTGACGTTTAGCCATACCGGCGTCACACCTGGTAGCTGTGCGACATGTCACAACGGGACTCAGGCGCGTGGGAAACCAGCAAACCATGTCCCGACCACCGCCGCGTGCGATAGTTGTCACCGTACAACAGCCTGGACACCGGCGACTTTTAATCATACGGGCGTGACACCTGGAACATGCGCGACGTGTCATAACGGAACGCAAGCCCGAGGCAAACCAACGAACCACGTTCCAACAACGGCGGCATGTGACACGTGTCATCGCACGACCGGATGGACTCCAGCTACATTTAGCCACACGGGCGTCACGCCGGGTAGTTGCGCAATTTGTCACAATGGCAGTATCGCTCGAGGGAAGCCAGCCACTCACATTCCGACTACAGCCGCCTGTGATACCTGCCATCGAACGACTGGATGGCTCCCGGCTACGTTTAGTCACACCGGTGTAACCCCGGGCACCTGCGCGCAATGTCATAACGGCACGACGGCGCGAGGCAAGCCAGCCAATCACCTGCCCACGACAGCCTCATGTGACACCTGTCATCGGACTACTGGGTGGACTCCAGCCACGTTTAGCCACACCGGCGTGACCCCGGGTAGTTGTGCGACCTGTCACAACGGCAGTACCGCGCGTGGGAAACCCGCCAATCACATTCCGACCACCGCTGCCTGTGACAGGTGTCACCGGACCACTGGGTGGATTCCGGCTACGTTTAGCCATACCGGCGTCACCCCGGGCACATGCGCGCAATGTCATAACGGGACCACGGCCACCGGCAAGTCAGCCGGCCACTTCGTCACCACGCAGTCCTGCGATGCTTGCCACCGAACTGGTGGAGGCTGGACCCCTGTCACGGCCTATACACACAAGTCGCCATACTACAAGGCACACCGCGCTGGACTCTTATGTAAGGCCTGTCACACGAACAATAACGAGGTGATTGCCTGGAAATTCGCCGGATACAAGCCTGACTGTGCCGGCTGCCATGCAGGGGATTTCAAACAAGGCCCGCACAAGAAAGTGGATACACCAGCGATCTATTACACGGTGTTGGAGCTGAAGGATTGTTCCGGGAGCTGCCACAAATACACGGACTCCACCTTCACGACTATCAAACAAAACCGCAGCGGTAAACACCGGCCAACTGATGGCGGGTTCTAGCAATCACGGACTCAAGCACACCTCATGGAAGTATCCGACTGCACATGGATCGGGCAAGTCTGATGCGTCTTGTGATCAGCAGTTGGCTGTTCGTAGTGGTCCTGATAAGCCATTTCCTTTTTACCGTAAACGAAGCGCGGGCGCAGGTTCTTGATCGGATTGAGATTGTCGAGACTCCCAAAGAAGCTGAGATTCACATCGTGTTCAATACGCGCGTGCTCTACCTCCGCCATACGCCGTCGGACCAAGGCGATCTGGTGCGGATATTCTTAGACTTTCCGGAGCTCGACCGCTCGCGCAGGCTCGGGCGCGAGCTTGCCGCATCGCCGCCCAGCGACCTTGTGCCGAAGTTCACGGTGACATTCCCTGATCAGGCGACCAACGGTCTATCCGTTCTCTTTAGCCAGCCCGTGCGCTTCAAAGTGAGCCAGCGTGACATCCGCCGCAGCAGCCGGATTGTGATTGCAGTGAAGTTGGATCGTCAGACGGCGCCGTCTACTCCCATGCGCGAAGCAGCTCGGGACGGAGTCATATCGCCGCCAGCTTCCAAAGGATTGCCTTTCCCCGCGCCCACGCCTCCCAAGACACCCACCCAACCGCTGAATATCCGTCCGTTGCGCCCAGGAATGGACCTTCAGAAGTATGCTGATGACCTCATGAAGCAGGGGCGTGCGGCGCTCGCGGCGGGAGAGAACGAGAAAGCAGTGCAGATCTTTAATGCGGCGTTGAACCTACCGCCGAACAAGTATTCTCAAGAAGCCCAAGAGTTAGTGGGGCTTGCACGAGAAAGAAATGGAGAGCTCACGAAAGCCAAAGCAGAGTATGAGCACTATTTGAAGGCGTATCCGAGTGGTGACGGGGCGGCAAGGGTGCGAGAGCGGCTGGCGGCGCTCGCCGAAGCCGGAACCCAGCTATCGCAACGGAAAACAGGTGACAAACAACCCAAGCATGTCGAAGAAACGAGCGTCTACGGGAGCATCTATGAGTACTACTATGGTGGATACTCACAGCAGAAAATCAAAGACAAGCAAACGAATCAGACAACGACTCTCAACAATCACGATCAATCCCTGTCGGTGACGGCGTTCGATTTCACGGCGCGCCACCGTGCAGACGACTATGACAACAAACTGGTCGTGCGCGGAACGCAATCGTTGGATCTCTTGGCGACCGACGATACGAGAAGAAACATCTCCCGACTGAGAGCCGCCTATGTGGAGCACGCGAAGCAAGATGCTTATCTGCTCCGGGTCGGCCGGCAACCAGGAAACATCGGAGGCATTCTTGACTATCGCTTTGACGGCGCATGGCTCCGCTACACCGTGGTCCCTCAACAGCTGAACGTGAACCTTGTCGGGGGATTGCCTCGACAGTTCAGCCTCGACGCTTCTTACGTGCCCGACGACCCGCGAAATTTCAGGGCAGACTTCAAACGACATTTCTATGGGATCAATCTCGACCTCGGTCCCGTGGCAGAAGCTTGGAGCGGCAACACTTACTACATCAATCAAGTGGTGAACGGGGTCGTTGACCGCCGGGCCGTGGGAGGCGAGCTTCGCTATGCCTCCAACGGAAAGAACGCCTATTCATTGGTCGACTATGACATCTCGTACGGAGTCCTCAACGTCGCCATGTTGAATGGATCGTGGGTCACTGAAGGAGGGACCACCTTCACCCTGTTGTTGGACCACCGCAAGACGCCCTATCTGACGACCACCAATGCGCTGCTCGGAAGTGGCTTCACTTCCATTGATGGCATTTTCAAGAGCGAGAACGAAAGCGTGCTACGCCAACAGGCGAAGGCTGTCACGGCCACAAGCGATCTCTTCCTCGCCGGTGTTCTGCATCCAGCCACCGAAAACTGGCAATTGGGCGGCGACGTCCGCATGAACCGAATCTCAGGTACATCTGCCACGAATTGCTTGGTGGTGACGCCGGGGACGAGTATAGTGTTCCTGAACCCCAACGCTGTGACGGATGCGCCTTGTTCATTGCAAGCCCTGCCGGGTACGGGCAATATCTGGACATATACGGTCCAGGCCATCGGGTCGCATTTTCCTTTTGACGCCGGAACGTTCGTAGTCAATGGCAGTTATATCAGCAGTCCGTCCTATCAAGGGCAGTCGCTGACCTTGAACTCGCTCGGCAGGTTCGGTACCCAATGGCAGCTCGATACGTTTGTCATCCTCTATCATCAGAAGGACAGTGGCAACGTCCATCTGTACCGAGCGACCCCATCGCTGCGACTGGACTATCGCTTCCACGATGGGTGGACCCTTGAAGCAGCTGGCGGGGTTGAAAAGACGATTACAGATAGTCCGACCCAGCGCGATTCGACTCTGCGCGAGTTCTTTTTCTTCGGATTGAGATGGGACTTTTCGTAGTATGCTTGAACTGGTCGAACTGCGCTGTAGTCGAGGAAAACGGCTGCTTTTCTCCGATCTCAGCCTGATAGTCGGGACCGGGGAGCTACTGGCCGTGGTGGGGGAGAACGGGACCGGCAAAACGAGCTTGTTACGCCTCGTGTGCGGTCTCTCCTCGCCGGACAGTGGCACGATCGTCTGGCGTGGAAGTCAGATCCGTCAACTGAAAGAGCTCTATCACGCTGAGCTCACCTATATCGGGCATTGCAACGGTATCAAGGATGATCTGACGCCGGCGGAGAATCTGAAGTTCTCTGCCTGCTTAGCGGGCGATGGGTGCTCCGACACGGCAATTCGTCGAGCGTTGGAGGCGGTGGGGCTAGAAGCCAGATTGCATCTTCTCCCGACGAGGATCCTCTCTCAAGGGCAGAAACGTCGCGTCTCGCTCGCACGGCTCTGGCTGTCAAGGCGTCCCTTGTGGGTGCTCGACGAGCCCTACACCTCACTCGATGCAAACGCCGCTCGTCTCGTCACACAACGGATGGAGGCGCACCTGGACGAGGGCGGCCTGGTTGTCGTCGCCACCCATCAGGAGATGACCCTGGGAACCGGCAGCCTTCAGCATGTGAGGCTGACAGGATGAGCCGACTCAGCCTGTTCGGTACGGTGCGGGAGATTGTGTGGCGGGATCTGTTGTTGGTTCTTCGGCGTCGCTCGGACGCGGCGACGCCGGTCCTTTTCTTCGCCATCGTTGCGAGTCTTTTCCCTTTGGGAGTGGGGCCGGAGCCGATGACGTTACGTGCGATTGCGCCGGGAGTCCTCTGGGTCGGGGCTCTACTTTCGTGTCTTCTGTCGTTAGGAAGGCTCTACACCGCTGACTACGCGGATGGAGTCCTGGAACAGATGCTCCTGATCCCGCAACCGCTCACGGTTCTGGTGATGGGAAAGGTCTTTGCTCACTGGATCGTCTCCGGGCTGCCGCTGGTTCTTCTATCGCCGCTGCTAGGCCTGCAATATGGCCTGAACGGGGAACCGTTGAGGGTGCTTATGATCTCCCTATTGCTGGGAACTCCGACGTTGAGCCTGATCGGTGGAATCGGGGCGGCGCTGACCCTCGATGTGCGTGGCGGCACCGTCTTGATCGCGCTCTTGGTCTTGCCCTTGTTTGTCCCGATTTTGATCTTCGGAGCCGGAGCAGTCTCGAGCAGCGCCTCAGGGATGGGAGGAGAAGCTCATCTGTCGCTCTTGGGAGCATGCTTGTTGCTCGCCCTCGCGCTGGCCCCGTGGGCTACCGGTGCGGCCTTACGGATCGCGATGGAGTAAAGGCGATTGTGGTGACTTCAAAGAGGATCAACTGGTTTCGCTTTTCTTCGTCCCAAGCCTTCTATCCGCTGACCGGGAAGATGATCCCCTGGTTTGCCGCTACTGCGATCTTGGCTATGACGACCGGACTCTACATCGGCTTCTTCGTGGCCCCGACTGATTTTCAGCAAGGCGAGGCGTACCGCATCATCTTCGTGCATGTGCCGGCCGCCTGGATGTCGATGTTCCTCTATCTCGTTATGGCCGGTTGGGCCGCCCTCGGGTTGGGGCTGAATGCGCGTCCGTCGTTTATGATGGCCCAGGCTGTTGCCCCGACCGGAGCGATGTTTACCTTTCTTGCTCTGTTGACGGGATCGATGTGGGGCAAACCGACCTGGGGCACTTGGTGGGTATGGGATGCTCGGCTGACGTCCGAACTCATCCTGCTGTTTTTGTATGCCGGCGTCATGTTGCTCCACGCATCCATTGAGGACACAAGGCGAGCCGATCGAGCCAGCGCAACCTTCGCCTTGGTCGGAGTCGTGAATATCCCGATCATCTATTTTTCGGTGCGCTGGTGGAACACGTTGCACCAAGGGGCCTCGGTCAGTATGACAGCAGCCCCGAAAATGGCGGCGACCATGCTCATGGCGATGTTGCTGATGACCATCGGCTTCTGGATGTACAGCGCCGCCGTGACGTTGTTGCGCATGCGCTGTCTCATGCTTGATCGCGAACAAAATCCCACGAAGAAACACACCCTGGTCATGCAAGAAGCGATGGAGACGCATTGATGCAGTGGGGGAGCCTCTCAGAATTTCTCGCCATGGGCGGGTACGGGTTTTATGTCTGGACCTCGTTCGGGGCAACAGCCTTCTGCATGGTCTGGGAGATCATCTCTGTTCGGCGGCGACATGCGGTAGCCATCGCACGAGATGGTGACCGCTCCCCTGTGAAAAGCCCTGCATGGTGACGCCCCGACAAAAACGCTTTGTTCTGATCGGCCTCGGATTGGTCGCACTCGGACTTGCGACGGCTTTGGTGCTTAACGCCTTTCGCAGCAATCTCGTCTTTTTCTTTTCCCCGACCGAGGTGGCGAATGGCGAAGCGCCGCAGGATCGAAGCTTCCGTATCGGCGGGTTGGTTGAGAACGGAAGTCTCACGCGGGAAAGCGACGGGTTAACGGTGCGCTTCGTCGTGACCGATACGGTGCAACGCGTGCCGGTCGTCTACAAGGGGATCCTCCCGGACCTTTTCAAAGAAGGGAGAGGCGCTGTTGCACAGGGTCGACTCGCTGCCGACGGGACCTTCCAGGCTACGGAGGTGCTCGCCAAGCACGATGAGAATTACATGCCCCCTGAAGCGGCCGAGGCTCTCGCCAAAGCGAAGGCGGCGGGGACACCAAGCAGCAAGACCTTAGCTACCCCTTCGCAATAGGGCAACGGATGATTCCTGAAGTCGGACACTTTGCACTGATCCTCGCGCTCTGTGTGGGGATCGTCCAGGGCACGCTCCCGATCCTTGGGGCCGCAAAGGGCAACCTGGCTTGGATGCGGGTGGCAAGACCGGCGGCGCGAAGCCAATTTCTCTTAATCTCTCTTGCCTGTGCTTGCCTCGCCTATGCCTTCGCTGCCAAGGATTTTTCCGTCCTCTATGTGGCGGCCAACGCGAATTCTCAGCTTCCCTTGCCCTACCGACTCGCCGCGGTGTGGGGAGCGCACGAAGGTTCGTTACTCCTCTGGACGTTCATCCTCACCGCTTGGATGGTCGCCGTGACCATCTTCTCTCGGCACTTGCCGGAGGCGATGCGGGCGCGCATTCTCGCTGTGATGGGTTTGGTCAGTGTGGGGTTTCTTTCGTTCCTGTTGAGCGTCTCCAATCCATTTGAACGGTTGATCCCCGCAGCGACGGACGGGCGTGATCTGAACCCGTTGTTGCAGGATCCTGGCATGGTGCTGCATCCGCCCATGCTCTACATGGGGTATGTGGGGTTTTCGGTCGCGTTTGCGTTTGCCATCGCCGCTCTTTTAGGAGGCAATCTGGATTCAAGCTGGGCGCGCTGGTCGCGTCCTTGGACCACCGTGGCCTGGTGCTTCCTGACCGTCGGGATCGCGCTGGGAAGCGGGTGGGCCTATTACGAGCTCGGATGGGGCGGCTGGTGGTTCTGGGATCCGGTGGAAAACGCCAGCTTCATGCCCTGGCTCGCCGGCACGGCGCTGATCCATTCATTGGCGGTCACGGATAAACGAGGCAGCTTCAAGGTTTGGACCGTGTTGTTGGCGATTATGA
This sequence comes from Nitrospiraceae bacterium, assembly GCA_037446055.1. Classification (GTDB taxonomy): domain Bacteria; phylum Nitrospirota; class Nitrospiria; order Nitrospirales; family Nitrospiraceae; genus JBBIJI01. The sequence goes on from JBBIJI010000009.1 coordinate 28,667, forward strand.
CGTTCTCACTGAGTCTATTGGGAACGTTCCTCGTGCGATCCGGGGTCTTGACCTCCGTTCATGCCTTCGCGACCGACCCCAAGAGAGGGCTGTTCATCTTGGCTTTTCTGACTCTGGTGGTTGGGGGTTCCCTCCTCTTATATGCGTGGCGAGCGCCGCGGGTGGGACTGGGCGGCGGGTTTTCTCTGGTGTCTCGAGAATCCCTGTTGCTCGCCAACAACGTGCTGCTGGTCGTGGCCATGGGGTCTGTGCTCCTGGGCACGCTGTACCCGTTGATTCTTGATGCGCTCGGGCTCGGGAAAATCTCTGTCGGTCCCCCGTATTTTGATGCGGTGTTCGTGCCGCTCATGACGCCCGCCGTGTTTCTGATGGGGATCGGCCCCATCGCTCGATGGAAGAAGGCTGAACTTCCGGAGTTGGGCATTCGGGTGCGCTGGGCATTCGGTATCAGCCTTGCGACGGCACTGCTGCTCCCGCTTGTGCTCGGGAAGTGGACCCCTCTCATCGGCCTCGGACTCTTGCTGGCCACTTGGATAGCAACAACAGCGCTGACCAACCTGCGAGAACGGTTAACGCGCCTCCCGGGTGAGAGTGTCTTCAGCCGCCTTACAAGCTTGCCCCGGTCGTATTGGGGGATGATGCTGGCGCATGGGGGGGTGGCGATCTTTATTGTCGGCGTGACATTGGTGAAGGGCTATGAAGTCGAGCAGGATGTGCGGATGAACATCGGGGAGACGACGACCATCGGAGGCTATACCTTTCGATTCGATGGGGCTCAAGAGGTAAGGGGGCCGAACTACATGGCGGCGCGCGGGACATTCCATGTGAGCAAGAACGGGCAAGAGGTGGCCCGGTTGTTTCCTGAGAAGCGGCTCTATACCGTGCAAAACCAGACGATGACCGAGGCTGCGATCGACTCCGGGATATTCCGTGATCTGTACGTGTCCCTTGGAGAACAGCTTGAAGGAGGAGCGTGGAGTGTCCGACTCTACCACAAGCCGTTCGTCGATTGGATCTGGGGTGGGTGTCTCGTCATGGCGCTCGGGGGAGCCGTTGCCATTGCTGATCGCCGGTACCGATTCGCCAGACGGGAGGAACATCAAGGGGTTTCCGCCGCTTCTCAAGCGGCGGGTCAAAAAGTTGCATGAAACGATTTCTCCTCCCACTCATCACCTTTCTCCTGCTGGTCGGTTTTCTTGCCGTCGGCTTACGGCTTGATCCCCGCGAAGTCCCTTCTCCTCTTGTCGGCAAGTCGGCGCCGGAGTTTTCATTGCCGCAATTGCACGAACCCGAGAAAGTCTTCTCACCGAAGGACGCGGCGGGCAAGGTCTGGCTCTTGAACGTGTGGGCATCCTGGTGCGGCGGCTGTAAGGATGAGCATCCCCTGTTGATGCAGTTGGCGCAAGGCGGTGAGGTGCCGATTTACGGGATGGATTACAAGGATCGTCCGGAAGAGGCGCGCGCGTGGTTGAGACAGTGGGGCAATCCCTACCGCGTCACCGCAGTGGACGAAACCGGTCGAGTGGGGATCGACTACGGTGTGTACGGAGTCCCAGAAACCTATGTAATCGATCGGAGCGGAGCGATTCGCTACAAGCAAATCGGTCCGCTCACGGAAGAAGTCGTCACGCGGACGATCCTTCCCCTCGTCAAGGAGCTCCAGGACAAATGACACCCTGGCTGTTCCTGCTTCTATTGATTCCCGGTGCAGCGGTGGCGGATGAAGCCAAGCCGCTTGCCGACAATCCGCACGTTGAGGCGCGGCTCAAGGCCCTAGCCGTAGAACTACGGTGCCTCGTCTGTCAGAACCAGACGTTGGCCGATTCCAACGCACCGTTGGCCGAGGACCTGCGACGAGAAGTGCGCGTCATGATCGCCAAGAACATGAGCGACCAGGACATCCTCGCTTTTCTCGTCACACGCTACGGTGATTTCGTCCTCTATCGACCTCCGCTCAAAGCCACCACGATACTGCTCTGGGGCGGGCCCTTTCTCCTGCTCGTCGTCGGTGCAGTCAGCATGGCCATCGCCTTGAGGAGGAGGCAGAAGAAACTGACCGATGGCTCCCTCTCGGAAGAAGAACGGCTGCGAGTCGAACGGCTTCTTAATCACAAGGATTCGTCTCCCGCATGACCCTACTCTTCTGGCTTATCGTTACGGTGACGGTCGCTGCGGTCCTCTTGATCATTTTGCGACCGCTGCTCAAACAGGGTCATGCCACGCAGGAGCAGTCGCGAGACGACTGCGTGCCCGTGTATCGCCAACAGTTCACTGAGCTAGAGGAGGACCGAAACACCGGCATGCTAAACGAGGAACAATACCAGGAGGCCCGTCGGGAACTGGAGCGTCGTCTCCTCGAAGAAACCGAGGGTACTGATACGACACCGATCACATCCCCTCGGAGCCGGAGCCGGTTGGTGCCTGTGACACTGGCTGTCGCCATCCCGCTGACCAGTGTGGTGCTGTATCTGAAGCTCGGTAACCCTGTGGCCATGACCCATCCCGATGTTTCGGACCTGTCACAGCGAGAGCGGTCCGATGATCGTCATCAGACTGAAGCCGGACTCGAATCCCTGGCCGAACGCCTCAAACGGAAGCTCGAACAAAACCCGACTGACGGTGTGGGATGGGCGCTGCTGGCTCGTTCCTACGTCGAGCTTGAGCGCCATGCGGAAGCCGTGCCGATCTACGAAAAGGCTATGAAACTCCTTCCAGACGATGCGCAGTTGTTGGCCGACTATGCGGATGCCCTGGGTGTTTTGCATGATCGAAAACTGGTGGGCAAACCGGAGATCTTGATTCGACAGGCATTGGAAATCGACCCGTGGAATGTGAAGGCTTTGATGTTGGCCGGGACGGTCGCGTTCGACCGGAAGGACTATACCCAAGCGGTCAGGTATTGGGAGCGAGCTCGCGCCGGTGTATCTGCTGACGATGAGCCGGAACTGACGCAAGAGCTGAACGCCGGTATCGCGGAAGCCAGGAGCCTCCTCAGTGCTGGACCACAGAGGGTATCCGCGTCGACGGATGCGGCAACGCCGCTTGTCGTGAATCGCAAGGCCGATGCAATCACTGGGAGAGTACGTTTGGCCCCGAATCTTGTCGGTAAAGGATCGCCCACCGACACGTTGTTCGTGTTCGCACGCGCGGTGGAGGGGCCCCCTATGCCGGTGGCGATCGTTCGGGCGACGAGGAGCGATCTCCCTTTTACCTTCCGCCTGGATGACGCAAATAGCCCCATGCCTACCAGGAAACTCTCGGAAGCCGGGCCAGTCGTCATCGTCGCGCGCGTTTCCAGGTCAGGAGAAGCCATGCCACAAAGCGGGGACCTGGAGGGGATGAGCCAGCCGGTGAAGCCAGGATCCAGCGGGATCACAGTCGTCATTGACCGTGAGCTCCCGTAGCATGACGGCGCGGCTATGTCGTTCTCAATCACCACATTGCTGTATTTGCTCCCGGTGCTCATCGCCTTGCTCCTTTATGTTCGCCGCCATCGGAAGAAAGAGATTCAGTATCGTGCCCGCCTTCACGAAACCAAGAAATCCGGTATTCCCGAACCTGTCACCTTGCATCCGGTCATCGACCTCAACAAGTGCATCGGATCCGGCGCCTGCGTGAAGGCCTGTCCGGAACATGCGCTGGGGATTGTGAACGGCAAGGGCGTCCTCGTTCAGCCGGACCATTGCATCGGTCATGGGGCTTGTGAGTCCACCTGCCCGGTCGAAGCAATCAAGCTCGTTTTCGGCACTGAGAAACGTGGCATCGATATTCCTCAAGTGAAGCCGACCTTCGAAACGAACGTGCCCGGTATCTTTATCGCCGGAGAACTGGGTGGCATGGGGCTGATCCGAAAGGGTATCGAGCAAGGGCAGCGGGCGATCGAAACAATTCGCAAGAACAGGGGCAAAGAAAGCGAGCTTGATGTGGTAATTGTGGGCGCCGGGCCTGCAGGCATTTCCGCTTCCCTGGCGGCGAAAGAGTCCGGGCTTCGCTTCGTCACCATCGAACAAGAAGACGGTCTCGGGGGTTGCGTCTATCATTACCCGCGTCGGAAGTTGGCCATGACTGCTCCGATGAAACTGCCCCTCGTCGGGAAATTCAACAAGTATGAAGTCAGCAAAGAAGAATTGCTTGAGTTTTGGAATAACGTCATGAAACAAACACGCCTCAAGATCAATTTCAGAGAGCGAATGGACACAGTGGTGAAAACCGGCAACGTATTTGTCGTCAAAACTTCCAGGACGGAGTACAAGACAGCCAATGTGCTGCTTGCCATCGGACGGCGCGGCACTCCGCGCAAACTGGGCGTGCCTGGAGAGGAACAGCCGAAGGTCGTCTATCGCCTCATTGACTCAGAGCAATACCGCGGCCAACACGTGCTCGTGGTCGGCGGCGGTGACAGCGCCGCGGAAGCCGCGCTGGCGGTGGCGGGCGAACCGGGCACGACGGTGACGCTCTCATGCCGCGGCGATGAAATTTTCACGAGACCGAAGGAAAAGAACCGTCAACAACTCAAGGAGCTTTCCGCTCAGGGGAAGATCAAGGTTTTGCTCAATTGCAACGTCAAAGAGATCGGCAGGGATGAGGTCTCTCTTTCACAGGGCGGGCAGGTGATCAGGATCAAGAACGATGCCGTGATCGTCTGCGCTGGCGGGACCATGCCGACACCGTTCTTGAAACAGATCGGCGTGATGGTTAATACCTTCTTCGGGGCCCAGGTTCCCAAATAATCCTGCCAAACCCACGGGCTATTGAAGCCCTACCGAAGATTCTTGTTGGCCGATTGTTGAAGGCTGCGTGGGCCGTAGAAGTGGATCAGCGGAATTCGTTCGTGACGCCAGCCTACTGATACCTGATAGCGACTCCTGACAGATGCTTTTCAGCCCGGGGTTGGTCAACGGCGCCTTGGGTGAGGAGAAAAGGATTTGAGGAATAGGGAGTGAACCAACCATATCCGTAAAGGCCAAACGCCGCGCCCTTCGGTCCCAACAGTGTCGCCTCATAGTAAGGACTCGCCATCATGGCATATACGGCGACTGCCCCTTCGTCGACGACGGCGTCCGCACCGAGGCTGCCGGCGCGCTCAAGAATCTTCTTACGCAACGTCTCGCTGCTGTACATCGTGCTACTCACGCTGATCCGGGCAAGCTCAATATGGGGTTGGCCGGGTTCCGCGAGGAGCCACTCGACCGTGGTGTCTTTTTCTCGGGCTGGATAGGGTTGATCGGTGAAATACTCTATGCGCGTCGAAACGCAGGCGACAAGAAATAGAGCCAGGGAGGGAATCAGCGCAGATCGTGCCGCACAAGCTAAGTTGTAAAAGGTTGAGCGGATAGGATTACGATGACGCCCATCACCTCTTACGAACTGGTGTTCTCGTGTCATTAATGACCTGCAGGTCAATTGTCTTTAGGCTGTTCCTAAGTGTAGAACATCTCACCTAAGCCGCGAATCAATCCATCCTGCATTTGTAGGGTTGTTGGTCCCCGCGATTGGCTGAGAGGAAATCGAATCAGAGCCCTCAGGCCATGCCCTCCCCGGATTATCCGCTCGAACTTATCATTATGCTATCCGCCGCATATCGCGGAGAGCAAGGCCTCAATAGTGACGGTTTTTAAGGGGGTAGCTGACGGACCCTAGCCTTGGCACGGAACCCCGTCAATCTTGGCTCTGATCCAATGACGGACTTACTCGAACGGAGAGCACAGGAGACCCTCGGGGCAGCACACGCTCCGTGTCACGGCGTGGCTTCACTCAATGGGCTGCGGTTTGGGCAGGCCAGAATTTGTGACGGATCTGTGGCAGAGGAACGTTGTCGAAGTTCGGGATGTCGTACAGGCACCGGTCGATCGTTTCAACTTCCTCTTTTGTGAACTCCAAAACCACTTTTCTTTTCCAGAACTGGTCCAGGGTCAAGTAATCCGACGTTTGGGGACGTTCAGCCATCAGCGCCTGCATCCGCTTGAATCCTTCCGTGTCCACGCCGGGGATCCGTCCTTTGTTCCTGTCGATGCACCACTTGAGCACTTCCGCCACGCCGTACATCGTCAGCTCGATCCTTATCTCCTCGCTCATTGAAGTCCTCCTTGAAGAGGCGGCATTGTAGCTCACACAGCCGAGTGTTTTCAAAGGGCCGGCGGGGGCCGTCCGCGGAGGAATTGAAGCCCCCCGCGTCAGCGAGCGGCGCCTGGTCTGTATCCGGCGGTGCAGAACGATTGCGAAGCGAAACCCGGCGCGAGTATACTCCGCCAGCCCTTCCTGATGTAGTCCCGGTACGGGTCTCTTCACGGAGCGGCGGCGTAAAGAAGGAGCGGGGATTGCTGTCCTGTGAAGGCGCTGAAGGGACTTGGGTGGCAGCCCCGGTCTGCCTCGCCGCGATCCTCTGCGTAGGGTTGAGCCAGGTCGCATGCTCGAAATCCGAGCCCTACGTGCCGCCGGACCCTTTCTATCTCTTCGCGAGTTATCCGGTGGGGAAGAACCCGACATCGGTCGCAGTCGCCGACTTCAACCATGACACCTTCACCGATTTGATGACGACGAACATCAGCAGCAACACCCTATCCATCCTGCTTGGCCAGGGAGATGGAACCTTTCGAGACCAACGGCAAATGGCGGTGTGCAAGGAGCCCAGATCTTTGACCGCAGGAGATTTCAAGGAGGATGGAAACCTTGACGTGGCCGTGGCCTGCTCCGGCAGCGACCAAATTTCGATTCTCCTGGGTCGTCCTAATGGGACGTTCCAGGAGGGGCAGGAATATCCCGTCCACCGCACGCCGGTCGCCATCGCCGCGGCTGACCTGAATGGCGACAAGCACTTGGATCTCGCGGTCGCGCTGAGAAACGACAAGATCAAGATTTTCTTGGGGGAAGGGACGGGTCAGTTTCAGCACGGGACGCAATATGAGTATGGAGACACGCCGACCAGTATCGCGTTGGCCGACCTGGACGGAGACGGCAAGCTGGACATGGCCGTGACGAACGGTGGTCCGATGTCGAATGCGGTCTCCATATGGGCCGGCAACGGAGACGGCACCTTTCGTGCTCCCACCGATTATCGGACGGGTAAACGGCCGCTCGGCGTGAGCTTCGCCGATTTCAACAACGATCGCCTGTGCGATTTGCTGGTCATCAACGGAGAACGGGATACCTTCACCACGTTTCTCGGGAACGGCAATAACACCTTTCAACAAGGGAAGGAATCGGGCGCGAACGCCGGCCCGAATTTCGGTCTGGCCCGCGACTTCAACGGGGATAATCTTGTCGATGTCGCCATCGTGAATCTGCAATCGAACGATCTGTCCATCCTGTTCGGACGGGGTGACGGGACGTTCGAGTATCCGCCGAGGAACTACCGTACCAAAGCGGGCCCGTTCGCCGTGGCCACGTTCTACGTCACCTCGAAAGAGGTCGACGAGCCCGGATTGGTGACCGTCGACAATGGGGCGGGCAGCGTGTCGATTTTCCTCCATCGAGGACTGAGATCGTTGCCCCCGGCCAAACGCCCTATGCCTCCCCCAGAGCGGTCGTCATAGCGTGCACACCGCCTGATGAGCGAGTGTCGTGTTGCCTTGACAGCTCAGGGGGGGTCGGCTAGAGTGACCTCCAGAACCCGAGAAGGCCGGTTCATACGCCAGTGAGAACGTTTGCCTGGTGGTTCTGCATGGGGGCGCTGACGACGCTCTCCGTGCTGATGGTGCAAGGAGGCGTACGGGATTTGCTCTACGAGCCCCACCCTTTAGGGAGCGCGCAGGCTCTTGTCTCGTTCGTAACGACGATACTCGGTGGCGGGCTGCTGGCGGGCTGTGTGGCGCTGATCATGAATCGACTGCGGTAGCAGAATCTTGGTGTGTGGTGCTGAGGCGGCGGGTGTTCACGGGGTCCCAATCGGCTGTTCAATAGCCTATCTCACGCGGCAGACTGCATGCATTGTTTGAAATGTCAGGGGTTCATGATGGTCGAGCGGCATTACACGCTGCTCAATCGTCGTCTTTATGCACGCTGCTTGAACTGTGGATTTTGGATCGACCTGGCGGACCTCTTGCGATTTTTCCACAAGGTGATCAAGAGCGCGTTCGACGGACAGCGGGTAAGGGAAACCTTTTCGCTTTGATGGACCGGCCGTGGGACGCGTGACCATATTGCCAACACGGAGGCTGTCCAAACGTCCAGGGAGGGATCGAGTTCCGTTCGTCGCGATCTTTGCCCTCGCGTCGATTCTCTGCTCCTTCTCGTGGGTGTCATCGGAATCGATTCCTCCACACTCTTTATCTCCGCAATCGGCCGGCTTCTTTTCCACTTCAGAGATGTCGAAGCTGCTCCCGTGGCGGCGCGTGCCCGCACACAGCGTCCTTCTGAAAGAGCTCAAGAGCGGGCGGACGCTCTACCGATTTGAATCGGCGAAGCGGCTTTCGCCTGCCAGCCTGACGAAAATCATGTCAGCTATGGTGATACTCGAGCGGGGGCGTCTCGATGACCAGGCCACGGTCAGCCGCCGAGCGGCCCGCACCCCTAAGATTCATCTGCGCCTGAAAGAGGGGCAGGTGTTCCATGTGGGAGATCTCCTCAAAGCGATGTTGATCGTCTCCGCCAACGATGCCTGCGTGGCCGCGATTGAACATGTGGGGGGCACCGAGGAGAAATTCGTCGAGTACATGAATGCGAAGGCGGCGGCGCTTGGACTGGCGGACACCCACTTTAGCAACGCGTGCGGGTTTGACGCGCCTGACCATTACTCTACGGCGGAAGATTTGGCGAAGCTGAGCGAGGTCGCGTTGTCGCACCCCGTCTTTCGGGAACTCGTGCGGGAAGAGCGGGAGACGATCGAGCCTGTAGACGGAGGTCGTGTGTACGTGCTCCGCAACACCAATCGTCTTTTGGGTCGAATCCCAGGTGTGGAAGGCGTGAAGACTGGGTTTACATCTAAAGCGGGCCGCTGCCTGATCGCAAAGGTCTCGCAGAACGGCAGCGACTTGCTGCTCGTGATTCTCAATTCCAACCGCCGCTGGCACACCGCCGTCAGCCTCATCAACTACGGCCTCAGGTTCTCTCAGCCGATCTCCTGACCCGAATAAACTCTCGAGCACTGTGCCCCTATTTCATCGAATGATCAGCGTGGCCCGACAGCCATGCATCAGAAGGCTGGAAAGGCCGTTTCGTAAGGCACGGGGACACAGGATTGCCTTGCCGCTAGCGTTCTGAACGGGAAGAGGTGCTCTCAGGAATTATGAATCGAACTCCGGAGGTGGCACACTGGAAGGGGCCGTCGGGTTCGCACGGGCCTTGTGAGGTCGGCCATCAATGGGGGAGCGTGAACTCCACGTTGACGTCTTTGCCCAGATAATTCACCTGAACGCCTTGCTTATCATAAATGAGGGCAGCGCCCATGACGTTTTCGTCTCCGTAATCTTCTTTCCCGAGGAGTTTACGGATCTCATCCGGGCTCTCGCTATTCAACACGTTCCGAAAGATTCCGCGAGTCTTGTACGCGAAGCGGTTGTTGATGAAGATCAGATCAACTTTGCCATCCTGGACGCGAACGCCGGCCATCGGCCCAGTCGGCTTGCGCTGGTCCAAGAGGAAGACGAAGGTACCCTCTTGCTCGGCTTTGATCCCAGGAATTTTCTCGTTCACCAGAACATCGAGGACCTTGCTCTCCGGATCGGCCAGTTTCACGCCGAACAACGAGATTTCGGCGCTCGTGATCGCCTTCGGATCCATGACGTCGTTCTTGCTCAATTCGTATGGCTCTGCACCGACCGACAGAGGTGGTCGTAGGAAGACCACCATGCACACGAGAGCTTGCAATACGACCCGCAGTGTTGCCGCCATGAATTCCTCCCTGTACCTTCAGGTACGTGGTGCCTGGTGATGCTGAAGGAAGTCGCGTGTTGGTAGGGCTAGCTAACGAGCTGATTCTAACGGACCGTGGGGGCAACATTCAAGACATCTCCGGTCGCTAGAACGGCCGAAGGCTTTGACCCTCTCTGGCGGCCAGCCGTCTTGTCGGCCGGAATCCGTTGGCCGGATCTGATCTGCCCGACGGATCTACGTGAAGACTGACCCTGAAGTTCCGCGCTCGTCGTTTGACACAAGCGGACGAACTCCTTTGCGGCGAGAGTCTGGTAGCGTTGAGTGACGTAAGCCAGTCCGACCGAATGCGTGGGGGTGGGGTCATACAAAGCGATCACCCGCAGCGCCGCGTTGGGAAGATGGGAACGCACGAAGGGCTCCGGCAGGATCGTCAAGCCGGCGCCGTTCGACACCGCCTGGAGAATGCCTTCCGGTGAACTCATCTCCAGGACGACGTGCGGCTGAACTCTGGCTTTGAGGCATTCGCTCTCCACCATTTTCCTCAAGCAGTAATCGGCCGGCGTCAGCACCAAGGGATGACTGCCGAGGTCCCGCATGCGGAGCCTTGGTTTGCGGAGGGCATAGGATGCCGGAGCGACAAGGCTCAGTCGTTCGTCCAATAATGGGACCGTTGTGATTCGCCCGTCGTCGACCGGGAGCAGGACAATCCCGATGTCCAGTTGGTTGGCCACCAAGGCCCGCACGATCTCCGCGGAAGGCTGAGCGTGAACTTGCAGGTGAATATTAGGCCATCGTTGCTTGAACCGTGAAACGAGGGGCGGAATCAAGTAGGAGTTGACGCTGGAGAGAACCCCCACCACGAGGCGTCCCTGCTGTGCGCCGTTCATTTCCAGGACCGCTTGCGTCGCCAGTTCGACCTCTCGGAGCACGCGGTGGGCATGTTGGCGAAACAACTCCCCCGGCTGCGTCAGCACTACCGTTCGTCCAAGGCGGTCGAACAGGCGTGTCCCTAATTCTTGTTCCAAGGCCGCTATCTGAACCGACAGGGAAGGTTGCGATACATGCAGCGCTTCTGCCGCGCGAGAAAAGCTTTGGCAGGAGGCTACGGCCAGAAAATAACGAAGGTGTCGAAGCTCCATCGAAGATCCTCCAACACAAGCTATAGATTTTGGCTATAGAACTTATAGAAAAGATATATTTGAACGATCAATCCTACGTGCCGTATAAAGAGCGCGTCAAGGCTTCCGCACTCAGACCCACCCGCCGAAGCTCGGTCGGTCTGAGTGTCGGGTGAGTCGGAGGAATCGGGCAAACCGCTATAGGAGGACGATCATGGACAGGCGAGCAGTTTGGGGAGGCCTCGCAATCGTGGGGCTCGGGTTGGCGATCGGCTGCGCCGATATGGCCGGAAAGGGGAGGGAAGCGACATCGCTCTACAACCGATTGGGCGGCAAAGAGGCGATCACGGCGGTCGTCGACCAATTCGTCGCGAACGTAGCCTCCGATGTGCGCATCAACGGCCGTTTTGCGACCACCGACATTCCCAGGTTGAAGAAGCACTTGGTGGACCAGGTGTGCTCCGCTTCCGGCGGCCCATGCACCTATTCGGGGCGGGATATGAAGACCACGCATGCGGGTATGAAGGTCACGAATGGGGACTTCACCGCATTGGTAGAGGATCTGGTTGCGGCGTTGGACAAGTTCAAAGTTCCGGCGAGGGAGAAGGAGGAACTGTTGGCCCTCTTGGGACCCATGAAGAAGGATATCGTCGAGGTGCCATAACGGAACGTCGCCGGGGAGTGACAAGACTGCGGGAAGCCTGTCCCCCGGCAAGTCCTTGTTATGAAGAGTGGTAGCTTGCGGCGAGCAGCATCTGGGCGAGCAACTTCGCGCGTTCGAAATACGGCCGGGTCTCCTCGGTCAACTCACCGAACAAGGTCTCCAAGTCTTCGATACAGTCTTCCAGTATGCCGGTGCGTTGAGGGTCCAGCCCCGTGGCGTTGTCGAGATAAAACACCGCGCAGCCGCTGATGACGGTGTCCAGCGTCATCAGCGGCCCCTCATGGGAGCTGGGCAGGCGCGGCCAGTCGGCCTGTCTGTGAATCTCCCACAGGGAGGCGATCTCCTCTCGACCCACGGGACTCCGATCGGTTCCGGTGAAATCGCTCACGGATGTGCCAGCCACCCTAACGTACGAAACAGCAACAGTGCAAGGGTGACCAATCCCAACCCGACAAAGCGGTAGTCGACAGCCTCGCGGGAGAGACACCAATCGATGGCCGCTTGCCGCCATCTCGGTGGGGCGGCGACGAGGAAGACCCCCTTCACGATCATGGCGGAGCCGACGCCGCTCCACAGGAGCCGAGCCGAGCTGTCCCACGTTGTCGCCATCAACCCGAGGCCAAAGCCGATTGAGATGATCTCCCAGTACAACAGACGGGGAGAGCGGGCGAGGAGCTCGCGAGCGTTTCGGACGATGAGAAGCGGGAACGCGAGCAGGCAGAGCCCGTCGAACATCCAGAGGCCCCCGATTACCGGCAGAAGCAGGTCTTTCCCCACGGTGCTCATGACCTGCCGTGGTCCGGGCGGACGGTCGTGGAGGCGGACAGCGGCAAGCTCACAATATTCAGATTGTGGTTCGTCGCGAAACAACGCCGAAGGCCGGCTCGAGGCGCGAGGCCAGCGACGATCGGCAAGACATCCATCAACCTTGACCCTAGCCTCTCGCCCGAACGGCGTCCCTTCCTATTCCTATAGGAGCATTCAGGGTTTCAGAGGCTACGGATAGAGGCCACGCAGGAGATGAGCTTGGGCAACCTTATCGATTCCGTTCATCAGCGCCGCCATCCGCATGGTGGTTTTCTTCTCGGTGGCGAAACGAAGCGTTCGCTGGAACGCGTTGGTGATGAGATCCTGCAAGCGGTCCTGAATGTCCTTGGCCTTCCAGAAGAACCGCTGCACGTCTTGGACCCATTCGAAGTACGAGACGATGACTCCTCCGGAGTTGGCGAGTATATCCGGAATGATAAACACCCCTTTGTCCGCCAGGATACGGTCCGCCTCCAGTGTCGTGGGTCCGTTGGCCCCTTCCGCAAGGATCCGGCAGCGCAGCCTGCCCGCGTTTCGTTCGGTAATTTGCTCGGATAAGGCCGCAGGGACCAAGACCGTACAGTCAAGTTGGAGGAGCTCCTCGTTGGTGATCGCGTCTCCCATCTTGGTGTCGCGCAGCGATTGTCCATTCTTGCGATAGTGGGCCAGGAGTTCGGCGATATTGAGACCCTTGGCGCTGTAGATCCCTCCCGACACATCGCTCACGGCGACGACCTTGGCTCCGCACTGCTCCAGGATGCTGGCCGTGTGCGAGCCGACGTTGCCGAATCCTTGCACGGCCACCGTCGCACGCTCCAGGTCCAGTTTCAGATGGCGTAGCGCCTCGAACGTGACGTACGCGACCCCGCGGCCGGTGGCCTCCTCGCGGCCGAGGCTACCACCGATGACGAGTGGCTTGCCGGTCACGACGCCGGGCGCCGCATATCCGACCTGCTGGCTGTAAGTGTCCATCATCCACGCCATCACCTGAGCGTCGGTGCCGACGTCAGGAGCGGGAATGTCCCGCTCCGGGCCGATCAGAGGGAAAATCTCCGATGCATAGCGGCGTGTGAGTCGTTGAAGCTCGGTTCGGGACAACTGCTTCGGGTTGACCCTCACGCCGCCCTTGGCGCCGCCGTATGGAAGGTCCACCAAGGCGCATTTCCACGTCATCCACATCGCCAGGGCGGCGACTTCGCCCAGGTTCACCTCGGGATGATATCGGATACCTCCCTTTGTCGGCCCACGGGAAGAGTCATGTTGGACGCGATATCCGGTGAACACCTCGACCCGACCGTCGTCCATACGGACCGGTACGCTGACGACCAGGGATCGCTGAGGCACTTTGAGCCGCTCACGGAGATTGTCGTCCAGTCGCATCGCCTCCGCCGCCTGATCGAATTGAGCGACGGCCAAGCGATACGTGTGGGTGTCGAGTTCGCGCATACGTCTCTCCTCGTCAGAATGTTCCCATCCCCGGGATCGCGACCTTCGGTCCGTGGCCCGGGATGCAGTCCACGTCGAATATCTCTTGAAAGTGCCGTACGATATGGCGTCGCACCGGCTCCCCGGTCACCCGGCAGCCGAGTAGTTCGGTCATGGAGGTCATGCGGCAACCCGGAATTCCGCAGGGCTCGATCAGGCCGAAGGGGGCCAGGTCAAGGGATACGTTCAGAGAGAACCCATGCACGGTGATCCCGCGGGTAATGTGCACGCCAACCGAGGCGATCTTCGCCGACTCTTTCCCCTCCACCCAGACGCCCGGATACCCGGGCCTACGAGAGCCGGGGATGTTCCAATCACCGAGGGTCCTGAGGACGACTTCTTCAAGAAGACGAACATATGCTTTCGGGCCTTGGCAGTAATCGCGGAGTTTTAATATGGGATAGCAGACCAGCTGACCGGGACCATGATAGGTGACCGATCCGCCTCGCTCCACTGCAATGACAGGATAGGGGGCAGGGTTCGTCTGGACGGTTTTCAAGTCGGATGGTTTGGTGCTCCGCCCCGCCGTAAAGACCGGGTTGTGCTCCATGATCAGCAACGAGTCCGGTTGGCGGCCGCTGGCCCGTTCCTCTACGCATTGGAATTGCCAGGCTCGGGCCTGAGCATAGGGCATCCGGGCGACCTGAATCACTTGGACCGAGTTCCTCCCCTCGGGTCGTGCGTGTGTCCCTGGGTCGCTGTCGATCTGGTGAAGGAGTATCATCGCTCGAGAGAGGTTCAGGGCGTCGACATCGGTAAATGCGGCTTCTGTAACGTGATCGTGACGATCCCGTTCCTCGCCTGTAGGAGCGATAGCTGCAACGTGGACGACAACTCGCCTTCGCGCAACACGGCATGCCAGAAATCTCCCATATTGTAAACCTGGTGCGTTTCCACCGCCGAGATGACGTCGCCATTCTGGAGACCGGCTTGTCCGGCCGGCTTGGAGGGATCGACCTGCAGGGCCAACACGCCGCGGTCGGCCTCCAGAGTAAAGCTCGCGGCGATGCTCGGGGTGATCGTGACGGGGATGAACCCCAGGTCGGGTCTCAAGACCGAGCCGCGGACGATCATCGATTGAATGTGGGGGAAGATCGCCTGCATCGAAATCGCATAGCTGATCGCTTGAGCTGAAGGTGCGATCGCGACGTTGATGCCGACGACCCGGCCGGAAAGGTCGACCAGCGGGCCCCCGCTACTGCCGGGGTTGATCGCCGCATCGGTCTGAATCAAGTCGTAGAGGGTCTCGCCGTTCGGCGTCAAGACCGAACGATCCAGCGCGCTGACCACCCCCACGGTCACAGTGGAACCGCCTTTCAGCGCCAAGGGGTTCCCGATCGCGATGACCGTCTCGCCGATCTGCAGAGAGACCTTCCGGCTCAGCGGGGCAGCAACGAGATCTTGCGCGGAAATCCTGACGATCGCGAGATCCAGTAGGAAGTCGCGTGCGACGACCCGGCCGGGGGTCATGCGACCGGTCGGCAGTCCGACGACAAGGCTCTTAACGCCTTCGACCAGATGATTGTTGGTCAAGATATAGCCGGCCTCGTCGATGATGATCCCGGACCCGGAGCCTGAGGGGGCGGCGTGCTGGGAGGCTGAAGGGGGGGTTCCCCTGGTCATGATGGTGACCACGGAGGGTCGGACCTTCGCCACCACCGCCGGGACAGACAACGTGGGGTCCGTAGAATCAGCCGCGTAGGTAGCCCCGGCGATGAGCACAGCGAGGAGGCTCAGCGCACAGCTTGGCAGGAAGCTCAATGGTAGGGTGAAAGAAGCGCAAGGCGAGGAGAGCTGTAGATTGCACCGACGATCCCTGTCCACAACTGATCGACCCTTCCTGCTCCCATTTTCTCACATCTCACCTGAGGACGAAAGCGATTTAGAGGGAGGCGGAGCCGGGCCGGCGGCGTTCTCCTCTGCTACGGCACCGCGGCAAAGCAGGAGGGTCACTTGATTTGCGAGAAGAGGTGCTTCACCTCCGGCGCTTTGAGCTTCTTGAGCGCCTTCGCCTCGATTTGTCTGATGCGCTCGCGCGTGACGGAGAGGCTCTGGCCCACCTGTTCGAGCGTGCGCGGCTCGTCCTGGCCGATCCCGAATCGCAGACGAATCACGGTCTGCTCGCGAGGAGTCAGGGTGCAGAGAATGCGATCGAGCTCTCTGGTCAGCTCATTCCGGTGTACGTGGGCGTCGGGAGGCACGGCTTGCTGATCCGGCAGCAATTCGCCGAATTCCGTATTGCCGTCGCCCACCGGACTTTCCAGTGCGATCGGCTCCTGGAAGGCTCGGGCGGTCTCGAAGAGCCTTTCGGGCCGTATCCGCAGGGCGCCGGCCACTTCCTCCAATCGAGCGGGTCGGCCTAGCCGCTGACCCAGCCGTCGGGACACGCGGAGGATTCGGTTCGACGCCTCCGTCTGGTGGACGGGAATGCGGATGGTCCTCGACTGATCGGCCAAGGCCCGGGTGATACCCTGGCGGACCCACCATGTGGCATAGGTGCTGAACTTGAACCCTTTCCGATACTGATACCGCTCCGCGGCTTTCATCAGGCCGATGTTGCCTTCCTGCGCCAGATCCAGCAGCGAGAGCCCGCGCCCCGTGTAATGCTTGGCGACGTCCACCACCAAGCGGAGATTGCGACGGACCAATTCGTCCTTGGCCTGCTCCAAGATGGTGCGGGCGGTCCTGATCTCGGTCAATCGGTCTTTAATCTGCTTTCGGATCGCCGCTGCATGCTTCGACTGCCCTTTCGCTTCCACGGCGAGCGCTCTGAGACTCTCCTCCGCCCTGTCCAAGGCCGTAGCGGAAAGCCCGCTCAATCGACGGATCATCTGCAACGTCTTTGCGCTCTGAAGGACGGTGTCGGAGCGTTTGAGCCGAGGCACGAGCTTGATCGCCTGGCGCAGGCTGGTCCGGATCGCGCGCGTCCCGCTGTCGATCTGTTTGGCAAGGGCGATTTCTTCCTCGCGAGTCAGAAGCGCGTGGTCACCGAAGGATTGGAAATACAGAGACTCGAGCATGAAGGGCCCCCTCCGGATCCCGGTTTGGCCCTTTGCAGGCGCCTGCTCGATCATCTCGGCAGGCTCGGCGGCATCGCGGCCGATCATTTCCAGCAGATCGCTCGCCTCTGCCTCGTCCGCGTCAACCTCAGGGTGCACGGTCAGCGTTTCATCGACCTCGTTCAGCGTAGCTCTTTCCTCTTTCATCGTCGGGGACTCCTCTCGTTCCGTCATCGGGACATACCCCTCGCTAGATATTTAGAGCCGGACCCTCTTCAAAAGGATTCGGGGGCCAATCCGGGCACGATCCCCCTTGTAGTCGGTACTACGCAGCAAATCCTGTGCTGGATGTAGCCGGAAGATTAGGAATTCCTAATCAAGCAAAGAAAACACTCGAAGAGTCGGGCAACTAGGAGGTCTGGATGCGCGTGCGCCGCAGGAAAAAAGACCCTCGAGAGTGTGGCAAAAGAACTAGGTGCCTGCCTTCTTGCCCCACTCCTTGAGGAACGGCGATATCACGTCGATTGGAATCGGGAAGATGGTGGTGGAGTTGTTCTCCGCCGCGACCTCGACCAGCGTCTGAAGGTAGCGCAATTGCAGCGCCGCCGGATTTTGGCTGATGACGTGAGCCGCCTCCGCGAGCCGTTGCGCGGCCTGGAACTCGCCCTCCGCATGAATGACCTTCGCCCGGCGCTCGCGCTCGGCCTCGGCTTGTCTGGCGATCGCGCGTTGCATTTCCTGCGGCAGGTCGACGTTCTTCACCTCGACCGCCGTGACTTTCACGCCCCAGGGCTCGGTCTGCTGATCGATGATCCGCTGTAACTCCGTGTTGATCTCCTCGCGTTTCGCCAACAGATCGTCCAGTTGGCTCTGGCCGAGCACGCTCCGTAGAGTCGTCTGGGCCATCATCGAGGTGGCGTACAGATAGTCCTCCACCTGAATGATCGCCCGTTGCGCGTCAACGACGCGGAAATAAATGACCGCGTTGACCTTGACGGTGACATTGTCCTTTGTGATGACGTCCTGCGGCGGGACGTCCATGGTGACCGTTCGCAGGCTGACCCGCACCAACCGGTCGATGAGGGGGAGGATCACGACGAGACCCGGTCCGTTGCCGCCGACCAGACCTTGCGCGAGCCTGCCGAGTCGAAAGATCACGGCCCGTTCATACTCGGGCAGGACGTTGAACGTCAGCTTCGCTATGATGACCAAGAGAATTCCGACCAGCAGCAGGCCCATTGGACCGAACAACATAATCAAGCCTCGTTCTTTCTCATGACCGGTTTCACGTAGAGCTTCAACCCTTCGACGCGCGTGACTTCGGCCCGGGCGCCCGGCTGAATCGGCTCCTCGCTCACAGCCTCCCAGAGTTCGCCGCGCAATGCGAGTTGGCCTTCCGGTGCCAAGGCCGTCTTGGCGACGCCGACGAGCCCCACCATACTTTCGGCCCCCGTGACGGGCCGTCGCCGCAGGGCCCGGACTCCGGCTCCCACGACGAAGAGCGAAAAAGCGGCCGCCAGAGCCACCACCGGGATGATGGTGATCCACGAGAGCTGGAGAAACTCCGCATCGGTCTTGATCAACATGAGGGAGCCCAACACCATCGCGAGCACACCGCCGATGGCCAGCAGACCGTAGCTCGTGACGGTCGCTTCCAAAATGAAGAAGATGATGCCGAGCACGATGAGGAGCACCCCGGCGTAGTTGACCGGAAGCGACTGAAACGAATAGAAGGCGAGGACCAGACTGATGGCCCCCACGATGCCGGGTAGGATCGCCCCGGGGTTGTACAGCTCCGCGAGCAAGCCGATGGTGCCGATCGTCATGAGCAGGTACGCGATGTTCGGGTCGCTCAGGGTCTTCAGCAGCTCGAGGCGCAGCCCCAGCGGGAACTCGACCAGCCTTGCGTCCTTCGTGCTCAGGGTCACGGTGGTGGTCGCCAGGCGAACCTGCCGATCGTCCAGTTGGGTGAGCAGATGGGCAAGATCCTCAGCCACCAGGTCGATGATCTTGAGTTTGAGGGCTTCCTTCTCGGTGACGGAGACGCTCTTGCGCACCGCGTCCTCCGCCCAGGCGGCATTCCGTCCTCGCTGCTCCGCGATCGATTTGATGTAGGCAACGGAATCGTTCTCGATCTTTTCTTTCATCGTCCGGTCCATCTCGCCTCCCCCCATCGCCACGGGGTGGGCGGCGCCGATGTTGGTGCCCGGCGCCATCGCCGCCACGTGGGAGGCGAGCGTGAGAAACACGCCGGCGGATGCCGCCCGTCCTCCCGAAGGGGAGACGTACACGACGACCGGAATCGTGGACGCCGTGAAGTCCTTGATGATGTCCCGCATCGAGGTGTCGAGCCCTCCTGGAGTATCCAGACGCAGAATGATCGCCTGCATGCTCCGTTGCTGCGCGGTGGCGAGCGCGTCGTGCATGTATTCGGCGGTGACCGGATTGATCACACCTTCATACGTCGCCAGGAGGATGTCGTTGGAACCCGCGAAGGATGGGGCCGGCTCCGCCCACAGCACCCCGCTACAGACCAGGATGGCCAAATAATGGAGGACAGGCGGAAAACGACCGGGGCCGTGCATCTCGGACTCCATGGGATGGAACGCTGCGACGGAAGAGCCATGCGCCCAGCGACGTCGAAGACTTGCGCGGATGATACGGCCCGTTCCACACCCTGTCAATCCTTCGACTGCCCGCCTTTCCGCCCTTCGGCTAGCTCAGGGCGCCCTGAATCTGCCGAAGGGCGGGCAAGGCTTGCTCAGGATTGACGCTGAGCGGCGCATGTGCGCCGTCGAAGCGTCAAGGAACGCACCGGCGCGTCCGGTCGGTTGCAATGCCCGCGGAGTGTCCCCTAGAATGCCGCGCCATGAGTAGGATGCAAGACGGGGAACGGATTCACCTGGTGGACAAGAAAGGCCGTTCGTACGCTCTCACCCTCAAAGCCGGGGAGACGTTCCACTATAGCGGGGAGACGATTCCCCACGATGAGCTGATCGACAAGCCCGACGGCTCCATCGTGACGTTGTCGCGAGGCCGTCGCATGCTCGCCGTCAGGCCGACCTTCGCCCAGTATGTGCTGAAGATGCCGAGGGGTGCGCAGGTCCTCTATCCGAAGGATTTGGCCCTCATCACCATGTGGGCCGACATTCATCCCGGCGCCCGTGTGTTCGAAGCCGGGACCGGCTCCGGGGCGCTGACGATGGCGCTCCTCCGTGCGGTGGGAGCGAAGGGGCTCATCGTCACTTATGAAGCCCGCGATGACTTTGCCAGAACCGCCATGATGAACATCGAGCGCTATCTGGGAGGCACCCCCAACCTGCGGCTCTACCGAAAAAATGCGTACGAAGGAATCGATCTCCCCGAGGATGGCCTCCCCTTCGATCGACTCGTGCTGGATCTCCCGGAGCCTTGGCAGGTCGTGCCGCACGCCGTGCGAGTCCTCCGGTCAGGGGGCATCTACTTGAGCTTCGTGCCCACGGTGCCTCAAGTCATGCAGACTGTAGAGGCGCTCGAGCGAGCGTCGGTCTTCGGCATGATCCAAACCTTCGAGTCGTTGCTGCGGACCTGGTCGGTGCAAGGGCGGAGTGTCCGTCCCGATCATCGCATGGTCGCGCATTCCGGATTTCTCACCGTCGCCAGAAGAGTGGACCCCGGGTTTTTCAGCGGGACACCCTCAGGCACCGGATGGGAGGCAGACGATCCGAACGAACCAGGAAAGCCTGCGGGGGAGGAATCCGCATGAGTCGATTACAGGGGAAAGTCGCGATTGTGACCGGCGGGAGCGCCGGCATCGGCGAAGCGATCGCGAGGCTGTTCGCGCAGGAAGGGGCGGCCGTCGTCGTCACCGGTCGCCGGAAGGAAGAACTGGACCGCGTGGTGAACGAGATTAATAGGAGCACGGGCCGAGCGCTGGGCGTGGCCGGGTCTGTCACGGATGAGGCGCACGTGCGGGAAGTCGTCGCGCAGACGGGGCGGGCGTATGGTCGGTTGGATATCTTGGTCAACAACGCGGGCATCGGCGAATTTGGAAAGTTGCTCCATGAGACGGACGATGCGGCGTGGCGACAAGTTTTGGACGTCAACCTCACGGGGGTCTTCCGGATGACGAAGGCCGCGATCCCGGAGATGCTCAAGGGCGGGGGCGGGGCCATCATCAATATCTCGTCCATTGCGAGTCTGGTCGGAATCCCGATGTGCTCCGTGTACGCCGCCTCCAAGGGGGGCTTGGACGCCATGTCCCGCGGCATCGCCGTGGACTATGCGGGGCAGGGGATTCGTTGCAACCTCGTCAATCCCGGGCTGATCGATACCCCCATGGCTGCCAGCCTGCTGAACAACCCACCCATGGCGGAAGAGGTGCTGTCCCACTATCTGATCCGCCGTCCGGGGAAGCCCGAGGAAGTGGCGAAGATGGTGTTGTATCTCGCCTCGGACGACGCGGCCTGGGTCACGGGCCAGACGTTCACGATCGACGGCGGGATGACAGCGTGGTGAGGAGGGAGTAACCATGCGGCGTGCCAGGGTTCCGATGTGGCGGAGTCTGACGATCCATATAAGTGTGCTCGTCGTTCTTGGTCTGATCTTCTACCCGATCTCACACGGCTTCTCAGAAACGGGCACCGAATTCTCCGGCACGGTCCTGACGGTCGATGTGGGCGCCGGCAAGTTTGCCGTGAAGAAAGAGGACGGCGGGACGCGCTTTACATTCGTCGCCAACGAGAAGACGACCTTCGAGGGCGGTCCGAAGAGCATCAAAGACCTCAAGAAAGACGACAAGGTGGCGGTGCTCTATCAGGTGCAAGGGCCGCAGTATCTAGCGCTGAAAGTGGTGAAGAAGTAGTATTCGGTTGTCAGTAAGCAGTCTTCAGTTCAGACCGAAAACTGGAACCTGCAGACTGATGACTGACAATTTTCTGCAGCATGGACATCAACGCCCACACGAAACTCTGCGCCGTCATCGGCAATCCCGTCGAACATTCTCTCTCGCCGGCCATTCACAACGCCGCCTTTCAGAAGCTGGGGCTGAACTTCGTTTACCTTGCCTTCCGCGTGGAAGCCATCGGGGACGCGATTAAAGGACTGCGGGCAATCGGGGCGTTTCGCGGCGCCAGCGTCACCATACCGCACAAGGTGGCGGCGATTCCGTTCCTGGATGAGATCGAACCGACCGCGCGGCACATCGGTGCCATCAATACGATCGTAGCGGAGGGCACCAGGCTGATCGGCTACAACACCGACGCATCGGGCGCCCTCCGCGCATTGCGCGACGGCGGCGTCTTGTTGAAAGGTCAGCGTGTGGTGCTGCTGGGTTCGGGAGGGGCCGCCCGCGCCATCGCCTTTGCGTTAGCGGCGGAAACCGGCGTCGCGCACCTGACGCTCCTCGGGATCGATGCGCGGGAGTGCGGGCAACTTGCCTCAGACCTCCAAACCAAGACCTCGCTGCCGCTTTCGCAAGGGATGATTGACGAGCCCACCTTGCATAAGACGCTTCCGGAGGCGCAGGTCCTGATCCATTGCACGCCGGTGGGGATGTCGCCCAAAACGGAAGGGACCTGCGTGCCAGCCGGTCTGCTCCATCCAGGCCTCTCGGTGATGGATATCGTCTACAACCCGCGCGAGACGCGGCTGCTTCGAGAAGCGAAGGCGGCTGGATGCCGGACCGTCCAAGGGCTTGAGATGTTTCTCTACCAAGCGGCGACGCAGTTCGAGCTCTGGACCAGTCGCCAAGCACCGGTGGGCGTCATGCGGCAGGTGTTGGAATCTCGATTCTCTTGATGCTCCCATCGGCAGCCTTCCAAGCGCTCAGCATTCCTCAGACGGGGCACCCGTTGCCTGGGCCCATTGCAGTTGGCAGAGCAATGGGCACCCCGAGCAACGGGTCCCCGGTCACCTATCACGAGCCATTGTGTCTCGCGCCTCATGCTTCCCGCTTCACGAGTGACTGTCTCTCATGAACATCGTCCTCATCGGGTATCGTGGGACAGGCAAAAGCACGGTCGGCGCACTGTTGGCGGCTCGCCTGAAACGCGATCTTGTCTCGACGGACGCGGAGATCGTTCGGCGGGCGGGCAAGTCGATTCCCGAGATCGTACAGGAATCGGGCTGGGACCACTTTCGGGAGTTGGAATCGGAGGTCTGCCGCGACCTTGGCAACAAAGACGGTGTGGTCATCGATACCGGTGGGGGGGCGATCCTGCGCCCGGGTAACGTCGAGGTCTTGAAGAAAAACGGCAAGCTCTTTTGGCTCACCGCGACCGTGGAGACCATTGCGAGTCGCATCGGCGGGGACACGCAACGCCCCTCGCTGACGGGCAAGAAATCCTTCCTCGAAGAAATCGAGGAGGTCTTGGCGGAGCGCGCGCCCAAGTATAAGGCGGCGGCGGATCACACGATTTCGACGGAACAGTTGAGCGCTGCGGAGGTCGCCGATCGTGTTCTCTCGTTCATGTAATCACGCCGATGTGTTGCTAGGCCCGGGGGTGCGTGGTATCCTTTTTTGTCGCCGCAGCAGGGCCGGCGGACTGAGCTCCGGGAGATGAGCCCTGAGTCGATGTTGTCTTGCGAGAGGTAATTGGCCGGAAAGCGTGAGTGACCGTGAGGTACCGGCGTGCCCGGCCCACCCCCTTGCCTTCCGTCATTGTCCGCTCCCAAGGCAATGTCACAGTGACGGAGGTGCCGTATGGGTAACAAGCTGTATGTGGGAAGTTTGCCGTACTCAACCACGGAACAACAATTAGCGGAATTGTTCGGCCAGCATGGCACGGTCCAGTCGGCCAAGGTGATCATGGACCGGTATACCGGACAATCGCGAGGATTCGGGTTTGTCGAAATGGCAAGCGACGCAGATGCGCAAAAGGCGATTGCCGCACTGAACGGGAGCCAGTTCGGCGGACGGACGTTGGTCGTCAATGAAGCCCGACCGCAGGAAAAGCGCCCGATGGGCGGAGGACGGGGGCCTGGCAGCGGAGCAATCGGAGGGGCCGGCGATCGAGATCGTTGGTGAGTCTGTCAGCGACCCAATTACTTGACGGCTGTATTTCTAACGGGGCAACCAGCAACGGTTGCCCCGTTCTCGTTTCGAGGGGTCGATTGCAGTTCCTTGACAAACTGCGCCGCGAAGTGATTTGGTAATCTTTGTGCGCCCGTAGCTCAGGTGGATAGAGCGTCGGGCTTCGAACCCGCAGGTCGCAGGTTCAATTCCTGCCGGGCGCACCAAACCTCGCTTGCGCGTGCCGGCGGCTCTTCGGGCGTAGCCCTCTTCATTGTCGCCGCCGGATAAACACCTCAAGTATCCAGGATTCTGATTCCTGCGCGGCGGTCGCTCTTTAGAAGGCTACCAGATCTATCGGGACGGGATAGAGTCCTCAACCCACTTGCTTCCCAAATTTCGCTTGCTCGACCCGCTCGCCCTTTATTGTTGTATCGTAAAATGCTCGCGAGCGGATAGAGCCCTCCGGTGGTTCCCTTCGCATGTAGTGATCGTACTTCGTGCGTGCCGCTCGCTCCTGAGGGGTTAAGGTGTCTGCTGCAGCCGAATAGAGTTCTGGACGCCAACACTCGTTGTTGCGACAACATCGAAGCCACGATCTAGCAGAACACCGGCCCGAAAGGTCCGTTCTTGTCCGCCGCCTTTCCCGCCCATTCAAGGACCAGTGCGGCGCCTGGCGTAGTGACACTTCGTTTGGTCTTCACGACCACGAGGCCCTCATGAACGTTAGGCTTGAGGCGAAAGAGTGGATCTCCGCTCACGCGCTCGAACGCTGAAGGCCGTTGCGGAGAAGCCGCCGGGAAGCCAGCGGCTTCCCTCACCCCTAAATCCCTCTTCTTGATGGCCTTTCAAGAGAACGAGAAGGAACCGGCTTGGAACCATAGCGTGCGGCGACGAAGGAAGGAAGCTCCTTGACAAGAAGACAACAGGCGGCCACTATCGACAAACGATATCGTAAGGCAATACCGTTGTCGCCCCTCCGCGAAAATTGCATCGGCGCCGCTGGCTGAAGGGTAAGGCTCGTAAAGAGGTGACCGAATTTGTGAGGCAGTCATCCAGGGGTCATATGCGCAATGTGCTCCATGATTCCTCAGCCCTTCGTCGTGCGAGTATGAGCTTTGGGGTCTCGCTGATTGCGCTAGCATGGGCCGTTGTCCTTAATGCTCAGCCTCCGGAACTTCCGCCCGTCCCGCTCACTATCGAGCAGGCGATCCAGTTTGGGATCGATCATTTCCCAACTGTCCGGGCCTCTCTAGCCCGCGTGTCTGCCGAGAAGGCCGGCGTTGATCTGACACGCACGGCATTTCTCCCTCGCATCAACATGGGCGTGCAAGGGAATATGGGCACTTTCAACAAGGCCTCCGGTTTGTTTTTCATGACACCGTACACACCGCCGATCTGGGGGGCGCCAAGCGCCGACGACTAGCTACCAAGGCGCATGGGGAAGTGCGGCGGGGGTGTACGCAGGATGGGAACCGTTCGATCTAGGCCTACGGGATGCCAATGTTGAGGCGGCCCGGGCCGCAGAACGGCAAGCTGCGGCCGGGGTATCTCTGACGAAACTCGATGTGGGCCTCGGGGTAGGAGAGGCCTTTTTCTCCGTGTTGATGGCCCAACAAACCGTCGAAGCAATGAAGGCCAACTTGGAACGGAGACGTGTGTTCGCGGAGACCGTGACGACGTTGGTCAAGAGCGGGCTGCGTCCTGGAGCGGACGATTCAAGAGCACAGGCCGAACTGGCACTGGCGAGAACTCAGCTCATCCAGGCCCAGCAAGCCGAGGACATCGCCGAGGCCACCTTGGCAGAGGTGCTGGGCGTTGCTGGGACGCCCATGGAGGTGGCAGCCGGACCCTTGCTGTCGCTGCCGAAATCCAACATGCGGGAGGGATCAACACCGGAATCCCATCCCTTGGCCATCACGCAGATGGCCACAGTCGATATCTTTCGTAAACGGAAGGAAGCCCTGGATCGGGCATGGGTCCCACGGCTGGAGATCCAAAGTGTCTTGTTCGGGCGTGGCAGCTCCTGGGACGTGGCCGGGAATCGCATCCCTTGGTTCGATGGGCTCCTCCCGGATACTCAGAACTGGGCGGTTGGTTTGGCTCTTTCGTTTGAACTCATGGATTTTGCTTCTGTGCGGGCGAAGCGGGCGATGGAGCAGCACCACGAGCAGGCCGAGGCTGCCACCTATGATCAGATCATTCAGGCCATCACCGGCAAACAGAGCAAGGCGCGAGCCACCTTCGATGCCGCACAGCGTGTCGCCGACAACACGCCGGTTCAAGTGAAAGCGGCGCGTGATGCAGAGACGCAAGCACTCGCTCGCTATAGATCAGGCCTTGCCACGGTTGTCGAGGCGGCGGAGGCACAGCAGTTATTGGCCCAGGCAACAGTGGATGATGCGCTCGCCCGCTTGGGAGTGTGGCGATCTTTGCTGGGATTGAGCGGGGCCCAAGGCGATCTCGAGCCATTCTTGCAGGTCGTGCGAGTCATGAGCCAGCATTAGACGTCATACGAGCCGGATCCATGTGGCTGATTCTCGCCGCCTTGCGGCGGCCCATTACGATTTTGGTGGCCATCGTTGCGATCGCGCTCTGCGCGTTGCTGGCACTGAAACGGATGCCGATCGATATCTTTCCGGATCTGGGCCTGCCGGCGATCTACGTCGCCCAGCCCTACTCGGGAATGGACCCGGCCCAAATGGAAAGTTATCTCGTCTCCTTTTACGAATACCATTTCCTCTACATCACCGGGATCGAACACGTCGAGTCGAAGTCGATCCAAGGGGCCGCGCTAATCAAGTTGTTCTTCCACCCGGGTACCGACATGTCTCAGGCGTTGGCCCAGACCGTGGCTTACGTGAATCGCTCTTGGGCCTTCATGCCTCCTGGGACTGTGCCGCCCTTCATCGTGCGGTTCGATGCCGGGAGTGTTCCGGTCGGTTCCTTGGTCTTCCGCAGCGAAACGAGGAGCGTGGGTGAGATCCAGGATCTCGCTCTGTTCCGTGTCCGCCCGATGTTTGCGACGCTGCCCGGAGTCTCCGCCCCACCACCCTTCGGCGGCAATGCGCGAACCATCGTCATCCACATCGATCCGGAGCGCTTGCGGGCCTATCGGATGGCACCGGACGAAGTCGTCCAGGCAATCAACAAGAGCAATCTGATCGTGCCCGCTGGCAATGTCCGGATTGAGGATGTGACGACGATCACGACCGTGAACTCTGTGATCCCGACAATGGCAGGATTCGGCGATATCCCGATCCGGACGGGGGTCGGCCCGACAGTGTTCTTACGGGACATCGGCTATGCTGAGAACAGTACCGATATTCTGACCGCCTACGCGCTCATCAATGGGCGACGCGCGGTCTACATCCCTGTCACCAAGCGGGCCGATGCCTCCACCTTGGCCGTTGTCAATCGCGTGAAAGAAGCCATCCCCAAGTTCCAGGCGTTAGTGCCTGAAGACATCTCAATCAGTTTTGAATTCGATCAGTCGATCTACATCAAGAATGCCGTGCGGTCCCTCGCCACGGAAGGGATCTTGGGCGCGCTGCTCACTGGGCTGATGGTCTTGCTGTTTCTGAGAGAGTGGCGCAGTGCCGTCATTGTCCTGCTGACCATTCCCTTTGCACTGCTGTCGGCAGTTGTGGCTCTCTGGGCGCTGGGACAGACCATCAACATCATGACTCTCGGTGGGCTGGCTCTCGCCGTGGGCATTCTGGTGGATGAATCGACGGTCGCAATCGAGAATATCCATGCGCATCTGGCCCGAGGCCAAGCCCGGGCGCGCGCGGTCGTGGATTCAAGCCGCGATGTCGCCGTGCCGCGCTTGGTCGCGATGCTGAGCGTCTTGGCCGTCTTCATTCCCTCGTTCTTCATGGTCGGAGTCGGTCGAGCCCTGTTCGTCCCGCTCGCCCTGGCCGTAGGCTTTGCGATGGCGGCCTCGTATTTCTTGGCCAGTACGCTTGTGCCGGTGCTGGCCACTTGGCTGCTCCGTTCTGAGCAATCGGTCGATCATGCGCAGAGCCATTTTCACCGATTCCAGCAGTGGTACGGGCGGTTCATTGCGAGGCTTGTCACCTTCCGTTGGATTGTCATTCCCCTCTATCTCCTGTTCTCAGGAGTCGTCATCTGGGGTTTGATCGACAGATTGGGCATGGAGATTTTCCCAAGCGTCGACACGGGACAATTCCAGCTTCGCGTCCGCGCCACGGACGGCACCCGGATCGAGCGAACGGAAGTCCTGGCGGAACGCGTGCTCAACGCCATAGCGGAGGAAGTGGGGGCTGAGAATATTGCCATCACGCAAGGATTCGTGGGTGTCCAGCCGGCCAGTTACCCGGTCAACACGATCCATCTGTGGACGAGCGGACCCCATGAGGCGGTGCTCCTCGTAGCCTTGAAACGGGAGAGCGGTCTCTCAGTCGAACAGGTCAAGGAGCGGCTTCGAGAGAAACTCCCCAAGCTCTTTCCAGGTACCAAGTATGTGTTCGAGGCGGGGGATATTATCAGCCAGGTCATGAGCATGGGATCGCCCACCGCCATCGAGGTCGCGATGAGTGGCCCCAAGCTCGAGGCGAATCGAGCCTATGCGGAACGGGTGCTTCAGGAGATGGCAAAACTTTCCACGCTCCGGGACCTCCAGTTCGGGCAACCACTCGAGTATCCTACGATCGAGGTGACGGTGGATCGGATCCGGGCCGGCCAACTCGGAGTCTTTATGTCTGATGTGGCGCGCTCGCTGGTTTCGGCGACATCTTCGAGTCGCTTTATCCAGCCCATGTTCTGGCGTGATCCGTCCTCCGGGAACGCCTACCAAGTGCAGATCGAAATTCCGCAACACCACATGGCCTCGGCGGAAGACGTGCAGAACGTCCCCGTGATGCCCAACGGCACCGCGGGTCCCTTAGTTCGAGATCTGGCTCAGGTCGCTCCCGGCAGCATGATTGGCGAATATACCCGGTATAACATGCAACGGATGGTGACTCTCACCGCCAATGTAGCGGGCGAGGACCTGGGGCATGCTGCCGACCGGGTTTCAGATGCTATCGCGAGGGCGGGCGAGCCACCTCGCGGGGTCAGTGTCGTCCTCCGCGGGCAGGCGGCTCCCATGCGAGACACACTCGCGAGCCTCAGGGTCGGCCTCGCTCTCTCGATCGTGGTTATCTTTCTCCTGTTGGCCGCCAACTTCCAATCGGTCTGGAATGCGTCCATTGTGCTCTCCACCATGCCGGCAGTCCTGGCTGGCATCATGGGAGCCCTCTTTGTGACTGGCACCACACTGAATGTGCAATCCTTTCTGGGCGCCATCATGGCGATCGGAGTGGCAGTGGCGAATGCGATCCTGCTGGTCTCCTTTGCCGAAACCCGCTGGCAAGCCGGGCGTTCCGCGACAGAGGCCGCCATCGAGGGCGCACAAGGACGGCTGCGCCCGATTCTTATGACAAGCGCCGCAATGATCGCTGGTATGATCCCGCTGGCGCTGGCGCTCGGGGAAGGAGGAGAGCAAACGGCACCACTTGGCCGCGCCGTGATCGGTGGGCTGCTGGCCGCGACCTTGGCGACGCTCTTGATCCTGCCAACAGTCTTTGCGGGCATCAAGCGCTGGACCCATCCTCTTGCCCCCTCGCTGGATCCGGATGACCCGCAAAGCGCCTATTATGACGCTCCAGGGACTGGGTCCCAAGCGGAAGGCCTCACGTCATGAGACGATGGTTTGTCATCGGTGGTCTCCTCGCGGTGCTGGTGGTGACGGTGCTCGTGCTCGTTCTGGCTCGAAGAGATGGCGGCACGGTTGAGAAGGTCGCGCCATCGGACCGAGCGTCGCCGTCTGCGAGCCCTCGTGGCGGTATTCCACAGGTAGCCGTGGTATCGGTCGTTGCGCAGCGATTGGATGACAGCGTCCGTCTCCCCGGTGAACTGCAACCGTTCCTTAGCGTAGACCTCTATCCCAAGGTGACGGGGATTCTCGAGTGGATCGGTGTGGACCGAGGCTCGACGGTCAAACGTGGGCAGATACTGGTGCGGCTCATGGCGCCGGAGCTCTCGGCGCAACGGGCGGAAGCCGAAGCGAAGTTGCGTGCCGACGAGATCACACACGAGCGCCTGAGGACCGCCGCTGCCACACCGGGTGTGGTAGCTCCCAACGATCTAGAAATCGCCAAGCGGACCGTGGAAGCAGATCGTGCGCGCGTCCGTTCGTTGAAGAAGATGGAAGACTACCTGGTCATCACCGCCCCGTTCGACGGTGTGATTACGACGCGACATGTGCATCCCGGCGCGTTGGTGGGCCCAGCCGGAGCCGGAGGGGCTGGAGCGAATCCTCCATGAGTCCGGTTGGAACACACAGCACATCTGCGGCTCATGGTCCCTGTGCCGGAGCCGTACACAGGTGATGTCGAGGTCGGCCAGACTGTGAAATTTTCGGTCCCGGCGTTTCCAGGCCAAATGTTCCACGGCAAGATCACCCGGTTTGCTCATTCCGTGGACATGAAGACGCGGACGATGCCGGTGGAGATGGATGTGGACAACGCATCCGGTCTCCTGGCTCCGGGAATGTTTCCGGAGGTGGAATGGCCAGTGCGACGATCGACACCGACTCTCTTTGTGCCTGACAAAGCCATCGTGACCACGACAGAACTCACGTTCGTGATCCGAGTCCGGCAGGAGACCGCCGAATGGGTCAAAGTGAGGAAGGGACAGTCGGTCGGGAACCTGATCGAGGTGTTCGGCGACCTGAGCGCGGGAGACTTCGTCGTGGCCCGAGGGACCGATGAACTGAGACCAGGAACGAAGGTGACGATCGCGCCGCCTTCGCGGACCTGAAAGCCGGCTCTGGGCGCAAATATCGATATGAAGAACATGATGTCGCGTAACTCTTCTCAGATGGATGCCTCGACGCATCTCAGGCGTTCGGATCAACTTGACCGCCAATTGTTCTTGGGGTTTATCCGGACTCACATTCTCTTTCATGCTGCTGAGGCACCCATCTGCGGCGTCGAGATCACCGAAGAATTGGCCCATCATGGCTATCGGTTGAGCCCGGGGACGCTCTATCCGGTTCTCCATGGGCTTGCTGCCGCCCGCTATTTGCGATGCGTTTCTAAAGTGGAGAGCGGGCGGGTCCGCAAGTACTACAGGATCACGCCACGTGGTCAATGGGCGCTGGGTGAAGCGCGAAAGCGTCTCAAGGAGTTGGTCAAGGAAGTGCTCGAGGAAGAGGGTTCGTAAGAAAGCACGTGAGCAAGACACCCACTCAGCAGCGCTCTACTCAGCGATAGGAGGGCGGAGGCACGATTGCCCATTGAAGTGGTGAGAATCGCTTTCACGACGCAATGTGGTTGGTTCGCCCGTGCCGTACGATATCTGGCTCACCATTAGCAGCCGTCCTCGCTGGGGCCATCGCCCCCGTGTCTGGCTTTGGGATCGCCAGCATCCTCACACCCTTGTTATCTATTGAACTCGACACGAAGGTCGCGGTGGCGGCGGTCTCGAATCCTCATCTGCTCGCAACTGGAGTGCGTTTCTGTCTCTTGGAGGCGCAAGTGGATCGTCAGGTGCTGCTCCACTTCGGCCTCCTGAATGCACTCGGGGGGTAGCTGGTGCTCTCATGCACTCAATAGCCAACAGTCGTCTCCTCTCTGGGATGCTCGCCGCGCTTCTGATGTTTGCCGGCCTGTCTGATCTGACGGGTAAGGCTCTGGATTCTCGCTTCGGACGGCGAACGGCGTGGATTGCCGGAGCGTTGTCCGGCTTGCTTGGCGGCCTTGTCGGCAATCAGGGCGGCATTCGCTCCGCGGCCTTGCTTGGATTCGATGTCAATCGGCAAGCCTTCGTGGCCACCGCCACAGGGATCGGACTGATCGTCGATGGCGCACGGATGCCGGTCCATCTCGTGACCGAGTTGGAGCCGCTTGTGCAGATTTGGCCGACGATACTGCTGCTCGGCGTTGCCGTCGTGGTAGGGACTGTAATTGGGGAACGCATTCTCCGCTCTATCCCCGAGCATTGGTTTAGAGTTTCCGTAGCCGGCATGATCTTGGGGCTTGGGGCATTCACGTTGTATCGGACTTTCAGCTAGTGGAGCCCATCGCCAAAAGTCAATGCGCGGTTCGAAGCGTTTGCCCGGCGCAAGTCCTATCGCATGAGGGCCGAAAGACATCCTTGATGGCATCATTGATTAGGTAATGTGGCTTTCGGTGAGATGCCTCCACCCTATTTCTTCCCAAAGCTCGCTTGCCGGACCGTGTGCCTTGTCATTCCCCCGGATGATGCACACGAGGTGTGTTCATGACAGCTGTCGGACACCTGGATGGTTCGGTCGCTAGCCACAGGCAGGTCAATGCAGCTATTTGGTCCTCCCAGTGGCACCTCCTTCTCGAGTGACCCCCGCGAGCCATCTGTCGGATAGTCTCCCAGTCGGTCGCCTTTTTCCAGTGGCCACCGGCCTTATCCAAAACTGCGTTTTTGCGAGGCAGGGTCGCGAATCAATGCTATGCTCGCTCCTCGATGAGAGAAAGCCAGCCAGGGCTGCCGGCTGACGACCGACGAGAGCGTCCGAGATGTTGAAATTGCCGCCGCATGTGTTGGAGAAGGCCGTCCTTACTCCCCTTGTCACAAAAGGGGTTCTGCGACAGGCGGATATCGAAGCCGGGATTGACGAGGTCCGATCATCCAAGGCCGATATCGAGTCCATTCTTCTGGACAAGTTTCGCATTCCCAAGGAAGAACTCGGCAAAGCCCTGGGCGAGTACTATGGCTGCCCCTACGTTCCCTATGACGGCCGAACCATCCCCGATCCGGAGTTGCTGAAAGATCTCAGCTCCGACTACTTGCGAAAAAACCATTGGCTTCCCCTGCGGCGTCGCAACACGGTACTGGACGTCCTGATCGACAACCCGCACGACATCGAACGAGGAGTTGACATCAAGCAGGTGTTCCCCGGCTTGACGATCCGCTTTTCCGTCAGCCTGCGGAGAGACATCGAGCGGTTTCTCCTCCATGCCATCGGCCAAACAGAGTCGGGTTCCATCGCCGACACGCTCGGGGAGCTGGTGAACGAAGCCCAAGCCGAGCAATTCGCTGAGGCGAAAGAGGGCGGGATCGATGAAAACGACTCGGCGATCGTGCGGCTGGCGAATCAGATTATCGCGGAGGCCTATCGGTTGGGCGCCTCCGACGTTCACATCGAACCATACTCGGACAGGAAGGATACGGTCGTTCGCTTTCGTGTCGACGGAACTTGTTTTTCCTACATGAAAATTCCCGCCGGCTATCGCCGGGCGATCGTGTCTCGAATCAAGATCATGGCGAACCTGGACATTTCGGAGCGACGGAAACCGCAGGACGGCAAGATCCGTTACAAACTGAGCAGGGAGAATGAGATCGAACTGCGGGTCGCGACGCTTCCCACGGCTGGGTACAACGAAGACGTCGTGATGCGTCTGTTGACGGCGAAGCAGCCGATGCCGCTCGAGGCGATGGAGCTGACCCCGGCGACCCTGCAGACGTTTAAAGAATTGGCCAGCCACCCTCACGGCATGATTCTGTGTGTGGGCCCCACCGGTTCCGGCAAGACCACGATGCTCCACGCGATCCTTCAAACGTTGAATACGGACGAACGGAAGATTTGGACCGCAGAGGATCCCGTCGAGATCACTCAGGAAGGGTTGAGGCAAGTTCAGGTCCATCCCAAGATCGGGTTCACATTCGCCGTCGCCATGCGAGCATTTCTCCGGGCTGACCCGGACGTGATCATGATCGGTGAGATGCGTGACAAGGAAACCGCCGATGTCGCCATCGAAGCGTCATTGACCGGCCACCTGGTCCTGAGCACCCTACACACCAACAGCGCCGTGGAAACGGTCGTGCGTCTGTTGGACATGGGGTGCGATCCATTCAACTTCGCCGATTCGATTCTGGGGATCATTGCCTTGCGCCTCTGCAAACGGATATGCCTGGAGTGTCGAGAGGCCTATCACCCGACTCGCCAGGAATACGATGAGTTGGTCCATGTGTGTGGGCCGTCTTATTGGAGTCGGTTCGGCTTGGACTATGACAGCCAATTTCAGCTCTCCCGAGGACGGGGCTGCGAGGCGTGCAACCACACCGGCTTCAAAGGTCGCGTCGTCCTCCACGAGCTACTCCGAGGGACGGAACAGATGAAGGGCTTGATTCAATCGCGTGCGCGAACCGCCGAGATGCTGAAACTGGCGACGACCGAAGGGATGACGACGCTCGTGCAAAACGGGATCGATAAGGTTTTGCTCGGTGTGACCACCCTGAAGCAGGTCCGGATGGTGGCCGTGAAATAAGGGCTCGCGTGCTCTCGATCGCGGCGGGAGCGGGGACGAAACTACGAACCTTCCCCCGGCAACGCAAGGGTCCGCAGAAACTTGGAGAGGCGGTCGGCCTGTTCGGGTCTGATCCGAATAAATTCGCATCCAAAGCGGTCGCCAGTCGCCCACCTGACCGCGGCCAATTCGACATGGATCGGTTCTTCCCCTTCGACCGCGTCGATCTGTAGCTGCGGGTACGCGCCATGAGCCACATGAGTGGACGATGCCACCGCGCAGCCCCCGGAGGACAGATTGAGGACGGTCCCGCTTGCTTCGATTGACTCCGTCTTAAACACCACCGGCAACTGGATGGCAAAGCGGGGCGCTTTCCGTGGGGTCATCGAGGCGGCTGAAGGTTGCATGGTCGTCTCCTCTCCCTCTAATCACTGTTCCCTAGCCCACTTGTAACACTAGCGAGCCTGTCCGAAACAGTCAAGAAAGCGTGCTCATCGAGCGCGTCGAGTCCGCGTGTGCGGCGACTGCGTGACAGGCCCGGCGCCCTGCCCGTAGAGGTCCGGTGCTATATTTTCAGCAGGCAGATTATCCCGCCGTGGCGACGGGTCTGTTGAACGATGGAACCCCTCCGCAAGTCTCCCGTGCCTGCTCTTTGGAATGCGCAGGAGCCTGCTTGGGTCTCTTGGTCTGACGACCAACTGCTGGACTTGCGGTTCTGCGACTTGAAGCTCGCCATCGAAGGAAGCAGCCTCGAAAGGTCCATCGCGCAACTCTCAACGGAGCTCGACAGCAGAGGCCTCAGGTTTCGTCCCCACTTTTGGCTCTCCGACGAATGGTTTACCCCGGACGGGGTCCCCGGGATCGCGGTGCCGTTCTACCTCGCCCATCCTCGCCTCGCCCGTCTCGAGCAAAACCAGATGCTCGAAGTGGAGGGTGGAACACACGAGTGGTGCATGAAGATTCTCCGCCATGAGGCGGGGCATGCCATCGAAAACGCCCATTTGCTCCGTCGCCGCCGTCGCCGCCAGCTTCTGTTTGGAAAGTCGTCCGAGCCCTACCCTGAGTACTACACCCCAAGGCCGTACAGCCGAAGTTTCGTGCGGTATCTCGACATTTGGTACGCGCAAAGCCATCCCGACGAAGACTTCGCCGAAACGTTCGCCGTGTGGCTTGACCCCGGTTCTCAATGGCAGGAGCGGTATCGCGGCTGGCCGGTCATGAAGAAGCTTGAGTATGTCGACCAGGTGATGAACGATCTGGTCGGCGTCAAGCCCGTGGTGACCTCCAATGAACGCGTGGATCCGCTCCATCGGCTCTATAAAACGCTCCGGGATCACTACGAGGAGAAACGGAGACATTACGGGTTGGATCGCCGACACTGCTTCGATACCGACTTGCGCCGCCTCTTTTCTTCCCTGCCGGCCCACGCGCAGAACAGGAGCGCCGCCACGTTTATCAGTCGACTGCGCAAAGAAGTCCGCCGAAAAGTCGCCGACTGGACGGGCGAGTACCAGTACACGATCGACCAGGTGCTCGAACAGATGATCGACCGGTGTCGGGAACTGAACCTTCGATTGGCCGGCTGTGAAGAGCAGGCCAGGCTCGACTTTGTCATCGTGGTCACCGCGCAGGTCATGAACTATCTCCACAGCGGAAGGCATCGCGTGGCGTTATGAAACGACTGCGCGTGCTCGTCCTCATGCACCGGGATCTCGTCCCGCCGGATCAAGCCGAGACCCACGTGGTCAACGGGGCGGAGTGGAAGACGGAGTATGACGTGGTGACCACCTTGCGCAAACTCGGCCATGAGGTGCGTCCGCTGGGGGTGAAGAGCGACCTGGGGGGCATCCGCGAGGCGGTGAAAGCGTGGCAGCCGCACATCGCATTCAATCTCCTGGAAGAATTCGACGGCGTGGCGGTCTACGACCAGAACGTGGTGTCCTACCTCGAACTGCTCCTAGTGCCCTATACCGGCTGCAATCCCCGCGGCTTGATGTTGGCGAGGGACAAGGCCCTCGCGAAACAGGTCATGTCCTTCCATCGGATCCCGTTTCCCGACTTTGTCACCGTGCCGCTCGGTCGGACCATCAAACGACCGAAGAATCTGCCCTTTCCGCTTATCGTGAAGTCCGTGACTGAGGAAGCCTCCTTGGGCATTTCGCAGGCGTCGATCGTCAATGATGATGAGAAGTTGCGCGAGCGGGTGGCGTTCATCCACGAGAAGGTGCGCACTGACGCACTGGTTGAACGGTATATCGAAGGCCGCGAGCTCTACGTCGGCGTCCTGGGGAACGCATACTTACAGGTGCTGCCCGTCTGGGAGCTCATCATGGACCACATGCCGGAAGAATCCCGTCGGATTGCGACCGCGCGCGTGAAATGGAATCGGAACTATCAACAGAAGTACGGCATCAGATCCTGCGAGGCGAAGAACCTGCCGGAGGGCATGGCCGAGAAGGTGCGGCATCTGGCCAAGCGGGTCTATCGCGTGCTGGGGCTGAGCGGTTATGCGCGGATCGATCTGCGTCTGGACGCCGACGGGAAGGTCTACGTGCTCGAGGCGAATCCGAACCCGCAGATTGCGGAAGGGGAGGATTTCGCCGACTCGGCCAGGAAATCCCGGTATACCTACCCCGACCTCCTCCAAGAGATTCTGAACGTCGGACTGCGCTGGCGGCCCGCCAAGGCCGCCTGATCTCCGGCCTCTCCCCAACAGCCCAGCATCGAGGATTACTGTCCCGGTGGGGTGGATGGAGCGGTATTGAAGTGTGTCACGGTCTTGCGCCAGAGGAAGTGGCTCAGTCGTCGTTGCGCATCCTCTGTCATCCATTTGAATTCCATGCCGACCAGTGAGCCTCGTCTCCAACGCACGATCGCCTTCTGAATCAGGATGACCGAGTGCTGTTCGTCAAGCAACAAGTGAAGCGTCAACGGGCTGCCGCAACGGATCCGGCCAGCCACCTGCATCGCGCAGCCACGATGCGAGAGGTTCCGCAGGACGCCGTCCCCGATGACTCGCACCCCGTCGAACACCACCGGAAAGCTGACGGCGAACCGGTGATCCGGTCGTCGGAATGCGTAATCCGTGGGGCTTCGCAGATCGTTCATGGGGTCCGAGTGTAGCCTGCGCCAGTCGCCAATCCCTATTCCCCGTCGAGGGGGACCGAGCGCGCGATCAGGGGGTGTCTCAAGCCCCTGTCGAAGGGCTTTACGGTGGGTTCCTCTTGATAGTTCCGTGAAGGTCTTCCGATTTTCCGCAAGATACGCTTGAACCCGATCGCGGTCCGGCGGAGGCCCTGAATCTTCCTGTCACGGCGTTGTCTTGATTCGGCTCGGGTGAAGACGCCCCTGCTGGCTCGTTCCCATGTGATGCTACGTCGGCTCTTATTTCCGGCTTGACAATCGCCCGCACTTTGCGAAAGTATCGGTCAACGATATCGAGGAACGATACCACATAATGTCGCTTTCTCGCCGCCGCACGACCCCCGCCAGCCCGGTCTCGGAGGACCGCTTGACCCGTCAGTTCTTTACGGGGTTCGTCCGCACTCACATCCTCCATCACGCCGCGGAGAATCCGGTCTGCGGCGCGGATCTGGGCGTGGAACTGGCCCGGCACGGGTACCGTCTCTCGCCAGGGACTCTCTACCCGGTTCTCCATGAGTTGGAGGCAAGCGGCTACCTGCGCTGTCTCACGGCAGTGCGCCAAGGACGACGCGTGAAACGCTACATCATTACCGCGGGCGGCCGCCGGGTGTTGGCCAGGATCCGCGCCCAAATCAAAGAACTCGTGGATGAAGTCCTGAGCCCGAGTTCCGGATGAGCAGCCACCTCCTCCCGCCATATCCTTTCCGCGCTCGGGTGGTCGCCCTTGCAAGAAGCGGCAGGGGGCTCGCACTCCGTGTGGTTCGACTCTGCTTTGCAGCAACCTGCCGACCGATGCTCGAAGTCTCGATGGGTGTGCTTTGTCTCATCTGCCTCACGTCCCCGCTGGCCCATGCATGGGAGTGGGTTCCGTCCCAGCAAGAGATGCAAAAGTATCGCAAGAGCTGGAATCCTTTTTCCCACGGTCCGATCCTGCATACGGCGGTGGACATTCAACTGCAGGGTCAGTATTTACTGCGTCCGTTTATTTTCTCTCAGATCGGCGAACACTCCTTCGGCAACCGTCTGAGCTTCTTCTCCGATCGGCAAAAAGGGCCGGTTCATCTCTATAGCGTCCAGGAGCCCTCGCTGGAGTTCGCGTACGGGTACACGGATCACATTCAGCTGGCCGCCACTACGTCGCTGCAGTCGTTCTGGGCGCGAGAGAACGGCCGTACGACCACCGACACCGGGCCCGGCGATACGAATATCGCCATCAAGTATCGCCCGGTCGTCCAGAATCCCGACACCTGGCGTCCATCATTGACGTTTCTCTGTCAGATGTCGATTCCAACCGGCAAGTGGCTGGGAACGGACAAGCCGCCCGGCGGATTTGCCCCGATAGGCCGTTTGCCGACTACGCGGTTCGGCGAGATTGCCTTTACGGAAGGGGTGATGGTACGCAAGAATCTTCGACCGTTTCGGATTCAGGCCGGGGTCTTTTACACCTACAGTGCGCCGGGAAGCGAAGGGAAAGAGACAACTTATACCGGGGATCTCGTGAACACACGCGTGGCCTTCGAACACATTCTCGATGACCGGTATGGCTTCGGCTATGGGATGGAGCTCGTGACCCTCCACGGCCTCCCTTGGCGTCTCGACAGCCATTCAATCAATCGCGGCCAGCAGAACGGCTTCAGCGTGATCGGTCTTGAACCGACCATCCAGTGGCGCTTCGGGGATACGAACTTCGTCGGCGCGGCCGGTGTCCTCTTCACCGTGGCCGGGCAAAACGCGATTGAATCCATTTATCCCAACCTGTCCATTTTCTACTACTGGAGCGAGAGCGGGAAGGTCCTGATGCGTTGAGCGAGGGCTTCGAATCCGGCCCTTCAGTGAAACCGAGTTGGCCATCCACAAAGCGGACCTAACCTGGGAAGACCGCTATGCTCGGGCAGCTTCACTCGCGGTCAAGTTCACACGGGGAGGTCGTCTAACAGGGCGCTTGCGCGATGGCCTCGCGGATTCAAAATCGCGCGGCAAGCGTGATGCTTGGCTCACGGCCCCCAGCGGATGCCGAAGAGCAGCGAGACGCTCGTATTGTCCACAGGGGCAGGCGCATCCAGAGTCAGGTGCTGCAAGCTGACAAGGAGCGTGCTCGAAAGCGCGATACTGCGGCTGGCTTGATACTCCAGCGACAGACCGAGCGGAATAAAGTGACTCGTGTCGTTCGAATCCACACGCTGCCCTCGGATGGTGGTGTCGAGCGAGGCGTGAACCAGCCCGATGCCGGCAAAGGGGACCAGGTTCATGCCGTTGTCGAAGCGGAGATGGTATCGGGCCGCGCCGGCGATCGCGATTTGAGTCAGGTCACCCGTCGGCGAAAGAAGCATCATGGGCCCGAACGAAAAGTTCCGGTCCAGATAGTAATCCAGGTTGAAGCCGAGCGTAAACACGGTGCCGTTTACTGTTCCGCTCGTAAAACCGAGGTCCGTTCCGAAACCCCACTGATTGGCTTGGGCGCGCGCATCCGCCACGTTGAGCATGAGGAAGCCGGCACAGACGATCGGGAACATCAGCGCAATTCGCTTCGCACGTCGAAATCTTGTCATCGACACCTCCACGACTTCGGCGACACGGCGCGGACTCTACCACAGACCTTCAGCACGGACAAGTAAAGCGCGAGATCCGTCGGTCTGCGTGAATCGCGACTCGCTTGCAACTTGTCACCTGTGTCGGGTCGTTGTAGCGCCGGCGCTCGTTCCCTCTGGCACCTCCGGCGCGCATGCAGGGGCATGGCTATAGAGTCATGGCGTTCGTCGGGAAAAGAAAATGATTTGGCGAGGAGAGGGCGATCCGGTCATACTGACGGAAGCCATGCCAAAGCAGGACGTGTTGCACTTCAAAGCGGGTGGATTGCCGGATCGGTACAACGACGGTTCGTACCTAAGGCAGAACGTCCGTTGGCATCAAGAAGACAGCCCCTACAAAGCCGGCCTCGTATTGGAGATGCTCCGACGTGCGCGTCTGGATTTCACCACCTGCGCGGACGTGGGATGCGGAGCCGGGCGCGTCGCGTCGATTCTTGCCGAGACCTTCAGCGATAAAAAATTTTCTGCCTTTGACCTGTCGCAGGATGCGGCTCGGTTTTGGGACGACAACGCCGTGCCAAACCTCACCTTTTCTGTGCGGAATATTTGCGACGTGCCAGGGGCCTTCGATCTCGTCTTGTGCTTGGACGTCTTCGAGCATGTCGACGATTACATCGGGTTCTTGCGCCAATTGAGAACACGAGGGTCGAAATTTATTTTCAACGTTCCGCTGGATCTAAGCGTGGGGAAGCTCGTGAGCGGAGGGTTGCGCTTTGTTCGGGAGGAAGTGGGGCATCTTCACTACTTCAACGCGTACACTGCGATCGAAACCCTGAAATATGCGGGATACCGGATCGAGCACTCTTTTTTGAGTGCCGCGTTCAAACGTACTCTGCCGCGAAACATTCGGCAGGCCATCATGCTCGTGCCAAGGTGGCTCACGTCGGTTTTGGGAGACAGACTTTCCGCGCTCCTGACCGGCGGGTACAGCTTGGTCGTCCTCGCATCCAACCCGGAGATGCGACAAGAAATGGCGAGGCCGGGGACGGTCGACATCGGTCTTGGATGAGACACCTGGGCCTGTTGAGTGTCGCTCTCTCGGGCTGTGGGCCCTCGGTACGGCAGGGTGTTGAGCAGGCTATCCGCGCCGCTCCAACAAGAAGTCTGACCTTCTGTCACGCATGTTGATCTATGTCCTGAAAGAAATCTTACAGAACTGCGCCGTGAGCATGGCTTGGGCGGCGAAGCTCGCCCGGCGGTACCATTCAACAGGTCCCGATGCCGACCCGGAAGCCGCGAAGCGTACGGTCGCTTCCTACTCCCTGTTCTCGCCCCTGATTGGGAAGGAGATACTGGAAATCGGTCCAGGCCAGAGCCTGA
The DNA here is from genome assembly GCA_037446055.1 of Nitrospiraceae bacterium. Taxonomy (GTDB): domain Bacteria; phylum Nitrospirota; class Nitrospiria; order Nitrospirales; family Nitrospiraceae; genus JBBIJI01. The sequence continues at coordinate 69,885 of JBBIJI010000009.1, forward strand.
AGGTGCTCGAGCAGGCTCTCGCGCAAGGAGCGAAGACTTGTACCGCAGTGGATGTCGTGGAGTACGTGTCCGAAGAGCGGGCGAGGAAAAGCGGAGTCGACTACCGCGTTTACCGAGGTCAGGAGTTGCCCTTCGCAGCTTCCCGGTTCGATCTCATTTGGTCGTCGACTGCGTTCGAGCATCTGCGATATCCCGCCGTGACCGTGGCGGAATGTTTCAGAGTGCTTCGATCCGGAGGTCTCCTGGTGGCTCGGATCGATCTGGCGGATCATTCGTTTTATCCTGCGCCTGATCCGCGACGACTGTTTGACGGGCTCAAGTATCCCACCTGGTTGTGGAATCTGATGAAGTGGAATCGAAGTTCCTATGTCAACCGCTTGCGGAAGTCCGACTGGCTCCGACTCCTTACGCATGCAGGTTTTCGCATCACACGCTGCCAGCCTTCAGAGAGCCAGGAGGTCGATCATCTGCGCGCCCAGCTTCGTTACCTCCGTCCCTATTCCCGCGAGGACGCCATCACCTCGGCGATCTATCTTTGCGCCCAAAAACCGTAGCTTGCACGCAACCCAAGTGTTGACATTGTCAGGGGTTTCGGTGATCAGCTATCCTCACGACAACGCTTCTGGCGAGACGTTTTCCTATGGCTCCACCAGGCATGACTCCCAAAGAAGCGGCTGAGGCGCTGTACGCCATCTTGCCGAAGGCATTATTGCCGCATCACCTAGAGGACTATGGCATAGGGGCGACGGACGGCCAAGCACGGGTGATTACCCGCGAAGTGCTCTCGGTGAATCTGTTTTGGATCTACTCGGCGATTGAAGCGCACATTCCCCGCGAGTACCGTGCCGTGCTGTTCGGGTACCTGCTGGGACTGATCCACGAGGCGTGGCAAGAGGGATTTCAGCAGCGCGCTTCATCCTGGGAGGAGTTCCTGCCCGAAATGGAAGAACGACGTCGGGAATATGCCGGCATCATGGAAGATCGGCCCAGTCCCCTCGCCGTGGCTAGACGCATGGGAGAGATACTGGAGGAGCAGGAAGCGCTGCGGCCGCAAGACCAACCCCAACTCCTGGCGCTGTTGACCGACCTTGTCCCCGTCGAGCAGTACGGAGCATTGTTGCAAGAGGCGTGACGAGATGGGGCACGCGATCGCGAGCAGGTCAGCGTGAGGTCTCAGACGGACGATCACCCGATCGGCCGACGTGGCGTGGGGCGCGGGTCCAGAACCGCAATCTGCAACATCAGCGAATCGCTCGATGCGCGAATTCTGTCCGAACGCTTACAGATAGCGACGGCTCGTCACCTCTCCCCGCGCATTCAACTCATAGAGCAGTGGGGCGCCGGTCGGAATGTTCAGCTCGAGCACCTGCTCTTTGGTGAGCCGATCAAGTTGCATGACGAGGGCGCGCAGGCTGTTCCCGTGGGCGGCAATGAGAATCGTCTCGTCCCGCAAGAGGTGGGGTTTGATGCGGGCTTCGTAATATGGCAGCACCCGCTCCGCGGTGTCTTTCAGGCTTTCCCCCCCCGGGGGCGCTACGTCGTAACTTCGCCGCCAGATCTTCACTTGGTCCTCGCCGTACTTCTGCGCGGTCTCGGCTTTATTCAAGCCCTGCAAGTCGCCGTACATCCGCTCGTTCAAGGCCTTGTCTTTTTCGATCGGGATCGAGGTCTGGCCGATCGTTTCCAGTACGATGCGCAAGGTCTCGTTCGCCCTGGTCAGCACGGATGTGAAGGCTCGGTCGAATTTCATGCCCACAAGTTTCTTGCCCGCCGCTTTGGCTTCCTCGATCCCCTTCGGGGAAAGGGGCACGTCCACCCAGCCAGTAAAGCGATTTTCCAAGTTCCATTGGGATTCCCCATGCCGCAACAACACCAACGTCGCCATAACACTTTCCTCCGCCCTGGGAGATCTCCCCCAGTCTAACGGCGAGCATCGGACCTGTCCAGCGTTACGGGTTCTTGCAATCTCGTGGGTCCCGTCAGTACGATGCCGCCGGCCTGTATTTTGGGGAGATTCCGTTCATGACCCCTTCTTCCCCCATACCTCCACCTGCCTGGGAGCATCTCGCCCAGTGGTGGATGGAGATCAGTGAGCGGCTCACCGTAGGCGATCGGGCTGGCGCATTCTTTCGGCAGGCGCTGGGTTCCGGTGGCCTCTTGGAGCGCCTGGAGGTTGTCGGAGCCGACATCGACTACGTGCTCTTCGTCCTCCTGCGCTACTGGGTGCCGACCGTCTTGCCACCTACCGGGAGAGAACGCCTCACAAAAAACGATGTGGACTATTGGCTGGAATCCGAGCAGATCTTGAAAGCGGCGGTCGTCCGGTTGCGGGAGCTCAAGCCGCTGATCGAGTTGTTGACCTCTCAGAATCCGCTCGGAGCAGACCAACAAGGGATGGCGAGAAGTGCGGGGCCGGCGGTGGAAGTCGAGCTGGCCGGCATGCTGGAGGGAATCGCTGAAGTGGCAGGCGGATACGGGGGGCCGGATTACACTTCAGTGATCAAGAACTTCGATCCCATTCCCCTGCGGCAAACGCAGCCCTTCAAGCACAACAAGAAGCACAGCGCGGAATTGTGGGTGGTCTTTCTTCTGCGGGAACACTTCAAGACTTTGAGGCTGGGGAAGGATCGGTACTGGCCCTTGGTCGCCGCAATCTGTACGCCTGCCGGGATCCTCCAGCCGAACGGCCAGCCGTATGCAGGGGATGAGCTAAAGTCCTGGTGGCAGAAACACTGGCCTCGGACCTACACGCAACTCGATCAGCGGCAGACCGCTGCTCCGGAACTGAGCGGAGAAGCGTACCAGAAGGATTTTGAATGGTACCGGGCCTGGCTCACCTGGCAGCGTAGGCGGCGACCGCTCGCCTCGACCTGACCGCTCGACCGGTCAGACGTCCTTTCCGCTATGGCCCGAGCCGGCAGGAGGGGGCAGCAACGCACGGTCCCGCGGCCCGTCAAGGCCCAACGCGACGAGCAGCCCGACCTTCAGCAGCAACAGCGCCACGCCCACCCAGATGACATAGGGCTGGACGCCTCCGGCTTCTCTGAGCGATTGCTCCCATCGAGGGTCGTCGAAGCCCGGTCGAGGCTTGAGTCGGGCGAGGTGTTCTTTGACGTGCCAAAAATAAATGTAGTTGGCGCTGGCTCCGGCCATCACGCGCCATACGAGGTCTGCCGACAGATCCTGGGTGAAATAGAATGCCACCACCGGCCCCACGGCATAGACCAGCGCGTACACATACATCTTCCGGTACAGGAACCAGAGAAACGGCTCGAATAGAAACGCCGCCCAGTTCCAGGTGAAGGCGAACCGGGGGCCGGAGGGCGACGAGAATTTCTTGAACACCTCCAGGTAGTGGTCGCTCTTTGGACCGATGAAGCTCCTCCACAACTGCGTCTCATCGTCGGGCTGGCGCGGCTCCGTGGCGGTGGCCGCGAAGCCTGCGCCGCATTGGTGGCAGAAGTTCGCTTCGTCCGGATTCTGCACTTGACAGCGCGCGCAGGATTTCATGGAAGGTCCTTATCACACGGCGTCGGTGAGCCAGTCAAGGTTACGGGATCGCGGTTCTTTCGACCGGGCTTTGAGCGAGGTTGACACGAGTTCGCTCGCGCTGTTGCTTTCAGACTGAGCGTGTGCTAGTTTCCCTGAATTCTTAAGGAGATATCTCGCGCATGGCGACCGAAGATCTGCGACAAGACGCAGAGCGTTATCTCATGCAGACCTATGCCCGACAGCCGATCTCGATCGTGCGTGGGCGTGGCAGCCATGTCTTCGATTTCGAGGGGCGCGAATATGTGGATTTCGTCGGCGGGATCGCGGTCGATGTGCTCGGGCACTGCCACCCCGACCTTGTGGCGGCCATTCAAAAACAGTCACAACACCTTCTGCACGTCTCCAACCTGTACCACACCGAGCCGCAGGTCAAGTTAGCCAAGGCGCTGGTGGACCACTCGTTCGCCGACAAGGTGTTCTTTTGCAACAGCGGGGCTGAAGCGAACGAAGCCGCAATCAAGCTGGCGCGACGGTATTCGTTCGAGAAGTACGGGCCGGGGCGCTTCCAGATCATCACGATGACCAATTCGTTTCACGGCAGGACCATGGCCACGTTGACGGCGACCGGACAGGAGAAGGTGCAGAAGGGGTATGACCCGCTCGTTCCGGGGTTTACGCGGGTGCCGTTCAACGATCTGGAAGCGGTGGAGCGGGCTGTGACGGACCAGACCGCCGCCGTGCTGGTGGAGCCGGTCCAGGGGGAGGGCGGCGTCCACGTGGCGGACCGGGGGTACCTCCAGGCGCTGCGCGCCCTCTGCCGTCAGCGAGACGTGTTGCTGATGTTCGATGAGGTCCAGACCGGTATGGGCCGCACCGGGACCTTGTTCGCCTACGAACAGATGGGCGTGGAGCCCGACGTCATGACGCTCGCGAAGGGATTGGGGGGTGGCGTGCCCATCGGTGCCTGCCTCGCGACCGACCCCGTGGCGAAGGCCTTTTCGCCGGGGTCTCACGCATCGACGTTCGGGGGCAATCCACTGGCCTGCGCGGCTGGGCTCGCCGTCATGAAAGCCCTGTTGGAAGGGCGCGTCATGGAGCACGGAAGGCGAATGGGGGAGTACTTGGGCAAGGGTCTCGTGCATCTGAAGGAGAAACACCGTTGTGTGACGGAAGTCCGCGGCCTCGGGCTGCTCCAGGGGATCGAGTTGACGATCGATGCCAAGCTCATCGTCGCCGACTGCCTCAAGCGAAGGGTGTTGATCAACAACACCGGGGACCGTATCCTACGGATTGTGCCACCTCTGGTGATCAGCCAGGGAGATATCGATCGCCTCCTCGACGTCCTGTCTTCTGTCTTGATTGCCTACAGCGCGTGAGTTCCCCGCGCCCACGGAATGCCTATGACTCGGAAAGCGCAGCCCCACGGGTTTGGAAAGGATTTACTGGATCTCGCCCCGATCCCGGCGGAGGCGATCCAGCGCCTCCTCAAGCTGGCCGTGGACCTGAAGCGGAAGTATCAAAGGGGCGAAGTCTATCGCCCGCTGGTCGGCATGACGCTCGGGCTTCTGTTTGAAAAACATTCGACGCGCACGCGCGTCTCCTTCGAAGCCGGCATGAATCAGCTCGGCGGAGTCGCCGTCGACCTGCCGTTGGCCGAGATTCAGCTCTCGCGCGGTGAAAGCGTTGCGGATACGGCGCGGGTCCTTTCCCGGTATTTGGACGGCCTCATGGTGCGGACCTTCAACCACGCGACCGTCGAGGAATGGGCGCGCGAGGCGACGATCCCGGTGATCAACGGGTTGACCGATCTCAGCCATCCCTGCCAGGCTTTATCCGATCTCTTGACGATTCTCGAGAAGAAGGGCCGTCTCAAGGGTGCGAAGCTGGCGTACGTGGGCGACGGCAACAACGTGGCCAATTCGTTGGTCGAAGCGGCGGCCAAAACCGGCATGGCGATCGCGCTCGCCTGTCCGGCCGGTTATCAGCCGGATCAACATGTGCTGGATGCGGCCCGCCAGGCTGCGTCGGCGACCGGCGCGTCGATCGAACTGGTCGAGGATCCCTTCGTGGCCGTGAAGGAAGCGGACGTTGTGTACACCGACGTCTGGATCAGCATGGGCCGCGAACGCGAGCAGGCGCGGCGCCTCAAGGTCCTGGCGCCCTATCAAGTGAACGAACGGCTCATGAAACGGGCGAAACCGGAGGCCATCGTCATGCATTGCCTGCCAGCCCATCGGGGGGAAGAAATCAGCGCGGGCGTTTTGGACGGCCCGCAGTCGGTCATCCTCGATCAGGCCGAGAATCGTCTCCACATGCAAAAAGCGATATTGGTCACGCTCTTGAACGGGCCGGGGCGTCGGAGGGGGGCTGCATGAGTCGGACTGTCGTCAAGAAAGTCGTCCTCGCCTATTCGGGCGGTTTGGACACCTCGGTGATCCTGAAGTGGCTCCAGGAAACATACGGGTGCGAGGTGATTGCCTTCTGCGCGGACCTCGGACAGGGTGAAGATTTGAAAGCCATCAAGGCGAAAGCCAAGGCGCTCGGGGTGAATCGTGTCTACGTGGAAGATCTGCGCGAGACGTTCGTGAAAGACTACATCTTCCCGATGCTCCGGGGCAACGCGGTGTATGAGGGAAGTTACCTGTTGGGTACCTCGATCGCAAGGCCGCTGATTGCGCGCCGCCAGATCGAGATCGCGAAGAAAGAGGGGGCCGAGGCCGTGTCGCACGGCGCCACAGGCAAGGGCAACGATCAAGTCCGGTTCGAAGTGACCTACCTGGCCTTGGACCCGACGATCCGGATCATCGCCCCGTGGCGGGAATGGTCGTTTCGCGCCCGTCGGGAACTGATCGACTATGCCCAGCGGCACGGCATTCCGGTGACCGCGACGAAGTCGAAGCCGTACAGCATGGATCACAATCTGTTCCACGTCAGCTATGAGGGAGGGATTCTTGAGGATCCCTGGGAATCTCCGCCGGAAGAAATCTTCCAGATGACGATTTCCCCAGAACGGGCGCCCGACAAGCCCCGTGAGGTCGAGATCGACTATGAGCAGGGTAATCCGGTGGCCGTCGACGGAAAACGGATGACCCCCGCGAGCCTCCTGGCCCACCTCAACAAGGTGGGCGGGGAGCATGGGGTCGGCCGCGTCGATCTGGTCGAGAATCGCTATGTGGGCATGAAGTCGCGGGGTGTCTATGAGACGCCGGGCGGAACCATTCTCCACGTGGCGCACCGCGGACTCGAATCCTTGACCATAGACCGCGAAGTGCTCCACCTCCGCGATAGCCTCATCCCGCGCTATGCGGAGCTGATCTACTACGGCTATTGGTTCACGCCGGAGCGCGAGATGTTGCAGAAGGCCATCGACGAGGCGCAGCAGGATGTCACCGGCACGGTCCGCGTCAAGCTGTACAAGGGCAGTTGCACGCTCGCGGGGCGGAAATCGCCCCGCTCGCTGTATCGCTTGGACATGGCGACGTTCGAAGAGGACGAGGTGTACCGACAACGGGACGCGGAAGGGTTCATTCGGCTCAATGCTTTGCGCCTTGCCATCCGAGCCCAACGACGCAAGGGGGGAAAAGTCTGATCGGGTGTGTTCTGAGTTGGAAGGGGAGCAGCACTTTTACTCCACCAAATCACGAGATCGCAAGATCGCCGAATTCTAGGGTCAGCCACCCGGCGTAGTGAACGAATAACATGGCGAAGAAGCAAAAAAAGTCCGCTAATACCGGGAAGGCCTGGCACGGGCGGTTCAGGGCGCCCACGCATCGCCTGGTGGAGGAATTCACCGAATCGCTCTCCTTCGATCAGCGGCTGTACGCTCACGATATCCAGGGGAGTATCGCCCACTGTCGGACGCTTGAGCGGGCGGGGATCCTCACGCAAGACGAAGCCAAGGCGATCGTGACCGGTCTGACGAAGGTCAAGCGAGAATTCGACACCGGACGGTTTCCGTTTGCGGATTCGGATGAGGACATTCACATGGCGGTCGAACGTCGTCTCACCGAACTGGTCGGACCGCTGGGGGGTAAGCTGCACACGGGCCGGAGCCGTAACGACCAGGTCTCGTTGGATCTACGGCTCTATCTCAGAGATGCGTTGAAGGACTTGGACGGCCGCCTGACCGAGTTTCAGCGGGTCCTCGTCAAACAGGCCCGCGCCAACCTCGATGTGGCCATGCCCGGCTACACCCATTTGCAGCGGGCCCAGCCCGTGCTGGCGTCGCACCATTTCTTGGCCTATGTGGAGATGTGCTCCCGAGACCGGCACCGTTTGCGGGATGCTCTGTCGAGGATCGATGCCCTGCCGCTCGGGTCCGGGGCATTGGCCGGCAGCAACTACCCTGTCGATCGCGACTACACGGCTCAGCTCCTGGGCTTCACCTCCGTCACGCAGAACAGTCTCGACGCGGTGTCGGACCGGGATTTCGTGGTCGAGACGTTGGCTGCGCTGTCGCTGGTGATGGTGCACCTTTCCCGGTTGAGCGAAGAGGTGGTCCTCTGGTCGTCGCACGAATTCCGGTTCGTCGAGCTGCCGGACGCCTTCTGCACCGGCAGCAGCATGATGCCGCAGAAGAAGAATCCGGACGTGCCCGAGCTCGTCAGAGGCAAGACGGGAAGAGTCATCGGACACGTTGTCGCCATACTGGCCACCCTCAAGGGCTTGCCGCTCAGCTACAACCGTGATCTGCAGGAGGACAAGGAGGCGCTTTTCGACGCGCTCGACACGACACGCGCCTCGCTCGATGTCATGACGGAGCTGGTCAAACAACTCTCCCTGAATCGGAAGGTGCTGCAACAAGTCGTTTCGGAGGAGGGCATGTTGGCCACGGAAGTCGCGGACTATCTCGTCCGCAAGGGCGTGCCGTTCCGCGAGGCGCATACGATTACCGGCCGCTTGGTGCGGTTCTGCCTGGACCACGGGCGACAGATGGGCTCCCTCTCGCTCGCCGAGCTCACGAAGTTCTCATCGCGGTTCGGCCCGGACGTCTTCGATTGTCTAACCGTGGAGAGCGCGCTTGATCGCAAGGCCCAGACTGGCGGGACAGCCAGGAAGCGCGTGGAGGCGAGGCTGCTCGAACTGGAGCGGATCCTGGGCTGATGAGAGTTGCCGGACCATTCTTATTGGCGGCGCTGTTGGCCGGTTGTGGTGTCGTGGGACCTCCGATCCCGCCGGAAGACGTCGGGCTGACGCCGCTGTATACGAAAGCCAAGGAGCGGGAAGCGCAGCAGCGGCAGGCACGAGAGGCCCAGGCGGAAGCCAAAGAGCGCGCAGGCCAGGAGAAATCGTCAGAGACTGAAACGGAGGCAGCCGAACGTGATATCCTACTCCCTCCCTTACGCCCGATCGGGGGAAGATAATGCAATGAATCCGGACGCGAGGAGAACGTGATGAATCTCATTCAGTCAACACGCCATGCGTATGAGCCTAGGTCGCTGACACAGAGGCGCCTGCTGTTGGTCGACCCCTATCCACGAAACAACCGGTACCACTTGACCGCGTCGGAACGGCGGGCCGTCTGGTTTCCGAAACTGAGCTTGCCCACGATCGCGGCCTACACGCCGGAGCACTGGCATGTGGACTTGGTCGATGAAGCGGTGCAAGACATCGACTTCGACCACCCCTGCGACCTGGTCGGCCTGTCGATCATGACCTGCTATGCGCCGCGGGCTTACGAGATCGCCGCTGAGTTCCGGAAGCGCGGGAGGACCGTCGTCATGGGCGGGGTCCATCCGACCTATTGCCCGGAGGAAGCGCTGCAACATGCCGATGCCATCGTCTGCGGCGAGGCCGAGGATCTCTGGCCGGACCTGGTCGCCGACTATGAGGCTGGGGCGCTCAAGCGCATGTACAAAATGACGTCGTTCCCCTCGTTGGAGAACTATAAGAGCCCTCGTGTCGAGCTGCTGAGCCCCGACGCGTACATGACGAGACAATGCACGTTCACGACTCGCGGCTGTCACTTCGACTGCGAGTTTTGCAGCGTCTCGCCCTTCAACGGGAAAATGACCCGGCGCCGGCCGGTGCCGGAGGTGATCAAGGAAATGGTGGCCGTCAAGCGATGGATCTGCTCGGAGCTGGTCGACCGCATCGGCCGCGGGTCTCTCTGGGAGGCGATGAAGACGAGCCTGCTGATTCGATTGGGCATCGAAGACGGGGGCATTTTTGCCTTTGTGGACGATCTGCACAACAGTCATCGGGCTTACTGTCGCGAGCTCTGGAGCGCGCTGAAGTCGTTGAACATCAAATGGGGCTGCCAGTCCACGTTGTTCTTGGGCGACGACGAGGAGATGGTGAAATTGGCCGCGGAAAGCGGCTGCGTGTCGGTCTTCGTCGGGATGGAGTCGCTGGACGAAGATTGCCTGGAAGAGACCAACAAGTCGTTCAACCGCGTGCAAAAATTCTCGCAAGAGATTCAGATGTTCCATAAGTACGGGATCATGGTGAATCCCGGCATCGTGTTCGGGTTCGACAACGACGACGAATCCGTGTTCGAGCGGGCCGTGGAGTTCCTGACCAAGAATCAGGTCGAATTGGCGTACTTCAACGTGCTGACCCCGTTACCGGGCACGGCGTTATTCGAGCGGTACAACACTGCAGGACGGATCTTCGATCGCGATTGGTCCAAGTACGATGGAAAGCACGTGGTTTTCTACCCGAACCGCATGACGCCGGAACAACTGCAAGAGGGGTTCTATTGGGCCAACCACCAGTTCTATTCGCTTCCCAACATCTTCTACCGGTTGTCCGGAACAAGACAGCGTCTCGGCGCTCGCTGGGTGATGAATCGCGAGTTCCATAAGCTGGTCAAGCGAACGTGTCCGAAGGGGACGCTATCGCCCGTGGCGAAGGTGCTCAAGGACCTGCAGGCCAAGCTCCCCTCGGTGGAAACGGGCCAACTCGTTCCGAACGCGCTACACGCTCTCAAACAGCGTCTCGACCAAACTACGGCACCGGCCCAGGAGCTCTGGCTCAGCATCAAGACCAAACGGCATGATCAATTTGCGGCGCTCTTCGTGGACCTTGAGGGTACGCTCGACCGCCTTGGGGCTCAGGAACTGCTGAAGAGAATTCGAGGAGCCGCGGAACGGGCCCGGCTGGACATCATCGTCAACTTCGAACACGTGAAGCACGCGACCCCCGACGCCTTGCGGGCGCTCGCAGACGGAGACGCGCTGCGGGCGGTCCTGCCGTGCGCCAAGATCCGGTATCGCAAATTCAAGGCGTCGTTCGAGCAGGCGCTGGTGGGGTTGTCGATCGACGGCACGACGCTGGCATGCGAGGAATTTCAAGATGCATGATTTTCAGTACCGTCACGGAGAGCTGTATTGCGAGGACGTCCCGCTGAGCCGGATCGTCAAGGAGCTGGGCACGCCGTGCTACGTATATAGCCACGCTACGTTGGTGCGGCACGTGCAGGCTTACGACCGGGCCTTCAATGCGATTCCACATGTCATCGCGTTCGCGATGAAGGCCAATTCGAACCTCGCCATTCTCCGTCTGATGGCGAAGGAAGGCTGCGGGGTCGACATTGTTTCAGGCGGCGAACTCTTCCGCGCCCTGAAGGCGGGGGTGCCGGCCAGCCGCATCGTCTTCGCCGGAGTGGGGAAAACCCCCGAGGAGATCCGCGATGCGCTGAATGCGGAAATTCTCATGTTCAACGTGGAATCCTCGGCCGAGCTGCAGGCGATCAACGAGGTGGCGGCTTCGCTGGGCAAGAAGGCCCGCGTGGGGCTGCGGATCAACCCCGACATCGACCCCAAGACTCATCCCTACATTTCCACCGGTCTGAAGAAGAGCAAATTCGGGATTGCCGCGGATCGCGCGTTGGACGAGTTCAAGCTGGCCTCTTCTCTGAGCCACATCGAAGTCGTGGGCGTCCATAAACATATCGGGTCGCAGCTCACGGAGGTGACGCCGTTCGTCGAGGCCTTGAAGAAGGTCCTGAAGCTGGTCGAGGCGCTCAAGGCGTCCGGCATCGACATCCGGTATATCAACATCGGCGGAGGCTTGGGAATCACGTATGCGGACGAAACGCCGCCCCAGCCCAAGGATTTGGCCGACGCCATTTCACCCCTAGTCCATGATGTGACATGCACCCTCATCATGGAACCAGGGCGGGTGATCGTCGGCAACGCCGGCATCCTCGCCACGCGGGTCCTCTATACGAAAGAAGGCGAGGCGAAGCGATTCGTCATCGTGGACGCCGCCATGAACGACCTTATTCGCCCCAGCCTCTACGGGGCGTATCACGACATCCGCCCTCTGGAGGAACGTTTGGCTGCCGGTCGCAAGGAAACGGTCGATGTGGTGGGTCCGGTGTGCGAGTCCGGCGACTTTTTGGCCAAGGACCGCGCTCTGCCGGTCGTGAAGGCGGGAGACGTGCTGGCAGTCATGAGTGCGGGCGCTTACGGGTTCGTCATGTCCTCCAATTACAACTCGCGCCCTCGCGTGCCGGAAGTGCTCGTCCACGGCAGTGAGGTGCATGTGATTCGAGCCAGGGAGAGCTTTGACGATCTGGTCCGCGGCGAAAAGATTCCGGCGTTCTTGGCCTAGCGGAAGGGGGTTGGGGCGTGGCTGATCGCGAAAGAGTGGAGGGGTAACCATGTTCACGGGGTCACTGGTCGCCATCGTGACGCCCTTTCGGAAGGGCAAAGTCGATGAGCGGGCGCTCGGCGAATTGATCGAATGGCAAATTGCGAGCGGGACGCACGGGATCGTCCCCTGCGGAACCACCGGGGAGTCAGCGACGCTCTCGCATGCCGAGCATGAACGAGTGGTCGCCTTTACCGTCGAGGCCGTGCAGCGTCGCGTGCCCGTGATTGCGGGAAGCGGCTCGAACTGCACGGATGAAGCGATCGCGCTGACGAAGCACGCGAAGCAAGCGGGTGCGGATGCGGCGCTTCTGATCACGCCGTATTACAACAAGCCTACCCAGGAAGGCCTCTTCCGCCATTACAAGGCTGTTGCCGACGCGGTTGATCTCCCCTTGGTTCTGTACAACATCCCTTCCCGCACAGGGGTCAATATGACTCCTGCGACCGTGGCCCGGCTGTCGGCGATCAAGACCATCGTGGCGATCAAGGAAGGGAGCGGCTCCGTCCAGCAGGCGTCCGAGATCGTCCAGCTCTGCGGTGACCGTCTGACCCTGCTGGCGGGCGACGACCCTCTCACGCTGCCGATGATGGCCGTCGGCGGCAAGGGCGTGATCACCGTGACTGCCAACATCGTGCCCTCGGACATGGCCCGGATGGTGACAGCGTTCTCGGCCAATCGGGTCGAAGAGGCAAGGCAGCTCCACTACAAGCTGTCACCGCTCTTTGCCGCCCTGTTCCTGGAGACGAATCCGATTCCGGTCAAGGAAGCACTCGCCATGATGGGGAAGATCGACGGCGAGCTCCGGCTGCCGCTGTGCCCCATGGCGGCCGACCCGCGCGAGAAGCTGACGCGCGCCTTGAAGGATTATGGGCTCATCTGAGACGAGGCGGGTCGTGGACTCGGGGCAAGAGGCGAGGAGCAGCCGGAAGTCACGAAACGGATGACGAATAATGACTGAACTTGATCGCGTCGTCGTTCTTGACACATTGTTCAGCGGCGTGCCTTTCACAGCTTCTCACCGCTCGCCGCGTAGCTGGACCCGGAACCGGAGGCCTGCATGATCAAAGTCGTTGTCGCCGGGGCTGCGGGACGGATGGGTACGCGCTTGGTCTCGCTCATCAAGGATTCGGCCTCGCTGACGTTGGCCGGCGCGGTGGAGAGCAAAGGTCACCACGCGATCGGCGAGGACGCGGGCGAAACGGCCGGTTGCGGGCGCTGCGGCATTACGATCTCCGACGATTTGTCGGCCGTGCTCGACCGCGGCGAGGTGGCGATTGATTTCACAATGCCTGCTTCCTCCCTGGCCCACCTGCGGGTGGCGGCGCAACTGCGGAAGCCCATGGTCATCGGCACCACGGGCTTCACAGCCCAGGAGCTCGACGAGCTTCGCGGGTTAGCTCGACAGGTCCCCTGCGTGTTCTCTCCGAATATGAGCGTCGGTGTGAACGTGCTGCTCAAGGTCATCGGTGAAATGGCCAGGACGCTCGGTGATGACTACGACATCGAAGTGATCGAGGCCCACCACCGGCTGAAAAAAGATGCTCCCAGCGGGACGGCGCTCAAGATGGCGGAAGTGCTCGCGCGGGCGGTCAATCGAGACCTGAATCAAGTCGCGGTCTATGCCCGCAAAGGACTCGTCGGCGAACGTAGCCGTGGCGAGATCGGCATCCAGACCATTCGGGCGGGAGACATCGTCGGCGACCACACGGTGATCTTCGGCGGGATGGGAGAACGGATCGAAGTGACGCACCGCGTCCAGAGCCGCGACACGTTCGCGCGAGGCGCTCTACGTGCGGCACGATGGGTCGTCAAACAGCCGCCGGGCTTGTACGACATGCTGGATGTGTTGGGGCTGCGATAAGCGCGCTTGACGCGCCTATCGCAGCCTGCTCTTCATCTCGAGTTCGGATTGATCATCCGGGTGGCAACAGAAGATATAACCCTACCGCCATGATCGGCGCGGCCACATACATGGCTTTCTTGCCGAAGGTATCGTAGACTCCGTAGGTCAGCACGACCCAGATGAAGGTGTAGTACATCTGCCCGATTCCCCTGTAGGTTCCCCCGGCCCCTTCCGCAAATGACAGGGCCGGCAGCAGCACGGTTGCCAATCCAACCCACATGGCGAAGAGACGTGGCATACGTTCCTCCTTTTGTCATGAAGTGCGATCAATCCCCGGAAAACCAACGTGCGGTTCACGAAAAAGGACGACGCCCCCGCGGGCCAGAGCCTGCGGGGGCGTCATCTCTCGCGACAAGGGGATGAGGTCTGTTCACGTTGAGCGTAAGCTACCCCATCAATGTCCCTCTAGGGTTGTTGCTTGTTGCACGTGGAATATGCTGCTCCTCGACCCATCTTCTTGTCAATGGGGAAGCACCATTCCGATTTTCGCATCGGCTCCGCGAGGATGGCGCCGGATGGAGAGAACTATTCGGTCTCCTGTCAGCCCGGAGGGCCTCTCGGTGCGCCACCGTCGATCAGCAGGCAGGCCACCGCAGCTATTTCTCGTTGGGTGGAAGAGTTTGGACGCGATGCCGGTGTGGTGTGTGGAAATCCGAAGTTATTGAGGGAGCGTCGAAAGCTTGTGAACAGAAGGGGTAATGCGCGAGTCGGACTTCGAATGCCTCAGGATACTCGAGAGAGATTGCCGATCTCGGTGATTTGTTCAGACCCTCGCCGCGCCTTCGCACGAGTCAGACCTCGGTAGATGGCCTGCGCCGACGCAGTCCAAGTCGGGTCGAGGGGGAGTCCGCGGAAGGCTGCCTCGGCCGCCTTGTGCTCGTCGTAGGTGAGAGGTCGCATTGTCTTCCTCGCGAGGCTTAGTGTCTCGCCGTAATGGGCCTCGGTTCTCGGTCCGCGACTTTACGTCGACCACAGTTGATGCATGCCAACACAGTGATCGCCAAGCCTGCATCCAAGTCAACCGCCCGTTCCGGCAACATCGCCCCGCGACATTTATCACAAGTGTGCATGGCGATACGTATACCATCGCGCTTCTCTCAGAAACTATCCTCCTGAAGTACTGGGTATCGAGGAGAGGAGAAAGGCCCGCCGCCAAGCTTCTTCGTAGGCCATTCGGGCCTCGGCGTTCTGGCCCATCAGACGCTTCCTCAATCACCGCGGTGGGGGCAGTTCGATCCTTGACAGCTATGCCGTAGTCCCATAGCATTGTGGTGTCGTCGGAGAGGCCTACTATGTATAGGCTCTTATTGATCATCGGTCTGCTTATTGTTCTGTACTTTTTGATCAGAAGTGTCATTCGCGGCCTGACCAGCCAAGGCAGAGACAGGCTGATCGGTGATCCGAGGCAAATGGTGCAGGATCCGGTCTGTCGCGCCTTCGTTCCTAAGGGGTCAGCGGTGGTGGAGGACGTGGGCGGGCAAACGTATTATTTCTGTAGTCAGAACTGTGCGCAAGCGTTCCGGAAACAGCTTGCCGGCTAGCACCCGGAGTAACTGTAGTCTGAGAGCTTTTCTTCCTTGTCGAACTTGAGGGTGATCTGACATTGATTGGGGGAGAAGTTAAACAGCGGCGGACCCGACTTTCCACCGGCTATCCTGTAATAGGTCCACGTTTCGCCCCCGAAGAACCTGGGAGCTCTGCCGTCTGGAGCGCCCCAGTTTTTTTCGAACCACGCTTTGTCCTTGCCTTGGAGCTCGGCCGGTTTGAGGGAGGCTTCCAGATAGGGATTCGAGCCACCGCAAGCGGTGAAGAGCAGAGCTGTGAACAGGACCCAACGGGATCGACTCATGGGCATATGCCTCCTTGCGGCGAATCGGCTGCGGAGCGGATTCTATCCTTCGCATTCAACGAGTGTCAAACGCACAGGTTAAGAAAAAGGGCGTTGCGTCGCTCTTGAGACATTCATAGGATATCGTTTGGGAGGACAAGAGACCCTTCACCGGCCCATTGCAGAAAGGAACGACCGATGAAATTGTACCTCGACACAGCCAACGTCAAAGAAATACAGGAAGCCGCCAGCATGGGGTTGTTGGACGGAGTCACTACGAACCCATCGCTTGTTGCCAAGGAAGGCCGAAGCTTCCGTGACGTGTTGCTTGAAATATGCAACATCGTGGATGGTCCGATCAGCGCGGAGGTCGTCAGCGTCGAAGCCGACGCCATGGTGAAGGAAGGCCGCGAGTTGGCGAAGATTCACAAGAACATCGTGGTGAAGTGTCCCCTCATCCCCGAAGGCCTCAAGGCGACGAAACGGCTGGCCTCAGAGGGCATTCGCGTGAACGTGACGCTCTGCTTCTCGCCGACCCAGGCGCTGCTGGCCGCAAAGGCCGGCGCCTGGTGCGTCTCACCTTTCATCGGTCGGCTCGACGATGTCAGTTCAAACGGCATGGAACTGATCCGACAGATTGTGGCGATCTATCGAAACTACAACTTCAAGACCCTCGTGCTGGTGGCCAGCGTGCGGAACCCGCAGCACGTGGTCGAAGCCGCACTGGCAGGAGGGGACATTTGCACCATGCCCTACGCCGTGTTCCAGCAATTGGTCAAGCATCCGCTCACCGACGTCGGCCTCAAGAAGTTTCTTGCTGACTGGGAAGCGCAAGGCAGGAAGTAGCGGCGCTCAATCGGTGCGCGTCGATCAGAATGGGGAAGAGTCTCGTCCGCGAGCGACGGTTCAAAGGAGCTTCTCGCTCAGGGTTGAAGTAGCACGCGAGCCCGGCGGAAGACCGAATGAAACATCGGCCGCGTCAGTTTTCCTGTAAACGTGTTTTGCTGGCTCGGGTGATAGCAGCCTAGCAACGTCACGCCCCACGGCATGGCGCAGGAGGCGCCATGCCGGAAACGGGGGATCGGATCGGGACAGACAAGACCTTGCGCACGGCACGCTTTGAGATAATGATCGAACGCGATCTTGCCGAGCGCGACGACCACATGTAGGCGGGACAAAAGCCTGAGTTCCTCGATCAAGTAAGGCTGGCAGGCGTCGAATTCCGAGGGCGACGGTTTGTTCGCGGGTGGGGCACATCGAACAGTCGCGCCGATGTAACAGTTCCTGAGCCGGAGGCCGTCCCCTCGGTGGGAGGAAGTCGGTTGATTGGCAAACCCGAAACGGTAGAGGGCCTCGTAGAGCCAATCGCCGCTGCGATCTCCCGTGAACACACGGCCTGTCCGGTTCCCGCCATGGGCGGCGGGCGCCAGTCCGAGCACGTACAGTTCAGCCTTGGGATCACCGAAGCCGGGGATGGGACGGCCCCAGTAGGTCCATTCTCGAAATTGACGCCGTTTCGTTCGGGCAACTTCTTGTCGATACTCGACGAGGCGAGGGCACCTGGTACACTGGATAATGTGTTGATTGAGGACGTTCAGGGAACGCATCTCAAGCCCGCAGTCTAGCATGGGCCTGGGCCAAGAATCCTAAGGAGGGTGAGAGCACGGTGATGATACGCAGATGGGGATCCCGTAATCCGGGTTCGGTTCGATTGGTGCTTCTCGCGGCGACGCTCGGGAGCCTTGCGTGCGCGGCGAGCTTTAGCAATTTGTTCGCGGAGGCAGGCAACGCGATCGGGTCTCCGACGGAGGAAAACGGGAAGAAAGAGGCGAATGGGGAAGGAAGCATCAGCGGCCCTCGGACCAACGGGTCGGATGAGCGCCGGGGGGATGTGTACGACGTGATCCCGGAACAGGAAGACCGCTTGGTTATCCTCCCGGAAATCAAGCGAGAAGGCGAACGCTTTTTCCTCAGCTCGTTCAAGCTTCCGGACAAGCTCACCTTCGCCGGCCAGAAAGTCCCGCTAGACAATTGGCAAGTGCGGGAGCGGATCGAGTACGAGTTCTACCAATTCCTGGAGGACCAGGGTGAAAGCATCATTCTCGCCAAGCGTACCGGCCGCTGTTTCCCCCCGGTCGAGAAGCAGTTGGCGGAGGCGGGCCTGCCCGATGATCTCAAGTACATGTTGCTGGTCGAAAGCAAGTGCATTTCGGCGGCCTACTCGCGTGCCCGCGCTTCGGGACCCTGGCAGTTCATCGGCTCGACCGGACGCCGGTTTCACCTCAAGAGCGATCCCATCCGCGACGAACGGAGGAATCTCGAAGTCTCGACCGAGGCGGCCATCAAGTACTTGCGTCATCTCCGGGACTTCCAGCAGGGTGATTGGTTCCTCGCGATGGCCTCCTACAACGCGGGCGAGGACCGGATCAGGAAGCTTCTCCGGGACCAAAAGGTAACGGACTTTTGGAAGATGCACGGACCCCGGGAAACGATGCGCTATGTGCCCCGGATCATCGCCGCGAAAGAAATCTACTCGCAGCCGGAAAAGTACCTGGGACTGACGAAGAAGGACCTCTATACCCCCCTCGAAACAGAGACCGTCACCGTCACGATCAAGGAGGCGCAACGACAATTGGCGTCGATCGCCGAAGAGTTCGGGACCTATTTTCTGGAACTGAAAATGCTGAATCCTGAGTACAAGAAAGACTTCTTGCCGCGAGGGACCTACATCCTGAAAGTGCCGCGCCAAACTTGCCCCAATAAATGTTTTAAGCAGGAAAAACTTCCATAGCTTGCCATCAGCCAGGTCACCGGTATGCCGGTCGCGGGGCGAGTTTCTCAATTCGACCCGGGCTCGCCCTGTCCTCTCTCGGGCCTCCGTGATAGCCTTCCCTCCGATGCGACTTCCTGGTCCACAGAGCCGGAGCCGGACAGTGTTGCAGTCCCTCCTCCGCGCCGCGCTCTCGGCAGCAGATCCCTGTCGCCTCCTGCCGAAACTGGTCAAGCGAGCAGGCCGACGCCTGCTGGTCGGGCGGGCGGCGTACGACCTTTCTCGAGTGCGGCGGTTGGCTGTCGTCGGGGCGGGAAAGGCTTCGGGCCGGATGGCGCAGGCGCTGGAAGGGATAGTGGGGGCGCGGATCGACGAAGGCCTCGTCGTCGTCAAGCGAGGTCACGCGGTTCCCACCAAACACATCACGCTCCTCGAGGCGGGCCATCCGGTTCCGAATGAAGCAGGCGAGAGGGCAGCCCGACGTATCCTGGCGCTGCTGCGCTCCCTGCAGGCTGAAGACCTGGTGGTGGTGTTGGTATCGGGCGGCGCATCCAGTTTGTTGCCGCTGCCTGCCGGACAGCTCACGCTGGCCGACAAGCAGGTAACGACGGAGCTGCTCCTCCGATGCGGCGCTTCGATTCAGGAGATCAATGCAGTCCGTAAACATCTCTCCGCGGTCAAGGGCGGGAGATTGGCGGCGGAAACCAAAGCCAGAGTGATCGGTCTTGCGTTGTCGGATGTGCTCGGCGACGACTTGGCGACCATCGGTTCCGGGCTTACCGCTCCTGACCCCACGACCTATGACGACGCAAAGCGGCTCTTGACGCGGTTTCACCTCTGGAAGAAGGTACCCAGCTCGGTGCGGAAGCATCTGACGGCGGGCATCCATGGTCTGCAACCGGAGACTCCCAAGCCGGGCGATCCTCGGTTCCGCCGTGTTCGGAACCTTGTTCTGGGCAACAACAGGACTGCCCTGAATGCCGTCGTTGCCGCGGCGAGACGGATGGGCTTGAAGACCTTCGTCATGTCGGATCGTTTCACCGGAGAGGCCGGTGACCGTGGCCGTGACTTCGGCAAGCTCGCGCGGTCCATCGCCGCCAAGGGAGGTGCGATCCGCCCCCCCTGCTTGGCCATCGCGGGCGGCGAACTCACCGTGACCGTGAGGGGAGAAGGAAGGGGCGGACGGGCGCAGGAGTTCGCGCTGGCGGCGGCCCAATCCATAGACGGGCTGCCCGGCGTGTGGGTCTGCGGCTTCGGGACGGATGGGACGGACGGGCCCACCGATGTCGCGGGAGCGGTGGTCGACGGGTACCTTGTGCAGCGGGCGCGGGCGCGCGGTCTTGACCTTGCCGCGGCCCTTCGTCACCACGACTCGTATGGCTTGCTGAAAACGTTAAGCGCCCACATCGTGACCGGTCCCACGGGCACGAACGTGAACGATCTTTACCTTCTTCTCGTCCTCTAGTTACCATGTCCCGGTGAACGGCTCGCTTATCCTCCCGCTCGAGACCTGTACCGATCCAAACCTTGTCGGTGGAAAGGCGTTCAACCTCTCCCGGTTGATCGCTCATGGGTTCAAAGTTCCTTCCGGCCTCTGTGTGACCACGGAAGCGTACCGCCGGTTCCTCCAGAGCCTCGCAATCGACCCTCAGGAGCGATGGTCGGAAGCGCTTCGCGCCCGCGATGCCGCGCGGATTCAGGTCCTCGCGACGTGTGCCGGTTCGATTCAGGGAGCTGAATTCCCGGGAGAGATCGCCACCGCCATCCAGGTCGCAGTCGAAGGGTTCCAAGTCAGGCCGAACTTCCTATGGGCGGTCCGCTCATCGGCCACCGGCGAAGATGCCAAGGCAGCCGGCTTCGCGGGGCTTTACAAGACTGAGCTGGGGATTCCCACGGAGAGCTTGCTTGCCGCCGTGAAAGACTGTTGGGCTTCCTTGTGGCAAGACCGTGTGGCGGAGTACCAGCTCCGGCGTGGATTGAAGCTGATGCCGGCGATGGCGGTTGTGATCCAGCCGCTGATCCACGCCCGTGTCGCCGGGGTGGCGTTCTCGCGTCACCCTGTCCTGAGACAACGCAACCAGATCGTCGTCAATGCCGTTCCCGGACTCGGCGCCCTGCTCGTCAGCGGGGAAGCCCCCGCCGACGAGTTCCAGGTCTTGGTCAATGAGGCGACATGCAAGCTGGCCATCGGTGAGCGCCGCATCGTGCAGAAAGATTACAAGCTGCAAGTTGCAGCCGTGGGGACCCATGCGGAAGAGCTGGGCGAGGAGGAAGGTCTCAGGGCTTCACTCAGTGACGAGGAGGTGCTGGCCATCGCCGCGCTGGTGCGGCTCGCCGAGGAGCAGTTCGGCCATCCCGTCGACGTAGAGTGGGCGATCGATCAGGACGGATTGTGGCTGCTTCAGGCCAGGCCGATCACCTCGATCCGGTCCTCCGCAGAGTTCACGAACGATGAGTGTGAGTGGTCGCGGACCAATTTCAAGGAGACGCTTCCCGAGTTGCCGAGCATCCTCGGGCTCAACTTCCTCCAAGATTTCATGGAGAATATTTTTCTGCACAACTACCGACAGCTCGGCTGCGAGATTCCACCCGGAGTCTCGGCGGTCCGAATCTACCGGGGGCGTCCGTACATCAATCTCACCCTGTTCCAATCGTTCGTATCCCAGCTAGGAGGGGATCCCGCGACCATCCACGAACAGATCGGAGGCGAAGCCCCTCATGGTCCGGCTCCAACGCCCCGGCTCCCCTGGTGGATGCTGCTCCGAGCCGTCGTGATCGCGTGGTGGAAAATTCGCCAAGGGGCTGCCCGGGCCCCGGCGTGGTTTGCTGAGATGAAGCAACTGGCGCTGACGCATCGGGCGGAGCTGTTGAAGGATCTTGAGCCGGCGGAACTGCTGAGGCGCGGTGACGCCGTCGGCCGGCGCCTGAGGGCGTGCGATTTGACCTTCGGCATCGCGTCCGGCGTTTCTCAAGGGCTTCACGTGTTGCAATGGCTCCTGTCGCGGTCGCTTGGTGAGGGATGGCGGGCAGAACTGAACGCCGCTGTCCAAGGGCAAGGAAATGTGATCAGCGCCGTCCAGGTGTCCCGCTTGGGCCGACTGGCAGACCTGGCTCGTGAGGAGGATGCTGTCCTTTCTTTTTTCTTGGCTGAGCCTTGGGAGCCGGCGAAGCTGAGGCTGCGCCTCAAAGGAACCAGGTTCCTCCAGGCACTCGATGAGTATCTCCAGGAATTCGGGTGTCGCGCTGTGGGCGAATCGGATGTGGGGACGCCCCGGTTCAGCGAAGACCCCTCCTACCTGCTGGGAGTCATTCGTTCCTATCTGCGCACCCCGCCGGATGACTCGGCGGCCGACCTCCAGGCTCGGCAGGAGCGGACGAGGCGAGAGGCTCTTGCCAGGATTCGTCGATCCTGCGGCGCGATGCGGTGGTTCATATTCCAGTTCTGGTATCGCCGGCTCTGTCGGTATCTGGCCTTGCGAGAATCCAACCGGCACCACCTCATGTTTCTGTGCGCGGCGAGCCGACAGTTGTTCCTCGCGCTCGGCGCCCGCTTCACTCAGCGGGGCCAATTGAAGGCGAACGAGGAGATCTTTTTTCTGACGCATGAGGAAATCCGAGAGCTTGCGCAGGACTCGACCAAGACAGGGATCGAGATCGTGGAGGCCAGGCGAGCCGAGCGGAACCGGCAGGCGGCTCTGTCGGTCCCGGATCTGCTCCCGTGGATGGAAGACACGGGCGACCAAACCGCTCGCCAGGTCGATCATTGGCGAGGGATCCCGATCAGTGCCGGTCATGTCGAGGGATCAGTCCGGATCATTCGATCGGCAGCGGATCTTCAGCGGATCAAGCCCGGCGATGTACTCGTCGTTTCGGCCATCGATCCCGGCTTTGCGGTCTTGTTCGGGCTGGCCGCCGGCCTCGTGGCCGAGATGGGCGGGACCCTGTCGCATGGAGCGATCATCGCGAGGGAATTCGGACTTCCCACGGTGACGAACATCGCATCGGCAACGCAACTGCTTCGGGACGGCGAGCGGGTCGAAGTCGATGCGACCAGAGGGCTGGTTCGTCGAATCACATGTTGATTTCATTCGAGCTTTTTCGTATCCTCCGTCTCGCCTTTCCTTCCACCATGCATTCGGCTCAGTCACAGGCTTACCACTCGAAGTCGGAAAGTAGGCGAACGTGGTAGCTGATCCCTCTACATTGGCGATAGGCCTGCTGGTCGGCTGCATTGTCGGCGCCGCCTTGGCGGGGACATGGATCGCGTTTCGTTTGCGAACACAGCACCAGGCCGTCCTGGTGGACGCTGCGGAGCGGGCGCAGCGGGCAGAGGCGTCGGCCGAGGAATTGCGCAAGCAACTGGAGTTGGAGCGCGCCACCGTCGTCGCCCTGCGGCAGGACGTCTCCATCGCCCGCGAGGCGCGTGTCGAGGTTGAAACCCGCGCCGCGCACGCCCAAGAGCAAGTCGCGCAGCAGAAGGTATTGCTCGCTCAAGCCCGCCAGGAACTGCTCGATGCGTTCCAGGCGCTCTCCGGCGAAGCGCTCAAGCAGAACAACGAAGCCTTTCTCGCCTTGGCTCGCACCTCCTTCGACCGTCTCATCACGGCGGCACAAGGGGACTTGACGCAGCGCCAGCAGGCGATCGATCAACTGGTGAAGCCGCTGCAGGAGTCGTTGGCGCGCTATGAAGAACAGCTACGCTCGATCGAGCAGTCCCGGCAGACGGCCTACGGGGGGCTGGATCAGCACTTGCGGTTCCTGTCCGAGGCGCACCAGCGACTTCAGCAGGAGGCGAGCAATCTCGTCAAAGCGCTTCGCGCCCCTGCCGTGCGGGGACGCTGGGGTGAGTTGACGCTCCGCCGCGTGGCGGAGCTCGCCGGCATGGTTTCCCGCTGCGATTTTATCGAGCAGGCGGTCCTGGCCGGTGACGAAGGACGTCTCCGACCGGATATGGTCGTCCGTCTCCCCGGCGGCCGCCAGATCGTCGTCGATGCAAAGACGGTCCTCTCGGCGTACCTGGACGCCCACGAGGCCCAGACCGAAGCGGCCCGACAGGAAGGCTTGCGTCGCCACGCAGGCCAGGTGCGTGAACGGATGCAAGAGTTGGCCCTCAAGGCCTATTGGAGCCAGTTCGACCAGGCGCCGGAATTCGTCGTGCTCTTCCTACCGGGCGAACAGTTCCTCGGAGCGGCGTTGGACCATGATCCCATGCTGATCGAGGACGGATTCGCGCAAGGCGTCGTCATCGCCACCCCGACGACGCTGGTGGCATTGTTGCGCGCCGTGGCCTACGGGTGGCGGCAGGAACAACTCGCCCAGCATGCCGAACAGGCGGGGCGGTTGGGCAAAGACTTGTTCGAGCGCATGGCCGTGCTCGTGGAACACCTGAACGACGTGGGGCAGGCGCTGGCGAAGAGTGTCGGCGCGTATAACAAAGCGGTGGGCTCGCTGGAGACGCGCATTCTGCCCGCTGCGCGGAAATTCAAAGAGCTCGGGGTCTCATCTGAAAAGGACCTCGCGCTCTTGGAGCCGGTCGAAATCGTACCGCGTAAGAGCTTGCCCTTCGAGTCAGAGTAGACGAGGTCGCGAATGAACGAGTCCCAGCGGATGGTCGAGGAGTTTCACCGTCAGTTCGACATTCTCGTCAATCGCACCCCGACCATTGCCGACGAGGTGACGCATCGCCTCCGGGTGCGATTGATCGAGGAAGAATTCACCGAGCTGAGAGAAGCGTTGGGTAAGCAGGACCTCGTGGGCATCGCGAAGGAGTTGGCGGACCTGTTGTACGTCGTGTACGGCACGGCGGTGTCCTATGGGATCGACATGGAGCCGGTTTTCTGCGAGGTCCACCGATCAAACATGAGCAAAGTCGGCGGGTACAAGCGCGAGGACGGCAAATGGGTCAAGCCGACGACCTACTCGCCGGCCTCGCTCGGTCCGATCCTCAAGACCCAGACACATACTGAACAGGCGACCTCCGCTATAGGCGAGCCCTTCTGTAGATAAGGAGGGTAGTCGGTGAAAGACCTCCATTGCCCATCCTGCGGGACACCGTTCGTGCGGGTCACACACCGAAGCGGAATGTTGGAACAATGGTTGACTCGCTTCAATCTCTTCCCGTTCCGCTGCCAGCTTTGCACCAACCAGTTTCGGGCCTTCTATCCCACCGCCAAGAATGCCACGCAGTCTTTCGACCGGCGGCAGTACCGACGGCTTCCGACGTCGTTTCCCGCCGTTTGTGCGGTCGATGAGCCTCGGACCTCGGCGGTGGTGACCGACATTTCCATGGGGGGCTGTACGCTCAAGACCGAAGCCCCCTTTGCGCGTGGCACCTTCTTGCATCTCAATCTCCAGCCACCCGATGAGGATATGCCCATCCGGGTCGAGACGGCGGTGGTCTGCTCCGTCCGATCTTCATCCATGGGTATCAAGTTCCTCGAATACCACCCGCCCGACAAACCGCGCCTCTCCCACTACATCCTCAGTCTGCTCATCTCGCAGACAAGCGCCCCCAAAGCATAGCCCGCCGTACGGTTAGTTCACACAGACGGCCCTCTCTCGGTGGGTCCCGGGTACCCGTTGCACCCCTCATTGCAACGGGTGAATCCGGCGATGTCGCTGGCGACCAGCCGGATACCGTGGCGAGGGTCCGCACATTTTCAGCGAATCTCAGAGAGAGGAGACTAGCGGGCTCGTCGTGGGCTGACCAGAAGATTGTCGATCAGGCGGACCTTGCCGATTTTTATGGCGCCGAGGAGGACCACACGACCTTTCACATTGGAAACCGGCTCGAGGGTCACGGGATCGCATACGGCGAGATAGTCAAGGCGCGCGAGGGGTTCCTTGTGAACCCTCGCGGCCATGATGCGGGCGATCGTTCTCCCACGGCAAGTTCCGTGGCGAATGGCGCGAGCCCCGGCTCGCAAGGCGTCGAACAGCACCGGCGCGGCGGCTCGTTGCGCGGGCGTGAGGAAGACGTTACGAGAGCTGAGAGCGAGGCCGTCCGGTTCACGCACGGTGGGATGAATGCGGACGGCGGAGGCGAGATTCAGGTCTTCCACGATCCGGCGAACGAGCGCCGCCTGCTGGTAATCCTTCTGTCCAAAGAAAGCGATATCGGGCCTGACTAAAGAAAGCAGTTTGGCGACCACCGTCGCAACGCCCTGGAAGTGACCAGGGCGTGCCGCTCCTTCCCAACGGGCGGCAAGATCAGGGACGGAAACGTATGTTTGGAACCCATCAGGATACATGGCCTGTACGGCGGGCGCGAACACGACGTCGACGCCTTCGGCTCGGCAGAGGACGAGGTCCTGCTTGAGGGAGCGAGGGTAGCATGCAAAGTCCTCCCGTGGGCCGAATTGGGCGGGATTGACGAAGATGCTGACGACCAGGGCATCGGAGGCGAGGCGCGCGGCCCGGATCAAGGCGCGATGGCCATCATGCAGCGCTCCCATGGTCGGGACGAAGCCGACCGAAACCCCGTCGCGTGCCATGCGGCGCCGCCACTGAGCGAGAGCATGTGGAGAAGAGAAGACCTTCACGAATCGCGGTGGGTGGTTACGGGCTGCGCGCCGCAAGCTGGTCGTGCGCCGTACCGAGAACTCGGCTGCGGCTCAAGTCGGCGGACGACCGCGGTGTCGCGCAGCTCGGCCAGCAACTGGGCGATGGTTCGCTTGAGTATGGGGTGTTCCCATTCGGGAGCGAGTTCCGCGAGCGGGGTCAGGACAAACCGCCGCTGGTGGAGGCGAGGGTGGGGGACGACGAGCCCGGGTTCGTTGATGATGTGTATCCCGTAAAACAGGAGATCGAGATCGATTGTCCTGGGTCCCTTTCGATCGTCGAGGTTGCGCCCCATCGCGCGTTCAATCTCTCGGCATACCTGCAGCAAGCTCTGCGGTGTCACGTCGGTTTCCAACTGGACCACGCCGTTCAGGAACCAACCCGTGCCTGGCTCGGCACCATCATCCACCGGCTCCGTTTCATAGAGCGACGAGACGGCGACGATGTAGGCATGAGGCAACAGGCTCAACAAGGTCACGGCTCGATCACACGAGTCCAGCCGATCGCCGAGGTTCGAACCGAAGCCGATGAAGACGATCTCTCCTGACATGCTCACCTAAGTTCTGAGTTTAGAGTTCTGAGTTAGAGGGACCGATCCGAAGACTCAGCACTCATAACTCAGCCCTCATAACTCAGGACTCATAACTAGCATCCGGCCTTGCGGATTCGCTCTACCGCTTCCGCCAGTCGTTCCCTCGTCGTGCAGAGGGTCATCCGGATATAGCCCTCGCCCGGCGCGCCGAAACCGTTGCCCGGTGTCGTCACGATGCCGGCCTTCTCCAACAAGTGAGCGGTGAACGAGGCAGAGGTGTAGCCGTTCGGGACGGTCACCCACACATAGAAGGCTGCGGGAGGCGGGTCGACTTCCAGCCCCAGTGTCTTCAAGCCCGGCACGAGCACGTCGCGGCGTTCCTGATAGATCTTGCGCATGCCGTCGGTCACGTGGTCATCCAGGTTCAGGGCCGTAATGCCAGCTTCCTGAATTGCCTGGAAACAGCCGGAGTCCAGGTTACTCTTGATCTTGAGCAGACCGTTCAGCACCTGCTTGTTCCCCACTGCAAAGCCGATTCGCCAGCCGGTCATGTTGTAGGTCTTCGACAAGGAGTGGAACTCGATGCCCACCTCCCTCGCGCCCTCCACCTCGAGGAAGCTCGCCGGTCGCTTCCCGTCATAGAAAATTTCCGAATAGGCCGCATCATGGCAGACGATGATCTGGTTCGCTTGAGCAAAGTCCACCACCCGCTTGAAGTAGTCCTTGCTCGCGATCACCGACGTGGGATTGTTCGGCGAGTTCAGGAACAACAGTTTCGCCTTCTTCGCGACGTCCTTCGGGATGGCGTTCAAGTCCGGGAGGAAGCCGTTCGACTTCGTCAGCGGCATGATATGCGAGACCCCGCCTGCAAAACTCGTCGCCACCGGGTACACCGGATAACCCGGGCTCGGCACCAGGACGACATCGCCCGGATCGATGAAGGCGAGGGGGGTGTGGCCGATGCCTTCTTTCGAGCCGATCAGAGTGAGGACTTCGTTGGCCGGATCGAGCGTGACATTGAAGCGGCGCTTGTACCAGTCCGCCACCGCCTTGCGGAACGACAGCATCCCTTCGTAGGAGGGATATTGGTGATTCTTCGGGTCGGCCGCCGCCTGGCTCAGTCGATCAATGATCGGTTTCGGCGTCGGGAGATCGGGATCGCCGATGCCGAGGTTGATGATGTCCACCCCCCTCGCGATCGCTTGTTGCTTCATCTCGTCGATGGCGGCAAACAGATACGGCGGCAAGGTTTTGATGCGCGTGGCGTATTCGATCGGGAAACCGGGCATGCAATGTCTCCTTGGCTACGAAGCGGTCAGCTTTCCAGTGATCAGCTTTCCACAGAACCTTCTCCCCTCCCTCTCCCCGCTGGGGAGAGGCGGAGGGGGAGTTAGACTACTAGACTCTGAACCCGGCAATCAACGTGGCGTATTGAGTCATCTAAAATCTTACCCGGCGACGGATCGTTGCGCCATTTGTCAATCTTACCCTCCACATCCGCATGGGGCGGGTGGGAAGGAGGGAGAGGATGGAGGCACGTGGCATGGCGCGACGGTCGAAGCACGAGTATCTGCGGGTCATGTGGCAGCGGGACTCCGCGGGCCAGCCGAGGCGAACGGTCGGCGTTGCGGGACGAAGTGACGCGGGTGTGTCGGTATCATCGCAAGGATGCGATCGGCCTGCTGAGCCGAGCGGCGCCGCCGCGGCCGCCGGTGCGCCGGGTGGTCCGGCGGCGGCCGACGTATGGGGAGCCGGTGAGGCACCTGCTCGCCCAGATCTGGGAAGCGGCCGGCTCTCGGTGTGCCCAGCGGCTGAAGGCGGCGCTGCCGCACTGGCTGCCATGGCTGAAGCGACGCGCCGCGGTCACGCCGGCCTTGGAAGCCCAGCTGCTGCGGATCAGTGCCCGGCAGATGGATCGCCGCCTGCGGGCGCGCAAGCAGCGGATCAAACGGCGGCTCTACGGCACCACGCGCCCGGGCTCCCTGCTCAAGCCCCAGATCCCGATCAAGACGGAGCACTGGGATGTCACCACGCCGGGCTATCTGGAGATCGATCTGGTGTCGCACTCGGGCGCTTCCGCCGCCGGGGAGTTTCTGCACACGCTGGACTGTGTGGATCTCCAGACCACCTGGGTGGAGCGCCAGGCGGTGATGGGCAAGAGCCGCCACGAGGTGGTGCAGGCGATGACCATGATCGAGCAACAGCTCCCCTTCCCGCTGCGCGGGGTGGATTCCGATAACGGCAGCGAGTTCATCAACACGCATCTGCTGGCGTGGTGTCAGGCGCGGCCCACAGGCTGGACGGTGCAGTTCACCCGCTCGCGCCCCTATAAGAAGGATGACAACGCCCATGTGGAGCAGAAGAACTGGACGCATGTGCGCAAGCTCGTGGGCTGGGAGCGCGACGACAGCCCGGAGGCCCTGACGGCCCTCACCGCCCTGTATGCAGACTTGCGCATCTTCCAGACTCTCGTTCAGCCCTCGATGAAACTGGTGCGCAAGGTGCGCGTGGGCTCGCGGCTGATCCGGCGCTATGATCGCCCGCAGAGCCCGTTTGAGCGGGTGCGCGCGTGCCCCGAGGCGGATCCGGCCAAGGTGGCGGCCCTGGAGCGGGTGCGGGAGACGACGGACCCGTTTGTCCTCTCGCAGCGCATTGATCGGCACCTGGAGCGGCTCTGGGCGCTCGCCACCCGGGCGACGCGCACGCCGCGCGAGATGGCCCCTCGCCCCCCACAGCCGCGCGCGAGCACGCCGTGGCGGGGCTGGACCTTCAGCCCACGGGTTCAGCAGCAGAAGCGGGGCATGGGGCGCGTCCAGCGTCCGGAGAGGGCGAACTCTGGCTCGGGCCACCGGGCGATCGCCCCGTATAAGGCAAATACCGACGCCGAGGTTCCGGCCGGGAGCCGCAAGACGCCCCAAATCGGCGGCGGCCACCACGTCGCCCGGTAAGATTCAGAAATGACGCAACGAATCCATCTTGGGTAAGAATTTCAGATGGCTTGACAGGCGTGGCAAGGTCAGGATGTGGCAAGGTCCTGCAGGAAGGCATGACCGAGGCTCAGAGATCGGCAAGAAGGCGGTGGCGTAGCGTAAACCGGCTCAGGACTTGCTCGCTCTGAAAACCCTTGTATGGCCCGTCGGTACGTGCTGATTTTAGCCCTGCAGATGCGCCTCCACCCCAGACAAAGCTGAACGCAAGCTTTCAATTTGTTAAAATAAACACGGTCCGCATGCCTCAGGCTTGAGCATGAAGCAGCTCATCGCTACGTTGGAACGGACGGCTGACGGCGCCATGCTTGTCGATCACGACGGCAAGATCACCGTGTGGAATCGGGCCGCTGAACGGCTGCTTGGCTACCGGGCCGAGGAAGTGATCGGCCACCCCTGTCACGCAGTGATGCACGGAGAGACATTAAGCGGTCATCCTCTCTGCTCAGCCTCCTGCCCGATCGGGAAGCGCATCGCCTTCGGAAGGGCGGTGCGCAACTTCGATATGCAGACTCGCACAAAGACCGGACGTGTGATCTGGTTGAACGTCAGTTCACTTCCCGTACCCGCGAGAACCAAGGACCGGTTTCTGGTGGCCCACTTGTTCCGAGACATCACCCGCTTAGCCAAGGTACGGCATTTGGCGGAGGAAGTAAGTGCAGCCATATGCCATTTCCCTGGGGCCGAAGGTCCAGGAGGCCAACCGAATTTCCAGGAACGTCGGCTGACCGATCCTCTGCCCGAGGTTCCCCGGACTCTCGCGCTCAGCGGACGGGAACGGGAGGTCTTGAGTTTGCTCGCCGGCGGTGAAGACACAAAGAGCATTGCGGACCGCCTCTGTATCAGTCCCGCGACGGTGCGTAACCATATCAAGCATATCTTCGAGAAG
>JBBIJI010000010.1:0-100249 GCA_037446055.1 Nitrospiraceae bacterium
CTACGGCCCGCTGATTAAGAGTCAGCTGCTCTACCAACTGAGCTAACGGCCCACCTTGGAATGACGGCTTGAGTATAGCAGATCGTTCTGGAGCGAGGAACCTTCGCGGTTCATGGCGCGCCTGACAGGATTTGAACCTGTGGCCCCCAGCTCCGGAGGCTGGTGCTCTATCCGCTGAGCTACAGGCGCGTCCCGCCAGATGAACGACAGACCTTAGCATAGGGGTTTGGGCCCTGTCCAGTTGACAGCGACGCTCGCTGTTGCAGGCGCTCGGCAAGAAATCCATAGGGCAGGAGCAATTCTTCGCCGTTGACGCCCGTGACTCGCTGCCAACATGCGAGCATCCTTGCCTCGGCTTGGGCAAGCAGCTCTTCTTCCTCTCGCAAGGCACGAGGCAGCCGGCGGATCGGAAGCGCGGTTTGGACCTCACAAGCGCCTTGGGCCACCTCTGTTTCCTCCGTCGGGATTCCCATCGTCCGGCATGTGAGGGGTCGAAACGGATAGACTCCGCAACTGCCGTCCGGTTGCAACGCGGGACAGGGCAGCTTCGCGAAGGTTTCGACCAGTTCATCGATCGCCCTGTCTTGCCACTCGTCGAGGCTGATGGACTGTCGTAGCGCGGGGGAGTGCCTTTCCATCGCGGCGATCTGCGCTCGAGCGCGCGCCTCCATGCCGGTGCGAACGTCCGTTGGCAGCGTGGCGAGGCCTCGCTGCAATTCTTCGGCGTCCAGCCAGGTGATGGGGAACGTCCCGATACAGCAGCGCGCGCAGCCTTTCTTGCACGGGAGCGCATCCAGCAGCGCGGCGCGGCTGCGGTCGAACCAGTCGCCGGCCTGTCGAAAGATGGGAAGCTGCCGCGGCCCGGGGGCAGAGGCCTCTGCCTTGTTCATTCGTCCTGCGGTTCGGAGAGATCGACGACCAACTCACCCTTGGGAGAGAAAAAGCCCTGTCCATCCACTTGGACGATCCCGTTGCAGTGCTCCTGGTAAAACTCCAGGATCCAACCGTTGAAATCGTATCCCCCATCCGTTATGTCCGATGGGACGATCCGCGTGGTCAGGATGAACCGCGCCCGCTGCACATACTCTCGGACGAGCGTGGCCTCCACGTCGTCGTATGCAGACAACAGCGAGAGGAACTGGTCACGTTCTTGCTGGAAGACATCCTGATAACTGCCGCGGTCGCGGACACAGAACAGTTGGACCGGCTTGCGATCCCGATTGTAGCCCAAGGAAACCTGGACCCACGCCCATTCGTCCAGTGCCGCCGGGTCGAGGTCTTCACGAAGGACAGGTGACTGGCCGCGGGACTTGAGAAAATCGATCAGAAGGCGCAGCGGCGGCGAATTCTCCTTCAGACAAAAAACCCTGGAATACTGATAACTTTCCGCCTGCTCGGTCGTCGCCGGCGGGGCCGAGGAGGGAACGATGGGGAGTTCTCGTGCCATCGGTAATCAACGTCCTTTATCGCCAGGGTGGAACAACGCGCCCGAATTCTAATGTGGTACTGTACTCTCCGTCCTACGGATTCTTCAAGAGGCTTGACCCTGATATTTTCCACGCCAGATGCGCGTTTTTCTCGTTGACACCCTGCAGACCTTTGGGTACACTCTCGCCCTGTTTTCGCCGCCAGTCCCATCGCGTCGATAACACAGCTCACTCACCGTCGGAGATTGTTTCTTCAGAGCACAGAGTCCGGTTCTCACTTACTCATCCATCAAGAGGGGTTTCCAACATCTTAAGGAGGTTTCTATGGCCAAATCGATGACCAAGTCGCAGATCGCAGATCACCTCGCCGGCAAGGCCGGCATCGCCAAGAAGCTCGCGGTTCAAATTCTCGATGATCTCGTCACCCTGGCGTACAGGGAAGCGAAGAATGTGTTTCCCATTCCCGGCCTCGGCAAGCTGGTGCTCGCGAACCGGAAAGCGCGGATGGGGCGCAATCCCCAAACCGGTGAACCGATCAAGATTCCAGCCAAGCGGGTGGTAAAGTTCCGCGTCGCCAAAGCAGCGAAGGACGCGATCCTCGGGAAGAAATGAGCCCGTTGGGGTCCCGTGCCGTATCGGCTCGATACCTCATGGCCTCATAAGCTAGACGGTCGAGACTGAAAGGGCCGACCCCTCACAAAGGGGTCGGCCCTTCGTGTTTTCTTCGATGACTCGTTCGATGACACGCCGCCGCGGATGACCTCGGCGGCCGGGCCTTCTAAACCTCGCTTGCGCGACCCGCGTGCTCTTTGTGGGTTTATCGTCATCTGATGCGCGCGGATAAATTCCTCAAGCGGTCTTTCTTCTATACGGAAGGTCCCAACCCGCTTCCGCCCATTCCGTCATGCCCGACCAGCCTGACGGCGTCTCCGTCATGGACGGTGCTGTCCTCGCTGGCGATCCGTTTGTTGATCGTCACGAGGACTTTCTTCTCGCGGAGCAGTTGGAACACATGCCGCATGTTGTCGCCTTGGCGCTGAATGATCTGTCGGACCGACAAGGGGCCCGGGATCTCGCAGGCCAGATCGCGCTCCCCGTCGGCGGTTTGGAGTTGTCCCATGAGGGTAATGGTCACCATGATCCCTTGTCGCCTCCTAACCAAACATCATCGTGGATATCTCGAGTTCGAAGGATTGACTCGCGCCGCTGATCCTTACGATAATTCGTCACGATGCCGTCCCTTGATATCTACCGTCCCGGCATGCCGGATCTGCAGTTCGTCCTCTTCGCCGTCGCTCTCTGCACGTCCGGCCTCTCATCATTGAACGTGCCGGAAGAGCTCCGCCAAACTATTTTCGACCGGTGCTGGTCCCTCGTCAATGCCGACCCGCCCCCGACGAAGCCGGAAGAGCGGGTGCTCGACCTGAGGGGAGGCGACGAGGTGACGCTCGATGCCTTGGTCGAAGTCATTCGCACCTCTCTGGCCCAGGCAGGCATTACGACCCTCACCTGGGACCATCCCCCCAGTGAGCCGACTCGGCCGAGTACGCCCGCAGCCCAGCCGCTGATCGAGCGATTCGCAAAACTGTATCCCCGCCCACCGCGGGAAGAAGACCCTCCTGATCGGAACTGATCGCAACCCCACAGCCCTGCGGTCCGTGAATGGACGATAACAAGAACGGTCGCTTGTCCGCAATCGGGCTGAACCTTCATTCGGGGAGGAGAACCGGCTACAATCGGGCCGCCGTAGCTATTCGGTCGCGCGATGCTCGACACGGGAGGGGGCCCGAACCGACTCCCGTACCCACTAGCAAGGAGGAACGCGTGTGAAAGTACTCGAGACGAACTTGGACGGTGTCTTGTTGCTTGAGCCGAGGGTGTTCCGGGACCAGCGCGGATGGTTTATGGAAACCTACCGAACGCAGCGCTATGCCGACGTGGGCATCACGGGGCCGTTCGTCCAGGATAACGTGTCCTGGTCGACGAAAGGCATCTTGCGGGGACTGCACTACCAGTTGACTAAGCCTCAGGGGAAACTGGTCATGGTGGTGAAGGGGAGGGTCTACGACGTTGCGGTGGACATCCGGCGAGGCTCGCCCACGTTCGGTCGGTGGTACGGCGCCGAACTGTCCGATGAGAACTTGCGCCAGCTCTACATTCCGCCAGGATTCGCGCACGGGTTCTGCGTCTTGAGTGAGGAGGCGGGATTTCTCTACAAGTGCACGGAGGTCTATGCGCCAGAGGACGAGCGAGGCATCGTGTGGAACGATCCGGACCTCGCCATTCCCTGGCCGATCAAGGAGCCGGTCCTGTCGCCGAAGGATCGCGCATACAAGACGCTTGCGGAGATGACGCAGGAACTGCCTTTGTACAAGCCGCGATGAGCCTGCGAGGCGTGGGAGCCATTGCGGTCACGGTGAAGCCTGTGGTAAGGAACACAGAGTTAGAGCGACGGGTTCTAAGCGGCCCAATCGCTAGACCGGCAGAAGCTCAAGCTCACCAAACACGACCGATAGCATCTTTCTGATCAGCCTTGAGGAGGTGACGATGGCAAAGAGTCTTAAGGGGACCAAGAGCCACGAGAATCTGAAGAACGCCTTTGCCGGCGAGTCGCAGGCAAACCGGCGTTATCTATATTTCGCTCGCCGCGCCGATATCGAGGGCTACCCGGACATCGGCGGACTCTTCCGTGATACGTCGGAAGCAGAAACCGGCCACGCCTTCGGCCATCTTGATTTCCTGAAAGAAGTCGGCGACCCCGCGACCGGGGTGCCCATCGGGAATACCGAAGCGAACTTGAAGTCCGCCATCGAGGGGGAAACGTACGAGTACACCCAGATGTATCCCGGCATGGCGAAGACCGCGCGCGACGAAGGGTTCCTGGAATTGGCGGAGTGGTTCGAAACATTGGCGAAGGCCGAACGGTCGCACGCGAACCGCTTCACGAAAGGGCTTGAAAGCATGAAGCAGGGATAATCGGTGCCCTCGGCTTTTGGCTGTCAGCTATCGGCAGGGAGAATCTGCGCTCCCGCGCCGATGGCTGAACGCTGACTGCTTCCTCGCCGGGCTTGGCATGAAAGGGCTCAGCCTCATCACTCCGGTCGATCCGAAGCAGCTCGAGCGCGAAACGCTTCGGATCTACGAGGTTTGCGATAGCTGTCGGCGCTGCTTCAACCTGTGTCCCTCCTTCAACACGCTGCTGGATCGGATCGACACCTGCGAGAGCGATGTTCGGAAGCTCACGGCGGTCGACCATGAGCATGTGGTCGACGAGTGTTACTACTGCAAGCTCTGTTTCAATCATTGTCCCTACACCCCGCCGCATCAATATGCGATCGACTTCCCCCATTTGATGGTGGTGTGGAAGAAGCACTTGGCTACCACCCGCGGCGTCTCGTGGCGGGATCGGCTGCTGGTGAAGACCGATCTGCTGGGTGCGTGGAACAGCACCCTCGCCGGGTTCGTCAACTGGGCCTTGCGCCGGACGTGGATCCGGTCATTGATGCAGGTCATGCTCGGGGTTCACCGAGAGCGACAGGTGCTGGCCTACCAATCGGAAACCTTCGCCCGCTGGTGGGACCGGCGCCCGACCGCGAATCCCGCAAAAGGCTCCGCGAGAAAAGTCGCTTTGTTCGCGAGTTGCTTGGTCAATTACCAAGCCACGGACATCGGCAAGGCGACGGTGCAGGTGCTGGAGAAGAACGGCGTCGAAGTGGTGTATCCGGAACAACGATGTTGCGGCATGCCGTCGTTTGATTACGGCGACACGGCGGCGATCGTCGATGCCGCTCGGGGCAATATGGACTCCTTGCTCCCCTGGATCGATCGGGGCTACGATGTGGTCGTGCCGGCCCCGAGCTGTAGCCTGATGCTCAAGCGGGAATACCCGGTCCTCGTACCGGGAGATCAGGCCAAACGATTGGCAGAACGGACGTTCGACGTCTGCGAATACCTGATGCGACTCAAACGGGAAGGGATCTTGTCAGCGGACTTCGTCAACACGCCGGGCCGCGTCGTGTATCAGATTCCCTGCCACCTCCGCGATCAGAACATCGGCTTCAAATCCAAGGAATTGATGGAATGCGCGGGTGCACAGGTCGAAGTCATCGAGAAGTGTTCCGGGCACGACGGTTCTTGGAGCGCCAAGGCGGAATTCTTCCCGCTGAGCATGAAGATCGTGCAGAAAGCCGTCCGCCTCATCGAGCAGGTACCGGCCGATCTCGTCGCGTCGGACTGCCCGCTGGCCGCGCTCCAGTTGGATCAGGCCGGCGCATCCGCTCATGCGGGCGGCCGGCCGACGAAACATCCGATTCAGATCGTCCGCGACGCGTACGGCTTGCCGTCCTCGAACCAGTGACGGGTGACACGTGACGCGTCCCTCGACACGGCTCGGCCTTGCTCGGGGTCGAGCCTGAGCAGGGTCGACGGATCGACGCTGCTCGGGACGGGTGATGAGAGGAAAGCGCGACAAAGCAGGGTTATCAGATGCAGGCCATGACGCTCGACGATGTGATCCCCTATGCCGAGTACGAACGGCAACGGGATGTGTTTCGCGAGCGTATCATCGCGCTCAAGCAACGGCGTCGCATCTCCGTCGGGCCGCTCATCACCCTCGTGTTCGAGAACCACGACACGCTGCGGTTTCAAATCCAGGAGATGATCCGTGTTGAGCGCATTGTCGATCCGGCCAAAGTTCAGGAGGAGCTGGAAGTCTACAACGCCTTGCTCCCGGCGAAGGGCGAGCTGAGCGCGACGTTGCTGATCGAAATCACGGAACAGGAGCGGATGAAGGAATGGCTGGATCTCTTCATGGGGCTGGACCAGGGGAACAAAGTGGCCATCCGAGCCGGATCCGAGAAGGTGTATGGCGAGTTCGAAGGGGGCCGCAGCCACGAGACCAAGATCAGCGCGGTGCATTTCGTGCGATTCAGGCCATCCGCGGCGATGATCGCGACGATCGGCCGGCGCGAAGTCCCGGTCACGCTCTCGGTGGATCACGCTACCTACCACGAAGCGACACTGGTGCCCTGGGAAATGAGACAGGAATGGATGGCCGACCTGGGCACGTGAGCTGGCGCAATTCTGAATTGCGAATGTTGAATTAGGAATTGTAGGCATCAAGGAATTCAGAATTCAGAATTCATAATTCATAATTCATAATTGATGAGGACCATGCCTCCCGTCCTCTTAACGAAACGCGTCGAGTTCGCCGCCTCGCACCGATACGAGCGACCGGAGTGGAGCGAGGCAAAGAATCGGGCTGTGTTCGGCCTGTGTCACAACAAACC
Organism: Nitrospiraceae bacterium; assembly: GCA_037446055.1. Classification (GTDB taxonomy): domain Bacteria; phylum Nitrospirota; class Nitrospiria; order Nitrospirales; family Nitrospiraceae; genus JBBIJI01. The sequence continues at coordinate 6,716 of JBBIJI010000010.1, forward strand.
TGGGCACGGACACAACTATCTGCTCGAAGTCACGGTCGCCGGAGAGGTGGATCGTAAGACCGGCATGGTGGTCAACCTGTTCGATCTCAAGCGTGTGTTGCTGGACGTGCTCGAAGAATTCGACCACAAGAATTTGAATCTCGACACGGCCTATTTCCAGGGTCAGATTCCCACGTCGGAGAACATCGCCCGAGTCCTGTGGACGAAACTGGAGCACCAGCGGGACATTGGGACGCTCCATGCGGTCCGTCTGTACGAGGACGAGGACCTTTATGCGGACGTGACCGCGGCAGCCGGTTTGGAGGTTGCCAGCGTCACCAGGCGGTACTCTTTTACGGCGGTGCATGAGGGCAATCGCGGGCACACGTGGGACCTGTTCGTGACTGTGCACGGGCCGATTGACCCGGTGACCGGGATGGTCACCGACATCGGCTCGCTGGATCGACTGGTGCAGGAGCAGGTGGTGGCGCCCTTCGATCACCATGACCTACGGGGAGTCCTTGGCGCTGAGAAAGTCGGAGGCGAGCAGCTTGCTAAGACGGTGTGGGACCGCCTCGTCAAAGCTGTCCCGGGCGGCAAGCTCGAACGTGTCCGCCTTGTCCAAACGCGCGACCTGGCCTTCGAGTATGCCGGGTAGCAGATCACCGCAGCAATCTCCTCTCTTCCAGGGCTGGAGGAGAGGGGAGGGTGAGGAGGCGTTACTCCCCTGCAGCGTTGGCCGAAGGCATATTATGCTGATTGATCCGCACAATTGGATGCGGAAGCGCCAACTGTTCTCTGTCGGCACGCCAGCAATGAGCAGGAATGCCTTATCCGCAGTCATCCTCGCCGTTCTGACCTGCCAGGCTCCACTCTCCTGGGCCGGGCAAGAGGAAGACGCTATCGAGAAAACGATCAAAGCGGCCGCGATGGGCGCGGCGACGTTCTCCGACACGAGGGACAAACAGGCGGTCTTAAAGCTTTACGCCAAAGACTATTTAGGCATTCAGGACGGCGAGGCGGAAACAGTGGCGACGATCGAACAGTGGCTCTCCGAATTCGATGAGGAACTCAAGCGGGGGAGTCGCGTCCACTACATCGGGAACGTCTCAGACATCAAGATCCAAGTGACCGGCTCCTTCGCCTGGGCCACCTATGACTACGTCTTTCAACTGGTGCGGGACGGCGAGCTCCAGGGCGAAGACGTGGGCAAATGCACCAGCCTCCTCCGCAAAGAAGCCTCCGACTGGCTGATCTTCCACGAGCATTGTTCCAGGCAACGGGCGGGGCAATAAGCCCTACCCCCTTCTTTCCTCAGCCGGCGATCATAAATGCCCCGTCAAGCCGGAGAACCATACCTGAGGCTGCTGTCCCCCTGACACCTCGCTTTCCCCGCCCCCTCGAGATCGACAAACAGCGTATTCCGAACTTCCCGCGCGGGCTGTAATCGAAATACTGGCTGGCTCTCCTGTCGGTTCCATTGACAGCGCGTTGCGAACATTGGTAGAAATGGCTCTCAGAGCCAGTTTCTGGCCATTCGAATAAAAAAGGAGAGCTTGCCCTGCTACGGACACCAGGCCCCAAGTTGATGCGTCCCGTGCTGGCTGTGCTTACCCTCGTCCTGGCCACCCCTGCGTGGGCGGGTGGGGGTCGTCACGATTTTCACGACACAATGGGACCGCGTTTCGAGCCGAGCCGGCACTACGCGCCACGGCAGTTGGAACGGAAAGATCGGCCGCGGCCTTCCGCCGACTCAGCAAGCTGGGTCCGCCATTGGAATGAGATGGCGCTCAACGCGAATGCGCTCGACCATACGCCGGTGGCGTCCGGGGAAAACCGTGTCTTCGGGGAACAACTGGGGCCGCTCCGAACGAGCCGGGCGCTGGCAATTGTCCATATCGCGATGTTCGACGCGGTGAATGCCATCGCGGGCGGCTACAACAGTTACACCGAGCTTGCCCCGGCTCCGTTCGGCACGTCGATGAATGCGGCGATCGCTCAAGCAGCCCACGATACGCTGGTCGCCCTCTTTCCTTCGCAGACACCCAGTTTCGATGAGGAGCTTGGAGAGGATCTTGGTCGGATTCCGGACGGACCCTGGAAGGCGAAGGGGATCAGTCTTGGGCAACGGGCCGCCGCCGCGATCCTCGCGCTCAGGGCCGACGATGGTTCGCTACATGCCGAGCCGTACGTCGGTGTCGAGTACATCACAAAGAATGAGCCGGGAAAGTGGCGGCAGGACCCCATCAGTCAAGTCCCCATCGCGCTCGGCGCATACTGGGGTAAGGTGACACCATTTGTATTGGAGTCAGCTGACCAGTTGCGCATTCCACCTCCACCTGCCCTGAACAGTCCCGAATACACGGCCGCGTTCAATGAGGTGAAGGCGCTCGGCGGTGATGGAGTTGTCACGCCGACCGCACGCACCGCCGAGCAGACCGAGATCGGCATCTTCTGGGGCTACGACGGAACGCCGGGTTTGGGCACGCCGCCGCGGCTCTATAACCAAATCGCAATGGAAATTGCGGAGAAGAGGGCGCATAACGTGGTCGAGCTGGCTCGGCTCCTGGCTCTGGTGAATGTGGCGATGGCCGACGCCGGCATCGCCTGCTGGGAATCGAAGTACGCGTACGAGTTCTGGCGGCCGGTCACCGGAATCCGCGAGGCCGACGAAGGGACCGGCCCCACCGGCTTAGGTGACGGCAATCCGGCGACCGTCGGAGACAAAACTTTCTCGCCACTGGGCGCGCCGGCCAGCAACCTCACCGGCCCAAACGTTACCCCTCCCTTTCCGGCCTATGCGTCCGGGCATGCCACCTTCGGAGCCGCGCTTTTCCAAATGTTACGGCACCTGTACCGGACCGACCGCATTCCATTCTCCTTCATGTCGGACGAATTCAACGGCGTGACCCAGGACAACCAAGGGAACGTGCGGCCGCTCGTTCGGCGCAACTTCTCGTCGCTCTCTCAAGCAGAGGAGGAAAACGGCCAGAGCCGTATCTTTCTCGGGATTCACTGGGCATTCGACAAGACCGAGGGCATCGCGCAGGGCCGCCGCGTCGCGGACTATGTGTTCAAACACGCCTTCCAGCCGCTCCATGAACGACGGCATGACCGTGAGCGATAAGTAGGGGGTCGGCCGGGCTGATCCTCTGTGCTCGCGCACCCCGCACGAGGAAAAGGAAGGACACCCGCGCTGATCCTGTGCTCCCGGAGGCCGCGCTTCAGAAAGCGCTCCCTCGACGGCCGCAGTGGGACCAGCGCGGGTGTCCTCCCAAAGACGACAAAAGCAAGCAAGCTTGGAAGGATCAGTGCCGATACTGACGTGCGCGCCTGGGTGCATGGCACGTCGCAAGACTCATCCGTCCACCCCGCCCTTGCCCAACTCTGACCGAATCCGAAAATAATCTCGGCCCGACAACCCGGTATTTCCCTCGTCCCTTGACCCTTCTACTCTCCCGCCCTGGGAGGGCGAGAAAGCGCGAAGGTGGGAGGTGCTAGGGGAAGGCGGGTCGGGCGGCGGCGGGCCCTTCGACAAAGCTCAGGGCAGGCGGGCTCACCGCAGGCAGGCTCAGCGGCGAGCCCTTCGAGAGCCTTAGGGTAAACCGTCAGGCGTCAGCGGAAAAGTAGCCTGGCACCTTTTCATTCCCCGTGACGGTAGCAGCCCCCGATGTGTTATTGCATGAACTGCCCCTGGTCCTCTTGACACCACGGGCAACGAGAACGGGGATGCGTCTCGGGACCCAGCGCCGGTGAGGCGCGCAAGAAACCACAGGTGCGCGCCGCTCTCTAATGAGCGGCGCGTGGAAGGAGTCCTGTTCACTTGACCGGAGCCTTCGAGATGGGCAATCCCTTTCTCCGCCCCCGTACACTGCGGAGGGGGGGAAGGTCTCTGAACCCTTTCGATCTCTTATTGATCCCTTCTCGCGGAGTTGACTCACCACCGGACTAACTCTATGATGGCGGCCGGAGGGCACGATGGCCGTCAATATTCACGAAGCCAAGACCCATTTCTCAAAACTGATCGAGCGTGTGCTCCAGGGCGAGGAGATCACGATCGCCAAGGGGGGCAAGCCGGTGGCTCGTCTGGTACCTGCCGAGAAGGCGAAGGCACGTCGGGTTGCGGGAAGCGCACGCGGGCTTGTGAAGATCCGTGCCGACTTCGATGCCCCACTTCGAAAGAAGCTGCTGCGGGCCTTTGAGTGAGGCTCCTGCTCGACACAGCACCGTTCTTGTGGTGGATCACAGATAGTGATCGCCTCTCTGAACGGGCACAAGGGCTTCTACAAGACCCCGAAAACGAAGTTTTCTTCAGCGATGTCAGCAGTTGGGAACTGGTGATCAAGGCCGGACTCGGTCGTGTGACGTTGCCCGAGAATGCCGAGCGCTTCATACCGAAGCAGGTCGCTGTCAACGGCTTTCAGGTTCTGCCGATTCATCTTCGCCACACCCTCCGGGTGGCGAGCTTGCCAAGCCATCACAGCGACCCATTTGACCGCTTGCTGGTGGCCCAGGCTCTGGCGGAGGGGCTCACTCTGCTCAGCGGTGATCGGCAGCTCAAGCAATATCCCGCTCCGATCGCATGGTGACGGACTCAGGCGCCTCTTCAATCAGGCAGCTCCTCGGTGTCGACCTGCCACAAACGCCTCATCCCCATCGAAGCCCCGATGGCGTGAACAGCCGGCCGACCCCGCCCTGCAAATCAGAATGTTCCGGCTCTGGGGCCGTGCGCACCTCATCGCAATGGCGAAGAACCAGTGGCTGACCACAGGTTTATGGATCAACTGGTCGGCGGCTACCCGAGGCCGGGGATTCGAAATTCGTCAATTGGCAAGATCAAGACCTGACGCCATCCGCTTCCCGTTGAGCTGATGGGATACGACGCGGTGCTGCTGATTGTAAGTCCCGCCCATGACGAAGGCTAGAGTGAAAGGGACGGCTCGTAGGGGGACCCTGGACGATTACGTGGCTCGTGGAACCTGTGTCGAGATTTGTCGTGTACTCTCCATTAATATAATACGGGCCGCTGGTAGGCTGCCGTAGCGACATCATCGAAGGAGCGGGGACCCATCGAGGCTCTGCCAGGGAGGAAAGCGGAAACTGACCGAGTCCGCGAGGGAATTTCCAAAGGATTCCCCCTGGTAGAGTCCGAAAGGGTCGCTCCGAGAGATGCGGGAGCGAAGACGGCCTACCAGCGGTCCGTTTCTTCTATTTCAGCAATTGATCCGAAATCAGCGCGGCGAGTGCAGGGTCCAAACAGGTGTTGCAATCCAAGGCAAACCTTGGGAACATGCTGGGTGCTCGCTGGAAGGGGAGAGATAGTATGGACTATCAACGGCATATCGTGCGTGACCCGAAGATTTGTGGCGGAGAACCGGTGATCAAAGGTACGCGTGTGACCGTGCGGACGATCTTGGCGAGCCTTGCGGAGGGCGCGAAAGTGGAGGAGATTCTCGAAGACTTCCCCACGCTCAAGGAGGAGGATGTCCGCGCTGTGATCGCCTTCGCCGCTGCTTCCGCTGAGGAAGACCTGCCGGTTCAGAGTGTGCCGGACATCCAGTGAGAATTAAGCTGGACGAGAATCTTCCACTCCGGCTCGTCCGTATGCTTGCCTCACTTGGCCATGAGACCGACACTGTTCCCCAGGAAGGATTGGTAGGACAGGATGACGCCCATGTGTGGCTTGCAGCACAAGCAGCCGGCCGTTTTTTCATCACACAGGATTTAGACTTTTCGGACGTTCGCCGGTTCGTACCAGGTACCCACCACGGCCTTCTCCTCGTGCGCTTGCGGGATCCCGGTCGCAATGCGCTCGTGAGGCGTGTCCACAGTCTCTTTCAAACAGAAAATGTTGAGGCCTGGAAGCAATGCTTTGTCGTGGCGACCGAACACAAGATTCGCGTCCGTGCTCCCAGGCAGTAGAACGATCCAAAACACAACTTGCAGGGTGTTGACGAAACCAGTCCACCTGCGTTGTTCCCTACCTGCCAGTGGCCTTGTTAGCCATCCTGCGGGGCATTCCTGAATCACGTTTCAACCTCCTGCCGGTTATCAAAAGCCCGAGGGTGTCCAACAAGGTTTTTAACAGCCGGCCAAAGCGAAAGCTGCTACTTGAGCAGGTGATCCGTAATCAGTGCGGCGAGGTCGGCGATCGGATTCTGCCTTCGCGGGGCGAGACGATCGATCATGCTTGTGGAGAGAAGATACCGATCGGCGTTGGCGCCGGGTCAGGCTAGTTGGGCTGGTTCGGGAGTGAGGGTATTGTCATCCGCTTCTCGCAAGACTTCTTCAGGCGCCTCCGGTGGTCCAAACCGTTCCCTCCTGATCTCGCTGCCGTTACTTCCTCGATACACCAGTTCGTCGGTATCGAGATCGTATTCCGGTATCTCGCGGTTTCCCCATTTCTGCACGAAGTAGTGGTAGTAGAGGGTGTAGAGGCCGTGGTCCTTCAGGTTGTGCCGGAGCACATACTCCGGCATCGTCTGGACATCCAGATCGGTATGGTAGTGCTGCAGCCAGAGGTAGTCTCCCAGGATGACCAACTTGACGAGCGGGGGGTCCGAGTAGAGCTTGAGCTTGACCGCTTTTCCGATCGCCTTCAGCCTCTTGAGCAGCTCGATGCTTTGATGGACCTCTGCTCGAAAGGTCTCGAGCGTGAGATCGGGATGCGCGATCGCCCGTATGCGCGTGCTGGCTCCCTGACTGTACGGATTCACCAGCAGGATTTTGGCCCCCAGGCATTTGCTCAAGACGGTTGAGAGATCTCCCACTTGGTCAACAAAGGTCCCGGCGCCGCTCGACCCGATCACCATAATCGTCCGGCCCGTGCCGTGCTTTTCTTTTAATTTCTTGATCCGACTCTGCGCGAGACGGCCACGCCTGGGGAAAAACGAGACCAGGCCGGCCCCGGTGGCCGCCTTTGCGAGGGCCCGATCGCGCAGGCTGCGATGGATGTAGTTGAAGCAGAAGATCAGCATGATCGCCGCCGCGATTTCCACCGCAATGAGATAGATCTTTTCATTCTCGACCCGAGACCAGAACGCCAGGAAATGTCTGGCGCCCGCAGGCAGCGACAAGGCAATCCCCGCGCTCAAGGCCACCACGACCACGTGATAGAGACTTCCTGCCGCACCATGGAGGAGATCCCGAACCTTTGACAGTGTTTCTTTCAACAACGCTTCACCTCTTCGCCTGTTGCATCGCGATCGACACGGTTGTGCCGCTCCTGAGCAGGCCAGCGCGTCCATCACATCCCTGCAATCGGCAGCTCTTTAACAGGATGCGGAAAAAAGTCCGCCAGCGGCGTTCTCGCATCGCTCAGAGGCTCAACGTACGGCACAGAGTACGCTTCGCCTCTTCGCTCGCTGCGGCCTTGCTGAACGGCCTTTTTGCGCATCCTGCATGGCTGTTCAGCGTCGTCTCACACCTCGATATCTGCGACGGTGACAGAGGTCAAAATGAGTTTTTCCGCAGCCTGTTGGATGATGCGATGCAGCGGTTGAACATAAAACAATCGCGCAAGACTCCTCTGCCGCCGGGGGAACTGCTGCCCCCACGCACAGGAGGTCTTACGCGATCGTTCGTCAACGTACCATGAATGATCGCCAGAGGCAAGGTATGAAGAGAGGGAAGCGACGCCTGTCCAAACTATTTCAGCAGATAATCCGAAATCAGCGCGGCGAGTTCGGCGGCGTCGATTTTGCCTTCTCGTGTGAGTAGCAACTTGCCGCCGGCAAAGAGATGCGTGGTGGGGTAGGTTTCGAAGGTGTGCTGCTTCTTGATCTCGCGGCAGCGGCCGGGGACGTGCATCTTGGCCTTGCCGAATTTTACCTCGGGAAACTTCGCGGCGATTTCTTCCAGGATGGGATCGTACTGGGTGCAAGGCTCGCAGGTCGCTAACCCATAGGCGACGACGGCCGCTTTCGCGTCGGTGAACTCTTTGTAGTTGGCGTCGCTGACTTCTTCGACGGTGCCGGCCATTGCTCTACTGAAGTTCTGAGTTTTGAGTACTGAGTGCTGAGTTGCCAAAACCTGAAGCGCCCTCGCGTGCAACTTAGTCACAAGACCTGAAAACAATGGGGAGGGTTCTATGAGAACGCCTCCCCTTTGCTCTCGTCTGACTTAGCTCAGCTTCTTGAGGGCCTCAAGAATTTCCTTATCGTCCCGCGCGGTCTTGATCTCCTGTACCTTCACGTAGGCGACCTTGCCGTTCTTGTCTACGATCACGGTCGCGCGCTTGGCACAATTCAAAGGTTCGAAGTAGAGGCCATACGCCTTGCTGACAGTGCGGTGCATGTCCGCAAGCAGGCGGTGCTTCAGACCCAGCGAATCCGCCCAGGCCTTGTGCGAGAAGAAACTATCCGTGCTGATGCCGAAGACTTCCGTGTTGGCTCCCTGGAACTTGGGGAAGTCGTCGGTCAAGCACTTGTTCTCCGTCGTACAGACCGGGCTCCAGTCCAGCGGATAGAACGCCAGCACCACGTTCTTCTTCCCGCGGTAGTCACTCAGCTTGACGTCCTTCTGGTCCTGATCCTTTAATGTGAAATCCGGCGCGTTATCGCCGACCTTTATCTCTGCGGCTGCGTCGCTCATTCTCATCCTCCTATCTAGAAAATAACGAACAGTTCCGACCTGCTCGCTAGTGGGTACGGGAGGGGAGTTGGTTCGGGCCCCCTCCCGTGTCGAGCGTAGCTCGACCTCTTGGCTGTTAGCTGCTCGCTCGTCTTGTAACCCGCCCGTTGAAACCTTGTCAACGGCCCAGAAGGCCCATCGGCGTCGGTCTACTTGGGTCATCACTGTCGTTCAACGAGGTGAGTCCGGCCGGTGTAGTTCACGAGCGAGCCGCATATTCAGGCGGCAACGACAATCGCAGCTCATTCAAACGCCACTTCGCGAAATGCGTGGTGGGCTCCCGTAGGAGCGGCGGTCCTGTGCCGCAGGATACGGACCGGACGGCTGAGTTCAGGCATATCGATGAGGGAGCCGACTTTGGGGAGCAACCGTTTTCTGAGGACCTCGTCCCCCAAGGTCCTCATGGCGTCGATGGTTGAAGCTGCGGCAAGGCCTCGTGGCCTAAACGTTTCAAGCTCATCCAGCCCGAATTTGCTCAAGCCCAAAGTGTAGAACCAGTCTCGCCCCCCTGTGGCCTCGTCTTGTTGTTGGACGGTGACGTGGTCGGCAAACCGGAACACCGAGAGCGGACGGTCCTGCCAGTCGGAGGGATTCAGATACGTCTGCGTCGTAACGTCAAATGCAGTGCCCTGAGTGAGAAGCGTGAGCCCGCGGGCGAGGCGCGCCGCGACGAGGATAACGTCGAGTCGATCGGCCGGGGTCGATTGCCCCGGCGTCACGGCCCCTATGCTGGGATGGTCCCAGGCCAGTTGATCCGCAAGCTGGTTGACCTGGTCGTCAGGCAAGGGGATCACAAGGTGAACGGTCCAGCCCCCGTGACTTGCCACCCACGACGCGGGTGAGTCGCCATCGGCTCGAACGACGAGCGGGCCGCCATATTCGAGGTCGTACCAGGTTTTGAGTTCATCGGGTGCCGGGGCGGTGCCTCGATATCCGATGAAGTAAAGCACCTGTCGGGGAGCCGACGCCTTCGGGGCTTTCTTGCGGATTCTCATCTGACGACGGCTAGCGCGCATTATTCATGACGGTTCGTGACGAAATCGCGCACTCGCGTGACGAGACGGGCGCGTGGAGCCGCGAGGAAGGGAGGCATACTTGAAACAGTATGTTGACCGACCGAGCGGCGAGCCCGCCCGCCGGCATGCCGCGAAGCCCGCATGCCAGCTTGTCGCAGTAGCGAATGCGCGATTGCAGTAGAAGCGTTCATGAATAATGCGCGCTAGGGGTGAGTGGCGAGGGGTCGGCGATGGAAGTTCTGAGTTGTAAGTGCTGAGGTATCCGCCTGAACTCCTAACTCAGAACTCAGAACTCAGAACTCAGAACTCAGAACTCAGAACTCAGAACTCAGAACTGCATCTGTCCCTAGCCACTTGCCTTGTAAGATGGTTACTTTCCTGATTTTCTAGCCTTCCGGCGGTCTTCCGGATGGAGGAGCCGTTTGCGGATTCGCAGACTCTTCGGCGTGACTTCCACCAGCTCGTCGGGTCCGATGTATTCGAGCGCGAACTCAAGCGTCATCTCGCGCGGCGGGGTGAGGATCAGGGCTTCGTCCGCTCCGGACGCGCGCATGTTCGTGAGGTGCTTTTCCTTGCAGACGTTCACGTCGAGGTCTTCGTCCCGGCTGTTCTCGCCCACAACCATCCCGCGATAGACCTCGATCCCGGGACCGATGAACATCGTGCCGCGCTCTTGCGTCATGAACAGAGCGTAGGCCGTGCTGGTGCCGTCCTCAAAGGCCACCAGGGACCCGTGGGGCGTCACGAGCAGGGCTTTTTCGTCCGCCGGTTCGTAGGCCTTGAAGACATGGTGCAGGATGACCGTCCCTCGGGTTTTGGCGAGCAAGCTGTTCTTGAGCCCCATGATCCCGCGCGTGGGGATGTGATACTCCAAGTGCATCTCACTGGGTCCGGCTTCGGAATGCACCAGTTTCATGTGGCGCAGCTCGCCCCGTCGCCGGCCGATCTCTTCGATCACGGTCCCCTGGTACTCGGCCGGCACCTGGATAGTGAGTTCCTCGAACGGCTCGGTGACGAGATCGCCCTCGCGATGGAGGATTACCTCCGGCTGGGAGACCTGCAATTCGTACCCCTCGCGCCGCATCTGTTCGATCAGCACGGCCAAGTGCAGCTCCCCGCGCCCGGCCACCAGGAAGCGATCCGGGCTGTCGGTCTCTTGGACGCGCAGGGAGACATTGGTTTCCAGCTCTTTGAACAGCCGTTCCCGCAAGTGGCGCGAGGTGAGGAACTTGCCCTCCCGTCCCGCGAAGGGGCTGGTGTTCACGGAGAACGTCATCTGCACGGTCGGCTCGTCGATGGAGACGCGAGGGAGCGCGATGGGTTGCTCGGCGTCGGCGATGGTATCGCCGATGCTCACCGCAGTCAGTCCGGCCACGGCGACGATCTCTCCCGCCTCCGCCACTTCGACGTCCGTCCGCTCCAATCCCGAAAACACGCCCAAATCGGAAACCTTCCCGGCCATGTGCCCACCGTCTTGCGTGATCGTCACGAGGCTCTGCCGTCGCCTGATCGAGCCCGATTGAATCTTGCCGATTCCCATCTTTCCCTTGTAGGGGTCATAGGCCAACGCCAGCACGAGAATTTGCAGCGGGGCGCCGGCGTTGATGGCCGGCGACGGAATGTGCTGGAGGATCGTGTCGAGCAGCGGGGTGATGTCGGACCCCGGCTTGTTCACGTCCAGCGTGGCCGTGCCGTTGATGGCCGAAGCGTAGACGACGGGGAAGTCGAGCTGCTCGTTGGTGGCGTTCAAATGGACGAATAAGTCGAATGTGCGGTTGAGCACGTCGTCGATGACGGCGTCCGGTCGATCGATCTTGTTGATCACCACGATCGCCTTGTGTCCCAGGGCCAGCGCCTTGCGCAAGACGAACGTTGTCTGTGGCATGGGTCCTTCTTTGGCGTCCACGAGGAGCAGCACGCCGTCTACCATGCGCAGCGTGCGCTCCACCTCGCCTCCGAAATCGGCGTGGCCCGGCGTGTCCACGATGTTGATCTTGACGCCCTTGTACGTGACGCTGGCGTTCTTTGCCTTGATGGTGATCCCGCGTTCACGTTCCTGGTCCATGGAGTCCATGATGCGCTCGCCCATGTCGTCGATCCTGCGATGGACGTGCGTCTGGCGCAGCAGCGCATCGACCAGGGTCGTCTTCCCGTGGTCGACGTGCGCGATGATCGCGATATTCCGAATGTCCGTGCGGCGGCCCTGTGGCGCCCGATGGTGAGTTGGCACGCTGGGTGAGAGGGTTTGTTCCGTCATGATGTCCGTCGTCGCTCCACAAAAAAAGACGCCTGGAACTCAGGCGTCGATGCAGTATACCCGAAGCTTGCCTCGCTCACAAGCAACGAGGCAAGCCCGTCCCTGTTATAGAAGGCCGCGTTGCCTGCATTATTCATGAGGGTTCGTGACGAAACCGCGAAGACGCCAACCGTCGGACCCGTTGCAGGGAGAAGAGCAACGGGTGCCCAGCGGCGTATGCGCAGTTGGAGTAGAAGCCTTCATGAATAATGCGGGCTAACTTGAGTTTTGACCATACGCATTGTAAGTTGAACCACGTCACTCTTGATGATTGTTCCGGACTCTCATGCGAATACCGGACAGCGACTTGTTTGATGATGAACCCGGCCGACGCCGGTGGCGCTGGTGGGTGATCGCCCTCGTCGTGGTCGGCGCGGGCACCGTTCTGGGCGGAGGGATGGCTGCCGGGGCGATCTGGTACTTCTCGCAGGACCTGCCGCCTCTCGACCTCCTCCAGAATTATCAGCCGAGCCTTGTCACGCGGGTCTATTCGGACGATCGGCAGGTGATCGGCCAGTTTTTCATCGAGCGCCGACTGCTCACGCCGATCGCGCAGATTCCCAAGTCTCTCACCAACGCCGTAGTCGCCGTCGAAGATGCGCGCTTCTTCGAGCATCCTGGATTGGATGTCATCGGTATCTTGCGCGCAGCCTGGACGAATCTGCGCCACGGCGGCAGAAAAGTCGAAGGCGCGAGCACGATCACGCAGCAATTGGCTCGCTCGCTGTTCTTGTCGTCCGAGCGCACCTTCGACCGCAAGCTCCGGGAGTTGATCCTGGCGTACAAGATGGAAGTGATCCTGACCAAGGAGCAGATTCTGGAGATGTACCTGAACCAGATCTACTTCGGCCAGGGCGCGTACGGCGTCGCGGCGGCGGCGCAGAGTTACTTCGGCAAGGAGCTGTCGCAGCTCACCCTGGCCGAGTCGGCGTTTCTCGCCGGCCTCCCGAAGTCGCCGAGCAATTTTTCCCCCTTCAAGGCGCCGGAGCGCGCGCGCAAACGACAGGAGCACGTGTTGGACCGAATGGAAGACGCCGGGTTCATTACGACGGAAGAGCATGCGCAGGCCTTGGCGGAGCCCATGAACTTCCGGAAACCGGGCGTGGAACACGTGGCGCCCTACTTCGTCGAACATGTCCGGCAGTTGCTCGTGGCGAAGTATGGGGAATCGATGGTGTACAAGGGCGGTCTCGAGGTCTTCACGACGCTCAACCTGTCCATGCAGCAGGCGGCGGAAATCGCGATGGAGACCGGATTGCGGGAGCTGGACAAGCGTCAAGGCTGGCGTGGGCCGCTCCGCACGGTGGATGTGGCGACCCTGCCCGCGCCGACCCCGACGGCCGCCGCCGGCTTCACGGTCGGACAGACGCTCGAGGGGGTGGTGACCAAGGTTCAAAAAGACCACGTGCTCGTACAGATCGGCTCCGGTACGGGCAGGATCGCGTTCGAGGACTTTGCCTGGGCCCGTCGCCGTTTGAAGGGGCCGGATCCCGCCAAGGATGTCTGGATCGTGCAGAATCCCAAACAGATCTTGAAGCCGGGAGACGTGATCGAGGTCGCCGTGAAAAAAGTGGATCGAGACACAGTTCACCTCCGTCTCGAGCAGACTCCCATGGTTGAAGGCGGGTTCATCGCCTTCGATCCGCAGACCGGCAAGATTCTTGCCATGGTCGGCGGCTACGATTTTGCGCGGAGCGAATTCAATCGGGCAATCCAGGCCCATCGCCAGCCGGGCTCCGCGTTCAAGCCGATCATCTATGCGACGGCCTTGAACCAGGGGATGAGCCCCGCTTCTATGGTGCTGGACGCGCCGGTCGTCTACGAGCAAGAGGAGGAGGATAAGGTCTGGAAACCGGAAAACTATGGCCGCAAGTTTCACGGCGAGGTAAGCCTGCGTGAAGCGCTGATGCATTCTTACAATCTGGCGACGGTTCGGTTGCTGGACAAAGTGGGAGTGCGGAACGTGATCGATTTCGCGCACGTGGTCGGGATCACGAGCCCCCTCGCCGCCGATCTCTCCCTCGGGCTCGGCTCAACCGCCGTCGGTTTGACGGAGCTGACCTCTGTGTATGCCGTGTTCCTCAACAAGGGCGTGCGCGTGGAGCCCTATGCGATCGAGGCCGTGCACGACAACAACGGTCGCCAGCTCGAGCGGGCGACGATCAACCCCTTGCAGGTCATTTCGAAAGAAACCGCCTACCTCATCACCAACATGATGGAAGACGTGATTCAGCGCGGCACGGGCCAGCTCGCCAAATCGATCGATCGGCCGGTGGCGGGAAAGACGGGGACCACGAACGACTTTGTCAATGCCTGGTTCATCGGTGGGACCCCCAACCTGGCGGCCGGGACGTATGTCGGGTTCGACGACCGTCGTTCCCTCGGCGAGACGGAATCGGGCGCCCATGCCGCGTTGCCGATCTGGCTCGCGTTCATGAAGGAGGCGCTGAAGTCCTTGCCGGTCGTGCCGTTCGAGATTCCGGAGGGGATTACCTTCGTGAAAGTCGATCCAAACACGTCGCTGCAGATGTCGGATTCAGAGGACCAAGGCGGAGTCGTAGAGCTATTCGCCAAAGGAACCGAACCGACTCAGGCCACGGCTCCTCGTGTGGATCCGACCGACTTTTACAAGCTCGATCAGATCCCGGAAACAGCGGCGAGTAATTGAGCGTGCGCGCTAGTGCTTGGCGTCCTGATACTCTTGGTGCCAGGCCATCTGGATGGCTTCGAGGATCTTCTCGTTCGATTTCTTCGGATCGTCTCTGAATTCCGGCAGGGCCACGATCCAGGCGTGCATGTCCGTGAACCGGACGGTGAGCGGGTCGGTATCAGGGTGGGTTTCCGCCAGCCTGATGGCGATCTCTTCAGCATCCTGCCATTTCAGATCCATCTTCACTCCATAAGCTAGCAGCGAATAGCTCATAGCTAACAGCTCAGAGCGAAGGGCTCATGGTCGGAAGGTTAGCGCTGTTTGCTACTCGCTATTTGCTGCTCGCTACACATTCACACCAACTCCGACAATTTCTTGTGTTCGAGCGCTTCCTTGAGCGACGTATCCATCAAGACTTCCGCGAGATGGTGAGTCGTCTTCTCGATCTCCGCGATTCTGGCGCGGATGAGCTTGTGGTCTTCCGCCGCTTTGGCGGCCGCGAGCGCGGCCACGGCGGAGCTGATCGCGGCGAGCTCGTCGGAGCCGATCAAATGACCACCTTGTCTCAGCGCTTTCTCGGTCGCCTTCAAGATCGCCTCGGCTTCCGTTCGCGCCTCGATGAGCTGTCGGGCCTTGAGGTCGTCGGCCGCGAACTTGAAGGACTCGCCGATCATCCGTTCGACTTCCCCGTCGGTCAGGCCGTACGATGGTTTCACCGCGATCGACTGCGTCTCCCCCGTCCTCACGTCGCACGCTGAGACGTTGAGAATGCCGTTGGCGTCGATCAGGAAGGTCACCTCGATACGCGGGACGCCGGCCGGCAGCGGCGGGACTTTCAACCGGAATCGCGCCAAGCTGCGGTTGTCCTTGACCAATTCCCGCTCGCCTTGAAGGATGTGAATGTCCACGCCGGTCTGTCCGTCCACGTAAGTGGTGAACATTTCTTTGGCGCTGGCCGGAATCGTGGTGTTGCGGCGGATCAAGGTGCTCATGACCCCGCCAATTGTTTCGATCCCCAACGACAGAGGAGTTACATCGAGGAGGAGCATGTCGGTCGTGCCCCCGCTGAGGATGTCGGCCTGGATGGCGGCGCCTAAGGCGACGACTTCGTCCGGATTGAGCTCGCAGTGGGGCTGCTTTCCGAACAGCGCCTGCACGCGCTGTCTCACGAGCGGCATCCTGGTCGATCCTCCGACTAAGACGACCTCGTCGATGTCATCCGGCGTCGCGCCGGCATCCTTCAGCGCAAGCCGGCAGGGGGTCAGCGTCCGCTCGACCAGGTCCATCGTCAAGGCCTCGAGCTGGTCCCTCGTGAGCTCTCTCTTGTAGAGACCCTTGGCTTCCGGGAGCTCGATGGTCGCCGCGGTTTTCATTTCATCCGAGAGCCGGATTTTCACCCGTTCCGCCTCGAGGCGGACCGCCTGCATGGTATCGGGATAGGTGTTGAGGTCGAGCCCGTAGCGCTCGCGTACTTCTTGCATGAACAGATCGACGATCCGCCGGTCGAAGTCGTCGCCGCCGAGATGCGTGTCACCGTTGGTCGCCAAGACCTCGAAGATCCCGTTCTTCAGCTTCAGGATCGAGATGTCGAACGTCCCACCGCCGAGATCGAACACCGCGATCGTCCCTTGGGTGCGCTTCTCCAGGCCGTAGGCCAATGAGGCGGCGGTCGGCTCGTTGATGATCCGCAGGACTTCCAGCCCCGCGATCGTGCCAGCGTCCTTGGTCGCCTGCCTCTGACTGTCGTTAAAGTAGGCAGGGACGGTGATCACGGCCTTGGCGATGCTCTCTCCGAGATGCGCCTCGGCCCGCTGCTTGAGTTCTTTGAGGATCATGGCTGAGACTTGCGGCGGGGAGTAGGTCTTGTCGCCGAGCTTGATGCGGATGACGCCGCCTTGCTCGGTGAGATTGTAGGGAAAGTAGGCGAGCTCGCCCTGCACATCCGCCAGACCTTTCCCCATAAATCGCTTCACCGAATAGATGGTGCGAGCCGGATCGCGCGTGAGGTATTCCTTGGCGGGATCGCCCACGATCAACCCGTTATCGGTCAAGGCGACCACGGAGGGGACCATGGTCCGCCCGGTTCGCCCCGGAATAACGCAGGGCCGTCCGTCGCTCATGTAAGCGACCAGCGAGTTGGTGGTGCCCAAATCGATGCCGACAATGCGCGTCATAACAAGATGCTGAAAACGCTCCTCAACTTCGTTCTCGGTCGCTTCGGCCCCTCAACGTACGATTCACCCGCTGCATTCAGAATGGCAACGGGTCCCCGGTACGCCTCGGGGCCTTCACTCCCTGCGGCCTTGCCTGGGACCAGGCGCGTCTCGGCGTGCCGGGGTTGGGCGGGTGAGTTGGCGGATCTTTTTGAGCAGCTTGTAAGCAATCCCCATGAGCCTTTGGCTCACCCATGCAGCATGAAAATGGGGACTGGCTCCGGCACACGGCTTTCGAAGGGGGACAGCCGCCACGCGAGGCGCGCGGAAGGGCAGCAGTCCCCACCAGCCCCCGCCGGCGCCTGTCCCCATTTTCTACACAGTGCACAAAAAGCTCCAGCCGATTTCACCATATTCACCCGATCGTCGCGACCAGGTCGTTCACGATGTTCTTGACGTAGGTTCGGTTCGAAAGGATTTCGCGCATCTGCTTCAGGATCGTTTCCCGTTCATTCCGAGCCTGGTCTGTCGCCTCCCCCCGAGCTTGCAGGGCATCCCACGCCACGAAGAGGTGCTGGAGCTGTTCCTCCATCTCACGCTGTCGTTGTTCCAACGCCTCCCGTTCTGATCGCAGCTTCACGCGGAGTGCCTGTCCCGCCTCCTGAGAGGGGTCGGCGGCTCGAAACTCATCCAGGTCCTCCTGCAGTTCGAGTATTTCTTCGAAGAGATCCGAGGGCGGCGCGGTTCGGATCTCCTTCGCCGAACCGGCCTCGAGTCTCAGCAGGTACTCCGCCCGCTGAATCGGATCCTTGAGGGTCCGATAGGCCGTATTCAACATCGCCGAGTTGGCGAGGCTGATCTGTCGTTCGGTTTCCGTCTTGTTCTGATAGAAATCAGGATGGAACGCTCGGCTCAGCTCGTAGAAGTTGGCTTCGATCTGGTTCTGGTCGATCGTCAGGCGGCGAGGAAAGCCGAGGCAGGTGAAGTAGTCCGTCTCTTTCGAGACCGGTTGAACTTTCACGCACCGTTCACAGAAATACTCTCCGGAGACTTCCGACTGGCAGTGCCAGCACATGCTGCGAGCCATCTGGAGCTCGCGTGAGGTGCTCGGTTGAGTGTGTCGCTCCATTGCTGATCCCCTGATCCTGCGAGACGACACGGGCATGGCGGTCAAGCCATGCCCGTCTTACATGGAGTGTGCTCGCGTGATGTCTACGCCGAGAACGACTCGCCGCATCCGCAGGTCTTGCTGGCGTTCGGATTCACGAACTTGAAGTTCCCTCCCATGAGGTCCTTCTGGAAGTCGAGCTGTGTGCCTTGCAGATAAATGGCGCTCTTGGCGTCCACGATTACTTTGATGCCTTCGATCTCATAGACCTGGTCATACTGGCCGATCTTCTCGTCGAAGTTGATCGTGTAACTGAGCCCGGAGCAGCCGCCGCCTTTCACCCCAAGCCGAAGGCCTCCTTCGGTGATCCCCTGAAGATTCAGGAGGCGCTTCACTTCCTTGATGGCCGATTCACTGAGAGTCACCACGGGAGTAGGGGTTGTCGTGTTTGTGGCATCCATAATTCTGTCGCTCCTTGCTCGAATCCAAGAGGGACGTTACTTCACCGCTTCAGCCTTACTTTCAGCCTTTTTCTTATAGTCGGCCAGCGCAGCTTTGATGGCGTCCTCGGCCAGCACCGAGCAATGAATCTTGACCGGTGGAAGGTTCAATTCCTGGACGATGTCGGTGTTCTTGATTTTCTGCGCTTCCTCCAAGGTCTTGCCCTTCAGCCATTCGGTCGCGAGGCTCGAGCTGGCGATCGCAGAGCCGCATCCGAACGTTTTGAACTTGGCGTCCACGATCGTGTCCTTCTGTACCTTGATCTGGAGCTTCATGACGTCGCCGCATTCCGGCGCTCCGACCATGCCGGTGCCGATACCTTCCTCGTCTTTATTAAAGCTCCCCACGTTACGGGGGTTGTTGAAATGATCTACCACCTTATCGCTGTACGCCATAGCACCCTCCGCTGATTGAAAATTGCCACGTATGAATCGTCAAGCGGCATCAATGGGTAGCCCACTGAACGGATTTGAGGTCAACACCCTCCTTGGCCATCTCGTACAAGGGGGACATTTCTCTCAACTTCGTCACGACCTCGATGATTCGCTTGATCGTGTAGTCGATCTCTTCCTGCGTGTTGAAGCGGCCCAGCCCGAACCGGATCGACGAATGCGCAAGATCGGAACCGACCCCCAGCGCCCTCAGCACGTAGGACGGTTCCAGCGTCGCCGAGGTGCAGGCAGAGCCGGACGAGAGCGCAATTTCTTTGAGTCCCATGAGCATCGACTCTCCTTCGACGTACGCGAACGAAATGTTCAAGTTGTGCGGCAGTCGCTCCGTCGGATGGCCGTTGAGATAGACCTCGTCAAGCCGGCTCATGATGCCGGCCTGGAGTCGGTCCCGGACAGCGGCAAGACGCGGGGATTCCGTCGGCATCTCCTGCTCGCACAGCTCGCAAGCTTTGCCGAATCCGACGATCAATGGAACGGGTAACGTGCCTGAGCGCATGCCGCGCTCGTGGCCGCCTCCGTCGATGATGGGCGTCAGGCGGACACGGGGGGCCTTCTTCCTGACGTAGAGAGCGCCCACGCCCTTGGGACCGTAAATCTTATGGGAAGTGAACGACATCAGATCGATCCCCATCTCCTGCACGTCGACCGGGATCTTCCCCACCCCTTGTGTCGCATCGCTGTGGAACAACACGCCCTTTTCCTTCGCGATCTTCCCGATCTCCTTGACGGGGTTGATGGTGCCTATTTCGTTGTTCGCCAGCATGATGGAGATGAGGACGGTCTTCTCCGTGATGGCCTTGCGCACATCATCCGGGCTGACCATCCCGTACTTGTCGACGGGGAGATAAGTGACCTTGACGCCTCGTTTGGATTCAAGGGTCTTGGCCGTGTCGAGGACCGCCCGATGCTCGGTCGAGGAGGTGATGATGTGATCCCCCTTCTCGTGATACATGTCCAATACGCCCTTCAGCGCCAGATTGTTGGACTCCGTCGCCCCGCTGGTGAAGATCAGCTCTTTCGCGTCGGCATGGATGAGGCGCGCGATCTGCTTGCGGGCGTTTTCAACGGCCTCTTCCGCTTCCCATCCGAAGACGTGGTTGCGGCTCGCCGCGTTGCCGAACTTCTCGCAAAAATAGGGAAGCATGGCCTCCAACACCCGCGGATCCATAGGGGTGGTGGCGTGATTGTCCATGTAGATCGGGAACTTCATCGGTTCACTCCTTGTGGCATCGTGATCGATTGCACCGTAATCAGCGGCGTCCCGCCCATCATGTCGTGCAGGGTCATGTTATTGAGCAGTTGGTAGATGCTTTCCTGAACCTTCAATAAGGGAGTGCGGATCGTGCAGTGTTCCCGCTGCATACACAGCCCTGTCTCAGCGTCGTGCATACAGTCCATGATGCCGAGTGGACCTTCTATAGTTTCCAGCACCTGGGCGATGGTGATATCTCGCGCATTCTTCGCCAGCAGGTAGCCGCCCTTGGGGCCATTGTGGCTTTCGACTAGGCCGGCCTTCGCAAGAGTCTGAAGAACTTTGGCCAGCAGCTCCACTGGAATGTTGTACTCCTCGGCGATCTCCTTCGTGTTCACTATGCGGGCTCGTGACATGTCCCCGAATTGGACGGAGGCGATGTACTGGAGCGCCATGAGCCCATAGTCCGCTTTTTTTGAAAGTTTCAGCATGACCTATTGCCGATTTGCATAATCGGAGACTATAATGATCGGAGACTCGAACAGTCGGATATAAGATATAGTGCAACCACGTGCCCTGTCAAGGGGTGTTGTAGATGCCGAAGGTACCAGCCAACGTCGCAGTATAGCCACCTTAACCCGAGGAGAAGGACCTGTGGGCGGTGTCAATCCATATATTGAGAAAGCCGAGTGCGAACTCCCGAAGGCTCCCTATACGGTTACCTTTATCACCCCCGACGGGACTGTGACGAAAGTTGAGGTCCAGCCGGATAAGATCCCTTATGGGCAGACAGGCCTCCCCGGAAGCATTTTGGATATAGCGATGGGAAACGGAGTCGAGCTGGAACATGTCTGTGGTGGAGTCTGTGCCTGCTCCACCTGCCATGTGATCGTGAAGCAAGGTCTGGACACCTGCAATGAAGCGACAGATGACGAGAATGACCAGCTCGATGAAGCCCCGATCATTACGTTGCAGTCACGACTCGGCTGTCAGTGTGTTCCGAACGGTACAAAAGACATCGTGATCGAGATTCCCGCCGTCAATAAGAACCTCGTGAAGGAAGGACATTGATCGAGAGCCGTGAAGCGTGGCTCGTGACACGTGATCCGTCAGCAGCTCGGGCGGGCTCCGCGGTGGAGGCCTCTGCTCTCGCGTCACGCATAACACGTCACGGTTTTTAATCGTACGTTTCCACCCGTACCTGCCGCCGGTCGAACCCCAGCTCATCAGTAAAGAACGCGCGCATCGGTCGGACGAAGGCCTTAATCCCGCAAATCATGGGAAGGAAATCCCGCCGTTGTCCCAGGATGGTACGCAGCGCCTTGCTGATGGCTGCGACCTCAGCCTCCGGCGGCGTGCTGGGAGAAAAAACCAATGGAAGATAGCGAAATTCACTGCAACGACAGGCGAGAGAGAGCAGTTCCGAATGGTAAAGGAGCTCCTCCTCTTGAGGGGCGGACGCGATCAGGAGGACCGGGTGACCCGACCCGCGCGACAAGAAGAGTTGTCGCAGCATGCAACGAAACGGTACCAACCCGGAGTAGCGGGCTATGAGAACCAGCTCTTTGTCGGGGGGGTCGGGCAGGGTAAAGCTGCCGTAAGGACCTGAGAGGTACACTTCAGAACCCTCGTGCAGCGAGTAGAGGTAGCCGGAGCCAAGCCCGCCCGGGACGCGATCGAACACCAGCGTCAACTCCCCTGAACTCGATGCCGGCTCTGCCATGGTATACGCGCGATTCAGGGGCGGTCGGTCCCCGACTGGCAATTTCAACGAAACCCATTGCCCTGGTTTGAAGGAGAGGGGGCGGTCGAGTGGGGCAAGGACCAACTCCCGCACGTGGGGGGTGACGTCTCGGACACGTACGACGTGCGTTCGCTGGGTGGATTCAGTCATCGCCTGAAGGGATGTGTGACCTCTATTATCAAAACGAGACGGTCTTGAGAAGAGGGTTTTTTCGCTCGTCTGGAGCGGCGTCGCGGGATTGTGTACAAGCGATAGGCAGCGTGTTATAGATACGCGCCCGAACGCACACACGAGGTGCGTATCATGTGTCCCGCGTGAGCAACCATCAAGGGATCTAAACGATGAGCCAAGTCCGCGTCCGCTTCGCGCCCAGTCCGACCGGTTTTCTCCACATCGGAGGAGTCCGCACGGCGCTGTTCAACTGGCTGTTCGCCCGGCAACGGAAGGGCGCCTTCATCCTTCGCATCGAAGATACGGACCAAAGCCGCTCCACCGAAGAATCCATCCAGGCCATTCTCGAGGGCATGAAGTGGGTCGGTCTGGACTGGGACGAGGGCCCCTACCGGCAGACGGACCGCATGGAGCTGTACCGGCAGCACGCTTTCAAGCTATTCGAGCGGGGGCAAGCATACTGGTGCGTCTGTAAGGCGGAAGACCTCGAGGCCCGCCGCAAGGAAGCCGAGGCGAAGGGACTTTCCCCGAGGTATGACGGTCGCTGCCGCGGCCTGGGAATCCAGAATCCCACCGGCGAGGCGGCGCTCCGTTTCAGAGCCCCGCAGGAAGGGCAGACTGTCATCGAAGACCTCATCAAAGGTCAAGTGGTGTTCGACAACGCTCTGCTGGACGATCTGATCATCCTGCGCTCCAACGGCTATCCGACCTATAATTTTTCGGTGGTGGTCGATGATGCCTTGATGGAGATCACCCACGTCATCCGCGGTGACGATCACCTCACCAACACGCCGAGGCAAGTTCCCATCTTTCAGGCGCTGGGCTATCCGCTCCCCCGGTTCGGCCACCTCCCGATGATCCTTGGTGCGGACAAAGCCCGGCTTTCGAAACGGCATGGCGCCACGTCAATCATGGCGTACAAGGAAATGGGTTATCTGCCCGAAGCGATGGTGAACTATCTGGTGCGCTTGGGCTGGTCTCACGGCGATCAGGAAATCTTCACGCGCAACGAGCTGATCGAAAAATTCTCATTCGACCATGTGCAGGCCTCGGCGGCCGTGTTCAATCCCGACAAGCTCCTCTGGATGAATGCCCATTATCTCCAGCATAGTCCTCCCGGTCGCGTCGTACAGGCTCTGGCCCCGTTCCTGGAGCAAGCGGGCTTAGGGAACGAGCTCAAAGCCGCTTCGCCCGCTTGGCTGGAGCAGTTGGTGGTGCTGGTTCGGGAACGGACCAAGACGCTCATTGAAATGGTGCACTGGGTCGCACCCTATTTCAGGTACGACGTGGCGATGGAAGAGGATGCCACGAAGAAATTCCTCACGCCCGCCATCGCGCCGGCTCTCATCGAGCTCACGGTACGGTTCGAGGGGCTGCCGCAATTCTCGAAAGCGCTATGGGAGGAGACCTTCAAGAAGTTCGTTGAAGAGAAGAACATGAAGATGGGGCAACTCGCTCAGCCGGTTCGCGTGGCATTGACCGGCCGCACCGCAAGCCCAGGCCTGTTCGAGGTGATGGAAATTCTCGGCCGCGAGCGGACGCTTTATCGTCTGCGGAAAGGAATCGAACGCGCGCAGGGCGGGCAGGCTTGACGGCCCGCGCGCCCGTATATTAGGGTGACGCTCGGTTGGGGGATCGTCTAGCGGTAGGACGCCAGACTCTGGATCTGGCTACCTAGGTTCGAGTCCTAGTCCCCCAGCCAATTCTTTGGCGCGACGGAGGATACCGGTTTATCAACCGACCGGCAGTACCGCGCCAGCCATCCCTTCCGGCCGTGGCAATGTCTCACCGGAAGCGGTGTCGCGCAGCGCGACTGTATAATAATGATGCTCGTCGCGGAGCGACACCCTTTCCGGTGCCAAGTGGCATTCCCCTTGGGATGGGTCAGTGAGCGTGGCGCCAGCAACAAGCCACCCCCACTCATCGAACTGAGGACTTGCTGGGGGATCGTCTAGTGGTAGGACGTCAGACTTTGGATCTGACTACCCAGGTTCGAATCCTGGTCCCCCAGCCATTGTTCACGGGTGGTCCAGAATCCCCCTGAGTTTCGTTCCTAACGAGCTTACGCCGCGACGGCCATCAGGAGTTTCTTCACTTGGCAGTGGGCAAACGCGACGTCGGGGGCACGTTGAAGAGCCTCGAAGTAGCTGCGAGCGAACCCATCGCCTTCCTCTGAGGGTTGGATCAATGTCCGCACGTGCTCCTTGAGGCGCTCGGCTTCCGCGACTGTTACCTCCCCTTTGCCCTCGAGCAGCTCATCGAGTTGGACGAGCGTGTCGCAGAACGGGTGAAGCCACGTAAACCACGGGTCGTGCAAGGCAAGCTCCAAAAGCTCTCCGTTGGAAGGCACGCGACCATGAATCCGTTCATAGGTGATCTGTTCCGCCACGATCAAAGCCTTGTGAAGCTCTAGCAGTGCCTGGCGGAGATCCTGGAGCATCCGCTGAACGGGTAGGGGAAGGGGGCAAGACCGGGACCGTCGAGAGGAACCCATAGCACGATTCTAGCAGGTCAAAAATGCCCCGCCAGAATTCGACCAGGGGTATCGTCATCGTCCAAAGCGCCCGCCGCCACTGGGAGAGCCTGACCCGAAGGCGGGTCCCGGCGAGAATGGCACCACCGGCGCGATCCGCCGCTGGGGCATGAGTGCGCCGTTGGGGTCGAAGGGAAGTATCGGCGCGGGGGTGAGGTTATTGGGCGGCGCCGGCAAGCCGAAGGTCGTCATCGTGCCGGTCATGGTCTCGCCCAGGAAGCTTGTGAAGGAATAAGACTGAAACCCACCACCCAGATTCGTAATCGTACCCGTGTTGCCATGGGAATCGGAGTAGATCGCAAAGTTGTCTCCGAGCTGAGTGATCGTCCCGCTCGTGCCGTCACTACTCTGAAACACGCTGATCTGAGCGTGCAGATTGGCTGCCGCGACAACCGATAGCAAGCTGATGGCGGACAACAGAGGGCTGATCGCACTGGCATGGAAGCACCTCCGCGCGAGACAGGTTGTAATGTATTCTACTCCGCGCAATCGTGACAATGGGAGTGGGCCTGTTCGCGGTACTCTTTCGCCCGCCGGTCAAATTCGTGTAGGCGAGAGCGTAAGCCTCAGGGGTTGGATTTAGGAGGAGCAATCACCAGGAACCGATCGCACAAACTCTTGAGCGCGAATTCGCATGATGGACAGGCGTACGCAGACAAGGCTGAGCTAACCCGCCTCAAGGTCCTCTGGTCGAACATCATCACGTCATCGAGCCATCGTGGGGTCATGGTCATCGTGGAGGATTGGGAAGGAGCTTTCGCTTAAGAACGGAGGTTTCCAAGGAAGGCGCTCCATTGGCTTGCCAGATCGTACCCATACACCCAATAGTAAAACGTGGTGCCTACGAGGGCGTGTGAGACGGCGAGGGGCCAGAGCCGACGGTAGCGGAGATAGAGGAAGCTCCACAGGGTTCCGCCCAGCGCCGTCAACAGAACAAGCCAGATGTCGGCGCTGTGAACCGCGCCGAAGATCAGCCCATTCAGCGCAGACTGCGCAAGCGGATGGAAGGACGGACAGAGCGTGCGCACCCGGCCAAGCAAATAGAACTGAAAGAGGGTTTGCTGGAGCCACGCCCAGGGCAAGTACAGCAGGACGGCGGTGGTGATATAGGGATGGAGAATTCTCGCTTTTGCTCCAGGCCAGCCTGCTCCCTGGTACCCTATCGCAATTCCCACGAACAAAAGCAGGACGATTGCCGCGGCTGTCACAAGTGCCGTAGGCAGAACACACCGCCGCCACCCAATCCGTTCTCCTTCGAACGGCCACTGTCCCCAGATGTGAGTCCTGGTGTAGCTCGCATTGAGGAGCACGAGGCTCAAAGCGAACAGGGCGAGGCCGAGATCCACGGAGATCGGTCTACGTGGGAACAGCGCCAGGAAGCCGCTCGACAAACCACCCAGCACCAGCAGTTCAACCGCCACCCTTCGCTGTAGAGGCATACAGCAGCCCCAGACCGCTCTGCCCGTAAATGAACACGCACCGGTACCGGGCCTGAGCGATCATACACAGTCAATCCCCGCACTTCGAGGGAATGAGGGAGTCTTCATACCTTACCGGCCGCCTTACACAGACATCGCTGTGCCATGGTGGCTAAGACCTTTCGCTTGGGGTAGAGTTCGGCGGAACTTTCTCGGAGGACGGTCTCATGCGACGCTCTCAGGTCCATCCATTCCTCGTCGGTACGGCCCTCATCTTCCTTTCTTGTACGTCTATGCCAGGGAGACCACCCATGGAACACTCACGCCTCGCCGAGGTCTTCGATGCCCACGTTGCTCATGAGTTCGTGGACAAGGATGTCGATGCGACGATGCAGACGATGACAGCCGAGCCCTATCTGCTCCACCTGCCCACGCTCACCGGCGGCGACGGCCGTGCCGCCGTTCGCCGCTTCTACGAACAGTGCTTCGTGGGGAAATGGCCAGCCGATGCGAGGGTGACGCGTATTTCGCGCACGGTGGGCACGGATCAGGTGGTGGATGAGCTGATCGTCAGCTTTACGCATGATGTGCCGCTCGAGTTTATGTTGCCCGGAGTGGCGCCCACCGGGAAACACGTCGACCTCCCTCATGTCGTGGTCATGAAGTTCGAGAACGGAAAGATCGCCCATGAGCACATCTATTGGGATCAAGGATCACTTCTGGCGCAAGTCGGCTTGTTGGACGCCAGGCTCGTGCCCGTGATCGGAGCTGAGCAAGCGTCCGCTCTGCGCGCCAAAACTAGCCGGTAAAGTCACACGCCCGTTTCAGCTTGGTCCCGGGACGGTGTTACACATGTTTCTCCGTCGATGCTTTCCGTCTCGTCATCCCCGCGAACGCAGACGATCCGAGGGACGAAGGCGGCGGTTCGGTCCGATAGGAGACGGATCTGTGGCCGAGCGCTGTTCCTTGACGTGCGAGCCTTGTGACGGTACAAGGGCAGCCGCGTGACCACCACCGTCATCATTGTTTTTGCAGTCGTCTACCTCGGGATGATTCTCGGGGGGCTGCCTTTTTTTCAGCTCGACCGCACCGGCATTGCGGTGCTTGGGGCGATCGCCCTTGTGGCGACCGGCGATGTCAGCCTTGAGCAAGCGGGCCGCTCGATCCACACGCCGACGTTGCTCCTGCTCTTCGCCTTCATGGTGCTGTCGGCCCAATTACGTCTCGGCGGGTTCTACACTTTCGTTACGCTTCGGCTTGCCGCCCTGCCACTGAGGCCCCCGTTGCTGCTCGGCGTCCTGATCGCGGTTGTAGGGGCGCTGGCATCCGTCTTCAGCAACGACATTATCTGCCTCGCGATGGCCCCGGTGCTCGTGGACGCGTGCCTCAAACGCCGGCTTGATCCGGTTCCCTATTTGCTGGCGCTCGCCTGCGCGGCCAACATCGGCTCGGCCCTGACGCTTATCGGCAACCCGCAGAACATGCTGATCGGCGAATCACTCCATCTTTCTTTCGGCGGCTACTTGGTCGATGCGGCGTTACCAGTGCTGCTGGGGTTGGCAGCGACGTGGGCGATCATCGCGCTTCAGGTTCGTGGACGTTGGGAGGCCCCCGCCTCGTTGACGCCCGCGCATGCCGAGTTGGAGCGTCGCCAGGAAGGCCCTGTGCACTTCGACCGCTGGCAGACCACGAAAGGGCTCACGGTCGCAGCTATTCTCGTGGTGGTCTTTCTCGCCGCGCCCTGGCCGAGAGAACTGGCGGCCCTGGGGGGTGCCGGGCTCTTGCTGTTAAGCCGCCGCCTCCACTCGCGCCATATGCTCGGGCTCGTCGATTGGGAGCTTCTGGTCCTCTTTATCGGGCTCTTCGTGGTCAACCGCGCATTCCAGGAAACAGGTCTGACGAGAGAGGCAGTCAAGGCGCTTGCCGAGGCGGGTCTGCATCTTGAGCAGCCGGGGCCGCTGTTTCTGATGACCTTTCTCCTGAGCAACATCGTGTCCAACGTGCCTGCCGTGATGCTCTTGCTGCCGCTCGCGACCCACCCGATGGCGGGGACGCTATTGGCGCTTGCCAGTACGCTGGCGGGGAACCTGCTCATCGTGGGCAGCATCGCGAACATCATCGTGGTGGACGCCGCCGCGCGGCGGGGAGTGCAGATCGACTGGCACCGGCACGCGCGAGTCGGCGTACCGGTCACGCTGGCGGCCCTTGCGCTGTCCGGGCTGTATCTCTGGCTGCGGCTCTCCTAATCGATTTGACAATGAAGATGGGTTGCAGGATGAAGCCCCCGACGCCGACGGTATCGATTTCAGTGCAGGAATCTCTTGACTCAATCGGTTCAGAGGTCTACCGTACGGCCTGTGGGAGGAGTGAAACGCCCCGAGGGATTATGGGTCATCAGGGGGTCGAGCGCTGAGGATGGTGTGCAGGCCCAGCTCGTACTGGGAAGCCTAAAGTCCTCCCAAGACCTCCACCGTACCTAACCGCTCTCGGTAGGTGCGTGCTCCTCCCACCCTAATTCCTCTCTCTCCTCGGTTCTTCGTTTCTGGGTCCGCAACCGTTCCAAGAGTGGATCACCGGCTCAGGCCGTCATGCGCGCCATCCAGCGTTTCGGGAAACAGTTGCAGCGACTCCGAACCCGCGCCGGCCTCACGCAGGAGCAGTTGGCCGTCAAGGCAGGTCTGGCTCGCGTGTACGGGGCCAAGCTGGAACAGGGGGAGCACGACCCTTCGCTCAGCACGCTCGTGCGATTGGCGAGGGTGTTGCGGGTCTCGGTGACCGAGTTATTAGGGGAGAGCGTGAGTCAGCGCGTGTGGTGGCAGGTTGGGGAGAGCCGTTTCCCGACGAGAACCGAGGCCGAAGACCACGCGCGCGCCGTGAGTGAACTGTTTGTCGCGCGGTTCCAGCAGACCAAAGCGGAAGGTCTCACACGTCGTCTCTTACCTGTACGCGAGACGACCTCATGAGCCGGAAGCTCATGTGGATCGGATGATCAAGGCCGGACGGAAGCCTTTTCGTTCACTCCATCACAAGTCGTAATAGAGCACGACGGAAGTCTTCCCGCATTTGCTGCAGGCGCCTTGTTTCGTCATCGGGATTTTCCCCGCGCCTTCAGCGGCCTTGATCTGCGCGTCATCCGATCGGGCGACTTTGTTGTAGCAGTCGCTACAGTAGGCGGCTGTCTGTCCCATACTCCTCCTTCGGACTGTAAGGGGCCCGACGCTACTCCGACCGCGTCACCCAAAGCCTAGCACTGTCTGTCCTCTCGTCAACCGCACGACCGCGAGATCGCGGTCCGATGGCATGAAGGAGCTGAATGATCGGGGAGACCTCCGCGACCCTGAACGAGAGGGTGCGGATGTCCTATCGGGTCCGGCCTTTCCGAGCGGCTTCCTTTCTCATCCACCTTCCGACGGGACCCGTACGGCTTGCCAGGTCGTGACATGCCCCTGCTCGAAGTAGACGCGGAACTCGGCCGTGTTGCAGGGGTTCTTTCCACCGGGCGGGTAGAGCCACACTTCGACCGGTCTGCCTTGGTGCGTGATGGTCTTCTTGCAGATCGGGTGGCCCATGGCGAGGAAGACTTGGTCGTGATCCATGCCGTTGATGAGGTAATTGCGGTCGATGGCACGTTTGATGGCCTCCGGGTAGGCTGGATATTTCTCCTGCATGAGCCGGGATCGCTCCGCGTCGCAGGCGAGGAGAAAAAGGAGTGGGAGGAGAATCAGAGTTCGCGCCTGCATCGTCGATCCGATTCCCCTCTCTAAATTGATGACGCCCGCTAGCGTGTTTGAGCGGCCTTCTGGATTCTGGCCCACGTGTCTTTCAGAGAGACCGTGCGGTTGAACGCTAGACGGCTTGGGGACGAGTCGGGATCCACGCAGAAATAGCCGAGCCGCTCGAACTGGTAGCGAGTGCCGGACGGTGCCTGCTTCAGGCTCGGTTCGACCTTGCAGTCTGCGAGCGCCTCCAGTGATTGCTTGTTCAGGTACAGGGTCCAGTCATGGTCAGGCGGCACTTTGGCGAGATCCGTGACGAGCAGATTGTCGTACAGCCGCACGTCTGCCTCGAGCGCATGTTCCGCCGAGACCCAATGGATCGTGCTCTTTACCTTGCGCTGCGCTTGGGCGGCGCCGCTCCGCGTTTCGGGGTCGTAGGTGCAATGCAGTTCCGTGACCAGACCGGTGCGCGGATCCTTCCGCACGTCCACACATTTGATGATGTACGCATAGCGCAAGCGAACTTCGCGGCCTGGCGCCAGTCGGAAAAAATCCTTCGGGGGGTCCTCCCGGAAGTCGTCCTGCTCGATGAACAGCACACGTGAAAAGGGCACCTTGCGGGTTCCGGCGGCCGGATCTTCCGGATTGTTGACCGCCTCCAAATCTTCGTGTCGGCCCTCGGGGTAATTGTCTATCACGAGCCGGAGGGGCCGCAGCACCGCCATGACGCGCGGCGCCCGCTTGTTCAGATCCTCGCGGATGAAATGCTCCAACATGGACATCTCGACGACAGCGTCCCGCTTGGCCACGCCAATAGCCTCGCAAAATGCGCGGATGGCCTCCGGCGTGTAGCCCCTCCGGCGCAAGCCCTTGATCGTCGGCAGGCGTGGATCATCCCACCCGTTGACGAGCTTCCGCTCCACCAACTCGAGCAAGCGTCGCTTGCTCATCACCGTGTTGGTCAGGTTCAAGCGGGCGAACTCGATCTGCTGGGGCTGGTGTGGGGTCTCGCATTCGCGGACCACCCAGTCGTACAAGGGCCGATGATCTTCGAACTCCAACGTGCAGATCGAATGCGTGATGCCTTCGATGGCGTCGGAGAGCGGATGGGCGTAATCGTACGAGGGATAGATGCACCACTGGGTCCCGGTGCGGTAGTGCGACGCATGCCGAATGCGGTAGAGCACCGGGTCGCGTAGGTTGATGTTGGGCGACGCCATGTCGATCTTTGCGCGCAGGACGTGGCTCCCGTCCGCGAATTCACCGGCCCGCATGCGCTGGAAGAGATCGAGGTTCTCCTCCACAGTCCTTCTGCGGTATGGGCTGTCTTTGCCGGGCTCGATGAGCGTGCCGCGATGCTGTCGGATTTCGTCCGCCGTGAGACTGTCGACGTACGCCTTTTCCTTTCGGATCAGATGGACCGCGTACTGATAGAGGCGCTCGAAATAGTCCGAGGCATAGAACAGCTTCCCCTGCCAGTCGAACCCGAGCCAGCGGACATCTTCCTGGATGGCCGCGACGTATTCAGGGTCTTCGGTGGTCGGGTTGGTGTCGTCGAAGCGCAGATGGCAGACGCCGCGGTTTTCCTGAGCGATGCCGAAGTTGAGGCAAATCGACTTGGCGTGGCCGATGTGGAGATACCCGTTCGGCTCGGGCGGAAATCGTGTGACGATGCGGCCGCCGTGCTTCCCGGCCGCCACGTCCGCAGCCACGATATCACGGATGAAATCTGAGGCAGAGTGGGTTGCAGGGTCCGTCATGATCTATCAGGAGCCGCTCTCGCATGACCGGTTTGCGCGTATTCTTATCACAGATGGGGGGAGAAGGAACAGAAGGAGAGTGGCCTGCTCCAGCAGGCACACGAACCGGTGCAGGCCGACAAGCAGGTCCTCATGGTCTCTGTGGTCAGGCGAGGAGTGGTCGGCTACGCCGTCTGCGGCGTAGGCATTTGAATGACGGTGAAGTCCTTCTGCGCCAAGAGCTTGCCGTCCATGAGGAGGCGAAACTCGTACCGGCCGGGGGCGGGGAAGACGATGGCCGGCACATTGATCCCGAAGTCCGAGATCTGCAGCCGATCGGGAATGTCGATGTTCGGTAACGTGGCCCGACAGAGCAATTGTTCCTCGTTGAGATATACCAAGTCGATCTCGAAATGATAGGATCCCTCCGCATCCGTCAAGCAAAAGTACAGTCCCATTTGTTGGTGTTGAAACGGAAAACTGACCGACTGGAGATGCGTGAACAACCCGATCAGGCTCTTTTTCTTGGTCAGGCTATCTTCGATGACGTGGTCGCATACCAGGAAGGCTTGCACGCTCGGCTTCACGAAATCGGTCATGGCTGCTATTGTACGAGAGTGGACGGCAAAGTCCAAACCGATTTTGAGGTAAGTCGGCCCGTGCGCGCGACCGATGTTTCTGTCACCAGTCCGTCATGGCAAGGGCGTGATTCGAATCGAAGTCCGAACGAGAGGAGCAGCCATGGTTGTAAGCAGGAGTGCCGATCTTCGAAAGTCCAAGCGGTTTCCTCTCGAGGCATCCGTCGCCTTTTCTGGCGTCGAAGTGATCCATGAAGGAGAGGGCACGCTCTACAACCTGTCGAGCGGCGGCTGCGCCGTTAGATCCAAGACGGCCGTGCAGACCGGGACATACCTCTCTCTCAGGATTCGTGTGCCGAACCGATCATCGCCGCTGCTGGTCCAATTGGCCTCGGTGCGTTGGACCGATCGACAGGAGTTCGGGCTGCAGTTCCTTCTGCTCCAATCGGACGAGCAAGCCTGCCTCGCGGACCTCCTCGCCAAGCTCGGCGACCCCGCTTCATCTTCGCGGCGGTCGTGACCGAGCCCACTCACGTCCGACCCGACCCGCGTGCCGGCTACCCGATTACTGCGGTGCCGCCACGGGCTTCGAAGACTTCGCCGAAGACCGCCAACCCTGAGCCGACACGACAATAGTGCGAGGTGATCTCGACCGGCAGCCCCTGGTGCGAGAAGAACCTCCCTGCCACGACATGGACGGTTCCACTCTGCGGGACCGTCGCTTCGAGCACGGTCTCCCCGCTCTGCTGGTCGCTCACCTTCACCCACGCGGGGCCTGAGAAGAGCGACAGCGAGGCTGGGCTGGTGGTGACGGCGAACCGAGTTTGATGGTTGAACGCCCACGCATTTCGCCGGAGGTGGGCAAGATGGGCGCCGGATTCGTCGTAGAAATCCATGGTCAGCAGCAGCCGATCATCATCGGGGGTGATTTCGAGAACGATTTGTTCTTTCCCTTGAATGCGGATCACCCCGTTGGTGTTCCGAAAGCTGTTGGTGCCGAGCTTGAGCTCCAAGCCCGGCTTAAGCTTCCCTTGGTCTGTTGCCGCGGCGACCTTTCCAGGGTCAATCATGCTTTGGGTCGTGGAAGAAACTCGATATGTGGACGCGAGGGTTGTACGCGCGGACCATCCGAGGTCGCGAAGCGGAGCCCCGGAGTTTGCCGGGCCGGTCCAGAAACTAGGCCTTCCGAGGGGGCGCTGTCAAGTCTCCCCGGAGGAAAACTGAGTGGCACGCTCTTGCTGCAGATCCGTCACCGAAGGGGAGGTCCTTCGGCTCCTTGGGTGTTGGTGGCTGTCACGAAGACGCAGACGGTCGCTTCGGGTTTCTGTTGGAGTGGAATTGAAATGGTTTGGGTGATCACTCCGCCTCCCGTCGCGCGAGAGGCCGGCACCTCCTTCGCGCGGACGGCGCCATCGCCCATGTCGTAGTAGATCGTCGTTTTCGCAAGGTTGGTGAGCGACAAGCCGACGGCGTTGGTCGTGGGTTCCGTATAGGTGACGGTCACGGTCGGATCAGCGGCGGTGACCCGTTTCGTGTTCGAGGCCCGGCAGTTCAAGGAACTGTCCCGCTGCAGCGCTGGGGCCTGCGAACAGGCCACAAAGAGCTGACACAGGAAGAACGTGGCGGTGCCCCATGCGACTGCGTTACACAGCTTGTCATCTTTCATCGGAGCCTGCACGCCGGCGAAGCTTACGACACCTTATAAACGGAGACAAGCCGTTTTGTGATAGAGCAGGCTCAGCGTGCGAGGTGCTCATGGCATTACGCGTTCTTAAGGCCACGTTGGTCTCACCTTAGCGTTCTTTATTTCCGAGAGCACCTATGGTAAAGTCGCGCCACTGCCGAGTCATCTTGTCGTTGACGATCTGATGGGTCACATCGTCTAGCCAGGCTTCGCGCGCTTTGTCCATGAGAGCTTCTACTGCAACCGCCGATACGCCGCTTCTACAAGCCTGCGTGCCGTAATCTGCACGCAGGCGGGCAGGCTCGCCGCTCAGTCGGTCGACGTACTGTTTCAAGTATGCTTCCCTCCTTCGCGCCTCCACGTGCCCGTCTCGCCCGGAATCTCCGGGTACCCGTTGCTCTATAGAATGCAACGGGTGGAACGTCACGAACCCTCATGAACAATGCGCGCGACGACGGAGCCCTCTCAAGGCTCAGACACGGGTTCGGATCCCGTTGTGGACCAAACAGAGCTTGCTCGTACCAGTCGCTCTTCAGATGATTATCGTAACTAATGCGACCGGATAGAGTCCTCAACCAACTGGTTTCTAAACCTCGCTTGCGCGTGCTGCCAGCTCTTCATCGCTTTATCGTAATTGATGCGGGCGGAGAATACCCTCCAGTGGACTTTCTCGGTATCTCTGATGGCGAGCTTCGCTCGTACCGGCGCCTCTTTATCGTTTTTATCGTTCTATCGAATGAACGGCGCCGGAAAACTCCACTGGGTATCCTCGCCTCGCGCGTTGAAACCCCACTGACCGTGTGCTAGAGTCGCCGCGCTGCCACGCCAACTTGCCATCGACGACCTGGCTGGTCCCATCGTCTAGCCTGGCCTAGGACGGAGCCCTCTCAAGGCTCAGACACGGGTTCGAATCCCGTTGGGACCACCAAACCGCACTTCGTGCGTACCGGCGGCTCATCAGGCGAAGCCTCTCCGCATTGTTGCCGCCGGATAGAGTCCTCAACCCACGTGCTGTTCGCTCGAAACCACCCCTCGTGCGTACCGGTCGCTCTTCATGGGGTGTATCGTTATTCATGCCACCGCATAGAGTCTTCAACCCACTGCTTGTTTTCTGAACGCCCGCGCGACTTACCAATTGCTCAAAGAGACAATACGCACTTGTTTATTAGATGTGTTGGAGTAAGGTTTCGCGCAGTTTTTCTCTTGACCACAGGCGTATGACGAGACTATGATCGATCAGTAAGTGGTAAGGAGGCTGCGACATGGCGACAACGACCATTTCATCAAAGTTTCAAATTGTGATACCGAAGGAAGTCCGGGAGAAGCTCCATCTTGCCCCAAGTCAGCGCTTGCAGGTAGTGGAGAAGGGCGGCGTGATCACCTTGGTCCCTGAAGTGCCGCTCAAATCACTTAAAGGAGCACTCAAGGGCATGTCCAAGACGGACCTCCGGGAGAAGAAGGACCGGCTGTGAAAGTCCTGATGGATTCCACTGGGTGGATTGAATTCTTTACTGGCGGACCACTGGCCGAACGGTATGCCACCTATCTCACCCCGCGATATCAACTCATCACGCCGACCGTCGTATTGTATGAGGTGTACAAGAAGATCAAGCGGGAACGGGGAGAGGAGACGGCCTTACTATTTGCGGGACGGCTCAGCGCTACCCAGGTGGTTCAACTGACGGAATCAATCGCGTTGCTGGCTGCGGATTTGAGTCTGCGACACGGTTTGGCAATGGCCGATGCCATTGTGTACGCCACGGCCCGAGATCAGAAAGCTGAGGTGGTTACTGGAGATGCGGATCTGAAGGATCTTCCCGGAGTTGTGTACGTTAGCTGAGCCTAAATTAGCAGACAGTTAGCCGGAGAAAATGAGATTACATACAGCTACCAGCAACTCTAATGCGATACCCCAAACCTTGTTGGATGACATCTTATCCTTGTTAAAGCGGGCGGATAAAACCCTCCAGTGGACCTTCTGGGTTCCTGTCATAACCACCCCTCGTGCGTACCGGTCGCTCTTCTGGGCTTTCATCGTATGTGACGCGACCGGATAAAGTCTTGAACCCATGCGGTGTTTGCCCGAAACCCCTCTTCGTACGTCCCGGCGGCCCATCCGTTCCCCCTCTTCCGTAGCCTTGCTTCAGCCTGGTCCGGCTCGTAGAGTGTTCCCATCACAGTACCGATCCCAAACCATGTGTAACGGACCACGCCTCCATCAACGAAGCCTCCCGCGCGTCGATGCGAACCATCTTGTGATGTTCACCACGCCGCAGGAGATCGGATGGGGACGACTGGTGAATGTCAGTCTTCCCGGTTGCGCCATCGAAAGTCCCCGGCTTCTCAGCGTCGGTCAGACGGTCAAACTTTCTGTCTTGTTGTCGAACGATCCAGAGCCTCTCGTCGTCACGCTTGCCAAAGTGCGGTGGTGGGCCGACGGATACGCCGGACTCGAATTCTTGTTTGTGTTTCCGGAGGAAGCCTCTCGACTCCGAGACCTCGTCGGTTGCTAGCTCCGTTCGTTCTATCGGCCACCTGCCGTTTCGATCTCCTCCGGGTGAAACCTATTGCCGATTAAGGCAACCCTGAAATCACTGGTGGGTCTTATCCGGCGCGGTCCATTTCGATACACCATAGAATAGCCGCCGGGACGCACAGCGAGGTTTGGAGAGAACCAGTGGGTTGAGGACTCTATCCGGTCGCGTCACATACGATGAAAGCCCAGAAGAACGACCGGGACGCGCAAGCGAGGTTTGGTCTTCTCCAGAATTGACGCCACCTGGGCGGTTGTGTATAACGGTGGCGGATTGCACGTTCGTCTCCCTTCGGATCTCAACTATGATGCATCCGCGTGAGTTTCACGACGGGGCGAAGGACGGTCTCGAACCTCTCGAACCCCTCGATCCGACCAAAATTCACAGCTTCTCGGATCTCCTGACGGCCATGCGCAAGACCGCCTTTGGTGGTCGCCAGCTGGGTGAAGCCTTTGAAATCCTCTGGACGATGATCGAGGACCCGGACTGCAAGGTCGTGATGACCTTGTCGGGGGCCATGACGATCGCGAAGATGGGCCGGATCATCACCTCGATGATCGACCACGGCATGGTCCAGGTGATCGTCTCGACCGGCGCGCTCATCGCGCACGGCCTGAGCGAGTCTGTGGGCAAGGTCCATTATCGCCACGATCCGGCGGTGCGCGACGAGGAGTTGTTCAGGAAGGGATACAACCGGGTTTACGACACGCTGGAGATGGAAGCGAATCTCAATTACGTCGAGCACGTCGTGTCGCAGACCCTGAAGCGGATCGACGCCGCCCAGCCGCTTTCCTCGGAACTCTTAACCAGCGAGCTAGGCAAGACGTTGGCGGACGAATTCGAGTGCGCCGGCATCCTGAGGAGCGCCTACCTGAAGCAAGTGCCCGTGTTCATCCCGGCTTTTACCGATTCAGAAATGGGGCTCGACGTCGGCACGTGGGCCATGGGGAGAAACATCGACCGAGCCCGCGCCCAGGCGAAGGACCAAGGAGATCTAGCGGTATTGCGGGCGCTGCATCATACCTGCCCGTCGTTCAACCCTTACCTCGATCTGAACAGTTACACGCATCACATCCTGTCGGCCAAGCGCTTGGGCATATTCACCATCGGAGGTGGAGTCCCCCGCAATTGGGCCCAGCAAGTGGCTCCCTATGTCGAGATCGGTAATGTCCGGTTGGGGCTCAATGTAAAACCGCCGCGCTTTCATTATGGCGTTCGAATCTGTCCGGAGCCGGACTATTGGGGCGGCCTCAGCGGGTGCACGTATCAGGAGGGGATTTCCTGGGGTAAATTCGTGCCCCCTCAAGAGGGCGGCCGGTTCGCGGAGGTGCTGAGCGATGCGACTTTGGTCTGGCCGCTGCTTATGATGGGATTGCGCGAGCGTGTCGAGAAGAAGAAAACCCAGTGAGTGCCTTCAATGCCGATTCCCTCCCTATTCAAGTCAGTCTGTATTCTGGCCGTTCAGCGCGCTTTGATGATCGCGCGGTGGGGTGGAGGCATGGTGATCGCCGGCGCGCTTACGCTTGGGAGCGTCGCGCAGGCCGCCAATCCGGACGCTGCCGACATGCGGATGAGAGGAAGCGCGACCGCTCCGCTGACGCTGATCGAGTATTCGGATTTCACCTGTGGCTATTGTCTGAAGTTCTTTCGGGAAACCTGGCCGCGGCTTCAGGCCAAGTATGTGGATGCGGGCAAAGTTCGTTTCGTCTACCGCGATTATCCCAGGGGGGATCAGGGAGCTCCGGTGGAGGCCGCCGTCGCCTCCCGCTGCGCCGGGGAACAAGGCCGGTACTGGCCCATGCACGATCGCCTGTTCGGCGAGCGAGGTCAGTTGAACGGCACGGTGTATGAACGCATTGCCGCCTCCCTAGGCTTGAATCGATCCGCCTTCGCCCGGTGTATGCAAGAGGGGAAACATCTGCGCGGTATCCTGCAGGATCGGGAAGAGGCCGGGAGTTGGGGATTCCGCGGCACCCCGGGGTTCGTCCTCATGCGCACCGACGCAACCCTGACGGAAACGGCCCCGGCCATCGCGATCCCGGGAGCGTTCCCCTTCGAAGTCTTCGAGGAAGAGATTGAGAAATTGCTGGCGTCGGCGCCTCCGCAATCACGCGATCAGGCGCCCGGCCATTTGTCCTCGGTGTCTCGCGCCGAGCCGTAAACGCCTACGGTCGAACGGAATAGGAAGGACCCATGTCGTCATCACAAGCGTTCTGGCCGGTTCCGGCCGAAGATGGTGAACCGGATCTGTGGGTGTGCATGTCCTGTCTCAGCGAAGTGTTCCGGCGGAAAGTCCCCAAGCCGAACTGCCCCTCGTGTCATGGCGTCTCGACGTACGAGGCCTTCACCCTCGAGGCGATCCGGGAATGGGGCACCGAGGAGTTGATCGCCAAGGCCACCGAGGCCTACGCGGCGGTCGATTCTCCCCAACCGGAAACCGCCGTCGGCTGACGGTTCGGTCCTTCCACCGTTCAACCTCTCGCCCACGGAGTCGTTCGAGTGCCTGTGCCTCGTCCCTTCCTGATCGGCGGCCAATGGCGGCAGACCGCCTCGACCGCTCGCGTGACGAATCCGTTTACCGGCGAGCTGATCGCCGAAGTCTGCCAAGCCGGACCCGCCGAAGCCGAGGACGCGATTCAAGCGACCGCCGATGCGGCGGAGACCATGAGCGCGCTTGCCGGCCATGCCCGCTTCGCGATCCTGGAGCGAATAGCCCATTCGATTCGCGCGCGCCAGGAGGAGCTTGCGGGAACCATTACGGCCGAGTCCGGGAAGCCCATCGTCGATGCGCGGCGTGAGGTGGGCCGTGCCGTCCAAACATTTTTGGTAGCGGCCGAGGAAGCGAAGCGTATCGGCGGCGAGGTCATCCCGCTCGACTGGACCCCCGGGACCGAGCCCTATGTCGGACTCACCCGCCGGTTTCCTATCGGACCGATCCTTGGGATCACGCCCTTCAATTTCCCGCTGAACTTGGTGGCGCACAAGGTTGCCCCGGCTCTGGCTTCGGGGAATCCCATCCTCATCAAACCCGCGCCTCAAACCCCGCTGACCGCCTTGTTGCTGGCGGAGGTGGCTGAGGAAGCGGGGGTCCCTGCCGGCGGGCTGAATGTGGTGCCCTGTGACAACACGGTGGCCGAACGGATGGTGATCGACCCGCGCTTCAAACTGTTGAGCTTTACCGGCAGCGCCGCGGTGGGCTGGATGTTGAAGGCCAAGTGCGGGAAGAAAAAAGTCCTGCTCGAGCTGGGTGGCAATGCCGGAGTCATCGTCGAAGCGGACGCAGACCTGGATCTGGCGGCGCAGCGCTGCGCGACCGGCGGCTTTAGTTATGCCGGACAGACTTGTATCTCGGTTCAACGCATTTTCGTCCACCATACGGTGGTCGATCTCTTTACCTCCAAGCTACTCATGCAAGTGGCTCGGCTTCGAGCCGGCGATCCGACGGAGGAGAGCACCGTGATCGGGCCGTTGATCGACCAAGGCGCCGCCGCGCGAGTGGAAACCTGGATCCAGGAGGCTCAACGCGAGGGTGCGAAGGTCTTGTTGGGTGGGAAGCGTATGGGGTCCCTCATGGAGGCCACCGTGCTGGCGAACGTGACACCGACCATGAAAGTGGCCTGCGAGGAAGTCTTCGGGCCGGTCGTGACCGTCATGCCCTATCGGACCTTGGATGAAGCCGTGCGCGCGATCAATGACTCGCGCTATGGATTACAAGCGGGCGTCTTCACGAAGGATATCAACCGCGTCTTCCACGCATTCCGTCGGCTCGAGGTGGGAGCGGTCCTTGCGAACGATATCCCCACATTCCGGGCGGACCATATGCCCTACGGCGGTGTCAAGGATTCCGGGTTAGGGCGAGAGGGCGTCCGCTATGCGATCGAAGAGATGACGGAACCCCGCCTCTTGGTCTTGAATCTTCGTCCGCCCGCCGGGGCGTGACGAAAAAAATGCCCGGCATATTGCGCGCCCTCTTCATTCTTGGTACAACAGCGGCCCTGTGTGGGCGGTCAGAAGTGATGCGTGATGCGAATCAGCTCACGGCACATCAGGCCAGGCGTCGATCGACTGCGTGTCGTCGGCCC
Source organism: Nitrospiraceae bacterium (assembly GCA_037446055.1). Lineage (GTDB taxonomy): Bacteria > Nitrospirota > Nitrospiria > Nitrospirales > Nitrospiraceae > JBBIJI01. The sequence goes on from JBBIJI010000010.1 coordinate 46,893, forward strand.
ATCACTCATCATTCATCACTGCTGATGGAGGGAAGATGGTACCAACGCATCTGTTTTTGACAAGAGGCGTAGGGGTCCATAGAGAAAAGCTGGCGTCCTTCGAGCAGGCCTTACGGAGCGCGGGTGTGGCCTACTGTAATTTGGTGAGTGTGTCGTCGATCCTGCCGCCGAACTGCAAGATCGTTCCTCGCAAGCGCGGCGAGAAACTGCTCAACCCGGGCGAAATCACCTTTTGCGTGATGGCCCGCTCCGAGACCAACGAGCGGAATCGTCTGGTCTCCGCGTCGATCGGGCTGGCGATCCCCACGGACCGCCATACGTACGGGTACCTCTCGGAACACCACGCCTACGGAGAAACGGACGAGGAGTCCGGCGAATACACCGAGGACCTGGCGGCGCAGATGTTGGCGACGACCCTCGGCATCGAGTTCGACCCGAACATCGCCTGGAAGGAACGCGAGCAGGTCTTTAAGATGGGCGGCAAGATCGTGCGGACCCTCAACATCACCCAGTCCGCGATCGGCAAACCCAACCGCTGGACGACGGTGGTGGCGTTGGCGGTCTTCATTCCTCTGGAAAACTTACCGAAGCGTGTTCGTAAGAGAGGCTGAGTCGATATCCGGCCGCCGTTGAAGCCGATCGGCGCGTGTCGGCCCTTCCGTCGTTCCCGCGCTCGCTCCGTATGAGTCTCCCTCCTGGGTGGTTGGGTCCTGAGCGGAATTTCCTCGGCATCGAGGAACCCTGGTGCCATCCCGATCGAGCCGGCCTGGTGGTTCTTCCCGCCCCCTACGAACACACCTCCAGTTATATTCCAGGATCCGACCGCGGCCCGGACGCGATCCTGGAAGCCTCTCGACAAGTGGAGCTCTATGATGAAGTATTGGGCAGCGAGCCCTATCGAGACTGGGGCGGCATCGCGACCGCCGAAGCGTTGGATCTCCATGGGCGCGTCGATCGGGAAGCGGTCGACGCGATCGAGGCGTTCGTGCAGCCGCAGGTCGAGGCCGGCCGCTTCGTGGTCACGCTGACGGGCGAACATACGGGAGCTTTAGGCGCGATCCGCGCGCATGCCAAGCGGTATCCGAACCTATGCGTCGTGCAAATCGATGCGCACGGGGATCTGAGGCAGGCCTACCAGGGCAATCCGTTCAGCCATGCCAGCGTGATGGCTCGGGTCGTGCAGGACGAACTTCCCCTGGTTCAAGTAGGTATCCGGTCGATATCTCCCGAAGAGATCGACCTCATGAAACGAACCCCGACGCTCTCAACATTTTTTGCCGCCACGATCCTCGATCCGTCCGGACCCTATGAGGGACGCGCCGCCCGGTGGGTTCCTGAGGTGGTCCAGGCCTGCCGTGGCCCGGCCTACCTCACATTCGACTGCGACGGCCTGGATGCGTCTCTGGTGCCGGCCTTGGGCACGCCGGAGCCCGGCGGCTTGGGGTGGTATGATACGTTGGCCTTGGTCACGGCGTTGGCGAATGGGCCGGGAATTGTGGGGCTGGACGTCAGCGAGATCGCGCCGATCGAGGGGTTTGCCGCGCCGCAGTTCTGCGTCGCGCGACTGATCTATCGGATGTTGGGTCGCATCGTCGCCGCGCGCCGGCCTAAAACGCGACGATTGATGGGTGACAGGTGACAAGGAATGAGCGGAAGGTTGTTTTTTGATATATTGCGTCACCCGTCACCCGTCACCCGTCACACCCCGCATTCCATCCGCATCAACAAATTCTTCACGCAACAGGGAATCTGCTCCCGCCGGGAGGCCGACCGGTGGATCGCAGAAGGGCGTGTCACCATCAACGGGAAGGCGGCCAAGCTCGGGGATCAGGTCGGCCCCGGCGATGTCGTGCGGCGAGACGGTGTCGTCGTCCCGTGGGGCACTACGCTCGTGTACCTCAAGTATCACAAGCCGGTGGGGGTTACGACGACCAGCGAGCCGCATGTCCGTCGCAACATCATCGACGAAATCGGTCATCCCGCCAGAATCTTCCCGATCGGACGGCTGGACAAGGACTCATCGGGACTCATCCTGTTGACCAACGACGGCGACATCGTCAACGCCATTCTCCGCAAGGAGCATGGCCACGAACGGGAGTATCGGGTCGAGGTCGATCGCGAATTCGACCAGGCGTTTCTGGATCGCATGGCGCGAGGCGTCGTCGTGCTCGGCCAAAAGACGCTACCGTGCAGGGTCTCGCGATTAGGGCCACGGCGGTTTCGGATCATCCTCATCGAGGGGAGGAATCGGCAGATCCGGCGCATGTGCCAGGCGCTCGGCTATCGGGTCGTGGCGCTGCACCGCGTGAGGATCATGCATATCACGTTGGATGGGTTGGCGGTCGGAGAGTGGCGCGACCTCTCGGAGAAGGAACGCGCAGCGCTGTTACGCGACGTCAAGAAATCGGCCGACGCACCCGCCGCGCCTGGGGCCCGGCCGCACACAAAACCGCAGCATTCAGAGATGTGATCGGCGGAGCCGGCTCGACGGCTTACTCGCTATGGAAAGCCGCGCTTGACGTTCCGCCCGCGAGGCGATCGGGCAAGGCGGATCGGATTTCTTCGGGAGAGATCGATGCCGTCCGGTCGTCGCCGGTCTGTCGAGGGGGACGGCGAAGGAACAGGTTGAGCAAGGCGATCAGGAAACTTCCCCCCACGAGGATCGTGCTGGTGAGCTGAATCGTTCTCGTCCCGTCATCGCGCATGTCTTTCGCCACTTCGGCGACGGTTTCCAGCAAGTGATCGATCGCCAAACTGACTTGGATCATCTTGGGCCCCGCGTTATCTGCGGCATGTTCCTCCGCCTTCCGACGGAGTGCCGCCCTTTCCTCCGGCGTCGTGGCGCTCCATTCCAGGGTCAATAACTGGATGGTCGTGCTGGCGACGGAGAAGTATTGCTCCAAGCTCTTCCGGAGCGCGTCGATGTCTTCGGGTTCGCTCCGTCCACTGCGTGACACCCGCAGGCTCGCGGCCGCGTAGCGATCGACGGCATGCTGGATTCTGGCTCGCTGAGCGGGCAATGATTCGGTGATCCGCTCGAACTCCTTCTGGCTATCCGCTTCCAATGCGCGAATGATGGTGTTCCGATACCGCATCACGTCGGCGGAGATGTGGGCGAGGTCTGCGGCGCCGAGCGTATATTCCGTATACATGATCCGGAGGTCCTGGTCGATCTGGCTCAGCGCCTGCCCGCTGGTCCAGCCGAGCCCGGCGATCAGGACGCTGACGACCAGTTGAGACATGCTGGGGCGGATCGATGATAGGCGAGACCACATCAGGCAGCCGTGCCTCCTTCGGTCAGTCTAGCAGATCGTCGGCTCGGAAAGAAGCGCCCTCATACGAGCGGCTAATCAACTGCGACGCGTCGTTCGACAAAAGCCCCGACGCCCGGATCATTACTGACGAAGACGAGCGACCAGGGTTCCTCTTTTGAGCAGAGCCGGCGGAGCACCGTGGTCCGGATGTCGGGCTCGACGTCATGCAGGGAGCCGTCGAAGACCAGGAATTGAGGACGCATCGCGATCGCACGGGCGACCAGCAGACGGAGAATCTGGCTCCTCGTCAACAGCCTGCCTCTTGCGCCGACGAGCGTGTCGAGCCCTTGCGGCATCGCGTCGATTTCTTCCTCCAACTCCGTGAACTGCAAGGCCCAGCGCAGATCGTCGAAGCGGACCTGCGGGCGGCGCAACGAGACGTTTTCCTCGATGGTCCCCTGGAACAGACTGACGTGGGAATCCAGCACGAGGCCTCGGCAGCGGTTGACATACTCCGGTCCGACGTCGCGGAGGTCGGCGTCGTTGTACCGGACGACTCCTGTACTCGGAGTATACAGACCGGCCAGGACCATGGCGAACGTCGTCTTCGCGAGATTGGTCCGACAAATCACGGCAATCTTCTCTCCAGGGGCGATTTCCAGGATGACATTCTCGAAGAGAACCGAGCCGTCGGGAGCCGTCGCCGAAACCTCCCAGCAGGAGACTCGTACCCCGTGAATGGTCGGGTCAGGCAATCGGACCGAGAGGGCGGCGGTCATCTCCTGTTTCGGCAAGGCAAAGAGCGTCGCGAGCTCGTGCATCGAGGTGAAGACGTAGATCGCGGCGTAGAGGCGCCGTGCGACCGTGTCGAGGTTGAGCAACAACGTGCCGACGATCACCTCCGCGGCGACAAACTGGCCCAGGGTGATGTCCCCGACGGAGAGGAGCCACCCTCCGAGGGCGATCATGGCGCTGTGCCCGAACGCCTGCCAGATGACGGAGCTCTTGTACTGGCGACCGGTCAGGATATCGGACCGGGTCCGCCGGGCCATGACGTAGTCCCGTGCCAAGGCGTCGGTTTTCTCCAGGAGTAACGGCATGCTCTCCGTCGCTTTGAAGTGCAGCCGATTGTGGGCGATGTCCTGCAGCCAGTCGAACATCTGGTAATTCAGCCGGGAGACTGTCTGTGTGATGCGGAAGCCGCCCTGACCGAACAGGGTGACGACGCTGCCGAATCCAGCAAGCAGCAGGATGTTGTACCCCAGAAAGTAGGGGTGATACATGACTAGAATCGTCATGCCGAAGGTGCCGGAGACCAGCACGTTCACGATATCGACCAGCATCGCGACGACGGCGCGCGGCAGAAGCTCGGCCTCCATGAAGTAGTTCACGAATCGGGGCTGGAACGTCTCTTCACTGAACCGCGGCAACTGCTCGGTCATCGCCACGGCGATCCGCGTGAAGAGGCGTTGGACCAGGACTTCCACCGCGCGGGCCTGGAGCACGCGGAAGGCGCCCATGAAGAGGAGCGCCAGCATCATGATCCCCGCGAGCGTCAGAATCATGATGGGCTGGATGGCGAAGGCGAAGGTGTTGACGAGCTCTTGAACAGTCAGCGGCACGATGAGAGCGAACAGACCGATGGCGAGGGCGTAGGAGGCGATGATGGCGAGAATCCGCCGCTCCAGGCCGATCAGGAGGCTCAGGCGAGTGACCGTCGCCCAAAGCAGACTGAAGGACGGAGCCGTGCGGGGAGCGCCCTCAGCCTGCATGAAGCGTCTCCGAGAAAGGGATCACGGTGGGGGAGAGTCTGGTTAAACGACCCTTCGATGTCAAGCAGCGGGTGCGATGAGCTCAGTTCAGCACGATGCGGCGGTCGATGTGCGGGGTGAGGTTCGGATCGTTGGACACGAAGATGACCGACCAGGCCTCTTCTTTCGAGCACAAGCGTCGGATGATGGTTTCGCGCAAGGCAGGCTGCATATTATGAATGATCCCGTCGAAGATGAGGATCTGCGGACGCCCGAGAATGGCCCGGGCGATGAGAATGCGGAGAATGTGAGTCGGGGCCCAGATCCTGCCCGGCGCCCGCACGTGGGTTTTCAGCCCCTGCGGAAGCGCGTCCACTTCTTCTTCGAGTTCCACGAACCGCAAGGCCCACCGCACGTCGGCGTAGGGCACGTACGAACGTCCCAACACGATGTTTTCTTCCAGGGTACCTTCGAACAAGGACAACTGAGAATCAAGCACGAACCCGCGGCACTTGTTGACGGTGTCGAGGTCGAGATGGCGCAGGTCCACCCCGTTGTACCGAACGACGCCCCCGGTCGGGCTTTCCAGACCTGCGAGGATGCGCGCCAAGGCCGTCTTCGCGACCGTGGTGCCGGCGTAGATCCCGATTTTCTCTCCGGGCGTGACCTCGAGGTCGAAGTGCTCGAAGACGGCCGGCCCGCCGGCCGGCGCGAACGTCACATCTTTGCACGTCAGGCGGATGCCGTGCAGGGTCGGATCCGGTAGCGGCACGGACAGCGTGACGGTGTCCTGATCTTTGGGCAACGAGAAGAAAAAGTTCAGCTCGGACGCGGCCGCCAAGAAATAGAAGATATGTCCCATCCGCTTGACGACCGCGTCGAAATTCAGCAAGAGCGTTCCGACCACCACCTCGGCTGCAACGAACTGACCGAGCGTGAGCTGTCCGATCGCGAGCAGCCAGCCCGCCGTCGCGATCAATCCGCTATGGCCGACGGCCTGCCATCCCACCGACCCGAGGTACTGCCGGATGAGCACGCTAAAGCGCGACCGGCGGGCGCCCAAGTAGGTGCCGAGCAGATCATCGGTTTTCTTGATGAGGAGGGGCTGGCTGTCGGTGGATTTGAAATGCAGCAGGTTATAGGAGATCTCCTGCATCCAGTGCAGCGTATCGTACTTCGCGTGCGAAACATCCAGCTCGGCCTTGAGTCCACCGTGACTCATCAGGAAAAACACGACGGTAAACCCGGCCAGGAGCACGGCGTTAAAGAGCAGGAAGTAAGGATGATAGAACACCATAATGGTCATGCCCACGGTGCCGCCGACGATGACGTTGATCAAGTCGATCAAGAGCACCGACACGGCCCGCTGCATGAGGATGGTCTCGACGAAAAGGTTCGCAAAGCGTGGCTTGAAGCCCTGGAACCGCAGGTGCGGGAGCTGTTGCGTCATCGCGATGGCGATGCGGGCAAAGATCCGCCGCTCCAGGATCTCGACCGCGTAGAACTGTAACGCCCGGAAGGCGCCGACGAAGAGGAGCGTCAACACCATGATGCCGGCCAAGGTGACGATGGTGACGGGCTGGATCGCGAAGGCGAACGTGTTGACGAGTTCCTGGACCGTCAACGGAATGATGAGGGAGAACAGACCGACGGCGACCGAATAGGAGAAGATCAGCCCCAGCACCCGTCGTTCCAGGCGGAAGAGCAAGCCGAGGTGACCGACCATCGCCGTGAACGGATTCGACGGAGTTCCCCCGTGTGCTTGAGCCATGATCGCCCCGCCCGACTCCGAGCGTGCCTCGGAGAGCCGTCCCCCCGCGCCAGGAGCGGCGCATCAGGACAGCCCTGACACGCCAAGATCGTCCAGGTACCCTATCAGAGCCGCCCTGAAAATGCCACTCTGCTCCGCTTTAGTCGCGGGCCCGATACGTGACGGGCACGGCCGAGGGCAGGCTCTTGCTCCACGCACCGATGGACCACTGGTACAGCGCCAGCGCCTTCTGGTAGTCGGCCTTGGCCCGAATCAACTGGTTTTCGGAGTCCACGGAATTTCGTTCGCGGAGGTTCACGAACAAGACGCTCGTCGCCCCCAAGCTGAAGCGGAACCGTTCGCCGTCTTCGAGCGTTTTCGCCATGCGCAAGGAATCGGCGGCGATGCCGATCCGCTCCTTGGCTCGTTGGATGGCCGACAGGGCGTTATCGACATCCACCACGACCTGCTGTTCGCGGAATTTCTGCACGAGGACGAACCGGTCCGCTTTGCCCTGCGCTTCGAGCACTTCGCCGCGACTTTTCCGTTGGAAGATCGGGATCCTCAGCTCGAGCCCGAACCGATAGCCGAGGCCGAGGACGAATTTTTCGGGATTGCGGGCTGGCGCGGCTTCTGCGTCCAGACTCGGCAGAAGATTGTTCTTGGCCAGCTCCAAGTCGATGTTGTTCAGCTTTGCTTCGATGTCCACTTCCTTGACCTCGGGGCGCTCCGCCTTGGCCTGAAGTTTGTCGGCTTGAATCGCTTCCATCGTGGGTACGGGGGTCGGGACAGGGAACTCCGGGGTTCGCTCGATCGGCGGCTGGACCGGCTCGCCCCGTTCCCACAAGAACATCGAGAGCCTGTACTGTTCCTGTTCGACCGCGCGTTGCGCCGCGACCGCGACCTCGCGGCGCCGCTGCACTTCCTGCCCGGCTTCCACGACATCGAGCGGCGCCACGGCGCCGGCCTTCGCGCGCCCTTCAACCTGCTTCAAGCGGTCTTCCGCGACGGCGACCGCGCGGCGCTGCACATCCGCCAGTTTCACCGCGGCGACCCAATCCCAGAACTGCGTCGCGGCGGCGAGGAACAGGTCCTGGCGGGTTTGCGCGATTTTCACGTTGGCCATCGGGTCGGCGAGCTGGGAACGCTGCAGCTCCGCGTTCTCCGGGTTTGTGACCAGTCCCTTCAAGAGCGGGAAGAACCCTCCGAGGATCACCTGGCTGTTGTTGTTATTGAAACCGAGGTCCGGGATTTTGGCCGGCCCGTTGATCACTTCGCGAATCCCGGCGGACCCGCGAAAGCCCCACGGATGGCGGGCTTCGATGAGCGTGTCGTTGAAGCCCACGGTTCTTGTGTCTTGAGGTCCGCTGCTCGGAATAAACCGTTCGAGCTCCGTATCGTTGATGACTACCGGTTCGAAGGAGCCCAACGCCTTGAGCATCTTGCCTCGAGCCGCGATTTTTTCCGTACCGGCGCCTTTCAGGAGCGGGTGGGTGCGATCGATCCATGCCAGCACTTCGTCCAGGGACAACGGGATGGGCGGCAACGGCTTCCCTCTGACTTCCTCAGCGGGGCCTGCCCATGCGTCGATGCCTGAGAGGAGGGAGCATCCCAGGCCTATCAAGAGCACCCAAGCGGGTTTTGACATCGCGTCACTCCTTTCGTCTGAGCGGATGGTGATGGTGGCTGAGTGCCGGCTGGAGTTCGACACCGGATGCCCGGCACACAGAAGTTTCGAAGACACAGGGGGGGACGGGCAATCGTCGATGATTACTTGGACCCGCGCCCGGCTTTGGGCAGCAGCGTGTCGATCAAGCTGGGTGGTCGTTCCTGATAATCCGGCGGGAAGAGGTTGAATCGCCGCCACAGCTCGTACCACAGCGGGACACGGTTGAGGATAACCCATCCCATGGCTTTGGTCCCCTGACGGACATGCTCTTGCGGCGGCCAGGGGCGATCCTCGGGATCGGGGACGACCCAGAAGCGGAAGTTGCCCTTCCCGTCGTCCACCTGATCGACCACCTTGATGATCCCGCCGTAGGTGCCGGCCATCAGCTCCGGCCACGCGGGAAGCGGGATGGCCGGAATGCCGTAGAAGAGGATGCGGACTTTGCGTCCGACGTTGAGCAGAGGGGCATCCAAGCCATCCGCCATCATCTCGATCGCTTTATCGGCGCTGGCGGGGGAAATGCGGACAATTTTGTCGCCCTGTCGTACGGTTTCCCCGGCGCCCGCCTCAACCATCTTCACGACGGTCCCATCGATGGGGGCCAGGATGCGACTCGCCGCGCGACGCATCTGGGCGTTGGACAGACGCAGCGACACGTCGGCTAATTGATCCGCCGCCTTGGCGGCGTCCGCAATCGACTGGTCTCTCGCCGCCTCGGCATCGAGCAACCGCTGCAGCACCTCGGCGCTGATCTGATCGCGCCCGAAACTTAACGCCTTCATGGCCTGTTCGGCCGCTTTAAGGGAGGCCTGGGCCCCCTTCAGCTCGGCTTTGCTGGCGATCGCGGCTTGAATGGTCAACTCGAGCTCGCGCTGCGACACCAAGCCTTGCTCGACGAGCAGTCGATGCCGGTCGACGTTCAACTCGGCCGTCGCGACCGCGATTTTCGCGGCTTCGACTCGCTGATGTGCTTCGCGCACCTTGTTCTCGGCTTCGACGACTCGGGCCTCGGCGGAGGGCACGGCCGCCTTGACGAGGTTTTGCATTTCCTTGATGCGCTTCTCCAAGTCCTCCGCTCGTCCCAACGCGGCTTGGCGGGTCTCCTCCAGCGCTTTCTTCCTCTGATCGAGCAAGGCCAGAAGATCAGGCGCCATGAAGCTCGGATCATAGTCATCGAGCTCAAGAATCAGATCTCCTTGCTTGACCCGGACTCCTTCGAAGATGTGCCATTTCTTGATGCGGCCCGTAATTTGGGCCTCGATATCCTGAGGTCGTTCATAGGGGGTATAGGCCGAAAGTTGCCCGGTGACCGTGATGGTCTGTGTCCAGGGAACGAACGCTACGATCAGAGCGAAAAAGACGACGAGCTTGACCGCGAGTCGCGAGGAAAACTTGAGGCGATCCGGAATCTGAACGGCTTCCCAGGATTGGAGTTTGGACGAGGTCGCCAGATCGTCGATGACGATCTCGTCGAGGCCGCTCGGCTGGTTGACGAGGGACCGCAGCTTGGTTTTGAGACCCGCCCCGAGGCGCTGCATCATCGGCTCCCTGGTGGGAAGCAAGTCGACGCCTCATCATAATAGAAGAACGCTGGCGCATCGGTCAAATCGGGAGCGTTTTACCGGATGGTCAGGGTTCGGCTGCTCCCGGCGCTTGACCCTTCGAGGGAGAACCGCTAAGTTTGCAAGACTCCAGGGAATCTCGTCTGGTGGAGGAACCAGCGATGGGGATTCAGACAGAATCGCCGATCGTCGGCGTGGTGGGGGGGAGCAAGACCGATTTCCCCGTCTTGGAAAAGGCCACGGCGGTGCTTCATCAACTGGAGATTCCCCACGAGCTCCTGGTTGTGTCCGCGCATCGGACGCCGGACCGTCTCTTCGCGTACGCGGAGCAGGCCGAAGACAGAGGGATTCAGGTCATCATTGCCGGCGCCGGGGGGGCGGCCCACCTGCCGGGAATGTTGGCTGCGAAGACACACCTGCCGGTGATCGGCGTGCCGATGCCGACTGAAAATCTTCGCGGCCTGGATTCGCTCCTTTCCATCGTCCAAATGCCCAAAGGCGTCCCGGTGGCGACTGTGGCCATCGGGGGCGCAGAAAACGCCGCGTTGCTCGCCGCGCAAATTCTGGCCGGGCGTGATGCGGCGCTGCTGCGTCGTCTCAAGAATTTCAGGAGCCGACAGACTCGGATGGTGCTTGAGTCGCCGGAGGCCGGGCAGTTCTCGCTTCCGCGCGCGCAGGCAAAGTCCGCGCAGCAGCGACGGCGGTCGTGACCATGAAAGCGCTTGCCCCTGGAACGGTCTTGGGCGTGCTGGGTGGAGGACAGCTTGGAGCCATGTTCGCCCAGGCCGCCCGCCGGCTGGGGTATCGGGTCGCCGTATGGGATCCCGATCCGGACGCTCCTGCGCACCGCTGGGCCGACCATACGTGTGTCGAGCCCTTTTCAGATGAAAAAACCATCAAGGCCTGGACTGACCTGGTCCGGGCGGTGACCTATGAGTGGGAAAACGTCCCGGTCTCGCTCTGCGAGCAACTGGAGCTGGTTGTTCCTGTCAGGCCGGGCAGCCATGTGTTGCGGCTGTTGCAGAATCGTTTCGAGCAGAAGCGGTTCTTGAGCCAGCACGGTCTTCCTGTGCCGCCGTTTTACTCTCTTGCGTCACCGGATGACCTCGCCCGAGCCGACAGCGTGGGATTCCCCTGTCTCGTCAAGACGGCGACTTCCGGGTATGACGGAAAAGGTCAGTGGCTCATTCGTTCTCCTGAGCAGGTCGACGACGTGCGGAGCCATCTTGGTCAAGAAGCGCAGGCGAATCGCCGCTGGATCCTCGAAGCCTTTGTGCCCTTCTCGCGGGAGATCTCGGTGCTCGTCGTCCGCTCGCGGGACGGAGCGTGCCGCGTCTATCCCGTGGTCGAGAATCTTCACGAGGGAGGAGTCCTCCGGATGACTCGCGTGCCGGCGGACGTGTCCGAAGCCGTCGCGCATCAGGCCGAGCACGTCGGACGGGCTGCCGTCGAGGCGCTGGAAGGCGTGGGCGTCTTCTGCGTGGAGCTGTTCGTCCTTGCAGACTCACGCGTGCTGATCAATGAGATCGCCCCGCGACCGCACAACTCGGGACACTATACCTTGAATGCCTGCTCGGTCTCACAATTCGAGCAACAGGTGCGGACCCTGTGCGATCTTCCCTTGGGGGACACTCGCCTGCTCGGTCCCGCCGCCATGGTCAATCTTCTCGGAAAGGAGATCGAGTACGTCACGATGGGGCCGGGACGCGATAAATGGCTCGGGACCTCCGGCGCCTGCCTGCATGTGTACGGGAAGCGGTCGGTCCGCCCCGGCCGGAAGATGGGACACATCACGTTTGTCGGTGACGATGCGCAAAGGGTCAACGCGCTTGCCGATGAGCTGCGGAGGGAACTGGCGCTGCTTCACGCCACCGAGATCGGCGAAGCTCCTCGCTCCGCCGCCCAGCCGCGGGAATCCTCATGAAGGCCGTGCCTCGTTCTCCTCTCGATATTGTGCTCATCTGCGTCCTGTTCGTAAGCGCGTTGGATGGCTGCGCACAGTCGCGCTCCCAGGTGCCGGCTGAGACCACGAGTTCACCAGGGCCGCTTCGGGGCGATCGTGAAGCCTTCTTCGAGTTCATGACGTTGCCGGGCGATACATTCATCATCAAGTTGACGGATCCGGAAAAGATCACCGAGGCCAGAGCCATCCTCGCCAAGAAGTACGACAAGCACATCGTGGGAACCGTTGTGCCGACCCCTCAGTCTTACAATAAACCCTGGCGATATCACCTCGATCCTCGGAGCATCTCATTCACCCTTCTCACCGATTCCCGCTGTGAGGGCGCGATCCGCTTTATAGAGGACAATTTGCCGGAGGTGGGGAAAAGCATCCTGCCTGCCAACAAGTGGTGTCCTGCCTCCTCGCAGCTCTTGCGTGAGCTTCCCGAGTCGCCGAAACGCTAAGCCGCATGATTCATGAGCGCTTCTGCTGCCTGGGCCCATCGCAACAGGTGAGCAATGAGCACCCCCCGTTTCTGTGGTTTCGGTGCTGGGCATCCCTTGCTGGGAACCGGTTGGTCTTTCGATGCCACGGGTAAAACAACGAGTGGAAGGTGACGAAGCCGCTTGAATAGTTTGGGCTAGCTGTTTCCCTTGCTCTTCGGGAACGGCGCCGCGACATTGGGGAGCATTGAAAAGGTTACCGCAGGTAGCGGCGCCGAGCAGGAGCGAAGAAGGGCACTTCCGGCCGCTTGAACATTCCGATCAAAGCCATGCCGGCGATGAACCCGCCGATGTGGGCGAAGAACGCAACGCCGCCGCCTTGGGCACCCACAGTGAGCCCTCCGCTCAGGAGCTGCATGACGAACCAGAACCCCAGCACAATCCCGGCCGGGACGTACATCGTCCGCGATGCTAATCCTAGCGGGATAAAGACAAGCACCTGGGCTCGAGGAAACAGGAGAAGGTACGCACCGAGCACGCCGGAAATCGCGCCGCTCGCGCCGACCATCGGGATGGGCGATGAAGGATCGGTCAGGGCATGGCTCAGCGCGGCAAGGAGGCCGCACACGAGATAAAAGAAGACGAACCGAACGTGCCCCATCACGTCCTCGATGTTGTTACCGAAGATCCACAGATACAGCATGTTACCGATCAGGTGCATCCACCCGCCGTGCAGGAACATGCTCGTGAACAAGGTGCCCCAGACCGGGATCGCAAGCGACGCCAGGTGAGCGTCTCCGCGCCCGAACACGAGCGCGGGTATCGCGCCGTACTGGAACACGAACGCTTCGCCCGTCGCCGGAGGCAAGGAAACCTGGTAGAGGAACACGAGGACGCAAGCGGCGATGAAGGTGACCGTCACGACCGGCGTCAGCGTTGTCGGGTTGTCGTCGTGGAGAGGGATCACGGGAAGCTAGGTCGAGGACGGTCCGACGCGTCCTCGCAATGAACGAGGGAGCTCTGGGTCGGGCGGCGGAGTTCCATCCGGTTGGAGGCGTACCGAGAAACCGGCCGCATGCGTGTGTCCGCCTCCCCCGAACGAAGCCGCGATCGCTCCAACGTCGGTGCCCGTGTAACGAGAACGCATGCTGTAGTAGCGGCGTCCGTCGCGGTCGTGCCAGATGAGACAGAAGGGATGGTCGGAGGTCAAACGCTCGCCGATTTGGCTGGTCAAGACGGCGCTCTGGACCGCCGGCACCACCGTTCCCTGGAATTCCACCATCTCGGCATGGGCAACCAGTTTGCTCACGAGCTCGTTCTCGTAGCGGAGGATGGCCCGGCCTTCCTGCTCCAACTGCTTCTGCTCAAAGCGATCCCACACGTGGAAGTCGTACGGATAGGATGCGATCGCCGCATTGATTTCTCGGCTGCCCGGGAGCGCCCACTGCCAGAGATCCTTGTCTTGGATGTATTGAAGCAGCCAAGGAACCGGTTCCTTGTGAACCCATTCCCAGGCAAGGACGGCTCCCGACTTCTTCTGATCGAAATGGACGAACGGCAACCCTTGTAATGCCCTTTCGGCGGTAATGTGATGATCCAGCACCAAGAGATCAGCGCTGCGACGCGCCATGTCTTCCAGCACCGCTCGCGGGTAGCTGAAGTCCACGATCACGATCCTCCGGCCGTCCAACCCATTCGGAGGCGGGAAGCCGTGCTTGACGGCTTGGTAGGTGGCGAATGGAAACCGTTTCCAGATGGCCCACGCCGCGCCGAACCCGTCGGCACATTCGGCATGGTAGAACACCACGTCCGGCGCGATCTCTTCGGTTCTCCACTTGCTGGTCATCGGGCACTCAGAATAACACGATTGAGTGACGAGGCCCAAGAGGAAGAACGGTTGAAGGTAACGGGTTAGGTGAGAGGGGCTCGTGGCAGCCTGTTCAGGTGATCGATCAGTTGACGCAATCGCCCGGCGCTGCGCCGATTGGACACCAACACCAGGCGCGGGAGGTCTTTCACCGCCGGTTCGTCGAGTTCTTCCGGCAGGGCGTCTCGCTGTTCGAACGTTCCCTCGGCCAGCAGGTCGTGAAAGAGCACGGGCAATTCCTCGATCTGCGGTCGAGTCAGCGGACACTTCAGTCGAATCGCCAGTTGCCGGCCCACGAATCGCAAGGAATGGTAGCGCCGGTAGAATTGCAGCACTTCCGCCACCCCGTCTTCGACGGAATCCACGATTCTGAACAGGCTCAGGTCTTCCGGGTTGATCAACTGCTTCTTCAACAATTGATCCGTCACGAAGGCGTTCCACTGATGCCAATACTGGGAGCCCGAGGGCTGCAGACACACGATAGGTTTCGGGTCACTCTTTCCCGTCTGGGCTAAGGTGAGGATTTCGAACCCTTCATCATGGGTGCCGAATCCACCGGGAAACAGCGCGATGGCGTTGGATTCTTTCTGAAACGTCAGCTTGCGCGTGAAGAAATACTTGAAGGTGATGAGCTTGGGGTCCTCCGCAATGACGGCGTTGGCTCCCTGCTCGAACGGGAGCAGGATGTTCACCCCGAAGGAATGCTCTCGTCCGGCCCCTTCCTGCCCGGCCCTCATGATGCCGTCCGCACCTCCCGTGATCACCATGAAACCCTCTTCGACCATCCGGCGGCAGAATTGATAGGCCATCTGGTAACACGGGTCGTTCGGCGCAGTCCGGGCAGAGCCGAAGATACTGACCTTGGGACGGCCGCGATATTTCTGAAACACCCCGAATGCGTACCGGAGTTCCTTCAGCGCCCGATTCAGGATCTTGAGATCGAGCGGATCGAGCTGGGATTCCTGCAAACGGAGGACGCCCGTCAGCAATTCCTTCAGCAACGCAGCCTGGATGTCGTCGTCCGGTCGGTCCAGAAGAGCTCTGACCTGCTCCAGGACGTCATCCTTGGAGAATGAGCGGCGGGGACGTGGTGAACTCGTTTTCATCGGCGCGTGATAGTCTGAACGTTGCGGGAATCGCGAAACGAGATAGCTCCGGTGTTGACTCGCATGTGCATAGGCCGACGTGGTAGTAGGTTCAGTTGTGATCGGAGGTTTTGGCGAAATTCTGTAGCACCCAGGCGCGCAGCTTGGATTCCTCCGCCGGAGGGAATTGAGCAAATTGGACGTCCACCCCCGGACTACGCGGCGTCTGCTCCGAATGGGCGACCGAGGGCGGGTCGTAGCTGCTCATGATCGTTCCCCGCGCGGAAAAGGAAGGAGCCATCCCTGGCAGGCTGAATTGGAGCATCACAGTCGTGCCCGGGAGCAACAACGCAGCCGTCTCCACGTATGCGCCGACGTGGCTCAGTTGGGTGATCGTTCCTTCGTAGGCGGTGGCGGTCTTCTCGCCGGTCACCAGGCTGATCGTGGCGGGCAGGTAGGTGTCGCACCGTTTCGGCGCAAGGACCAAATCCTGTGCGGTGAGGATCCCAACCGGCTGGCTATCCCTTGTGACGATGAGCAAGGGGACACCGGTTGAGGCCATAAGGGACGAAGCGTCTTCCACCAGCCTGTTGTACTCGACTGAGCGGACGGGACGCGACATGATCGCGCGGGCTTCCACGCGTTGCGGCTCCAGTCCTTGCGCCACGACCTTCCTGACGATGTCGCTAGGGGTCATGATCCCGTAACGGGCGTCCGTGTCTTTTACAAGAAGACACGGCACCCGCTCCTTCTGCATGAGGAGGGCGGCTTCGCTCACCGACACATCTCCCGGAACCTGGACGACTCCTGGTGTCATCATTTGGGCGACAAGAAGCGAGGAGTTGTCAGGGACGGCACGCTGTGGCTTGATCCTGGCCTTGATCATGGCTCAGAAAGCCGGCCCATGGTGCAACTGATGGCATTTGATATATGCTCTCACAGCAACGATCGAAAGTATACCAGATTGAGCCCGATCTACGCGTTCCTTGTCAAACACGTGTTCCTACCCATAGACTACTCCGTACACTGCGTGGGCAGAAAGGATTCGAGGTGAGCGTGTCTTCCATTCTTGCCACGTTCGAGGAGCGGACCGCATCGATGCCCTGTTTGGGCCTCGGTCTCTCCGTGGATCTCTATACTCCGGACCTTGAAGAGCTCATGACCGCGATGCTGCAGCACAAGCTGTCGGCGAGCTATCTGGAGGTCTTCAAGGCCACGGACGAGGGCTTGCTCGCGCTCAAACAACGGTATCCGGACACCCGTTTTGCCTACCATGGGGAGGGGCTCTGGGTCACGCAGCCTGAGTGGTCGGCGGATCCCACCTTGTATGAGGAGCTCCAAAGAGTCGCGAGACATGCGCGCACGCTCGATGCCGCCTGGGTGACCATCGAGTGCGCCAGCAAGCAGATCGCGGGCTACCAATTCGGGACCTACGTGCCTCCCATCTATACGAAGGACGGCGCGCGAGTCACCGCCTCCAACGTGCGGATGGTTCAGGAATTTCTCGATGAGCGATTCGCCGGCGTTGGTTCCGGGGCACCTCTGTTTCTCTTGGAGGTCGCTCCATTGACGTACTTCCGATGCGGCGACCTGCCCGTGCCGGACTTCTTTCGCATCATCACAGACTGTGCCCCTTGCGGTCTGGTCCTTGACATTGGCCACCTGTGGACGCTGTATCGCTATACCGGAGCTTGGAGGCGGCAGTCGCTGGAGGACTATGTCCGGGATTTTCTCGGCGCCTTTCCCCTCGAGCGCGTCGTCGAGCTTCATGTCGCAGGGTTAGCCGCGAGCGGGAGCGATGAATCGGATAGAGAGCTGGGAGCGCATCATCCGGCACGCTTGCCGGCCTGGATCGACGCTCATGCCGCCCGCATCCCCCCCGCCTTGTTCGATCTGGTGCGTCAAGTGCTGGCCCATCCTCGATTGCGGCATCTCAAAGGGATGGCGCTCGAGGTCGATACGAAGGCGATTCCGACGATTCTTGAAGAGTTCGCTTGGTTCACGAGGGTCTTTGGCGAACAATGGCCCGGCCGAGCCGATCAGGAGAAGTCGGCCGAGTCGTCGAGGGCTACGACACTTGAAGCGGCAGGCGAGAGCGAGACGATCACGCCTCACCGGCGGAGATGTCTCGCGGAGGAATACCGGGCCTACGCGGAGGCCATCAGCGGCAGAGCCTCGGCTGAGAGCACAGGGCCCATCGAGACTGACCGGTGGTCTGGCGAGATCGACCGGTACCGAGATCATTATCTGCCCAATGAGATTCTCCATTGGGGTGGGGACCTCCGGGATATGTTTCCTGAGACCTGCCGCCTGCTCGACCGAGCGTGTGTGCCACTCGAGGGGTTTGTCTCCTTCTGGTTCCGTGAACCCCGACAGCTCCAAGCGCCGTACGACTTTTTCTTCCTCAAGATTGAGCGGTTCGTCGAGTTCGTCGGAGAACGGCTTCAATCGGCGAACGAGACCGTGCGCAAAGAGGCGGCGGAGTTGAGAGCAGCCTATCGCCACGCCAACATGCCCGTCTTCGCTGACAGTCGAGGGCTGCGATGAACTTCTGGGCTCGGTTACCGCGGCCGATCCTCGGTCTCGCCCCGATGGATGGAGTGACGGACGCGGCCTTCCGGCTCCTGGTGGCTGAACAAGGACCGCCGGACGTGACCTTCACGGAGTTCACGCATGTCCACGACGTGTGCCGAGGGCCGGCCTTCCTGCTCGCGTCGCTACGCTATCACGGCTGTGAGCGCCCCATCGTCGCGCAGCTCTACGGGAAGGAACCAGACCTCTTTTACACCGCCGCCCACGCAGTCTGTGAGTTGGGCTTTGACGGGCTGGACATCAACATGGGGTGTCCTTCAAGAAACGTCGCGTCGTCCGGGTCGGGGGCCGGCTTGATCCGAACGCCCGAGCTGGCTCATGCCATCATGCGGGCCGCACGACAAGGGATCGAGGATTGGGCGGCGGGACAATCGCTTGAAGCAGCGGGGTTCTCCACAGCGAGAGCCGCTCTGATCCGAGACATGGCCAATAACCGGCGAGATCCCACGGATGGTCAGCGACGAATCATTCCCCTCTCGGTCAAGACCAGGATCGGCTACGACACGGTGATCATTGAACAGTGGGTCAGCCATCTTATGGCCGAGCGTCCTGCCGCCATTTCGGTACATGGCCGCACCCTCAAGCAGATGTACCGAGGCGAAGCGGACTGGGCCGCCATCACCTGCGCAGCCCGTCTCGCCCGAGACACCGGGACGCTCCTGCTGGGAAATGGCGACGTGCAATCCCTCGGCATGGCGATCCGTCGGATCCATGACACGGGTGTCGATGGTGTGCTCATCGGCCGCGGGGCTTTGGGTGCGCCATGGCTTTTTCGCCACAAGGAGCTGGCGCGCGCCATGGCCAGAGCGTCTGCCGGTGAGGAAACGCTGCGAGAGTTGGACCACTGTCAGACGGTCTCTCTCCACGAGCGCTTTTCAGTGATGCTCGATCATGCGAGGACGTTCGAAAAGCTCGACGGCACGGAGCAGTTCCGTCGGATGCGGAAACACCTGGGCTGGTATTGCACAGGGTTTCCTGGTGCCGCAGCCATGCGAGCGAAGCTTTTTCGACTGTCCTCCGTGGCCGAGCTCGAGTCGGTCGTCGAGTCGTATTGGAAGTGGCGTGGCGAAGGAGCGATGTCGCCGCTGTTCGCGACCGACTATCCCGCAGCCCCTTTGCCGGCATGCGGTTGATCCTCGCCTCCACCTCGCCGCGCCGGCGGGAACTGCTCGATCTACTCAAGATTCCTTTCGAGGTGTGCCCGCCGATCTACGACGAAGTCATCTCCCCCGGAGCATCGGCAGCGGAGTTGGCCGTGAAGTTTGCATCCGGAAAGGCAGCTTCCTGTTCCCGACAAGCGCCGGACGCCCACGTGCTGGGCAGCGATACACTGATCGAGCTCGGCGGCCGCGTGCTCGGAAAACCCGCGGATCGCGCGGACGCGAGGGCCATGCTCCTGGACATGGCGGGAACGCGTCATGTCATCTATACCGCCGTGGTGCTGCGGCGAGAACATGAGGGCCTGGAGGACTCGGTGGTGGTCCCCGTGACGGTCTGGATGAAAAATTTCACGGTCGAATCTGTGGAGGATTACCTCCGTTCCGGAGAAAGCTTCGGGAAGGCCGGCGCCTATTCGATCCAGGGCTTCGGCGGCGACCTGATCGATAGAATCGAGGGAGACTTTACGGCCGCCGTGGGCCTGCCCCTGCGTGCGGTGGCCGAGCTGTTGCAAGCACACGCGGTGTCCGTTCCGGTCGACGTGACCACGCTCTATCGAATGAAGCCCTATCCCAACTGGTGTCGATTCGGTTGAGCATCGGGGGCGACATTGCAACCGTTCCGGCCTTTTCGTACAATGCGCCGCATTCATTGGGCTTCTTACGAGGGAGGAGCGCATGCAGGGCGAGGGACATAGCGCAAGAAGCATGACGGCAGTCCGAGGGGCAAGCTGCATCGTCGCGCTGATGACGGCGGCCTGGATTCAGCCCGCATCGGCCATCGACGTGAAACTGACGATGGAGGAAGCGAGAAAGGCGCTCGAAAGCGGACGTATGCCGATGGAAAAGGCGAACACCCCGGAGGAGGTCAAAAAAGTGCTGCAGCAGGCATCCGTGGCGACGCGTGTCGGCGCGGACCCCGAGAAAGACCCCTGCGGCACGAGTGCGATCCTCCGTACCAAGCGATACCGGCTCGAGGCGTTCGGACGCCAAGAGGCGTCGGAGTCGAAGAAACAGAAAAAAGAAGTCCGGATGCCGGATGAGTTCATTCAGAAAGTCATCGATATGCCGAATATGGAGATCGAAGTCCAGCTCTGCGGGGATGACGAATACTTCGCCGAGGGGGCGCAGGTCGCGTTTCAGCAAGGCGCCAAGAACATCAAGCCGGTGGACGTGAGCCCGGCTGAGCGCGGCCGCAAGAACG
This sequence comes from Nitrospiraceae bacterium, assembly GCA_037446055.1. Lineage (GTDB taxonomy): Bacteria > Nitrospirota > Nitrospiria > Nitrospirales > Nitrospiraceae > JBBIJI01. The sequence continues at coordinate 67,169 of JBBIJI010000010.1, forward strand.
AGGGGCAAGGTCCGGCGTACCGCTCACGCTTCACAGCTCGGTTCGCCTACGAAAGTTTCGACCCCATGTCAAAGACCAAGGTGATCGTCTTCTTCCCGGACGGCAAGATGACGGAGTTCGAGGCAGATCTCTCCAAGGTGAAATAGCCATCACCCAATCAGCCGACACAGCCACGTTTCATCTCTCTTGGAGGACGGCGCCTCACTTTTGACGGCTTTCTAGCCCACATTATTCATGAACGCTTCTACTGCAATTGCGGATTCGCCGCTGCGACAAGCTTGCGCGCTGACTTTCGGCACGCAAGCGGGCGGGCTCGCCGCTCGGTCGGTCAACATACTGTTTCAAGTATGCCTCCCTCCCTCGCGGCTCCACGCGCCCGTCTCGCAACGCGACTCCGCAATTTCGCCACGAACCGTCATGAATAATGTGGGCTAGTAACATCTCATTCATTCAAATATCTCACGCCTGAGCCTTGGCGGTTCCTCGTCGCTCCCCTCATGCCTCTCGCCGCCTCCTGTGCGATGAGCCAGAGGGGTTCACTCCAAGGCGGGTTGATTTAAGTTGGGGAAAGGCGTAAGCGATGTAAGGAGAAGTGGTTGTAAGAGTAGCGAGGCCGGTCGTCATGCCTGGAGACCTCGAAGGTGCACGTTGTTGACGTGACCGGCGAGGCCCGGCCGGAGGAATTATGGAGCCCCGAGAGACAGAGAAAACGAAGAAACGGATTGCAGGCTCTTCCAAAACACGCAAGGTGTCGCAGAAAGACGCACAGCCTTTGGACAACTCGGCCCTTCACGCCCAAATAGAGGCGCGAGCCTACGAAATCTATGAGCGCCGCGTCCGGCAAAGCGCGCTGGACGATTGGCTTCAAGCGGAGCGGGAACTCCTGAGCGCGAAACGCCCGAGGCGCAAAACCGAATAGGGGCGCGACCTTCGCATTGAGTTCGTGGATTACGAGGTGAGATAGGCCGCACGCTGCGAGGCCATCACTCTCTTGTTGTGACGTTCGTATCTCGTTCTTCGTCCCTTGCAAGTCTTTGAAACGCGTCATGCATCACGGATCACCATCCACTGCCCCGGGCGTCTTGCCTCTCGCCTCCCCCATCAGCCATACGCCATAAGCCATAGCGGTCACATGACAACAGATCCCTGACGGTGAAACTGCCAAGTGATCCCTGACAGTCCACGGCATAGGATATAACCCCTCCTCGAAAAAGAGGAGGGCACGGATAATGAGTCAAAAGAACTTCTCAGTCGATGGAGGAGCGGAAACGAGGTATTCGCCTGCTGTTGCAGGGAAGGCCGGTCAGTCGGATTGCCCGCGTCCTGCAACGGAGCCGAGACTGGCTCTATCGGTGGAAGACCAGCTACGAATCTGGGGAGAGCCTGTAGTATCAAGACCGTTCGCACCGGCCCCATGTGCTGGCTCGCAAGGTGCCCCCCGCCTTCGAGCGGCTGGTGGTCCGGGTCCATCGCAAGCTCAAAGGGAAGGCCAATCCCTTGGGGTTCTGTGGCGCAGAGGCCATCTACCACGAGTTGGCCGATTTGGGAGTGCGCCCCCTCCATAGCATTCGAACCATCCATCGGATTCTGGTCCGCACCAAACTGGTGGTCCGCAAGCGTCGGGATCGCTCTCGCAAGGGGCCGCCTCTGCCCTGTCCGATTCCCACAAGGCTGAACGATGTGCATCTGATGGACTTTATCGTGAGGCATTATCTGGCCTCCCGCTGTCCCATCGTGGTGTGCAGTCGCAGGGACGTCGCCACAGGGCTGGTCGCCGGGACCGAGGAGCCCGATCGGCAGGTCCAGCGCGTGTTGGCCTTTCTGCAACGGGACTGGCAGCAGCACGGGATCCCACGGTTTCTGCAAATGGATAACGACATGAGCCTCGCGGGGGGACGGATGCACCCTCGAACGATTGGACAGCTGGTCCGCTTCTGTCTGGCCTGTCGTGTGGTAGCGGTCTTTACTACCGAGCGGCGGCCCGCCTCCAATGCCGCGGTCGAGCGCTACAACGGACTGTGGCAAGAGAAGGTCTGGCAGCGATACCGGTTCCGTACCCTGAGGGACCTCCGGGGACGTTCGCACGCGTTTCAGAAGGCCTACAATCGCTACCTCGAACGAAGGCTGGTCCGTCAGGGCAAGCCTGGTCTGTTCCAGATCTGTGTGCGCGCTCTGCCCAAGCATCTCCGCTGGAGACACCCCTTGCCGCTCTGCTGTGGACAGATCTGGTTTATCCGGAGGATCGATGAAGATGGCACGATCCAGATTCTCAATGAACCCATTCGGCTCCCCAAACGATGCGCTCACGAATTCGTACGGGTGGTCATCCGAACGGGTGCCCAGACCCTCTCGGTGTACTGGAGATCTTCTGCGAAAGGGTGCTTTAAACGTATTGTGCATCGGACAAACACACTTCAGGAGAAAGCACGGACTCCGTTTCTCTAACCGGCTGCTCGCTCGTTTCGCCCTCACTCCGCAGGACAGGCGCTGCACTCACGCGCAGCCAACTGTCAGGGATCTGTTGTCACACGGTGCAAAACATTCATGTGTCAGGCATCAGTTGTCAGTTGACATCTAGGCGGTAGGAGGGCTAGGTGGTCAGTTCGGTGAGCCGCAGTGTGTAGAGGTAGTGGTACAGGCCGCGGCGGTCCATGAGCTCCGCGTGGGTTCCTTCTTCGACGAGACGCCCCTTGTTGATCACGAGAATGCGATCGGCCCGTTGAATCGTCGTGAGGCGGTGCGCCACGACGAAGGTGGTTCGGCCTTGCATGAGCTTCTCCAGCGCCTCCTGAACCAATCGTTCCGACTCGCTGTCGAGTGCGGATGTCGCTTCGTCCAGCAGCAGCACCCGCGGGTTCTTGAGAATCGCCCGAGCGAGGGCAAGTCGCTGGCGCTGGCCTCCCGACAGGTTGACTCCTTTTTCGCCGACGACCGTCCGGTAACCGTCCGGTAATGCGGTGATGAATTCATGGGCGTAGGCCGCCCGGCTTGCGGCGAACAGCTCCTCATCGGAGGCCGAGTCCCGACCGTAGCGAATATTGTCGAGAATCGTTCCTCCGAACAGGATAGTTTCTTGCGGCACGAGCGCGATCTGGCTGTAGAAACTGTCGAGCCGCACGTCGCGCAGATCTTGGCCGTCGAACAGGATGCGGCCGGCCGTGGGATCGTAGAAGCGGTGCAAGAGGTTGATCAGCGTGGTTTTCCCCGCGCCCGTCGGTCCCACGATGGCGATCATGTCGCCCGGATTGGCCACGAACGAGATGTCGTCGAGCACCGGCTGCCGTTCGTCGTAAGCGAACGAGACGCGTTCGACTCGGACGTGGCCAGTGATCGGGGGAAGGCCACGGGCGTTCGGCGCATCGTGAATCTCCGGTTGCGTGTCGAGAATCTCGAACACCCGCTGCGTGGCCCCCTGCGCTTCCTTGACCTGGGCGAAGACCCGTGCGGCAGAACCGAAGGGACCGATGAGGATGCCCGCGAATAACACGAACGCGAACAGGTCGCCCGGCGTGACCGTTCCTTCGATCACTTGAGTGCCGCCATACCAGACCACCGCTGCCGCGCTGGCGAAGGTGAGGAGGGTGATCACGGGGACGAAGACGGCGAGGATGCTCGCCCGTTTCATCGTGAGCGCGAGAGCCGCGTGGATCTGCGCGGCGAAGCGTTGTTCTTCTCTCGCCGTCTGGACGAAGGATTTGACCACCCGGATCCCCGACAGCACTTCCTCGACCAGGGTGTTGATCGACGCGGTCTGATCCTGGATCTTCGTGGATAGGCTTCGCAGTCGTCTGCCGAATAGGCGGGCGACTAGGACGAGGAGAGGCAACACGAGGAGGATCAGCACGCACAAGCGCCAGTTCATCGTGAGCAGAAAGATGATCCCGCCCACGAAGGTGACCGCCTGTTTGGCGGAATCGATCGGTGTTTCCGTCAGGATGCTCTGGATCACCGTGACGTCGTTCATCACGCGCGACAGGAGTTCGCCCGTGCGGCGCCTGGCGAAGAAGCTGAGGGAGAGAGTCTGCAGGTGCGCGAAAATGTGGCGACGGAAGTCGGCCATGACGCGCTGTGAAATCCAGGAGGTGAGATAGCTGTGCCCCATCGAGCACAGGCCCTGGAGGACGACGAGACCGAGAAAGAGTCCCAACAGTCGGGACATCTGCGCGGCGTCGCGTTGGATGGTGATGACGTCCCACAGGTTGCCCGCGAGGCGTAACAAGGCCAGGTTGACCGCCGCGACCGCCATGACAAGCAATCCTGCCGCGAGCATGCGTGGGAGGTAAGGTTTCACGAACGGGAACAGACGGGTGATAGATGACATGGTCTGGTCGGGACGGAACCGGTGGATCACACGCAGGAGAGATGACTGGGCCCGTGCCGAGGGAGAAGAGCGAAGGGTGAGAAAGCGACGCCCTAGATTTGCTCGATCGACTCGATCAAGTTCTTGTTCACCGCGACGTACGCTACGCGGTCTTTGTCGTTGATCACCACATCGGTCAAGTTGATGAAGAGCCGCTGCTCTTCGTTGATCGCGTCTGACACCCGATTCCGCATGGGGGGGATGAGGAAATCCCCCACGTAGGCAGCGTTGACCGTACGGACTCGAATCCGGACCTTCTTGCCCTCAGGCACAGGAACCTCCCCCCCGGACGACGGGGGTTATTAGGTTTTACGACGGAGAAACTTCTGGCGCCGGCGCAGCTTTTTGTATTTATGTTTGCGCATCTTCTTGCGCCGTTTCTTCAGCACGCTCGACATACGCGCTCACTCCTACGGGTCGGAGTCTAGTTTCTTTGAGCAGAAAATGCAAGCGTGCAGTGAATTCCGTCGCGCTGCCGTCTGCCGCAGACGATACTCGTTGTCGGGCAACTTCGAGCCACGAGATGCGATCAATAAAGACGTGTCCCTTGACCGGCTCATCGCATGGTTCCTATACTCCTGCACATGAGCATCCATCGACTGTCTCCTCTTTGGGCCATCGGCTGCTCGCTCGCCGTGCTGCTTGTTGGTATCGGGTGCGGTGGCAAAACGATTGAGTACCCTGAGGATCACGAACGCATTCTCCGCATCGATCGCGCTGTGGAGGCGCTCAGAAAAGCATACGTGGACCACGATCGTTCCGCGCTCGAGCGGATTATTCTGCCCACGGATTCCCTCGAAACGATGCAGCGAGACGCCCACCTGGATTTTGAAGCCTTTGAGGACATCAATCTGAACTTTTCGATCGAGCGCGTGCTCATCGACGGCGAGATGATCGACGTCTTTGTCCATTGGCAAGGCACGTGGAAGAAAGTCTCGACGGACCTGGGATATCGCCAGCGCGGCCACGCCCGGTTGCAATGGGTGGGCACGCAAACCATTCTGCTCAACAAGGTGCAGGGGGATCTGCCATTCGGTATGGCTGGGCGCCTGATTCAACCGGACGGCAGCAGCCAGACACTCAAGGGGTTCTAACCGTGGTGAAGTCGCCCGCACGCAAGGGAGGAGGGGTGGATTTCCTGGTGATCGGCAGCGGTGTGGCCGGCCTCCGTGCCGCGTTGGAACTCGCGCAGGTCGGGCGCGTCGCCATCGTGACCAAGGGCACCCCGTTGGAGAGCAGTTCGAGCTATGCGCAGGGGGGTGTCGCGGTTGCGCTCAGCGAAGAGGATGACGTGGCCATCCATCTGACCGATACACTCAAGGCGGGACATGGTCTCTGTCGGGAACAGGCGGTGCGCGTGCTCGTCGAGGAGGGCCCGGCCCGTATCCAAGAATTGATCGCCTGGGGCGCCAAGTTCGACAAAGCTGACGGCAAGTTCGCTTTTGCGCGCGAAGGCGCCCATAGCCGCAGCCGCATCCTGCGCGCCCGTGGCGATGCCACAGGCAACGAGATGGTCCGCACGCTCCTCGCCCGCGCCGTGCGGGAGAAAGCTATTCAGCGCTGGGACCGCCACTTCACGGTCGATCTGGTCGTTCTGGGTGGGAACTGCTGCGGCGCCATCGTCCTGGACGAACGGTCCGGTCGTCGGCGTGCGATCTCGGCTCGCGCGGTGGTGCTCGCGACCGGAGGCGCCGGACAAATTTTCGCTCGGACTACCAACCCCCCGAATGCGACCGGCGACGGCATGGCGATGGCCTTACGCGCGGGGGCAGTGCTCGAGGACATGGAGTTTGTGCAGTTTCATCCGACCGCCTTGTACCTTCCTTCGAGCCCCCCCTTTCTGCTGTCTGAAGCCATGCGGGGAGAGGGAGGCCAGCTCCGCAACATCAAAGGGGAGCTGTTCATGCACCGATACCATCCCGCCGGTGCCTTGGCGCCAAGAGACGTGGTGGCGCGGGCGATTTGGTCAGAGATGGCGGCCACGCGCTCGCGTCATGTGTATTTAGACGTCACGCACTTGAGCGCGTCTTTCGTCAAGCGGCGCTTCCCCACCATCTACGCCACTTGCCTCCGCTACGACATCGATATCACGGAAGAGTGGATTCCGGTCTCGCCGAGCGCGCACTACATGATGGGCGGAGCCTGGACCGATCTGTCCGGGGCGACGACCGTTCCGGGACTATTCGCGGCCGGAGAGGTGGCGTGCAGCGGTGTGCACGGGGCGAATCGATTGGCCAGCAACTCCTTGTTGGAAGCCCTGGTCTTCGGCGCCCGCGCGGCGCGGTCGGCGCTTGACTGGGCCGGAAGGAGCGTCGTGCCGTCGGTGTTGCCTTCGGTGCGCGAGTTGGAGGGAGAGATGACCAGAGGATTTGAAGATGCCGAGAAGCTTCGGAGCTCGCTGCGCCGACTGATGTGGGGAAAGGTGGGGATCATCCGTTCTGGGGATTCGCTCCGGGCGGCTGTCGCGCAACTCTCGCGGTGGTCACGCCAGGCTTCGCGCGCGTTCGAAACCCGCGCCGCGCTCGAGGTCAAGAACATGGTGCAGGTAGCGAGGGTGATCGCTGAAGCGGCATTATGGCGCGAAAACAGTGTGGGCGCGCATTACCGGTCGGATTTTCCCTCTCGGAAGGGCTCGGCTTGGCGACAACACAGCCGGCTGTCGTTTATGGAAGGGGAGACAGGCGGGACCGTGTCGCGACCGCTCGCACCTGTGGTTGCTCTGCGCGGTGCTGGCCGGAGACGAAGCTGTGGACTTTTCGCTGGTCGCGACTAAGGAAGCGACTGTAAAACTTCAGGACTCTCCCGACATACCGCCGAGTCTCGTCGATCGGGGGGAGTTCTTGGTACCGATCGACCACATGCTCCCCTGCGTTGTAAGCTGCTAGGGCCAAGGGGAGATCGCCGTGGAACCGGTCCAGGAGCTGCCGCAGATACTTGGTTCCACCCGCCACGTTTTGCTCAGGATCGTAGAGGTCGCGCACATCCATCCGCACGGCAGTTTGCGGCATGAGCTGCATGAGGCCGATCGCCCCCGCTCGTGACACCGCCAGTGGATCGAAATCCGACTCCGCCTTGATGACCGCTCGGACCAACGCCGGATGAAGACGGTGATGTCGGGAGTGCCGCGTAATGAGCGGATCAAGCTCCTTCTCCGACATCACGGTGCGAAGGCGACTTGAATCTACGTATACCCGCTTGTAGCGTGGGTCGGTCGGGACGTTCGTCAACGAGATCGTTCCGTTGGAGTCGATGAACTGGTAGATCTCGGCCTGGCCGGTTATGACCCCAGCCCAGGTTAGTAAAACGACGCTCACCTGGAGAAGCATCCGAACCGCTGATGAAGCATGACCCGAACAGTTGTGGGGAGGAGTACGCAGGAGCTTGACAGGCATGGTCAAACCGTAGGAGGGCATAGGTGGGCCGTCACAATGCAGTCTTTATGCCGAACCGGCATCAATCTAAGTGCTCTGATTCTTTGAAGAAGGCAGGTTCTCTACAGGGGTGAAGTCTCCAAAAATCGCACACGCGCTCGATCAAAAAGGTTCTGAAGCGACGTCGTGATCGGGCCTGGCTTCCCGGTCCCTATCGGCCGGGTGTCGAGGGTGGTGACGGGCATGATCTCCATGCTTGTATTGGTCAAGAAGGATTCGTCTGCCTCGAGGAAGTCTTTCAAACGAAACCGCCCTTCTTCGAGCGGGAACCGGTGCTCCCGTGCCAACAGCAGGACGATCTCCCGCGTGATCCCATCCAGGATGCCGCAGTCCAGGGAGGGCGTGTGAAGGCGTCCTTCCTTGACGAAGAAGAGATTGCTGATGGTACATTCGGCCAGCTCTTCCCGCCAATTCAGCAACACGGCATCAAATGCGCCGGCCGAGACGGCTTCCCGTTTCGCCAGGATGTTGTTCAAGAAATTCGTCGACTTGATCCGAGGCGACAAGGCCGCCGGAAGATTGCGCCTGGTTTGGGCTACGATCACCCTCACGCCTCGTTCATACAGGTGCAAAGGGTACGGGCGGAGAGGTTGGGCCACGATCACGACCGTCGCTCTCGGACACAAAGCCGGGTCAAGCCCGATCTGCCCAGGCCCTCGCGAAATCGTAACGCGGAGATAGGCATCGGCCTGCCGGCTGCCGACTCCGTTCCTCGTCATGGCTTCGTGCAGGAGCGACGGCCAGTCTTTCTCCGGGATAGGGATCTCCAGCCCGATCGCTTCCGCTGATCGTCGCAGGCGGACGAGGTGCCGATCTCGCATGAACAGGCGATCGCCGTACGACCGAAGGGTTTCATACACTCCGTCCCCATAAAGGAACCCGTGGTCGAACACCGAAATGAGGGCCTCCTCTTTCCGCACGAAGCGATCGTTCAAGAAAATCCACATGGGCTCTTGATTCATCGGCTCAGTGATGTTGTTCTCGCTCAATCGGGACACTGATTCGGTGACCCGACGGGGGCACGCGAAGCGACGAGTCAGCTCTTCCGCAATGCCGTGAAAAACGCATCGGCCTTATGGAGCGTCTCGTCATATTCTTTGGACGCGATCGAATCCGCCACGATACCGGCCCCCACTTGGAGATACCCCCGATCTCCGAGCATGACCAAGGATCGTATGATGATGTTCAGGTCCAGATCTCCGCTCCAACTGAGATAGCCGAGCGAGCCGGTATAAGGGCCCCGCCTGACCGGCTCCAGCTCCTCGATGAGTTCCATGCAGCGAATTTTCGGGACTCCCGTAATCGTCCCCCCGGGAAACAGCGCGCGAATGACGTCGAAGCCGGTCGTCCACGGTCGGAGAGTGCCGCTGACGTTGGAGACGAGATGGCTGACGTGTGAGTATTGTTCGATGCTCATGAATTCGTCGACGCAAACGGAGCCGTACTCGCAGACCCGCCCTAAGTCGTTCCGTTCCAAATCGACGAGCATAAGATGTTCGGCCCGCTCCTTGGCGTTCGTGACCAGTTCTTCGGTCAGACGTAGGTCTTCGGATTTGGTAGCGCCCCGGGGCCTGGTTCCGGCGATCGGCCTGGTCTCGGCCTGCCGGCCCTGCACCCGGACGAGCCGCTCCGGCGAACAACAGATAAGCGCCATCTCATCGAACCGAAGCAGGCCCGAGAACGGTGAGGGGTTGACGGCGCGGACCCGCCGGTAGAGCTCGAGCGTCAATGCATCATTGAGGCGGTTTCTAGAATCGGACGGAGCGTCCCACACCAAGGTGAACCGATGCGAGAGATTGGCCTGATAGATATCCCCGCTGGCGATGTACTCCTGGCACCGACGGACGCGCCGCATGTACTCCTCTCGCGACTGCTCAGGTACCAGACTCATCGGCGGGTGCGTGGAGAGGTCGCTGTCGCGCTCAGAGGCTGGGGCGCCGGCGAGCCTGGCTTGGAATTCGGCGAGACGATCGCACCCTTCGAAGTAGAGCTTCTCGCGCGGCTCAGCCAGGAATCGCTCGAGCGGCGGACAGAAGATCCCGAAGATGGTGTCGGTTCGATGATCGACTGCGGCGATCAAGTCGAAGAACGCGAAATCCATCTCAGGCAGGCTGATGTCGTTCGTCGCCAGGCTGGGTAGAGTCTCGAACCCTCTGACGAGGTCGTACGCAAAGTATCCGACGGCTCCGCCGATGAAGGGGGGGAGGCCGTCGGGTTTGGAAATGCGGTTCCCCAAGATCATTTTCGAAAGGCCGCTGAATGCGTCCTCTTGAACGATCGTGCTCCGGTCGAGACTCGTGAGCTTCCACAGATGGGGACTCCCACGCAAGCGGCGGAATGGATCGGCGCCGAGGAAAGAATAGCGGCTTGTGGCAGGGCCGCCTTTACCGCTTTCGAGCAGGAAAGAGGGATTCCTTCCCGTGGCGATGCGCCGGTACAGTCCAAACACGTCTGTGGCCGGCTGCTGGAAGGTGACAACCAGCGGCTGCGGAGGGCCGTGCAGAAACGCGTGTTGTGACGGGGTCGGTGCCATCGGTGATTCGAGACGCTGCGCGCGCGGCGTTGGAAGACTATACCCCATGAACGCGGTACAGTTCCAAACCTTGACAAGTCCCCGAGGAGTTTGCTTGAATGGCGCGCCCGTCCGGGCCAGCGAGAATGTGGGGGACCAATCCTGCGAGCTGGCCCCAGTTCTGAGTGTTAAGTGGAGAGTCTTGAGTTCTTACAACTCACAACTTAGAACTCATAACTCATAACTTGGCTCTCAATGCCTCCCTCCAGTGATCCCTTTTATGCAGGACTGGGGCAGGCTATGCGGATCGGCACCGAGCTGCTGGCTGCCGTGGCGGTGGGAGGAGGGCTGGGCTGGGTCGTTGACACCTATCTCTTTGCCTCAACCCCATGGGGCTTAGTGATCGGCTTGGTCCTCGGGACAGCGGCAGGGGTGCGCAACGCGTACCGAGCCGCGCAGCGCTGGGGACAGCCGAAGCCTTGATCTGAGTGGACACGAGTCGACTGTGGAAGAAAGTCCGCTTCATCCGTTCGAGCTCCATGAATTGATCCCCCTGTCGGTAGGCGGGTTCAACATCTCCATCAACCAGGCCGTCATCATGATGTGGGTGGTGGTCACGCTTGTGACCGCCTTGATGGTGATCGCCGCCTCGTCGCGGCGCCTGGTTCCCACGAAGCTGCAAAACCTCGCCGAGATCCTGGTGGATTTCATTCGCGGCATCATTCTCGACACGATGGGCAAAGACGGCATGCGGTTTTTCCCGCTGCTGGGGACCCTCTTCCTCTTCATCCTCTTTTGCAATCTCCTCGGGTTGATCCCGGGTACTTATACGGTGACGAGCCAGATCGTCGTGACCGCGGTCTTTGCGGTGAGCATGTATAGTCTCAGCATCGCGGTGGGCTTCTTTCTCCATGGGGTCAAGTTTTTGGGCATCCTCGTTCCACCAGGAACGCCGCCGTGGTTGTTGCCGATGATGATTCCGATCGAGTTGATCAGCCAATTGGCGCGACCCCTCTCATTGGCGGTCCGGTTGTTCGCCAATATGACTGCGGGCCACACCATTCTAGCCGTACTGTTCGGCCTCGTCCTCAGCGGCGGCCTGCTGATCGGATGGTTACCCTTTGCATTTACGGTTGCTTTGTATGGCCTTGAACTCATCATCGCTTTCATCCAAGCGTACATTTTTACCGTGTTGAGCTGCGTCTATCTCGGCGACGCGATCACGCTCCACGGTCACAGCGAGCACGCGCACTGAGGGCACTGCTGCATCATGGCTGTTGCATGGGGTCATAAGCAGTGTCATCGCTCGAGACTCTAACCTAAAAACCGGAGGGTACGACGACATGGATTCTGCGGCGTCAGCGTTGTTGGGCATGGGATTGGCGGCGGCCGGGTTTGCCGGCGCCGGTGTGGGTATCGGCTATATCTTCGGGAAGATGATCGAGGCGGTGGCCAGACAACCGGAGGCTGAAGGGCGCGTCGGCAAGTACATGTGGATCGGGTTCGCGCTGGTCGAGGCCATCGCGCTGTACGGGCTGGTCATCGCGTTCATCATCATGGGACTCCGCAAATAACGAGCAAGTTATGAGTTGAGGGTTCTGAGTGCTGAGTTGCCGGATACGCAACACTCATACCTCATCCTTCATAACTTCACGAAGGTGAGTCATGCCGCAATTTGAATCCCACTTTTTCTCCTCGTTGATTTTCTGGGAGGTCGTTTCGTTCGCGATTCTGTTCTTCCTGCTCTATAAGTTCGCCTTCCCGGGTATCTTGAGCATCCTCGAAGAGCGCGAGCGGAAGATCAAGGAGAGCTTGGATCAGGCGGAACGCCACCGAGCGGAAGCCGAACGGAAGCTCAAGGAGTATGAGGCGAAGCTCAACGCCGCCGGCAAGGAGGCGGAGGCCGTGCTGGCTCAGGCGCGCGAGCGGGCCCAGCGTTTGCTCGAAGAGAACGAGCAGCGGCTCTCAGCGGAGGCGGAACGAATCAAGGGCGACGCGACCAGGGAGATTGAGCACGAACGGCGAAAGGCGCTGCAAGAGATCAGAAACCAGACGACCGAGCTGGCGCTCTTGGTGGCCGAGCAGGTCATCGGCCGCAGTCTGACCGACTCGGATCATCGGCGCTTGGCCGACGAGGCCCTTGAGGCGTTGGCTCGTTCGACGCAGGGGAAGCCCTGAGCCGCCGGACCTCAGGACTGCGGGGGGCCGAGACCGCGGCCGCCGCGGCGATAGCCGTCCAAGTCGACCGTGACGAACTGGTACCCTAAGGCACGGAGCTGGTCGCTCACGCGCTTTCTGTGCGCCTCATCCACCAGCCTTCCGATTTCTCCTTCCGCCACCTCGATCCTCGCCACGTCGCCGTGATCCCTCACCCGGGCATGGACGAAACCTTCCCGCAACAAGACCTGTTCCGCCTGTTCAACCCGACTGAGGTTTACTCGTGTGATCATGATGCCTCGCGGAATACGTGAGGACAGGCAGGCCGCCGCCGGCTTGTCCCAGTTGGATAGGCCCAACAGTCGGGCCAGGGCACGCACATCTTCCTTAGTCAGATGAGCTTCCAACAAAGGACTGCGGATGTTCCACTCCCGCGCCGCCTGAAGGCCGGGCCGATCATCGTCCAGGTCGTCCAGGTTGGTGCCGTTCGCGATGAAGTCCACCCCTTCCTCCTGCCGCACCTTGGCCAACAACGTGTAAAGGTCGGTCTTGCAATGATAGCATCGGGCCCCGTCGTTCTTGACGAACTCGGGTAGGGCAAGTTGATCGGTTTCGATGACACGATGCCGTGTGCCGATGTCTCGAGCGACCTGGCGGCAGGCGTCGAGTTCGACAGCCGGGAATGTGGGAGAGACGGCGGTGACGGCCAGGGCGCGGTCTCCAAGCTGTCGATGAGCCACTTTCAAAACCAAGGAGCTATCGATCCCGCCGGAAAAGGCCACGAGGACGGACCCTAACCCCCGCACGACAGTTTCCAGGCGATCGAGCTTCGGCCGGAGATCGGTCTGTCCGAACATACAGCCTCGCCCCCTCGCAACGCCCGCGTTCACCTACTGCCTCACCTTCGCTTTGGTGATGTCTCCGACGACCACGAGGGCGTAGCGCTGGGGGTCGAGGTATTGCTTGGCGACACGCTGGACGTCATCCTTCGTGACTCGTTCGATCCATTTGGGGTACTGGGTAAAATAATCGAGCCCCAGCCCATAGAACTCGACCTGCGCGAGCACCTGGGCGAGCTTGGCCGTCGAGTCCAGCCGCAAGGGGAAACTGCCCATGAGGAACGATTTGGCGTCCGCCAATTCCTGATCCGTGACCGGCGCCTCGCGCATGCTCTTCAGCTCTGCAAGCACCCCGTTGATCGCTTGGTTCGTAGTATTGGTCTTCGTCTGCAAGTTGACGACGAACGCGCCCGGCATGAGCCTCGCGTCGAACTGACTCATGATGCCGTAGGCCAATCCCTGCTTGTCACGGATCGAGTCCATCAAACGCGAGGAGAACCCGCCGGCCCCGAGAATATGATTCATGACCGTAACGGCATAGAAGTCGGGGTTCGTGCGGCTGATACCGGCATGACCCAGCACGATGGTCGATTGGGTCAGGTCCTTTTCTATCAATTGGATCGTCTTGCGTTCCATTGGAGCGGGCTTCCGCGGCGCGTGGAGGGGGGGCGCGGCTTTCTTCCAGCCTCCGAAATGGGTTTGGACGAGAGTCGTGACTTGATCGACCGTCAGGTCTCCCACGACCGCGAGGATGGTTTGGTTGGGCAGGTACTCCCTCGCATAAAAGGCCTGCACGTCGGCCAACGTGATTCTGCCGAGCGTTTCTTCCGTCCCTTCGACCGGCCACCGGTATGGATGCCCATGAAACACGAGCTGGTTGAAAGCCTTCAGAGCCACATGGCCGGGATCATCGTTGTCGCTGACGATCTCCCCGAGGATCTGCATCTTGACCCGTTCGTATTCCTGCTTGTGGAACGCCGGGTGCAGCAGAATATCGGCCAGGAGGGTGAACCCCAGCTCGGCGTCCTTCTTAAGGACCCGTGACGTCGCAGAGGTAAAGTCCTCGCTGGCCTTGGTGCCGAGGGAGCCGCCGACGAAGTCAATCTGCTCCGCGAGCTGTTTCGAAGTGCGGGTCTGGGTGCCTTCGTCCAAGAGACTCGCGACAAGATTGGCGAGGCCGGCCTTTTCCGGCGGGTCTTGGGCGGATCCGGCTTTGATCAAGGCGTGGATTTCGACGATCGGCAGGTAGTGCTGCTCCAGCACTAGAACCGTGATCCCGTTCGGTGCGACGAACCGAGTCGGCTTGATCTCCGCGGCGTCGCCGATCGCGAACGGGAGGAACACGCTAAGAAGGGACCAGACAAGCGCTCGCCACCACCGGCGGATTTTGGACGCGCACCGTGTGGGAAGGCGTGTCATCGCACGGCTCCCGGGTTCATGGAGACCGCCGCAGCCTGGTTGCGGGGGGGGAGGGGAATCAAGATACCCACGGTGCGCACGTCGTCGATGAGGTATTGCCGCGCCACGCGCTGGATATCCTTGGCCGTGACGGCCCTCGTCCGCTCGAGGAACTTGTTCACGTGTTGCCATCCCGCGCCGACGGTCTCGGCTTGTCCCAACAGCATCGCATGGCGGAAATTGGAATCTTGTTCGAAAATGTGCGCGGCCTCCACTTGATTTTTCGCCCGCTGCAACTCTTGTTCGGTCGGCGGCTCCGCTTGGAGACGCTTGATCTCCTTCTGAAGTGCCTCCTCGACGGGCTCGACCTTCTGACCGGGCGCAACCAAGGCGAAAAAATAGAAGAGCCCGGGGTCCGCCTGCATCAGGCTGTACTCTGCGCCCACCGCCAGCGCTGTCTTCTGGTCGTACACCAACGCTTGATAGAGACGTGAGCTCTTACCGGTCGACAGGATGGTCTCGAGCAGATTGAGCGCGTACGCGTCTTCGCTCGAGTAGTTGGGCACACGGTAACCGAACATGACGAACGGAACCTGCGCTTCCCGCTTCACGACGAACCGGCGTTCGCCTTTTTGTTCCGGCTCGACCACGGTGAGTGGTTTCGGCGTCGGACCCTTGGGGATCGGCTCGAACAATTTCGTAATGGTCGGCATGAGCGTGTCCGCCTTGATGTCTCCCACGAGGACCAACGTCGCGTTGTTCGGAGAATAGTAGGTATCGTAGTGACGCTGGAGGTCTTCCAAGGTCATGGCATCGAGATCGGCGAACCACCCGATGATCGGCCAGTGGTATGGATGGCTCATGAAGGCCTGCGCAAACAGGGTTTCGACCAAGTAGCCCTGTGGATCGTCCTCGCTTCGCAAGCGACGTTCCTCCTTGACCACCTCTCGCTCGGTTTGGAGTTCGTTCTCATCCAAGATGAGGCCCTGCATACGGTCTGCCTCGAGGTCCAACGCCTGCTCGACGCGGTCGGAGGCGAGATTCTCGAAGTAAGCCGTGAAATCCTGGCTCGTGAACGCGTTGTCCACGCCGCCGCTTTTTCTGACCAATCGGGAGAACGATCCCTTCGGGTATTTGGCCGTTCCTTTGAACATCATGTGTTCGAGCATGTGAGATAATCCGGCCCGCCCCATGACCTCGTTGCGGGAGCCGACTTTGTACCATACTTGGACCGTGGCAACCGGGGCTTTGGGGACTTCCACCAAGAGAACTTTCATCCCGTTGGACAGCATGAATTCTTTCGGCTCTGCGACGGCGGCCGGTGTCTCGGGAACACTGATGAGCACGGCGAACAGCGTCAGGGCCAGCTTGATGGGGAGCACGCGAAGGGGGCGAGTCATCCAGGGTGTGAACACATGACGTAGCGGCATGCTAACAATCGGTTTCGGATCGTGTCAAGGCAACGAGACGAGGCGCCGAGGGAAGACGGCCTAATTGACCGCAGGCCCCCAAGACGTCGCGCCCCCGACTCTTGCGGACGAACACATCGAACCCGCGGCGGCGAAGCTCCGCCTGAAAGCCGGCGACGGCTGCATCGCTCGGGCGCGTGAATCCGCTGCCGGGAAATTCGTTGAACGGAATCAGGTTGATTTTGCACCGCATGCCGTTGAGGAACTTGCCCAGGCGTACGGCGTCGTCTGGATGATCGTTCACGCCGGACAGCAGAACGTATTCGAAGGTCAGCCGACGGTGAGGCGGTAAGGGATAGCGGCGGCAAGCCGCCAGCAGGGATTTCAAAGAGTGCAACCGGCTGGCGGTGGGCATCAGCCTGGCGCGCAGCGGTTCGGTCGTCGCGTTTAATGACACGGCCAGATTGATGCCGAGCGTCGCCACGTCTTTGATCCGCGTGGCCAAGCCGGCGGTCGAGAGCGTGATCCGACGCGGCGGGACACCGAGTCCCCACCGCCGATTCGTCATTCTCGTCACCGCGTCTGCGACGGCATCGAAATTCGCCAACGGTTCTCCCATGCCCATCAACACCACGTTGGTGAGTTGCTGGCCCGGTGTGAGGTAGTCTTGGGCGGTCAGGACCTGGTCGACGATTTCGTGGGCTTTGAGGTTCCGCTTGAGTCCCATCCTGGCGGTCAGGCAAAACCGGCAGTCGAGGGTGCAGCCGATTTGGGTGGAGAGGCAGAGGGTAAGCCGGTTTCCTTCCGGAATGAGGACCGACTCGACGATTTGGCCGTCTTCAAGGGTCAGGAGGATTTTCCGGGTGCCGTCCTCTGCCGCGACGACCGACTGCTGCTGCGCACGCGCGATGGTGGCGACCGACTCGAGCTGCCGCCGATCGGTCAGAGATAGATCGGTCATCTCGTCGATGTTTCGAACGCGGCCTTGGTAGAGCCACCGGAGAATTTGTTCACTCCGGTACATGGGCCATCCCAGGTCGCGGACGAACGCCTCCATGACCTTTTGATCGAGGGCCAGTAGTTGAACCGGCGTGGAGGAGGTGCGCATTTTCGACAGCATGGTCCGTTGCCAGACTAACACAGCAAAAAAAATCCTGACAAGGTGACGTTCAGACCCGACGGCATCGAGCCGATGCGCGTGGCTCTGCTATAATGGACGACACGTTTTCTTCGTGATGCGCTTCCCTATGTCCTTCCGGATTCCGACGCGGGTTTTGTCTCCGCTGCTTGTCGTCCTCGGTTTTTCGCTTAACGGTGGAACGCCTGTCCTGCTCCTGGGAGCGGAGATGCCGAAGCCGGATTCCTCCGCCTGCGACGGGCCCGAAGCGTGTTTTCGTGCCGCGATGGCGCTCAAGGAGAAGCAGGTCACCGTCGCTCAGCGGGCGGCCCTCCTCGCGGAAAAAGTTGAACGGCTTCGGCGCCTCCGCGAACGATACCCCGCGTCGCAGTGGGCCAAGCGGGCGAGTCTGGTCTCAGGTGTCTTGCTCATTGAGCGGGAGCCGGCGGTCGCGTTGGAATTTCTGCGGGCGGCGCAGCGAGATTTCCCCGTTCTCGACGAGTATGTCCGCCTGTGGATGGGTGAGGCGTTGCTCCGCTCGGGAGATGCGACCGTCGCGGCCCGTATGTTCGAGTCGATCCAGCAAGTTGACTCGGAATCGATCCTCACGGTAAGAGCGGCCTATCGAACAGGGGAGAGTTGGTATCAGGCCCATGAGTGCCCCATGGCGATCGAATGGCTAACCCGAGCGTTGGCGATGGGGGAGAGGGAACAGAGCGCGCCGACCGCGTTGCTCCATCTTGCTGACTGTCAGAGGGAGCGGGGCCTCGCGACCGAGGCGCAGATGACGTTCAAGCAGCTCTGGATCCGTTATCCATACGCCCCTGAAGCGAAGGATGCCCAGAACCATCTCGCCAACAGCCTTGGCGGTGCCCGCTGGGTGCCCACCGCCGATGACTACTACGATCGCGCTCAGGCTTTTCTCGGCCAGGCCTTCCATGCAGAAGCGGTGGAGGAGCTCCGAAAGTTCATCTCTGCCGAGCCTCAACACCCGAAACGGTTCGAAGCCAGCTTCAAATTGGGCGTGTCCTATGTGCGGTTGAAACAGTATGACCAGGCGCGCGACATGTTCCGTCAGCTCGTGGCGGATCAGGTGCGTGAGTCGAATGAGGCAACGGTCTGGCTGGCTCGGGTCTATTTGCGACTGGGAGCGGGCCCCAAATTGCTTGAACTGGCGAAGTCGGTGTCGCAGTCGTCCTTGTCGGGCGACCAGAAAGCGCAGGTGCATCTGTTTGCGGGAATCTGGCTGGAAGACCAGGGACAATTTGACGAGGCGATCGAACGGTACCGAGAGGCCTCGCGGGTCGCGCAAGGCTTGAACCAGCGCGTCGAAGCCTTATGGCGGATCGGCTGGGTTTATTATCGGACCGCGCGATTCCGCGAGGCCGCCGACGCCCTCGCGACAGTGGTGGAGCATCGTGACAGCGACTTCGAACAGCAAGGCCTCTATTGGTTGGCGAGAACTCTGGAACCGAGCCAGCCCGCGAAGGCTAAGGAACTCTACACCCGGCTGTGTAGGCAGTATCCCTTCGGATATTATTGTCAGTTGGCGGCGAAGCGCGCTGATGTGGGAAAACCGGGAAACTCGACCGATGACGCGGTGGACCACCGACCCGCGGTCTCGTCCCCACTTGACCGTCATGAGGTGGAACGTCAGCCTGCCTATCGCCGCGCGATCGAGCTCAAGACGCTCGGGCTTGACCCGGATGCGGCCCGTGAGCTGGCATCCCTGACGGAACGGTACGGCCGCGATCCAAATGTGGTCCTCGCACTGTCTTCCCTGCTGAGTGACGTCGGCGCTTACGCGCATGCCTTGCGGATCGCCCGAGCGCATTTTCGTGAGAGGCTTGAACGAGGAGGCGCAGAGCTTCCCCCGGTTCTGTTAGCCGTGGCCTACCCTACGGGGCTCCTCCCGCTGATTGAATCGCAGGGCGCGAAGGACGTGGATCCCTACCTGGTGGCGGCCATTATCCGGGAAGAAAGCCAGTACGATGAACGGGCGGTGTCACGCGTCGGGGCCGTGGGCCTCATGCAGCTCATGACGGGGACCGCCAATGCCGTTGCGCACCGATATGGGTACCCCGCGGTGGGACGCGAAGAGCTCTTCGATCAAGAAACCAATATTCGTCTGGGCGTGCGGTATCTCCAGCAATTACTTGAACAGTTCTCCGGCAACCCCATTCATGCGGTTGCCGCTTACAATGCGGGGCCGATTGCGGTCAACGGTTGGGTTGCTGCCCACAAGGGCCGTGACCCGGATGAATTTGTCGAGTTGATTCCCTATCTGGAGACCCGCCAATACGTCAAGCGAGTTCTGCGGAGCTACCGAGAGTATCTCCGACTCGCCGTACCTTCCACAGAGACCGTTTCTTGACAGGATGTTGTGAAGTTCTTATAGTTCCCCCCAACATATGGTGGACATCGACTGTCAGGAGTTCTCGTATGTCGGTCGAACGCCTCGATGCACTTGAAGCCCGGATCCGCGCTCTGGTGACGCTCGTTCAAGACCTCAGAAAGGCCAACGCTGGGTTGGAGGCGGAGCTGCGTACGACAAAAGACCGCCTGAAGGCGCAGGAAGAGATCAATCGGCGATGGGAGGTGGAGCGAGCGGACATTAAGGCGAGAGTTGAACGAGTGTTGGGAGAGATTGAAGTGCTGGAAGGTATGGACGAATCCAAGGAGGCGGCGCTTGGCTAGAACAATCGATGTGGAAATCTACGGGCAGCGCTATACCATCCGGGGAGAAGCCGATGAAGCCTACGTGAAACGCCTGGCTCAATTCGTTGATGACCAGATGCGAACCCTCGCCCAGAGCATGAAGACCGCGACGCTCGCGAAGCTCGCGATCCTGACCGCCATTAACCTGTCGCACCAGTTGTTTGAAGCCGAACGGCGACGCCAGCAGGGGGAAGCGGAAGTGGAGAAGCGGATGGCGTCGCTCATGGAATCCATCGAGGAGCACATGCCCTCGGCCTTGCTGCGATGACATTCGCCTTGCAATCCGAGGAGGTGTTTGGTATCGTCCGTCAGGAAGACCGGTGTATGCCGGACAGAGACAAGGAAGCCGATCAACTTCATGCAGGATAAGGAAAACGGGGACAATTTGAGGACATGGCGTGTATATGCGGCGGTAGTCGGGAGATTGGCGTGGGCTCTATTGCAGAAAGCTCCAAGGAAAACTCAAGCCCTCGTTTCGGTGCCTATAGCTCAACTAAACTGGTGGAGTAGCGAGGGAGCAGGACGACTGAATGACTGGGTCTGGCTGAGTCCCAGCCCAATACCGATTGAGCAACCCGGCGGATATGCCGCCCCCGGGAGTGGCCCATTTCGCGGGGCCTGGTCCGGTCATT
Organism: Nitrospiraceae bacterium; assembly: GCA_037446055.1. GTDB lineage: Bacteria > Nitrospirota > Nitrospiria > Nitrospirales > Nitrospiraceae > JBBIJI01. The sequence goes on from JBBIJI010000010.1 coordinate 87,742, forward strand.
CGATCGCATTCATGCGCAGGCCACGACGACTGCTGATCTTCTGAGCAAAGGGCTGTGTTCGAGTAGACACCCCCCGGTTTACTTCTCCTCCTCGGTTTCCTTCTGCTTTCCGGTCGGTTCTGTCCATCTGAAAAAGCCTTCCAGCGCAGTGAGAGGGAGGTGACTCTTATTCAACTCGCCGAAGTGACATACGTGGTGATCGGAATCGTCGGCGCTCTGGCCGGGGCCGCCTTGGTGGAATTGATGCGTCGCCGCTCGCGGCGGATCCAACGGGAAGGGGCGGAGGAACAGGCCAGCCAAATCGTTCAGAGGGCCCAGCGCGAGGCCGAGACGGTCCTGAAGGAGGCGAAGCTCGAGGCCAAGGATCTCGTGTTCCAAGCTAAGGCGGAGCTCGAGAAAGAACAGAAAGAGCGATCGGCTGAATCCGCCGCACTCGAGAAGCGCCTGAGTCAACGGGAGGAAGCCCTGGATCGCAAACTCGCGTCGATCGACAAGCGTGAGGCAGACATACAGCGGCGCGAGCAGGAGATTCAGAAACGGGAAAGCGGCCTCGCCTCGAAAGAAGCCGAATGCGAACGGGTACTCAAGGCGCATCGCAGTGCGTTGGAGCGAGTGGCGGGATTGACGTCCGATGAAGCGAAGCGTCAGTTGCTCCAGGAGATGGAAAGCCAGGCGCGGTTCGAGGCAGCGGGGATCGGGAAGCGGATTATTGAAGATGCCAAAGAAAACGCCGAGCGCGAAGCCCGGGAGATCATCGCCCGCTCGATTCAACGGGTGACGAGAGACTACGTGTCAGAGGCGACGATCTCCGTGGTGCCGATTCCCAATGATGCCATGAAGGGACGGATCATCGGACGTGAGGGACGCAACATTCGAGCGATTGAGGCTGCGACGGGGATCGACCTGATCATCGATGAAACGCCCGAAGCGGTGATCATCTCCGGATTTGATCCGCTGCGGCGCGAGATCGCCAAGATCTCGCTTGAACGGCTCATGCATGACGGACGCATTCATCCGACCCGTATCGAAGAGATCGTCGAGAAAGTAAAGACGGACGTCGAGAAGCTCATGGTCGAGGAAGCGGAGAAGGTGATCTTCGAGCTTGGGTTGTCCGATTTTCATCCTGAGCTGATCAAAGTCCTGGGCCGCCTGAAGTTTCGAACCAGCTACGGGCAGAACAACCTCTACCATGCCCGCGAGGCCGCCTATATTTGCGGTATCATGGCCTCGGAGTTGGGGTTGGATGTGAAACTCGCCAAGCGGGGGGCACTTCTGCATGATATCGGCAAGTCGGTCAGCCATGAAGAGGAAGGTCCGCATGCGATGCTCGGCGCGGAACTCGCTAAGAAATACGGCGAGAGCCCGAAGGTCGTAAACGCGATTGCAGCGCATCATGAACAGGTGGAACCGATCTGCCCGGAGACTGTGCTGGTAGCGTCGTCCGAAGCCTTGTCGGCGGCTCGGCCTGGAGCTCGACGCGAGGCGCTGGAATCCTATGTGAAACGACTGGAGAAGCTCGAATCGCTGGCCACGGGGTTCAAGGGCGTACAGAAGGCCTACGCCATCCAGGCGGGTCGGGAGATTCGCGTCATCGTTCGGCAGGAGGATCTCAGCGACAGCGAGTCGTTCCAATTGTCTCGCGACCTTGCGAAACAGATTGAGCAGGAACTGACCTACCCCGGTCAGATCAAGGTTACCGTGATCAGGGAGAGTCGATTCGTCGACTATGCCAAATAGATAATTAGGAGTAGGGAAGCTCTCGGTAGTCCGCATTGAGTTTCGAAGCTTGGGTCTTCTTTTGAGACGACGACTGATGGCTGAGAGCTGACGGGCCTTATGAAGCTACTGTTCATCGGAGACATCATGGGGGAGCCTGGCCGGCGGGTGATCGCGCGGACGCTGCCGAAACTTGTGGCGCATCACCGGATCGACCTCGTGATCGGCAATGGGGAGAACGTTGCCGGAGGGTTTGGCATTACGCCAGATCTCGCCGACGAATTGTTTGCCCTGGGGCTCGCCGTGATTACGACCGGCAACCATGCCTGGGACAAGAAAGAGACCCTCGACCATTTTAGGCGGGAGCCGCGGTTGCTCCGTCCGGCTAATTATCCGGAGGGCGCCCCCGGCCACGGCTCAGTCGTGGTCCAGGCGCCGAGCGGCGAATCGGTGGGCATTCTGCAAGTGATGGGGCGCGTGTATATGCCGACCTTAGACTGTCCCTTCCAGACGGCAAAGCGCGAAATCACCGCTTTGAAGCAACAGACGAGCGCCATCGTCGTCGACATGCACGCGGAAGCGACATCGGAAAAAATGGCGATGGGACATTTCCTCGACGGCGAGGTGACGGCGGTCGTGGGAACCCATACGCACGTGCAGACGGCGGATGAACAGATATTGCCCAAGGGGACGGCATACCTCACAGACATCGGCATGACCGGGCCCTTGCAGTCTGTCATCGGGATCAAGAAGGAATTGGCCATCGAGAAATTTCTCACGGGAATGCCGCGGCGCTTCGAGGTCGCCTCTGGACCGTCGGTATTCTGCGCCGCCGTGCTCGACATGGACGCGCGTATAGGCAAGGCTTTGTCGATCCAGCGCATTCGCATCGTGGACTGAGCGAACCTGCGCTCCCTCTCTCATGCCAAACGGCATTTCCGTTGACCGCAAGATCCTCTCCGTCACTGACCTGACAGGCCTCATCCGTCAGTGCTTGGAAACCCAATTCACAGACTTGTGGGTGGAAGGGGAGATATCCAACCTGCGGCGGCCGGGCTCGGGCCATCTGTACCTGACGCTCAAGGATGAACGGAGCCAGCTGCGCGCAGTGATCTTCCGGTCGGGGGGGCAGCGTCTTCGGTTCGCGCTCAGTGAAGGGCTCTCCGTCATCGCCCGGGGACACTTGTCCGTGTACGAGCTTCGTGGTGAATATCAATTCGTGATCGATTATGTGGAGCCGAAGGGGCTCGGTGCCTGGCAGTTGGCTTTTGAACAACTGAAAGCGAAGCTGGAGCGAGAAGGAATCTTTGACTCGGCGCGCAAGCGACCAGTGCCGCTGCTGCCCAAGGCGGTCGGCATTGTGACGTCACTCGCGAGCGCGGCGTTGCAAGATATGTTGAAGCTGCTGTACCGGCGGCACCCTTCGCTGCATGTGATCATTGCGCCGGTATCCGTCCAAGGAGCCGGCGCGGCACTCCAGATCGCCGATGCCCTTCGATGGTTAGGCGAGTCCCGGCTGGTCGATGTGGTGATCGTCGGCCGAGGCGGAGGATCGTGGGAAGATCTCTGGTGTTTCAACGAAGAGATGGTCGTACGAGCCATCGCCGCATCTCGCATTCCTGTGGTCTCGGCGGTCGGTCATGAGATCGACTATACTCTGGCCGATTTTGCGGCTGACCTGCGTGCCCCCACCCCTTCGGCAGCGGCAGAGGCCGTCGCGCCGATCCGCAGCGACTTGGTGGATCGTGTTGCATCCCTGCAAGGTCGCGCTCGTCGGGCTTTGGAGTTGCAGAGCGTCGTCTGTCGACGACGGCTCGAATCCTTCGCCTATCGACTGAGTCGGCACCGGGCCCGAGTGCAAGCCGAGGCGCAACGTGTCGACGAAATAGTGGCACGATTGGGTAGGGCGGGCCAGGCCAGGATTGCCGCGTGGCGGAGACAGGTGGAGGCTGTCTCTGAGGGCTTGCTGAGACGTGATCCACAGACCATTCTTAGAGAAGCTCGCCTTCTGATCCCTCAGATCCGTAAGCGTCTGGAGTCGGGCCTCCGGGCCCGCGTGGCCCTGCGGCTGGAACGTATTCGCGCACTCATGGGAATGCTGGACGACCTCAGTCCGTTGGCTGTCCTGCGTCGGGGGTACAGCATTCTGTCCCGGGCATCAGACGGTGTCGTCATCACAAATGCCTCGTCGGTCTCTGTCGGCGAGGATGTCAAGGCGACGCTGGCCCAGGGACACCTCCTCTGCACCGTGAAGCGCGTCAGCCCATCGTCTCCTTGACCCCATGCTGGGGGCCGCTATAATAGCGCGCTCATATAAGTCCATTGAGGGTTGGAATGGCAACTGTCAAATTCGAAAAGGCGATCGAGCGGCTGGAAGCGATCGTGGAAGAGCTGGAACAGGGTGATCTCCCTTTAGAGGAGTCTCTGAAGATATTCGAGGAGGGTATCCGCCTTTCCAAATCCTGCCTAAAGATCTTGGAGGAGGCTGAGCGCAAGGTTGAAGTCCTGGTACAAGACCAGGAGGGTAAGAAACGATTGCAGGCTTACTCCCCGGATGCGGAGGAAGCCGACGCGTGACCAGACTTACCACAGAGATGGCCCCATACCTATCTTGCACTCCTGCCCGATTGGATCCTTCGCCTGATGGTTCAAACTTTGCCACATCATAAAGAACGGTTGGACCGGGTCCTCGTCTCGAGAGGGTTGGTTAAGAGTCGAGACGTCGCCGCACGCATGATACTTGCCGGTGCGGTGAAAGTAGATGGAGCCACGGTTGACAAGCAGGCGAAGCTGGTTCCCCTCGATGCGGTCATCGAGATTGAGGACGAGCAGCCCCGCTATGTCAGCAGAGCGGGGGAGAAACTCCACGCTGCGCTGGAGCGGTTCCAGATTGACGTCAGGGGGGTAGTTGCGCTGGACGTTGGTGCGTCGACAGGAGGGTTCACGGACTGTTTGCTCCAACGAGGCTCACGCCGCATCTATGCTGTGGATGTGGGGTACGGACTTATGGACTGGCGCCTCCGGAACGATCCCCGTGTCGTACTGCTGGAGCGTACGAACATTCGGCACGTGACACCATCGCTGTTTCGCGATCCCATTGAACTTGCCGTGATCGATGTCTCGTTTATCTCTTTGAGGCTCGTCCTTCCCGTCGTGGTTCGAGTGCTGGCTCCGACGGCGACTCTTGTGGCATTGGTCAAACCACAATTTGAAGTGGGTCGAGGCAAGGTGGGGAAAGGCGGAGTTGTTCGCGATGATGAGCAGCGCCGGGAGGTTGCGCAAGAGATCGTAAAGTATGCCGAGGCCCTGGGGTTGGCGCGGATCGGGGTCACAGATTCGCCGATCCCCGGCCGCAAGGGTAACCGCGAGCTGTTGGCCGGATTCCGGCGCAGCACCGATGAGTAGCGCCGACGACTTCGCGGCGTAGCGGGAAGGCGGTGCAAGATAATGATTGAAGCGAGGAGTCCTGAGGTTAGGCGATGAGCATGCATTCGTGCGCGTGAGGATTGCATGAAAGTATTGGTGACAGGAGGAGCTGGGTTCATCGGATCACATATAGTGGACCGCCTCGTGCAAGAGGGGCACGAGGTGGTCGTCGTCGACAACCTTGTCACGGGACGCCGCAAGAACCTGAACAAGGCTGCTCGTTTCTACAAAATCGACATCCAGAGTTGGAGGCTCGAACGGGTCTTTAGAAATGAACGGCCATCGATCGTGATGCACCTGGCTGCGCAAATCAACGTCCGGCGTTCAGTGGAGGATCCCGTGTTCGACGCGCAAGTCAACATCCTCGGCACGCTGAATGTGATGGAGCAATCGGTCAAACACGGGGTAAGGAAAATTATCTTTTCGTCTTCGGGAGGAGCCATCTATGGTGAGCAGGAGCAATTTCCGGCGACAGAAGCTCATTCGACCAAGCCGATGTCCCCGTACGGAATCAGCAAGCTTTCTGCGGAGCAGTACCTGTCGTACTGCCAGCGGCTGACCGGCGTGCGGTTTGTGAGTCTTCGATATGCCAACGTCTACGGTCCTCGACAGGATCCTGAGGGGGAGGCAGGCGTCGTCTCGATATTCATTCAGAAAATGCTTCAGAATGAACAACCAGTGATCAATGGAAATGGCCGGCAAACACGAGACTTCGTGTATGTGGAAGACGTCGTAGAGGCCAATCTAGCCGCGATGACCCAAGAAGCACAGGGGGCCTACAACGTCGGAACAGGCGTCGAGACATCAGTCAATGACTTGTTCCGTAAACTGTTGGAGATGACGAAAGCGACTTGCAAAGAGGTGCACGGTCCTGCCAAGCCGGGAGAGCAAATGAGGAGTGTGATCGACCCCGGCAGGATCCGCCACGAATTGGGGTGGGACTACAAGGTCGAAATTTCTGAGGGTCTCCTGCGGACAGTGGAGTACTTCCGTGAACAGATGCCATAGGTGGCTTCCGCTACCGTGCTGCTAGTAGCGAGCCACGGATGGATCGACCTGTACGGACCAGGCGTCTATCCCTCCTGTGAGATTCTTTACGTTACTGAATCCCTGTTGAAGCAGAAAACTCGTCGCATCGGCGCTCCTCATGCCATGGTGACAGTAGGCGACAATTTCAGCATTCCGGTCGAGCTTATCCAAGGATTGCGGTAACGTCGCCAGGGGAACAAGGATGGAGCCCTCGATCCTCGCGAGTTTATGTTCCCAGGGTTCTCTGACATCAAGCAGGACCACCTTGTTGCCTTTACCCAATCGAGCTTTCAATTCGCCTGGTGTGATCGCGAGAGCCATACAGCCTCCTCTTAGTGGACTCGATCTATCCTATTGATTCAGCGAAGGAGATGTCAACCATATCGCAGTCCAGGTGCAACCCTTTGAGGCGTTCAATTTTTGAATTTGCGCATCTGAAGGATCGAGGGGGCAGAAAATCAGGAAATGAGAGAAATTGCAATTGGTTAGGTAAAGTTCGCACGAGAGGATTGAGGATTAAGGAGATAGCCTTCCGCGACGTGACGAAAATGGACATTTTTGTCGATTTCTTGCCTCCATGTATGATTTTTCATGCACATTTTTATATTGCGCCACAACCATATCTTTTTATAGACAGCATCACAAAATGAATAATTAACGTAGCATAATCAAGTGATTGCGTGATTATGCCGTATCGAGAGGCATGAATGTTGCGTAATTGGGATGCCGACGGATTATTGGGTTTACAGGCGAGACTTGTGACAGACCGCGATCAGAACTTCATCCTGGTGCTCGTAACAACGAGGACAGTAAAGGAAGCCAGAAAACTTGGAAGACTCTTGGTCGACGCGAAGCTCGCTGCCTGTTGTACTGTCATTTCAGAGGTTCAGTCGATTTACCGCTGGAAAAATCAGGTGGTATCCGGACGTGAATCCATGGTTCTTATCAAATCGAGATCGAGTCGCTACAGGGAACTAGAAAAGAGAATCAAGGCATATCATTCGTATGAGACACCGGAGATTATCGGAATTGCGATCCAGAGAGGGTCTCGGGATTATCTCAAGTGGATCGCACAGGGAACAAAATAACTCATTGAAATTATGACACTCCGATATACCACTTTATTAAGGGTTGACCGCCGAGTACTGGCAAGATACACTCGCTCTTACTGCCAGTAGGACTTAGGCCTTCCGCGGGGAGGGGGACGAAGACCATGGGGCAACACATCCAGCATGAATCAGCTGACGCCTACACGGTCGTCATCTTCAGAGGGTCCACAGCAAAACCCCTCCGTTTTAGCTTTCCGCGGAAATTTGTTCGTAGGCTCTTAATTGTAGCGGCGGCTTTGGTGATCGGTGACCTCTTGCTCATTTCACATTATGTGGTCAGGACAGGTCAGGTCTGGGAATTGACGGCTTTCAGAACGGAAGCCATGAGCGCGCGCGAGCAGACTATTGCGTTCTCTGTAGCTATTGATGACTTGAAGCGGAGGCTGACCACGATGAAAGAGGTCAATCAGCGTCTCCGCGTAATGCTCGGGATTGAACCTGTAAAATCCGGAGACCTTGTAAACGGTAGAGGTGGCGAAGAGGTGCCTATCCCAGAGGGTCAATCAGGCGTGATGCTGAATGGCACGCCCGGCTCTGATTCCCGAAGTCCCACAGAAATTCCGAATGGGTCTGAACAACCTAGGCAGAACTCGGCGCTTCTCACCGAGGACGAACAGCAGGCACTTCTAGCAAAGGTGAAAGGGGAAATCGATTCTCTCACTACCGAGGCTGTGATCCAGGAAAAGGTTCTACAAGAACTTAGTACCGTCGCTGAGCAGAAATCTTCACGATGGGCGGCGACCCCCTCCATCTGGCCGGTCAAGGGGTGGGTGACCTCTGGATTCGGCCCGAGGATTTCTCCTTTTACGGAGAAGCCGGCTTGGCATGACGGCCTCGATATCGGAGCGACACCAAATGCTCCGGTCCAAGCATCGGCATTGGGTCGTGTTACTTCCGTGGGATTCGATCCGAAGCTCGGTCACATCGTTCGCCTGGACCATGGATATGGGATCGAGACGCTATATGGTCACCTAGCGAAACCACTCGTTAAAGAAGGTCAGCGAGTGAAGCGTGGGGAGGTTGTTGGATTGGTGGGAAACAGCGGGTTGTCAACCGGACCTCACCTTCACTATATGGTTAAAGTAGCGGGACAAGCTATAGATCCTCGAAAATATATTCTGGAGTAAGTCGTTCTCCTCGCGCGTGCTCCCCTCATCCCTGTTCTTCTCTGCCATCTCTCGGACGAGGATTCTGTACCTGCTCAGGCAGTAGAGTTCCTCGCTCCGAGAATCCTACTGAGATTGTCCAGCAGTTCGGGCGTGATCTCATGACACAACCGCGAAGCATCCAGGATATTGGCTCCGCCTGTGGGTTTAAGCTAGATGAGCTTATTCCATACGGTTCCGCCAAGGCAAAGGTTTCGCTGTCGGCATTAGCTCGTCTTAAAGGGGCTCCCTGTGGCCGCTACGTACTGGTTACTGCGATAAACCCGACGGCCCTGGGCGAAGGAAAAACAACCACGGCGGTGGGATTGGCTATGGCGCTCTCTCGCCTTGGCCAAAGGGCGATTGTCTCTCTCCGCCAGCCGTCGTTGGGACCGGTTTTCGGAGTCAAAGGGGGTGGAGCTGGTGGAGGCAAGGCGCATCTGTCCCCTCTGGAAGAAATCAACCTCCATCTGACCGGCGATGCCCATGCCGTGGAGGCAAGTCACAATCTGTTGGCCGCCTTGGTCGATAGCCACCTATATCACGGGAATGAGTTGGAAATTGATCCGGGGGCAATCTGGTGGCCCAGAACATCCTGCATCGGCGATCGCTCGCTGCGGCGGGTACAGACCCGGCTCACGCCTGATGGATGGTCGCGACCAACGGAATTTGTGATCACCGAGGCCTCCGAAGTGATGGCCGTATTGGCATTGGCTTCCGGGTTGGCCGACTTAAGGAAGCGTCTCGGGCAGATCAGCATAGGATTGACGAAAAGCGGACAACCTGTCACTGCTGAGCGATTGCGGTGCGCTGGGTCAATGGCGGTGTTGCTCAGGGAGGCGCTGCTACCGAATCTCGTTCAAACTGTAGAAGGCACCCCGGCTTTCGTTCATGCCGGTCCGTTCGGCAACATCGCTCATGGCAATTCTTCTATCGTGGCCGACGCGCTGGCCTTACGGTGTGCCGACTTCGTAATCACCGAGGCCGGTTTTGGCAGTGAGCTCGGTGCCGAAAAGTTCTTCAACATCAAGTGCCGAGTGTCCGGGCTGCGGCCAGACGCCGCGGTCATCGTCGCAACCCTGCGAGCATTAAAGCTCCACGGGGGGGCTGGGGAGGGAAAGGCAGGGAAAAGCTTGGCTCGCGTGCTAGCCGGTCCGAACCGCGAGGCTCTGACAAAAGGGCTGGCGAACCTCGGCCAGCATATCGAAAACGTCAAAGCGTTTGGAGTGCCTCCCGTTGTTGCGATAAATGCGTTTGGGGATGACTCGCCGGACGAACTGCGCCTAGCGACCGAATGGGCGAGCGATAACGGAGCGGTCGCGGCAACCGTATCAACTCACTGGGCTGACGGAGGAGCTGGCGCCGAGGCGTTGGCTCAGGAGGTGATCAGAGCATGTGAGATGCCGTCACGATTGCGTTTCTTGTACGAAGAAGGGCTTTCGATCGAAGACAAGATTGAGACTATCGCGGTGCGCATGTATGGTGCCGCGGGCGTAATCTTTGACCCGCAAGCCAAAATGCAGATCGCGCGAGCTGAACAACTCGGATTCGCACGCCTTCCAGTGTGTATGGCCAAGACCCCGTTCTCCCTGTCCCACGACCCGACATTGAAAGGAAAGCCGACGGGGTTCACCGTGCCGGTTAAAGAGCTACGGATTCTGTCCGGAGCGGGGTTCCTGACGGCAGTGTGCTCAGGGATCCAACTCATGCCGGGATTGCCGAAACGACCGGCGGCGGAGCGGATCGACGTCGATCCTGCGACCAGCTCGATCGTAGGGCTTGTGTAGAGACTTCAGCGCTGCTTGAGGTAGCGGAAAAACTCGGAGTCCGGACTGAGTACCAGCGTAGATCGGTCGTTAAACGTTTTCTTGTAGGCTTCCATCGAGCGGACAAACTCGAAGAACTTGGGATCTTGCCGATAGGCTTCAGCGTAAATCCTGAACGCTTTCGCATCACCTGCCCCTCGCAATTCCTCGGCCTGGCGGTAGGCCTCAGCTAAGATAATCTCCCGATCCTTCTCCGCCTCCGAGCGAATCTTCTGGGCTTCCTCCGCTCCTTCGGCGCGATATTGCTTGGCCTGCTGCTCCCGCTCAGCCTGCATCCGTTGAAACACCGTCTTCTCGTTCTCCTGCGGGAGATCGGCGCGTTTGATTCGAACATCCTGGATCTCGATTCCATAGGCAACGGCCTTGTCGTTGGCACGTTGCGTCACCACTTTCATGAGCTCGGCACGTGCGGTCGACACGATCTCCAGCAGGTCGTGTCGACCCAGCTCGACCCTCAGCTCGGAGTAGATGATGTCGTGCAGCCGCTGCCGGGCTCCACGCTCGCTTTGAAAATTCTGATAGACCTTCAACGGATCAGTGATTCGCCACTTCGCGAAGTTGTCGAGCAGAAGGGTTTTCTTGTCTTGCGTGATGACGTCCTGTGCTTCGGAATCGTAGTCCAGCAGGCGCTTGTCGAAGTACGTGACTTCCTGAATGAAGGGCAACTTCGCGTATAGTCCCGGCTCGGTGACGTTCCGGACAGGCTTGCCGAGTTGGACGACTATGGCAGTCTGCGTCACGTCTACGATATAGAACGGAGAAGCCCCTAAGAGAAGGAGGCCGACCAGGACGGCCACAAAGGCCAGAATGATGCCTTGCTTCGTCACTGGGTTTTCCCTCCTTCGGATTCGCTGGTCACGGTTCCGCGCGAGCGTCGATCGAGAGGAAGGTAGGGCAGAAGACGATCGGTACCCTTGCTGTCGATGATCACCTTCTCGACGTGCGGAAGGATTTCCTCCAGGGTTTCGATGTAAATCCGCTTGCTCAACACATCTTTCGCCTGGCTATATTCTCTCAACGTGGCGAGGAAGCGGTTGGCTTCACCCTGAGCGCGATTCACCCTCGCCTGGGCGTAACCCTTGGCCTGATTCACCACCTGCGCGGCTTCTCCCTTCGCTTTGGGCAGAATATCGTTGCGATACCCGATCGCCTGATTGATCAATTTCTCTCGGTCTTCCTTCGCATTCGTGACGTCCTTGAAGGCCGCCGCGACCGCCTCCGGGGGATCGACATCCTGCAATTGCACGGCTGCGACCTGCACCCCGGCCTGGTATTGGTCCAAGATCTTTTGGAGGAGATCCTGCGTGTCCTGCTGAATCTGGGCCTTGCCGGTCGTTAGCGCCTCGTCGATCTTGCTCTTACCGATCACCTCACGCATGGACGCTTCCGCGGCCTTGCCGATGGTCTCGTGAATGTCCGCGATGTTGAAGAGATAGTCGCTGGCGTTCTTGATCTTGTATTGGACGATGAACTCGATCGCCAAAATGTTCATGTCGCCGGTCAGCATGAGGGCTTCCTGTGGGATCATTTGCTGCCGGCTTTGTCGATCAGTGCGGAAGCCGATCTCGATTCGATGTAGCTTCGCCACTTTCGGCTGCAACACACTCTCAAGAAGGGGAATCTTGAGATGAGGGCCGGGACCGACCGTTCGGACCGGTACGCCAAAGCGTTTGACTACGCCTTCTTCGTCGGGGGCAACGATGAACGCGCTTTGCCAGACGAGGACGATCAGGACGAGTGCAAGCAGGAGCGATCGAAGCCCGCCGGATGGGGCGAGTTGGCGGATCGAGCTCTGTGCGCGTTTCAGCGCTTCGTCGAGCGGGTCGGTTCTCTTACTCCAGGGGTCTTTGGGATCCCACACCATGCCAGGGCTCGGGTGATGCGCAGCGCAATGAGAGCGCTCCACCTTAGCAGAGTGACGAACGCGGGGCAAGTTCGGCGGCGCGGGACGGTTATCGCATGATCACCTTGCCGCTTTTGCTCCAGTAGTAATACAAGGAGAAGTTGGGATAGTAGGCAGCCAGGGTATTCTGTCCGGCGACGGAAAATAAGCAACCGAACGCGCCCACGAAGTGCTCACCCATTCGAGAGTGAAGCGTTGGATGGGCACCAAGAGCGTTGAACCCGTTCCGGCCCCCGACATTCATGGCATGGCCATCGGCACGCCACGTGAGACCGTGGAGCCCGACGAATTCCAACTTGTACCCAAACCCGCGCTTGTCATCGAGACTGTGTTCGATGATGAGACGAGTGTTGA
>JBBIJI010000011.1:0-90454 GCA_037446055.1 Nitrospiraceae bacterium
CCGAGGACAACTTGTATATTGCCGATGCCCAAAACCACCGCATCCGCAGGATCGATGCGACGACCGGGCTGATCACCACCGTTGCGGGAAGCGGTCCGGTTGATGACGCCTCGCCAAAGGGTCAGGCTCTGTGAGAAAACAGGCGCCTCTTTTCCGACCGGATGAGGCGCTCTGAGGAGCCCTGGGCCTCCATTCATAACTCCAGCATGCGAGAACCGACGCGCTGCCTTTCCTTTGGAGAGAGTCGCAGTTCGGCGAGTACGTACAAAACGTGCTCCTCGCACGCGATCTGTTCCCGGTAATGCCGGACGAACGACCTGATCTCCGATACATCCACGGTATTTTGCGCCGCACGCGCGCTCGTGCGACCCAACCGTTTGAAAATGCCGGCCGCCTCCGTTCTGAGGGCATGGTGCTCATGCAGCATATTCTCAAGCGGTTTCCGTTCCTCCCGCCCCCGGCCCAGAGTCCGGCTCAGCGCCGTGATCAGGACTTTCTCCCGAGCGAAATGGACTCTGACGCGGTCAGTGAAGAACCGGAACAACTCGCGCAGGGTGTCCAGATCCGGCTGCGACCGCGCACGACCGCTGGCCAGGCGCCTCCTGCCCCGGCGCGAACCGATGACGGCTTCAACCATCTCGATCTGGTCTCGAATCATCTTGTGCTTCCGCTTAAGCAGCGCCACCGGATCCACAAGGGTACCCGAGCGTGGATGTCTACGAAGGAGCATCACGTCTCTGACCTCCAGCGCACCCGCTGTCAGAATGAGCTTCTCATGGAGGCTCGCTCATGACGAACGCCAAAATGCGCGAAGACCGCCGCTCTCCGCACTGCGACTTGGCATGCTGGCATATGACTTGGATCAGCAAGGGGAACCAGATGTTTCCTTGACCTGCTCATTGGTCGGAACATGACTCGTTTATCAGGATGGGGAATTCGTCACCAGCCTGCACGACCGTGAAGCCCCATAACTCTCTACCTCATGGCTGCCATCGGGGTTCTCCTTAGCCCGGGCTGCGTGGTGAGAACGAATGGTCTTCCAAGGGGAATTTCTGAGAAACGCCTCTCACTCATGACCTGGCAGAAGATGTTCGATCAGCCGATCGGCCATCTTGTGCAAAGCGGGGAGGGACTGGGTCGCAGCGGATTGTACTCCCTGCGCAGTGAGCCGTGCTTTTGTGAGATCCGGCGCACATTCCCTACAGAGGCTGTCGATCCCGCTCGCCTCCATTTCCAAGTGGAACAGGAGTCCATAAGCGCGAGTGCCATAACGAAAGGCTTGCAGCGGTGCGATGTCAGAACCGGCCAGCGGCACGCAACCATTGGGCAGATCAAACACTTCGCCGTGCCACTCGAACACGTCGAATCGCTCAGGGAACGTGCGGAACACCGGGTCTTTCTTGCCCTCATCGGTGAGGCGAATCGGCGTCATACCGATTTCCAACGCCTTGCCCGGTCTAACGACGGCGCCAAGCGCTTTCGCCATGTACTGGCTGCCGAGACAGATCCCGAGCACGGATTTGCCGGCATCGAGGGCCGACCGGATGAAGGCCGACTCCTCCGCGATCCACGGGTCGGGATCGTTCACGGACATCGGCCCACCCATCACGATCAAAAGATCGCCGGCGTCTTTCGGAAGGCCGTCTTGGGGAACCAAGTGCCTTTCGAGGCTCACACCGCGCTTCGCAAGGGAGGCCGCGAAAGCGCCGGGGCCTTCGAACGGAACGTGCTGGAGGCAAACGGCGCGCATACCCATTCCTCGCTGAGCTGTGGTTGACAGCTCTTTTCGCTAGAGCTAGCCTGCACCAGGGCAGACGATAAAAGCTACCCCTATCCCGGTGTTGCTTCAAGTGAGGCAATCCTAGTCTATGCCAAGCGCAACCATAAAGAAAGCTATTCCTGGTCCACGGCGATGCGCTTACAGACTGACGAACTTTCGAGCTGGACAGGAGAGGCTGTCGCTGGTTCCCGCAGCGAGCTTGATGGTGTCCTTGCGCGAGAGAGGAGGATGAAAAGGGAAACAGCAACCGTTTTCTATCCGCCCATGCCGGATGTTGAGAGACCGACAACAGTCCTTTCCGAGGAGTCGCCATCATGATCTCCTTCTTGCGCCGACTTGTCCTGGTGTCGATCGCGATGCTCGTAGCGCATCCTGCAGGTGCTCTCTCCGCCGATCCCCAGGGTCAGAGTACCAAGGCCGACGGGTCACCGGCCGGCTACCATCGGATGAAAATGGTGCGGGTGATGGACCCGGAAGGGTGGGGGCAGCCCGTGGAGGCGTTTCGCCTGCTCATTCCGTCGGACTGGAAGACGGAAGGCGGGGTACGTTGGGTGGCCGATCTCGGCTGTCCGAGCAACATCATCCGACTCCAGTTTCGCGCGACCGCGCCCGACGGCCTGACCGGCATCGAATTTCTGCCCAACTATACCTGGACCTCCTCCGACGATCCGATGATGCAACAAATCCTTCAGCAGCAGGCGCAGAGCAGGATGGGCTGCGCGTTCGGGCCGGCGGCCGGCGCGGTCGATTTTTTGCGCCAGGTGCTGGTCCCGCAGTTTCGGCGGGACGCTCGCCTGTTGTCCGCAGAGCCCTTGCCGGGCGCGACCAAGGAGTTGCAGCAGAGCTTGGCGGCGATCAACCAGCAATACGCGGCGCACGGCCTGCAGTCCATGAGCACGGGGGATGTCGGCCGAGTGCGGCTCGCCTACAAGATCGGCCCGCGGGAGGTCGAGGAGTGGATCAGCGCCAGCGTGGTCGCGAATGTCTCGGCCGGCATGAATGCTGCGGCGATGATGCAGGGCAATTACACCGCCACGACGCGCAACTATCAATTGACGGGGCAGGACATTCTCGCCATGCGCGCCCCGAAAGGACAGCTCGATTCCAACGGCGCGCTGTTCTCCCTCATTTTCAAGTCGGTGCAGCTCAATCCGCACTACATCGCGGCGGTGACCCAGTTCTACGCGAATATCGGCCGGATCAACGCCCAGGCCAACGCGGAGCGATCCCGTATCTGGCGAGAGGCCCAATCGTACATCGACAAGACCAGGCGCGAGACCTACGAATATCAGCAGAGGACGCAGGATCGGATCAGCGAGCAGTTCGGGCAAATGGTCCGCGGGGTGGAGACCTACGTCGATCCGCGGTCGAACGAGCGAGTCGAATTGTCCTCCGGGTATCAACATGCGTGGAGCAACGGGAGGGGCGAGTACATTCTGACCGAGAGCGGAAACTTCGATCCCCGGGTCGTCCTCCAGGAAGACTGGACGTTGATGAAAAAGGAGCACGAGCGCTGACCGGCGCTATCCGGGACCCGTGGTCGAGCGGCCGTGAGGTGTCTGCAGGCTGATGGTGTCGCCCACGGTGCCCTCAAGCTCTCTCGCCGAAGCAGAGCCGCGTGTCCGGTTCGAAACCGCCTACAGATTATCTAGCTGTTCTTGCCGTCGCTGCGTTACAATCATCGGCATGCAACACCACATCAAGAACGCCGAGGATCTCCGTTGGCTGCTCGGGCACACGAGCGGATTTCATGGCGGGTACGTGACGGATGTCCACATGGCGAAGCGTCGGCTGCTGGATGAACCGACGGGCCGTGAAGTCCTGGCCGACACCACGGTCACCCTGGTGATCCGCTACCGGATCCGCGGCGCCGTGCGCGTGGCCAAGCTCGTCATGACCGGGGTGACGGACTTTTCGATTTTCGAGCAGGACGGAGCGGACTGTTCCGTTTTAAGCGTGATTCAAGCCGAAGCCAGCGCGGGCCGGTTGCGCTTCTGGTTCGATCCCCAGGGTGAGCTCTACGTAGTTTGCGAAGAGGCCAGGTTCGAGGAGGTCTCGACCCCCCTGCCCGACGGGGTCCGGGACCGTGCGCCAGCGCAGTGGACCTTCCAGGCGCACACCGGTCAAGGACCGACGGTCGATTGGATGCTGCGCCAATTGGATGAAGCCGGCATCCCCTGCGTGTGGCGGGAGATCAGGCCGGCGAAACCCTCACAGGACCCGCTGCGGTTCGAAGGGGATCTGGTTCTCGCCGGCGGCGATGGCCTCATGGAACGGGAGGGAGTCCACGTCCAGGTTTTCGGTCCCTTCGATGGAGGCACCTTTGGGGTGGTGCTGCAATTACCGGGGCACAGGAACGGCTTCGCAGGAAGGGTGCTGAACGTGCTGGCGGATGCCATCGCGCGGGCGTTCACCGGCACCTGCTTGGTGGGCAATACGATTATTCCCGGGATCGAGTGGCAAAGCTGGAAAGCGCTCGAAGGGAGGCGATTAGAGCGACAGCAGTAGCGCGAGACTAACTGTAATGACCGTGGCCGTTTCGTGCGCCGCGTGGATGACCAGCCGTACCGTTCCCGTTGACGTAACGGCCTGAGCCGTTCCCGTTCACCGCTCTGTTTTTCCTATTCACGCACTCCACCACGTGCCAGAACTTCAACGGGTTGACCTTCTCCTTCCTCGCGACGTGGAGGGATGTCCCTTCCAGGACCGTGCTCAGCGACAGATCCGTGCGCCAGCCGAGGTGCTTGGTCAGCGGCGAAATGACCTTCTCGACCGCGGCGATGAGTTTGTTGCCGTTGCTGAAATGATTGAGCATGACGATGCGGCCGCCGGGCCTGCACACGCGGATCATCTCGCTGACGACCTTCCGATAGTCCGGCACGGCGGTCACCACATAGGCCGCCATGACCGTGTCGAATGTGTCGTCGGCAAACTGCATCTGCCCCGCATCCATCTGAAGCAACTCGACGTGATGAAGCCGGTGCTCTACTTTCCGCTGCTGCGCTTTCTCAAGCATGCCCGGAGAGAGATCGATGCCGATGATCCTGCAGTGCCGGGGGTACATCGGGAGGGCGATACCGGTGCCGACGCCGACCTCCAGTACCCGCTCGTTCGGCTGTATATCCAGCTTGTGAATGGCGGACTCGCGCCCTTCCTGGAACACCTTGCCGAAAATATGATCGTACACGCCCGCGTACGTCGTGTAGACCCGCTCGACTTTCCTCAGATCCATGATGCCTCCACATCCGCACAGCCGAGCCTCCGCGCACCCCGAACGTGCAAGGATGAGCCGAGCCGTGTCTGTGGGGAAGTTCCTCAATTGAGGCGGGAAACCTAGCGCGGTGTTCTGACGGGCCCGCCCGAACAAAACGACGCTTAATCTAGCCAAGTCCCCTAAGCGAGTCAACAGATTCCTGCGGCGGCTTTCATGGAGGCCGACTTCGCCGCCGCACTTCGGCTTGATTCCCTCGCGCGCGCTATGGGATATGGTACGCGGCCATGGTGCTCGCGGGGTTTTTTGCGGCAGTGCTGTTCACGGGGTTGATTGTGGTTGACTGGGCCTACTTCGTGCGGCTCACCGAGGAAGCCAGTCGCTACGGCTGTGCGGTGGCTCGTATCCAGGAAGACTGGCGCGCGGTGAGCGTGGCCACGCTCGAAGCCCGATTCGGCCCCCAGGGTGTCCTGTCGTTGCCGCACGGTGTCGCCCGCTTGTTTCCCGGTGCGCAACGCCTGAGCCTTCGTCCCACCTATCGGCTGTTCTCCTTCCAGTTTCGCACCGCGTGGCCGATCAAAGGATCCCTCGATCTCCTGCCGCAGGAGCACGGTCTGAGGGTGGTCTGTGTCAAACGTGTGCCCTGGTCCTCGGCGATCCTGACGGTGCTATGGTTCGTGCTGGTGGGCCTGGGGACGGTGGGCTTTCTCATCACCTACGGCCTTCACGGCGGGTTAGCTTCGCTCGGCGGTGTTCTCATGGGAGCGGGGATCATCGGGCTGGGTCTCCTCGTGCTCGCCTTCGGACTTGTTACGGTGGTGGTCGCCTATCGGCTGGAAAACGGCCGGCTTACGACCGTGTACGAGGAGCTGCGGGCGTCGCTCGCCGGCTGAAAGCTAACCGCGGAAGGCGTCCAAGAAGTGGTCGTATTCCGGAGGGAGGTCGAGCGAATCCCGCTGCTTGGCGAGGGCGGCGATGATTCCGCGATGCTTCTGATGAAGCCCCGACGTGACGAAGGCGTCGCGAAACCGTTGCCACTGCAGCGAGGGGTCGGTGACGAGTCGTTCGCGTTCTGGTGCCGGAAGGGCTCGGGTGCTCGCCACGAGGTGAGCGACCGCCTTTTCTACGCTGTGGTAGGGCGGCGCCAATTTTAGCTTGGCATAGAAGACCTCCAGATGGCGTCGGAACTCCGCGCGCATGAAGGCCAGGGGCTCGGGCGTGGACTGCGTGGTGGAAGTGGAATCGCTCATGACGTGAAACGCCGTTGCCCGAAATCTTAACCACAATCCGAGAATAATTTCGAGGTCCGGCGGGCCAAGCGCTTGCAGGGCTTCACTCAGAACAAAGCCAACGGACTGAGTGTGTGATTCAAGAACAGGAGCTCCGCTTTTTTCTCGAAGAGTGAAACCGCTGTGATCGAAGCATGGTCGATCCGCATCTGGCGGAGCTGGACCAGCTCGATATGGAGATAATGGGACAGAATCGTGCGGATCACGTCGGCGTGTGTGACGAAGAGTACGTGGCCATCCGTGTGTGGGTACGGGAGGGGGGTTGGTTCGGGCCCCCTCCCGTGTCGAGCGCAGCTCAACCTAGTGTCGGCTCCCCGGGCCTGCTCGACCGCTGCCACCGCCCGCTGCCGGACCTCCCAGAGGGTTTCCCCTCCTGGCGGGCGTGCTTCGCGGGGTTTGGTATAGAAGTCGCGTCGTGCCGGTTCATCGCTGAGATCGTTCCAATAGCGGTTCACCCAGTCGCCGACGCCGATTTCCCGAAGGCCGGCTGCATGGCTCAATGGACACTGAAGAGCACTGGCCAGTGTCTCGGCCGTTTGGGCTGCACGGAGAACGGGACTCGTCACGATCGCGGTCACTGCTGAGCCATCCAACTCTTGAGCGAGCATTCGAGCCTGTTGTCGCCCGCGCTCGTTCAGGGGAATGGGCTGGTCGCCCATGATCCGACCGGTGCGATTCCAATCCGTTTCGGCGTGTCGAACGAGAAGGATGGTCGTCATCGCAACCAAATGCCGGTTGGGTCAGGAGATTGCAATGGGAGCAGGCTTGGTCGTCAGCGCGAGCGGGGTCCAGGATTCTCCCCCGTCCGTCGAACGGTAGAGCCCGCTGCCGTTGGTGCCGACGTAGATCGTCCGAGGGTCCTGCGGGCTCATCGCCAACGACCGGATGTTCAGGGTCTCGAGACCTTGATTCATCGCGTGCCAGGTAAGCCCGCCGTCCGCGCTCTTGAAGACGCCGGCCCTGCCCCCGACGTAGAGTTCGTTGTCGTTCGTCGGATGAATCAGCACCGTGCTGATGAATTGATCGGGAAGCGATTGTCCGATGCGTTCCCATCGCTCCGCTTGGTTCATGGTTTTGAACAGCCCCTTCGTCGTCGCCGCATAGAGGATGTTGGGGTTCACCGGGTCGACCGCAAGGAGGTTAATGCCGAGCGCGAGCGAGGCCATGAGCTCTTCCTCGGGGATCAAGCCGTTGTTGACCTTCTCCCAGGTGGCGGCTCCGTCCCGGCTGCGGTACGCGCCGCCGGTCGTGCCGGCATAGAGGATCTTGGGGTTCTTCGGGTCGATCGCCAGCGTGACGACGATGTGCACTTCCTTCATTCCCGCCATCCGTTCTTCCCACTCCCGCCCTCCGTCTTTGGTGTAGAACGCGCCGACGGTCGTGGCGGCATAGAGCGCTTCGGATTGCGTGGGGTGGAAGACGAACTGGTTCACATACGAGACGTGCTCCTTCAGCCCGACATTGTGCGGGAGCCAGTGCTGTCCGCCGTCCGGACTCTTGTACACCGCGTCGCCCATGGTGCCGGCGTACACCGTAGCGGGCAGTTGCGGATCGACGGCGAGCGTCGTCACGCGGCGGGCGCTGAAGTTGGGAAACCGCTCCCAGGTCCGGCCGCCGTCGCGCGTTTTCAGGACTGCGTCGTTGGTGGCGACGTAGAGAATCTGACCATTGGTGGGATGCAGCGCAATGGACACGATCGCGGCGCTTTCCTTCTCGCAGCCGACGAGGCCTAGGCTCAGCAGGAGCCCGCAGAGGAGGAGACTGCTTCGAAGACGGTGTTGGGGCATGGGTCGGGAGACCATGTGAGGCAAGAGACCTAACCACAGCGGGAACAATCGAGTCAACCATTCGAATCCTCCGGCATTCGGGGCTGGGGAAAGGCTCACAGGCGCTGCGCAAACCGTTCGGCATAACCGGTCAATTCGAGATAGCCTTGGCCCGAGACAGATCGTCCGGCGAACGTCCCTCTCACGGACATGGCTCCTTCCCAGTAGGTCACTCGCGTGCTTCGACTCGTGCGGAGCTCTTGGTCATCGAGCAATGGAACGATCTCCAGTGCGATGTCGGGTGTCCTGGTCCGCATGCGCCATCGGAGTGGGTACCGCCCCCGGCTCGTCGGACTGGCCCACGTGCCGAAGGATTCGCACTGCACGTCAGCGAGAGTCAACGGGATGCCGTTTCCGTCGGGCGCCACGAGCGTTCCGCTCGACACAGGATCGGGCGATCCATCGGCGTGCCGCAGCCGATACCACATGAGCTCGTAGCCGTTGTCCAGTTGGATGCTGAACCAATCCCACCCAACCAAGTCGAGGCCGAGGTCGGCAGAGCCGAATTCGTGGTCCATCCAGCTCGTGCCGGTGACCTCGTACCGGTTCTTGCCAAGGGTCACAGTGCCTGTCGTCGTGAGGCGCGTGAGCGAGTAGTAATGCGACGCCTGTCCCGGCGCGGCGCCTTTCAGGCTGATGCCTCCTGTGCCGTGGACTACCGGAGCTTTGACCGGAAGGACCGTCAGGTCGATGGAGAAGTCCGCACTGTCCGCCTGAAGACGCTGTTCGTCGGATTGCAAGGACCCTTCCGTGCGCCATCGGTCGATCCAGACATGCAAGCGCTCCGTCTCGGCTCCGGCTTTTCCCAACCCCGCGCGGCTGCGCTTCTCCGCATAGTGGAACCGCCCGCCTTCGATGTCACTGAGCGCGAAGTGGGCGAGATACAGGTGGTCGATCGTCCAACGCGATGGCAGGGTCTTTTGTCGGCCTGACGGGATGCCACGGCGAAAAAACGTCAGCTCATAGCCGAATCGCCGGCCACCGTTCGTCGTGAGATGACCGGTGTAGTACCACCACTCGGTTCGAAAGGCCCGGTGGGCTCCGTGGTCGAACGGGAATCGATAGGTGTAGCCCGGAGTGGCCAGGCTGAAGTCCTGACTCCGCTCCGTCCCGGCTTCGGAGGTCGCAATCAGCAGGCATGTGAATGCGACACAGACACTGCCGATTCCGAGCCGATCGGACTTCATCATGTGACCACGTCCTTCTCGTGAGGGTCGGCTTATAGCATGCACGTAAGGTGGGAGTAAATTCCAGGAATTGGGGAGACCGTCGGCGTGCGAAATCGCGAAAACCCAAGCCAGGTGCGCCGTTGACAACATTCGCAAGCATCGGCTATCGTGAGCCATGCAATTTCAACCGGAACGAGAGCAGCGGAATTCAAATCGGGGCGAGAAGGCCGGGTCGTTCCCCATCCCGCCGCGGATTCCCGTGTTCCCCCTGCCGAATCTCGTGTTTTTTCCGAAGACCTACTTGCCGCTCCACATCTTCGAGCCGCGGTACCGAGCCATGGTGGCCGACGTGGCGGGCAGGGGACAATGCATCGGCATGGCGCTCTTGAAGGACGGCTGGGAAGCCAACTATGCCGGTAACCCGGAGATCTTCCCGGTCGGCTGCGTCGGCCGCCTCATCAGCATTCAGCAATTGCCGGACGGGCGATCGAACATTCTCCTGCAGGGGCTGGAACGGTACGAGGTCCGCGAGGAGTTTTACGACAAGAGTTATCGCGAGGCGACGATTACACTGACTCCTCGGAAGGGCGGGTCTCATCTGGATCCGGCCACTCGCCGGTACTTGACCGAGACGCTGGAAGACTATCTCCGCTCCCGGGAAGATTCTCCCGCCTGGCAGGGCATCTTCCGTCACGACGCCAGCGACGAGATTCTTGTCAACACGCTGTCTTCGTACCTCGACTGCACACCGATCGAGAAGCAGTTCCTGCTGGAAGCCGAAGGCCTCGAGCAGCATGCGCGCCGCCTGTGCGACCTCATTCAGTTTAAGATCGACGAGCGTTACGGGACGAAGGGCTTGGGCTAATGGACCGGGCCGTTGCCATCGCCGTGTCCCGTCTGGGCAAGACCTATGACGGCGTCAAAGCGATCGAAGACCTGTCGTTCCACGTGTACGTCGGCGAGATCTTCGGGCTGCTCGGTCCCAACGGAGCCGGGAAGAGCACGACGCTCCGTATTCTGATCACGCTGCTCCGACCGACCTCCGGGACGGCCCAAGTGCTGGGCCTCGATGCGGTCCGGGACGCCGATCTCATCCGCGGGCAAATCGGCTACGTGCCCCAAGAACGCGCGATCGACCGATTTCTGACCGGGCGCGAGCACCTCGAGCTCCTCGCGAACCTCTACCATCTCTCGAAGCAGGATGCCAAGCGCCGGATCACCGAGCTTCTAAGGCTGGTCAACCTGGAGGCGCACGCCGATCGTCCGGCGAAGACCTATTCCGGCGGCATGAAGCGCAAGCTCGACATCGCCTGCGGTCTTCTGCCCAACCCGAAGATCGTCTTCTTGGACGAGCCGACCCTCGGCTTGGACGTGCAAAGCCGCCTCAAGATTTGGGAACATGTGCGGGAGCTCCGGGCGCGCGGCGTGACCGTGGTCATGACGACCAACTATCTGGACGAGGCGGATCAACTCTGCGACCGCATCGCGATCATCGACGGGGGGCGAGTCAAGGCCATGGGCTCGCCGTCCGAGCTCAAAGCCGGCTTGGGCGGGGACATCGTTTCCCTCATCGTCGGCTCGGCCGATATGGCCCGCGCCGAAGTCCTGGGGGCTGAACTGCGAGGACTGCCGATGGTGCGCGCCGTGAATCCCAAGCCGACCGGTATGGATATTCGGGTCGAGTCCTCGGAAAAAGCCTTGCCCGCCGTGCTGGAAGTCGCCAACCGCGTCGGGTGTCGGCTTCAGCAGGTGGACTACCACAGGCCGCGATTGGACGACGTCTTCGTGGCGCACACCGGCCACGCGATCCGGGAGGAATTCCCGAATAGCGTGGAATTTTGAATTGTGAATTATGAATGATGAATTGAGGTTGGACCCAGTTCATTCAGAATTCAGCATTCAGAATTCATAATTCAGAACTGCGAGCTATGCGAGCGTATTGGCAAGAAATCAGCGCCTTGACGATGCGATGGGTCCGGCGGCTCAGCCGGGAGCGGTTCAGCATGCTGTTTACGCTTGTCCAGCCCATGCTGTTCTGGCTGATCTTCTTCGGCAACCTCTTTCAGCGGGCTGCGGATACGCAGGTTGTGCAAGCGCCCAACTACATCAGCTTCCTCGCGGCCGGTGTCGTGGTGATGACCGTACTGAACAACGGCCTTGCCGGCGGTGTGGATCTGCTTTTCGACAAGGAAAACGGGTTTCTCGAGCGACTGATGTCGACGCCGATCCATCGGACTTCCGTGATCCTCAGTCGGTTTCTCTTCGTGACGACGATCACCAGCCTGCAGGTTCTGGTCATCCTCGGCGTTGCCTTTCTGTTCGGCGTGCGCCCGGCCACGGGGCTCCCGGGAGTCGCGATGATTCTCCTGATCGGCATGTTGTTCGGCGTCGGGCTCACGGCCATCTCGATGGCGCTGGCCTTTACGGCCAAGAGCCACGGCGACTTCTTTTCCGTGCTCGGCTTTCTGTCGCTCCCGATGATTTTCCTGAGTTCCGCGTTGGTTCCCCTGACCGCCATGCCCGCGTGGATGAGTCTCCTTGCCCAGTTCAATCCGATGACATGGGCGATCGACGCGATCCGTCCCTTGATCCTCTCGGGCTGGGCCGACGCCGCGCCCAAGATCGCCACGGTGCTGGTGGGGATGTTGATCTTCGATGTAGTATGTTTGTACGGAGGAGCCAAAGCGTTCCGCCGCGCCATCGGCTGAACGAAAGAGTACCGGGCAGCCGGACTGGGTCGCTCATTCTCCGTTGACCGCATGACTCCCTGGCTGAGTGGGGGCTCGTATGGTTCTGAGTGAAAGTCAAATACGCGCGATGATCCGCCTCCTGGCGGATGAGGACGAAAAAATCGTCAAGACCATCGCCGGGAAGTTGGTTGACCTCGGGCCGTCCGCGCTCCCCCTGCTCCATGAGGCGGAAATCGAACAGCCCGAGATGGCGGATCGGATCGCGATGATCTTGGAGGAAATCCGCGGTACTCAACTGGAAGAGGAGTTGCGTCTCCTCGTGGCGCTCCCGGTGGAACACGTGGACCTTGAAGCGGGTGCGTTCCTCATCGCGCGCTATGCCTATCCGACGCTGGACGTGGCGACCTACGCGAGACAGTTGGACGAGATGGCGAGGGAAGTCCGTGAGCGGATCGGGTTGCGCGCCTCGGGAGAAGAAACGGTCAAGGCCTTGAACCGCTACCTGTTCATCGAGCAGGGGTTTCGCGGGAACACCAAGAACTACTACGAAGTGGAGAACAGTTACCTGAATCGCGTCATGGACCGGCGGACCGGGATTCCCATCAGCCTCTCCGCAGTCTACCTCGCGATCGGCAAACGCTTGGGTCTGCCCCTCCACGGCATCGGGATGCCGGGCCATTTTCTCGTGAAGTACGATTCGGACCGGTACAAGATCTTCATCGATTGTTTCAACGGCGGGGCGCTGCTCACGGAACGAAATTGCGCCCGATTCCTGACGGAAGCCGGCTACGGGTTCGAAGATCGGTACCTGCTGCCCAGCCCGCCCCGCGCGATCCTCACTCGGATGATCAAGAATTTGCTCGCGATCTACTCCAAACTGGAGGAGCCGCTGAAGAAGGCCCGCCTCACGCGGTTCATGCAAATCCTCGGTTGCGAGCCACGCGAAGCCGGCCTGTAGCGAACACTTCCAGCTCAGTCGAGCTTACGCTCGACACGGGAGGGGGCCCGAACCAACTCCCCTCCCGTAGCCATTGAGTCGAGCTTACGCTCGACACGGGAGGGGGCCCGAACCAACTCCCCTCCCGTAGCCATTGAGTCGAGCTTACGCTCGACACGGGAGGGGGCCCGAACCAACTCCCCTCCCGTACCTACTAGACTTCCACTGCCAACAGGTCCTTCGCGCGCAGGATTTTCCCGCGGAACCGGCCGGCGGCTTGCTCTTTGACCTTCGGATGGTCGGCGGGCGGATAGAAGTGCGACAGGACGAGGCGGTCCACTCCCGCTTCCTGAGCCACCTGTCCACATTGTCCTGCATGCATGTGGGCAGGACCCGGCCGGTCTGCGGGGAACGAGCAGTCGAGGATGGCAAGGTCGGCCTCTCCGCACAGCCGAACGAGATTCCGACAATACTGAGAGTCCCCGGAGTAGACCAGCGATTTGCCACGGTATTCGATCCGATAGCCGACGCAGACGAGATCCGGCACATGGGTCATGACGGCAGGAACGACTCTCGTGTCGCCGATTCGAAAGGCCCTGTCATCGACTTCCTTGAACCGGACGCGAAACGGCGGCGACGAGAAGCTTGGAAACGTGGCCATGATGGACTTCAACAAACGAATGGTTCCTCGGGGACCGATCACGGTCAGGTCGGATCGCCGTCCTCCACCATACTTGGTGTAGATCACGGCATCGAAGAAGAACGTAATGAAGTCGGAGAAGTGATCTGCGTGGAAATGTGAAAACAGAATGTGTGTGATGGCATGCCGGTCGTTGCCCGACTTGATGAGGTTGTACAGCGTGCGAGGTCCGAAGTCCAGCAGCAAGGTTCGGTCGGTCCGGATGAGGTATCCCGCCGCTGCTCTCGTGGGATGGAGGTTCGTACCGGATCCGAGGATGGTGAGGCGCATAAGCTCGGAGAAGTTTACGTTGAGGCGAAGGTCACGGCACGAGTGCGGCGGTCCGCTGCTCCCTTCGACTTAGCCCGAACCGCACCCCTCCCTTCGAAGCTCTCTCGAAGTCGGAGAAGCAGAGTGCGTAACTTGTCCGCTTCCTTCCGGCTGATGGCTCGCTGAAAATAAGGGCGAAGAAACGCGATATGGGCCGCAAAGGCCCTGCGGAACACGGCATCGCCTTTATCCGTCAGGCAGACACGTGTCGCCCGTCTGTCGCCCGCGACAGGCTGACGACGCACCAATCCTTTGGACTCAAGGCGGTCTAACACGCCGGTGAGGGTGCCTTTCGTGACCAACGTGGCGCGGGACAGCTCTGCGCACGTCAGACCATCGGTATCGCCGAGCGTGGCAATCACGTCGAACTGCGAGGTGGTCAGCTTAAGCGAACGGATGTGCCGGCTATCGGCGCGCCAGAAGGCTAGGTAGGCTTCCACGAGGGGGCGCAGCACCTTGAGGTAGGGATCGTCTTTGAGGTCGGGCAGCTCCACGGCGTCGGCGAGACTAGTCGCGGGAGCCCACGCTGTCAAGGGTGAGGCTGTTGAACTAGTCCGTCAGCGTTGATCGGGCATCCGAAAGTCATCGATTCATCAAGTCGATCATGACTTCAGACTTCGGACTTTTCAACCTTGCATCGCTCGCCGCGCGTTGACGGGCGGAGTACAAGGTCCCTATCATTCGCTTCATGCGCGAATCCCCTTCCGGTCCCGCCAATCTCACCGCGATTCTGTCGTTGATCGGTCTGGTCGTCGCGGGGGTGTGGATCTGGAAGCGATTGGCTCCGGCGACGCAAGACGCGATTGTCGAGCAGGGCGTACCGGTGGCGGCGGGCCTCGCGGTGATGCTCTTCGTGGCCTGGCGGATCCGCGGGGCCGTCCGGCGTCGGCAATGGCGTGCCCGGCGACGCACGGAACTGATCCAACGGTTCCAGATGGAACCATCTCCCGAGCGGCGGCTGGAATTGGCGTTCGAGCTGATTGAAGTGAATGAATACGCGCGTGACGGGCTTGAACCCGTCGCCTCGGCGCTGCAGGAACTGTTTGCGACGACGCTGAAGAAGGCGGTCGGCGACAAACAACACCGCATCCGCGGCATGGCCGCTAGTCATCTCGGGGTCCTGCAAGATCCGGCGTCGGTGCCGCTGCTGTTGGCCGCTCTGGAGGACGATCATGCCTATGTCCGGTCTTGTGCCGCACTGGGGTTGGGCCGAATGCGGGCGAGGGCGGCCAAAGAGAAGCTGAAGCTGATGAGCACGGAGGATTGGGATCAGACGGTCAGGAGTCGAGCCCGTGAGGCGGTGGAGCGGATTCCGTAAGTCGGTCCGGTCACGCGACCGCCGCGGGGTTATCGGCCTCGGCGACCCATTCGATGACGAGAACCTCCGGCCTGCAGTTGATGCGGATCGGCAGGCCTGACCACCCCATGCCTCGGTTCACATATAGGCGCCGGTGATGGCGCCGGTATAGACCGTCGAGGTGACCCGCGCAGCCCGGCGGCAACCAGAACGTGGGAATGGCCGGGACTTTCCACTGGCCCCCGTGGCTGTGTCCGCACAGGATCAGATCGACGGCATGGCTCTCATGGAGCTGGTTCACGATGTTCGGGGCATGGGCGAGGAGCAGGGTAAAGCGGCCGCGCCGGGTCGGAGGGAGGCAGCGGAGATCGGCTCGGTGAAGGGAGGGGTCGTCGACGCCTGCCACGGCCAAATCGCCGTCCCCCGAGGGTATGAAGACGGTTTGATTGAGCAACAGCGTAATCTTGGAACGCTCGGCGAAGCTTTGGAATTGGTCAACCGGCACGCCGCTGTAGTGGTCATGGTTGCCGAGGGTCATGAACACCGGCGCAATCTCGCGCAACCGGCTGAGAAAGCGAAAGAGATGGGGCAGGCCGTCGGGGACGTTGATCAGATCGCCGGTGACGAATATCCAATCCGGGCGCGTCCCGGCGATGGTCGCCACGATGCGATCGTGGCGAGGCCGGTACCGGTCCAGGTGCAGGTCGCTGATATGGACCGCCCTGCGACCCTCGAGCGGACCATGCGCGCAGGTGAGGCGGGACACATCGAAGTCGTCGCAACCGACCTCCCAATGGGGGATGAGATTGAAGAGGTGATGAAAGGGACGGCTGAGCCAATGGCCGGCCCAGATTCTGCCCAGCTCCTGCCAACGGATCAGAGTCCGGATCATCGCAGCACTCGATCCAGCTCGGCTCGGTCTGCCGGTGTAAAGCGATAGCCTTGCTCGTAGAGGGCGCCCATGCTCGTCATCAAACCGTCCATGTCGCCCGCAAGGCGAAACGCGTCGAACGCGCCGTTCAACGCCGCCACGACGGTCGATGCGGATTGGGCGGGGCTGGAGGGAAGCTTGAGGGATTCGAGCAGGTCGCGCACCTCCTCCGTGCTATAGACGCTGTTGTCGTCGCGGTCGCCGACCAGCGCCAACTCGTAGAAGGTGAGGCTGACAGAGAGTGTCGATTGAGCTCGACTGAAGGCTTCTCGGACGGCGTGGAGGCCTCCGGGATACTTGCTGTCGCAGTCGTGTGAGGGGTCGACGGCGCGCGCCGCTTGGGCGCCGTGGCCTTGGGAAGACGACCACAGGACCGGGTCCACGATCGACTTGGGAGGCTTCCGGCGTTCGCGTTGATAGAACCATTCCGTGCAGCGGGAAACGTCCGCAAAGGCCGATTTGTCGCGGTCGATTTGTCCCCGAATGTGTCCCGTAAAGCCGAGAAACACATCATTGGCCTGTGAGATCGACGGAAGGCAGAGTGCGCCTCCCGCAAGGACTGCGATGATGGCGAGCCGCGCGAGAGGAGGGCAGGATTGTAGGTAAGAGCAAGCGATGGAGACGATCACCGATCGGTTCCCCCTCAGAACACTCAAGACGCAGTATACCATGCGTCGTACGAATCACCTTGCTCTTCGATGTTTTCTGCCGAAGGCGAGCTGGCGTTCCGTCTGTGAACGCAGAAAACGGTCCGGCGTATGACGGATCCGGCAAGGCTACCCTACCTTACGGCGGACCTCCCGGGAATCGGCGGGCGGACACGCGTGGCTCCCGAGGATTTCCAGGTCGAAGAACGGCCGCTCTACCTGCCATGCGGGTCCGGCGAGCACCTCTACCTCCGCATCACGAAGCGCGGCCTCTCGACGCCGGATCTCGTGCTCCGGCTCTCTTCACGTTTGGGGATCAAGGCTCAGGCGATCGGTGTGGCCGGTTTGAAAGACGCCCGTGCGGTGACCACGCAACTCGTCTCGGTGCAAGGGGTGAGGCCTGAGCAGGTGGCTCGACTCGCGCCCGAGGACTCGATCATCCGAATCGAGGTTCTGGGGTTCCACCGCAATCGGCTGCGCAAGGGGCATCATGCAGGAAACCGCTTTCGGATCCTCGTGCGGGACGTGGAGCCGTCGGCGGCCGATGTAGCCCCCGAAGTTCTGCGCCTCCTCATGAAACGGGGCGTGCCGAACTATTTCGGGCCGCAGCGTCAGGGGCGTAGCGGGCTGAATTATGAGGTAGGGGCGCAGTTGCTCAACGACCCGATTCGCCGAACGAAGCTGAGTCGCTCGAAGCGGCTGTGGTATCTCCATGCCTATCAGTCGCATCTCTTCAATCTGGTGCTGTCCCGACGGATCGACACCATTGATCGGGTCCTTGACGGTGACTGGGCAATGAAAACGGACAACGGAGCCTGCTTTCTCGTCGACGCGCCCGCGGTCGAACAACCTCGCGCGGACCGGTTCGAGATCAGTCCGACAGGGCCCCTGTTCGGTTCACGGGCACCCTGGGCGTCCGGCAGGGCGGGAGAGTTGGAACGCGAGATCGTGGCTCAGCTCAACACCACGGGGGAAGCCTTGACGCAAGCCGCCAAGGAATGCGGAATGCGAGGCGAACGGCGGGCCTTGCGTGTGCCGATCAAAGACCTCGCCTGGTCTCTCGAGGGGTCCGATCTCCGGCTCAGCTTTTCCCTCCCACCCGGGGCCTATGCGACCAACGTATTAAGAGAAGTACAAAAATCATGAGACCTTCCTTGACAGGACTCTTCGTGACTTCTGCCGGCTCAGGTGCTTTCCTAAGCCACGGTTCCTCCACGGTCTACGTGGTAAGATTTGAGGGGTAGTCAGAAGGGAGTTCGGCGGTCATGACGCAGGAAACGGTCACCCTGAGCGGTCACATTATCGATTCGTTGATTCTTCCCAAGGTGCTGGACACCATCCTCATGATGGGCGGCACCTTCGACGTGCAGGAAGTCCAGATCGGTCGGACTCGAGAAGAAACCTCCCGAGCGAAGATCATCGTCCGAGCCGGTACCCAGAAACAGTTGGTGGACATCCTGCAAGCCATTCAACCCCACGGCGCCACGGTGGAGCACGGCGGTGATTGCATACTCGAACCGGCGCCCGCAGACGGCGTTCTCCCTGACACTTTCTATGCGACGACCCACCATCCGACCCAAATTTCCCTGGGTGGAGAGTGGATCGACGTCGACGGGATAGAAATGGATGTCGCCATTCGGGTGGATCCCGCGAGGCGCACCGCCGGCGCCGTGCCGATGGGCGAGGTGAAACGCGGCGACGCAATCGTCGTGGGGCGGAAGGGGATCCGAGTCCTGCCGTTGGCCCGTCCCAAGGAACGAGACGTTTTCAGCTTCATGGAGGCCCAAGTCTCGGCGGAGCGGCCGCACGGCCATATTATCACCGATGTTGCGCGACGGATGGCCGGGCTTCGGGAGCTCCATCGAAGCGGTCAGCAGGGAGGCAAGGTTTTGTTTGCCGGGGGGCCCGCGATCATCCATGCCGGCGGACGCGACGCGTTGACCTGGCTCATCGAAGAGGGCTTTATCCATGTCTTGTTCTGCGGCAATGCCTTGGCAGTCCATGACATTGAAGCCGATCTCTACGGAACCTCGTTGGGCTATGGACTCTGTGCCGGACGTGCGGTGCCGCATGGGCACGAGCATCACTTGCGCGCCATCAATCGCATGCGGGCCATCGGCAGCATCGAGACGGCGGTCCGTACGGGCGTCGTCAAGCAAGGCATCATGGCCGCCTGCGTCCGTCACGGCGTCCGCGTGGTGATGGCCGGTACTATCCGCGACGACGGTCCCTTGCCTGGAGTCATCACCGATTCGGTCGCGGCCCAATCCGCCATGCGGGCGGCGATCCCTGGCGTCGGGCTCGCCTTACTCGTGGCGTCGACCCTTCACGCCGTGGCCACCGGCAACCTGCTCCCGGCCACGATCCCGACGGTCTGTGTTGATGTCAACCCTGCGGTGCCGACGAAGTTGGCCGACCGGGGGAGCTTTCAAGCCGTGGGGCTCGTGATGGATGCCGCCTCGTTCCTCGGGGAAGTCGCGCGCGAGTTGGGGTGGAAACGATGAGTCGACTCCTTGTGTGCCCCCCGGATTATTTCCGGATCGATTATGAGATCAATC
This sequence comes from Nitrospiraceae bacterium, assembly GCA_037446055.1. GTDB lineage: Bacteria > Nitrospirota > Nitrospiria > Nitrospirales > Nitrospiraceae > JBBIJI01. The sequence goes on from JBBIJI010000011.1 coordinate 19,345, forward strand.
CTTGGATGCGACGAGCCAACGCGGTCGCGCACGAGAGGGCCGTCCAACAGTGGCAGGAGCTCATGCGGGTGTTGGAGCATGACATCGGGGTGACCCTTGAGCGGATGAAACCGATTCCCGGCTTACCTGACCTGGTGTTCACAGCCAATGCGGGGGTCGTCGTCGGGCAGAAGGCCGTCCCGAGCCGGTTCCGTCATCCGGAACGACAGCGGGAAGAAAACCATTTCGAGCAGTGGTTTCGAGACCATGGGTACGAGGTGACGCTATTGGACCCCGGTCTGTACTTCGAAGGGGCGGGGGATCTCCTCGGATTCCCCTCGGAGATGTTCGGCGGGTACCGCCAGCGATCGGACATCCGTGTCTTTCCCCGCTTGAGCGCATTGTTCAATCGGGAAATCATTCCCGTCGAACTTGTGGACAGCCGATACTATCACCTGGATACCTGCTTCTGCCCGCTCACCGGGGGAGAATTGCTCTATTATCCGCCGGCGTTCGATCGGTATGGACAGGCGGCGATCGGCGAGCGGATCGGCCGGTCGCGGCGCATCGTGGCGACGGAGGCGGACGCGCTCAAGTTCGCCTGCAACGCCGTCTGCGTGGACAAGCACGTGGTTCTGCCGGCCGGTTGCGATGATACCACGAAGCAGTTGGAGGCGCACGGCTACGTTCCCCACCCGGTCCCGCTCGATGAGTTCATGAAGTCAGGCGGCTCCGCCAAGTGCCTGACGCTCGCTCTCGACTAAGCGAGCAGCTAACAGCCAATAGCTAATAGCCAGGAGCGCTCACGGGCTCCGTGTTCGAAGTGAATCTCTTTGGCTGTTCGCTACGAGCTACTCGCTACCTGCCATTCTTACTCCTGAACAGCCACGAGAAGTAGAAGCCGGCAATGGCGATGGTTGTGAGTTCGATCGTCAGAAGCATACGACTCACGATCGCGTCCGGTTCGGGCGGGGTCAGAATGAAGTGAAAGCCCAAAAACTCCGGGGGCTGACTCGGTGCGGTTTCCCAGGGAGGGAACAGGAGCGCCAGAAGCAGCGCGGCCACCATGGCGTACAGAATACGGATGTTGAGTTCACCGAAAGCGGCAGAAGTCCCGGGTCCAATGCGTGTGTCTGAGTTCTCCTCAATTCGCCGGCCGCAGTGCGTGCAGAATCGGCAAATGTCGGGCAGACCCGAATTGCAGGAGGGGCAACGCTTCATGAGTCTCTTCGCGGAAGTGAACTGCTTTCAACGGCCAACCAGACTAGTCGAACCGGGCCACAGAGTCTAGTCGGCACCCTGGCTTGGCCCCGACGGGCGGCTCTCAGAACAACTGAATCTCTGTTAAGGCTGGTATGGCGAAAGGCTCTCTCGCTCTGCTCGGGTTCATGTGCCCTCAGAGCCGAGCGATGAATCAGGGGTGTAGGTCTAGAAGTGCAGACTGAGGCCGAACCCGACCATGTGCATCTGGTAGGTGGCCTTGAATCCAAAGGGCAACGGGAAGGCGTTCGGGTCGTTCGGGAAGTTAAATCGGGCATAGTTGAATTTGTATTCGCCGAAGACTGAGACACGCCTGGTGAAGTAGTACTCGAGACCGGCCTTGGCATTCAGTCCGAACGCCGTGTCCTTCTGAGTGTTCGGCACATCCGAACTGGAGAGTTTGGTGAAGAATATTCCTGGTCCGATGCCGATATAGGGTTGGAGCCGGGTCTTGTAGTATCGGAACATAAGATTGACCGGTGCTATTGTGAGAACGCGGAGATGAGCTCCGGGCTGCAAGGTTGAACCAACGGGTAAGCCATTAGGGGCGACAAAGGTTTGGGTTTGTTGCTTCACGTGAGGAGTAGCGTTGAAGATTTCTGCTTCCAAGCCGAACCAGGGAGTCTTGCGAAAGTAATGTCCCACCTTCAGGCCGTAGAAAGCCGAGCTTTTGAGCCCGAGATCCGAGACCGTCGTTCCCGGTAAGAAGGTTGACGTTGTCTCTACATTTGTGAGCCCTTTGCCGATGGAAGGCAACGCCACGCCGAATTCGCCGGCAATGTAGGATTCCCCAAACGCGACCGGTTGGTACAGGGCCAACCCTGCAAGCAGGGCCAAAGCTGTACAGACTCCGTAGTGCTTCACTGAGCCCGTCGTTCCCATACACCCTCCTCAACCCCCGAGAAAACCTTGACTTCTCGCTGCGAGGTCGTTTTTTGTTTCATCCAGTTCGTCTGTCGGGGCATACAGAGGAGCAATCGACGTGCCATATGACTCTAGAAGACCGTCGCACGATGCATGTTGAGTTAGCCCGGTGACCTTTAAGCGGCTCTTCGTCCTTGGTGAAACCAACTATTCAGGAAGTCCCGGACCGAACGGACCGGTTCGTTGACACGGTTCCCAGCCCGTTCCTATAATCCGCGCTCCCTGTCGCTTGGCGATCGAGCCTGATCTTCAAAGGTTCCCTCTCCCAGCCGATGTCTCGCGATTCTCGAAAGGGGTGCTTCGCTCCGTGAACACCGTCACAGTGATCGGCGCCGGTGCCTGGGGTACCGCCCTGGGAGGGCACTTGGCGGGACAGGGCTGTGCAGTTCGGCTCTGGGCCTACGAGAAGGAAGTGGTCGCGGCCATTGCGACCAAAAGAGAGAACACGCTCTTCCTGCCGGGCATCTCCTTGCCGACCGGGCTTGTCCCCACCCAGTCTTTTCGCGAGGCCTTAGTCGGCACGGAGGCGCTTCTGTTCGCCGTCCCCTCGCACGTTGCCCGCGGGGTGCTCCGGGACATGGCTCCCCATATGAAGACACCCGTTCCTTTCATCAGCGCCTCGAAGGGGATCGAAGAAGCGTCGCTCAAGTTGATGACGCAAGTCATGGCCGACGAACTGCCCCAATTCTGCGAGCCCCTGCTGATGGTCCTATCCGGGCCGAGTTTTGCCGCTGAGGTCTGCCGCGGTCAACCGACCGCCGTGTGCCTGGCCGGGCGAGATCTCGCGCGAGTTCGGGCGTTGCAGGAGTTGCTGATGTCCCCGACCTTCCGGGTCTACATCGATCACGACATGATCGGCATACAGCTCGGCGGGGCGTTGAAAAACGTCATCGCGCTCGCGGCCGGAGTCGTCGACGGGCTGGGCCTCGGCCATAACGCCCGTGCCGCGCTGATCACGAGAGGGCTCGCGGAAATGGTCAGATTAGGTGCCGCGATGGGCGCGGACCCGCGTACCTTCTATGGTCTTTCCGGCGTCGGCGATCTCGTGTTGACCTGCACGGGCCCCCTCAGCCGGAATCATACGGTCGGTGTCCGGCTGGGCAAGGGCGAGCCGCTCACGGCGATCCTGCAGAACATGCAGGCCGTCGTCGAAGGCGTGCGGACGGCCCGAGCGGCGCGTGGATTGGCTCTTCGCTATGGGGTCGAGATGCCCATCGTGCAAGAGATCAACGCGGTGCTGTTCGAAGGGAAAGCCTGTCGCCAGGCTGTGGCTGACTTGATGGAACGAGAAGCGAAGGAAGAGAAGAAGCCGTGAACCGCGATTCGCTCAAGACCCTGTTGACCGATGTGCGCGAAGGGAACGTCGGCATTCCCGAGGCTCTGAAGCGTCTCCGGACGCTCCCGTATGAAGACCTGGGCTTCGCTTCGCTCGATCATCATCGCACGCTGCGGCAGGGCTTCCCCGAGGTCATCTTCTGTGAAGGGAAAACGACCGCGCAAGTGATCGCCATCGCCCGCTCCTTACTCAAGCGAGGCGGGCCGTTGCTCGCCACTAGGGTGTCGTCTGGGACCGCGCGGGCTCTACACCGGTTGGATCGCACGATCATCTATCATGAGAGGGCGAAAGTGGCGGCGTCTCACATTCGCCGAGGCGCGGGTCTCGGACATATCGCCCTTGTGACGGCCGGGACGGCCGACATTCCTGTCGCTGAAGAAGCCAGGGTGACGGCGGAGGTGATGGGGAGCCGGGTCGAATCGCTCTACGACGTCGGGGTTGCCGGACTCCACCGTCTGCTCGATCGACAACAGCGTTTGCACGATGCACGGGTCCTGGTCGTGGTGGCTGGGATGGACGGAGTCCTTCCGAGCGTGGTCGCGGGGATGGTGGATCGTCCGGTCATCGCCGTGCCCACGAGTCGTGGGTACGGGGCCAGCTTCGGCGGAATCGCCGCGCTGTTGACGATGTTGAACTCCTGCGCGGCGGGTGTCGGGGTCATGAACATCGACAACGGCTTCGGTGCGGGATGCCTCGCGCACCGGATCAATATACTGGGCGAGAAAGGTCATTAGTCACTGGTCATTTGGAGGCAGCAAGAGGGTCAATGGTCATCGGTGAAGAGGTCTCTTTCCCAACCAAGTGACCGTTGACCAATGACCAATGACAACTTCTGCTTCCCTTGGCCAATGACCGCTTACTTCACTTCCAGCACGCCGCGTTTGGGCCAAGAGGTCATGTATGTCCGCGGGCCTTTGTCGCTCACTGACAGCAACTTCGCGCGCACTTCGTACTCATAGAGGCCAGGAGGGGCGGTGCGCTTCTGCTGATCCATCCCATCCCAGCTTAGCACCAGCGTGAGGCGCGGTCCCTGGTCACCGTTCACGGACGGGGCAGGAGCGGCCCCGTTATCGGAGATTGGCTGAACGGGTGCCTGCGCCTCGATGGGTTGTCGGCTCGACAGGAAGCGCATAGATGTCATCGACGGGGAGTTGACCAGCGAAGACACCTCGAGGAGAGTGGATCCGTTCAAGTCCTTCGGTAGCTGGACTGTGACGGTGAAATCGAGGGAGCTTTCGGAGGGCATATAAGGCGTGGGGGAGACTTTCAACTCGACAATCTTCAGGTCCGGCTCAGGACGGGGAAGGGACTTAACTTTTGGCTTGGCCCCCGCCTCCGCGGCCTGTATGCATAGCAGAGTCACGGTGACGCCCGCCAAAAAAAGAAAGAACGCTCGCGCGTCGCGATGCCGAGAGAGCCGTGCGGCGGGCCTTTCGCGCATTGATGAAGGAGGATCCTCCGGACCTGCTCGGTACTGCGTTGCTGACCTGCTCGGTGTTCGGATAGCATAGGCTCACCGAGCTGTCAATCATTCCCGTTGTCATTGCCGTCCTTCGACTGCTTCAGTAAGATGGCGACCGAGTCCGTCATGCAGAGTCATTAACCGTGAGCCGACACCTTCACGTCGACTGCTTCTCCGGGATCAGCGGAGATATGTTGCTCGGCGCTCTCGTCGATGCGGGAGTGCCGTTCGAAGACCTCGCGCAGGGGCTCAAAGAGCTCCGTGTCCAGGGGTACCATCTGACCAAGCGACTGGTTCGTCGCGGGGCGTTGCGGGCCATGAAAGTGGATGTCAACGTGCAGAAGGGGTTTGAACGCCCTCTTCCCTTACCGCGCATCCAGCGGCTGTTGGCGGCCAGCGGGTTGCCTGCACCGGTGAAGGAGCGTGCGCGAGAGACGTTCGACCATCTCGGCCGTGCAGAGGCTCATGTGCACGGCGTCTCGCTCGAAAAAGTCCACTTTCACGAAATCGGAGTCGTCGATTCGTTGGTCGATGTCGCAGGCACGTTGCTGGGGTGCCATCTCCTCGGTGTCTCGCGCGTGACCGCCTCGCCCGTGAATGTGGGCAGCGGCACGATCGCTGCCTCTCACGGAGTCCTGCCGGTGCCGGGACCGGCCGTGGCCTGGCTGAGCCGAGGCGTGCCGGTCTACAGTGACGGACCGAAACGCGAGCTGGCGACACCGACGGGCATGGCGCTCCTGCGGTGCCTGGTCGAAGAGTTTGGCCTCCTCCCCCGGATGACCCCGACGGCTGTGGGCTACGGCGCAGGATCGGCCGATTGCGGGGAGTGGCCCAACGTGCTGCGTGTGTTTGTCGGCGAGGCCGGTCTCCGACACCATGGAGCGGCCGACACGGTGGTGCAGCTTGAAACCAATGTCGACGATCTCACGCCGCAGGCGTATGAGTTCGTCATGGACCGCCTCTTCAAGGCCGGCGCGCTCGACGCGACGTTGACGCCGGTGATCATGAAGCGGGGGCGGCCGGGCGTGACGCTCACGGCGCTCGCGCCTCGAGAGAAGGCGGAGACGGTGCTGGGCGTGATTTTCAGCGAGACGACGGCGCTCGGAGTCCGCATGCTGGAAGTCCCCCGCCGCGTGCTTCCGCGCGTCTTCGAGGCCGTCCATCTCAAGGGGGGCGATGTGCGAATCAAGGTCGCCAAGATCGGAGGGGGACAGGCCAAGGCCGCGCCCGAATTCGCCGACTGCCGGCGGATCGCCGAACAGACCGGCAGACCGCTCAAGGATGTGATACAGGAAGCGCTCGCCGCATTTTCATCCCACCGTCGCAGGACCGCCAAGAAATTACGATCGTGATCGTCCTCGTTGACTCCGTCCTCGTGCTCGCCGCGGTGATCATCACCCTGGCGGGGTGCGCCCTCTTCACGAACGGGATCGAATGGATGGGAAAACGCATGAGGATCTCAGAAGGGGCGGTGGGGAGCATCCTCGCGGCGCTCGGCACAACCATGCCGGAGACCTCCATCCCCTTCATCGCCATCTTCTTCGGAACCGGACGGGACCAGCAAGAGATCGGACTGGGCGCCATTTTAGGCGCGCCCTTCATGCTCAGCACGCTGGTGCTGCCGCTGCTCGCGATCCTTCTGCTGGTCTATGCCCGGATCGGCAAGCGGCTCTCCAGCTTCCGGTTGAACTATGCGGAAGTGCGCACCGACCTCTGGTTCTTCCTGACGGGCTACGCCCTCGCCCTCATGTGTATTTTCCTGCCGCTCAGGACCCTGCACATCGGGGCTGCGGCCTTGTTGGTCGGGCTGTACCTCTATTACATGCGGCTGAAACTCTCGGCCTCCGACGACGAGGCCGAGGCGACCTCCATCGATCCCCTCCTCTTCGCCCGCAAGGCCACCACGCCGTCCTATGTCATGATCGCGGTCCAGGGTGCCGTGGGGTTGGGCGGGTTGGTCTTCGGCGCGCACCTGTTCGTCACGGCCGCCGAATCGGTTTCGAGGGCGCTCGGCGTATCCCCGTTGGTGCTCGCGCTCTTCATCGCTCCGTTGGCAACGGAATTGCCCGAGATGTCGAACAGCTTTCTGTGGCTGTATCGCAAGAAAGACCGGTTGGCCGTCGGAAACGTCACCGGGGCCATGGTCTTCCAGGGAACCGTCCCTGTCTCGTTCGGGCTCCTCGGCACAGAATGGGTGCTCGCCCCCTCGGGGGTTCTGACGATGCAGCTCGCCATCCTCGGTGCGGCAGGTTGTATACTTCAGATCCTCTGGGGCGGTCATTGGCGACCCTGGTTGCTCAGCGGGGGAGCCCTGCTTTATCTTGGATACAGCCTGCGGCTCTATCTCTTCGGGCCGTGAGGCGGAGCGAGGGGCGGGGGGGGCCGGCGGGGCCCGCGGGACCTCTGAGGTTATTTTCGGATCTGGGTTAGCGGTCATCCGTCACCGAACGGAAAACTCACAACTCAGAGTAACAGACGGGAAGCGGCGAGAAGGTATGGGAAAGACGACGAAACGTCCAGCGAAGAAAGAAACGACGCGGCCGATGCTCGGCATCACGATGGGCGATCCCGCCGGCATTGGCCCTGAGGTCGTTGCCAAGGCGCTGGCGGAGCCCACGCTCCATCGGCTGTGCCGTCCCCTCGTCATCGGATCGTCGTCGGTGATGGAAGAGACCGTCAAGGCGCTGAGACTCCGCGTGAAGGTGGTGAGAGTGAACGGACACGAAGACCAGGCTCCGCGAAAGGGAACGATCGCCGTGCTCGATCCCTTAGAGAAACCCCTGGGCCGCTTTGCCATGGGGACCGTGGCTCCTGAGACGGGAGCAGCCTCCGTCACCTTCATCAAGAAAGGTGTGGAGCTGGCAGAGTTGGGCTGCATCGACGGCATCGTGACCGCGCCGATCAACAAGGAAGCGATCAACCTTGCGGGCTGTCACTATCCAGGCCACACGGAGCTGCTCGCGGATCTGACCCAGAGCCGGGAAGTAGGCATGATGATCGTAGGAGGACCGCTCAAGGTCATGTTCACGACGACGCACGTGGCCATCAAAGACTTGGCCGCCGTGCTGACGCCCGATCGTATCGGGAAAGCCATCCGTCTGGCCCATCTTGGATTGACGGGTTACTTCGGCATCAGGAAGCCCAGGATCGGCGTCGCGGCCTTGAACCCCCACGCGGGCGAGCACGGCCTGTTCGGCGATGAAGAGGAAGCGAAAATCCTGCCCGCGGTGCATGCAGCGCGGGCCCTCGGGATTGACGCGAGCGACCCGCTGCCGGCCGACACGCTGTTCGGGAAGGCGGCCCGTGGGGCCTTTGACGGCGTCGTCGCCATGTACCATGATCAGGGCCTCATCCCGCTCAAACTCGTCGCCTTCGGGACCTGTGTCAACCTCACGGTGGGGTTGCCGATCATCCGTACCTCCGTGGACCATGGGACCGCCTTCGACATTGTCGGCAAGGGCATCGCCGATCCCGGGAGTCTGCTGGAAGCCATCCGATTGGCCGCGCGACTGGCCCGGTCGCGGCAAGTCGCCGAGGGGGCAGGGACCGCGCAGTCGGCAGAGAGAGGTACGTGATGTCGGATCAGCCGAAAACATCGCTTGAGATCATCGAGGGACAACTGCGGGAGCTCGACGCCATCCTCAAGCAGGCGAACAAAGACCTCAACACCGTCGCGGGGAGCGAGCGTGTGGCCAAATGGAAAGCGAAGACCGTCGCGCTGCTGGCCCAGTGCGTAGGCCAGCGGGAGGCTCAGGAGTTCGCCCGGAAGCATCCGGGCCCCTCATTTACCAACGACCTGCTTGAGGAATTGACCGATGAAGTGGAGTTCTATCGAGGATTGCTCGTCGCCCTTGCGAAAACACTCCAACCATCTGCCGGCGTTCCAACCAAGCCGTCGTAACGGTCCTCATGCCGCCTCGTTTGCCGCCCGCGCTGAAACGCCTGGGCCAGCATTTCCTGATCGACCAGAACATCGTCCGAAAGATCGTGGCGCTGGCTGATCTCAAGCCGTCCGAGACAGTGCTGGAGATCGGACCGGGGCGCGGCATCCTCACGCGGGCCCTTTGCAAAGCAGCCGGTCGCGTGACGGCCATCGAAGTCGATCCATGGCTGCATGCCTATCTCGTTGAACGGCAGGCGGAGTTTCCGAATCTTACACTGATCCTCGGCGACGCTCTGACGTACCCGCTCGACGGCTTTCCGGTCGGCACCGTCGTCGTCGCCAACTTGCCCTATTACATTTCGACGCCTCTGTTGTTCAGACTGCTCGACTTTCGCGCTCGATTCCCTCGTATGGTGCTCATGCTGCAAGAAGAAGTCGCGGACCGACTTGTGGCGAAGGCTGGCAGTGCCGGCTACGGCGTGCTTTCCGTCAAGGCCCAGTATGCGGCGGAGATCACAAAGGCATTCAAGGTGTCGGCCGATTGCTTTCGGCCCAGGCCGGAGGTTGGTTCAGCGGTTGTCCTGTTGCGAACGAAGGAGCGGAGACGGCTCAGTTCTGAAGAAGAACCGAAGTTCGCCGCGCTGGTGAGAGCCGCCTTTGCCCATCGACGCAAGACGCTCCCGAACTCGCTGCGCGACGAAGGCTATTCTTCCGATACCGTAAGCGAGGCGTTGGCATCGATCCGCGTCGCTCCGACTCGTCGCGCCGAAACCCTGACCGTGGACGAGTTTGTCGCGCTCGCGCGAACGCTCTTCTGAAGCAAATTCTGAATTATGAATTTTGAATTCTGAATTGAAACTTCTGTCATGGTTGCTCGGTCATTCATAATTCATCATTCAGAATTCTCAATTCAAAATTGGCGCTCTGGCGCCTTCGGCGCGCTGCCTCTTGCCTCCCACTCCCTAAGCTGTTACCATCCGCGCCATGGGTGTATCCACCACGGCAAAACGCGGTGACGCCCGCACCCCTGCCCGTTCGTCTTCCCACTTGAAACGAGAAGTGATCGGTGTGGTGCTGATCACCATCAGTCTGCTCACCTTGCTGAGCCTGGTCTCCTTCGCTCCCGGTGATGCCAAGGTGCTGACCTCCTCGGCGCAGACGACCGGGCAGCCGAGGAACATGATCGGTTCGGCCGGAGCGCTCTGGGCCTCGGTGTGTTTTTCCCTCGTGGGAGGGGCCGCCTACCTGTTCCCGTTTCTGCTGGCGTTGATGGGCATTCGTTGTTTCACCGAGAGCCCCGTCACGGTGAGGCTGAAAAACGGCCTCAGCTCCCTTGCAGCCGTCTGTTGCTTGAGCGGTCTGTTTCATCTCGAGTTGACGGCCGTGCCGACGATCGCCAGCGGCTTCGTCAATCGAGGGCTGGCGGGCGGCGCCGTCGGTCAGGTCCTGGCGGACGGCCTCCGGGGATACTTTGCGACCACCGGAGCGCACATTCTGGTGCTGTCGGGGCTGATCATCGCTCTCTTGTCGACCATGCCGATCTCGCTGTCGAAGGTCGCCCAACGTCTGTGGGCGCATGCTTGCACCTTGCGAACCCGGCTGGGTGAATCATGGGCGGCGCGGGTCGAGGCGAGGACGCAGCGTGGGCGGTCGACACGCTCGAGAACCCGTCCGAGGGCGGCGCGGGAGCAACCGGCGGGGACGGAGCTTCAGAGTGAAGTAGCCGACACGGCGGCGTCTCCGGCGGAGCTGCCTCGCATCCAGGTGCCGCTGAAGGCCGAGAAGGTTCAGCCCGAGCCGGAGAGCCTCGAGGTGGCTCAAGCGGCTCCCGTTGAAGGCGGCTATCTCTTGCCGGACCCGGAGGAGTTGCTCAGCGAACCGTCGGGTCCGTTGGCGCGCATGACGGATGAAGAATTGAAGGTCCAGGCCGACGTGCTGACCCGCGCGCTGAAGAGCTTTGCCATCGAGGGAAGAGTCACCGACGTGCGTCCTGGGCCTGTGGTCACGATGTACGAGTTCGAGCCGGCGCCGGGGACGAAAGTGGCCCGCATCGTGAATCTGGCGGACGACCTTGCGCTCGCGTTGAAAGCCATCAGCCTCCGCATCGTGGCGCCGCTGCCGGGCAAGTCGGTCGTAGGAATCGAAGTGCCGAATCCGTATCGAGAGACCGTTTCTCTCAAGGAAGTCGTGACGAGCGAGGCTTTCTTCCGGTCGCGTTCGAAGCTGACCCTGGCGCTCGGCAAGGACATCTTCGGCACGCCCACCGTCGCGGATCTCAAGAGCATGCCGCATTTGTTGGTGGCAGGGGCGACCGGTGCAGGCAAGAGCGTCAGCCTGAACACCATGCTCATGAGCATCCTCTTCACGGCGCGACCGGATGAAGTGAAGCTGCTTCTGATCGATCCCAAGATGCTGGAGTTTCAGACCTACGACGGGATTCCCCATTTGCTCCGGCCGGTGATCACGGACCCCAAATCGGCGGCGCGGGGACTCGGGTGGGTGGTGCAGGAGATGGAACGTCGGTATAAGCTGCTGGCGGAGGCCGGAGTCCGCAACATCGATGCCTATAACAGGCAGGTGGCGGTCAGCCAAGGTCAGATGCCCGATGCCTCGGGGCTCGGGGTGTCCGAGCAGGCGGAGCTGCCCATCCGATTCCTCTCGGAGGAGGAGCGGCTGTCCGCCGGGGAGCGGACCGGCGAAGACATGGCGACGGAGCCGGGGACTGCGGGAGGGACTCCACCGGAGCCGCTGCCGTACATCGTGGTGATGATCGACGAGCTGGCCGACCTCATGATGGTGGCCCCCAAAGACGTCGAAGACAAGATCGCCCGCCTGGCGCAAATGGCCAGAGCCGCGGGAATTCATCTCGTCCTCGCGACGCAGCGACCCTCCGTCGATGTGCTGACCGGCCTCATCAAGGCCAACTTTCCCGCGCGGATCGCGTTTCAAGTCTCGTCGAAGACCGATTCACGGACGATCCTGGACGCCAACGGAGCCGAGGCGCTCCTGGGACGCGGCGACATGCTCTATCTCGCGTCTGGAACGGGCCGGCTGATTCGACTTCATGGATCGTTCGTATCCGACGACGATGTGCGGCGAGTCGTGGAGTACGTGAAGCAGCAGGCCTCGCCGTCCTATTGCCTGGAGCTCGAGCAACTCAAGCAAGAGGAGGCCGGAGAAGAGGAAGCGCAGGATGAAGTGTACGAGCAGGCCAAGGAATTGGTCCTCTCCACCGGCCAGGCCTCCGCCTCGTTGATTCAGCGGCGCTTACGCGTCGGCTATCCCCGGGCCGCCCGCATGATCGAGCAAATGGAAGCGGAGGGTCTCGTCGGGGCGGCCGGGAGGGATGGGCGCCGGGAGGTCCTCGCGCGCCGCGCTCCCCTGCCGGTCCCTCCCCAATAAATTATTGGCTCTTCCGGATCCTATGTGGGGAACGCTGAATCTTGTTCTGGCCTTGGTAGCGGGGGAGCATCCTGTGGAATCCCCTCCTTTGTAAGGAGGCCTGCCTGCCGAAGCGCAGCCGGCGCAGGCAGGGGAAGGGGGAGGTAGCAGCACGCAGCGGGGTGCACTGTTACGTGAGATCATGGTCTTTGTGAACGACATCGAACATACCGCCGTCTCTACCCCACCTCGCCTCCCCTTACAAAGGGGAGGAACCAGATCAGCGCCCCACACGAAACCCGGAAGAGCCAAATTATTTATGGGAGCCGGTCGGAGAGGGGAAACCATGCGCCGCGTGCTTGCAAGTCTACGTCCGGCTCTCCTGTCGGGGTTGCTGATCATCGTGCCCTGGGCGATGGCGGGCCTGGACGAGCAGTCGGACGAAAAAGCGCTTCAGGAAGCCCGCGAAGTCGTCAAGAAGATCCAAGCTCGGTACGAGCAGACCAAGGACCTCCAAGCGGACTTTACGCAGAAAACCAGGATTGAGGGATTCGCCACCCCCGTGACGTCGAGCGGCCGCGTGTATATCAAGAAGCCCGGGCGGTTGCGCTGGGATTATCTCGATCCGACCGTGGAAGAAATCTACGTGAACAAGGACGACGTGCGCATGTATGTGCCGGAGCACAAGCAAGTGCTGGTCGGCAAGCTCACGTCCATGGCGGCGTCCCAGGCGCCGTTGCAGCTCCTGCAAGGGGTCGCCAATATCGAAGACACGTTTGATATCGCCCCCGTTGCCGGGAAAGCTCGCGGCGAAGGAGGGACCAGAGCCGTCAGCCTCGTTCCTAAACAGTCGGACAGCGATCCCACGCGGACGGTTCAACGGATCGTCGTCGAGGTCTACCCGAAAACCTACTTTCTCAAGACGGTCTCTCTCCACGAGGTCAGTGGGAACGTGGCGACCTTCGAGTTTACGCGTCTCAAAGCGAATACGGGGCTGAAGAGCGACCTCTTCGAGTTTCAGGCTCCGCCGGATGTCGAGGTGGTGAAGGCCCCGACGTTGTCGCCGCGTTAGCGCGCTGGCACATCCACGGTGTGCCTCACATTCATTATGGGCCTTCGGCCCACTTTGTAGGATCAAATGAGCGGCTCTCCCGGATCTCTTGTTTGATTGTTCCTCCCCTTTATAAGGGGAGGCGAGGAGGGGTAGAAGCGGCGGTGCGTCCGGTGTCTCCCGGAGAGCGCGATCTCAGGCGACAGGGCGCCCGCGTTCTGCTGCTACCTCCCCCTGCCCCTGCTTACAAAGGAGGGGATTCGATGCAAAAGGAGCGGTAGTCATGATCGGATCATATGTACGACATCTCCAAGACTGTGCAGTCGTTCGCCATCTCCTTCGCACTCATCCCTCGGAGAATCTTCGCCGGCTCTATTGGTACGATCTGCGGCTGGCCGACGCCGTCACCGCCGGCGGAATTCTGAAGGTGTTGCTGTGGGCGCTCCGCAAGCGGCAGCGGGATGAAATCGCCGGCAACTACAACCTCGTCAACCTGTACTACGCGCCGCCTCCGGGAGACGGGCTGAAGGAACCGGCTCCGACCGTGTGGTTCTGTCGGAGCTTGCCCACCAAGCCGTGGTACGACGAGCCCAGCCTGATCCGAACGGCGCTCGAAGAGCGCGGGAAGACCATTATCGCCGAGTTTGAGGCCGTCGCGCATCGTATCGGGACGCATCCGGACAACACCTCGTTGACGGGAAAAGGGAAATGGAGCGGCATGTTCCTCTACCAGGCGAAGGGAATCAAGAACGAGGAGCTCTGCCGCCTCTGTCCCGCCACGACGGCGGTGGTCGAAAGTTTCCCACTATGCAAGAATTTCGGGTTCGTGATGTTTTCCGGCGTGGACCCCAATACCCACATCAAGCCGCACACCGGTTCCTCAAATCTCCGTCTGCGCCATCATCTGGGCATTCGTATCCCGGAACCGGACAAGGCTCGCATTCGCGTCGGCACCGAATGGCGCCACTGGGCACAAGGCCAGACCCTCGCCTTCGACGACTCGTTCGAGCATGAGGTCGTCCACGAAGGCAAGCAGGAGCGGGTGGCCCTGGTGCTCGATGTCTGGCACCCCTCTTTGACCAAACAGGACATCGCGGTGCTCAGCCATCCCGTCTTTCAACGGTTCGGCAAGGCCGCAAGGGAAAGCTGACAGCGAGCAGCCAACAGCGAATAGCGAGCAGCACTCGAAGGGGAGCGAATAGCGGATAGCCGATAGCGAGCAGCTTGGAACGACCGGAAGGCTTGGCAGGGATATCAGGCTACTCGCTGTTAGCTGTTCGCTCTCAGTTCGAAGCTATTCGCTGCCCGCTGCTGGCTGTTCGCTATGTACTGCAGGTGATGAAAGTGAGATCGGCAGGGTCACCCGGAAGCTGCTTCCCTTACCCAAGGTGCTGTCCACTTCAACGCGTCCTCCGTGCAGCAGGACGAGGCTCTTCGTGATGTAGAGACCGAGTTGAGCCCCCTGCGACTGCGGAAGCGAGGAGTTGATGCGCGAGAATTCGTCGAACACATGAGGCAGGTCCTCGGGGGCGATGCCGCAGCCGGTGTCTTGGACGCAGAGCGTGACCATCCCCTCGTCTCCCCGCTGCAGCGTCACGGAGATTTCTCCGCCGCTCGGCGTGAACTTCACCGCGTTGCCGACGAGGTTCCAGAGAACTTGCTCGAGTTTGTCCCGGTCCGCCTGGATCAAGGGGACGTCCTGCGGATGGTCGAAGCGGACGGCGAGGGTTTTCTCCGCGATGAGCACTTGAAAACTGTCCAGCACCTCCTGGACCAATGCGACCAGGTCGACCGGTCCCGTCTTGAGCTCGATCCGTCCCATATCCAACCGGGACCAGTCGAGCAGTTGGTTCACGACTCGACTCAGTCGCTCGATATTGTGATCGACCCGCCGCAGGTAGTACGCCTGTCGGTCCGTCAGTGCTCCTGTCAGCCCGTCGAGCATGTTTTCCACCAGCCCGCGAATCGAGGTCATCGGCGTGCGCAACTCGTGAGAGGCGACCGAGAGGAACTTTGATCGGCGACGGTCATGGTCCTGAAGCCGCAGGTTCGTGGCCTTGAGTTCCTTCGTCCGCTCTTCGACCCGCCGCTCCAACGTCTTGGTCAACAGCTCCAGTTCCAAATAGGCCGTGGCGTTATCGATCGCCACCGCCACGTGACTGGCGACGGTCATGAGCAGGTCGAGGTCTTCCGTGGTGCACGGCGTCGAGGTCCGGTCGCCGGCCAAGAACCCGAGGATGCGTTGTTGACTCCGCAGCGGCACCGCGACGAAGGAATGCACCTGCACCTGGCGCAGCAGCGCGAACATGGGCGGATAGATACGCTCGGCTTGCTGCATGAGGTCCAGAATCAATTGGGGTTTCCCGTGGAGGAGGAGCTCCGCGGCGAAGCTCCTGTCGTCTCCGACAGGGATCTCCAGCGCGCGCGCCAGTGCTTCGATATCCTCCGGAACGCCGGCCGCGCGACCGATGCGGGCGATCTTCCGCTGCGGGTCATAGAGCACGAGCAACATGCGCGCAAATCCCAAATTGTCGATCAGCAGACGAAGGATGGAGGCCAGGAGCTTGTCGAGGTCCAGCGTGGAGGTGATGGCGGCGCCGGTTTGATTGAGCGTCGTGAGCTGGGCGATCTGCCGCCGGATGGTGTTGATGTTCGTGGAGATCGCCAGATCCCGTTCCTTCAGCGAGCGCGTCATCACGTTGAACAACCCGGCCAGTTGGCCGATCTCGTCCCGGGTGGTCGGCGTCACCATCGAATCGAGATCTCCCTCCGCCACCTTGCGGGCTCCCGCCGCCAGGTCGCGCAAGGGGTCGATCATGCGGCGTGACAGGTACACCGTGCCGAGCACGCCGGCGAGGATCATCGTAAACGTCAGGACGATGAAATTCCCGATCACGGAGATCATCGATTGGCGAAGCTTCGCCTCGGTCAATCCGACCTGGACCAAGCCCACCAGAGCGCCGGTTTGAGGTTGCGGCTCTTCCTGCTCTCGTTCGGCGAGTTCCAGCGACAACCGGTCCGGACGGAGCTCCTTCACCGGAACCCGCCGAACAGGTACGGCAAAATCGAGGATCCCGACCTCTTCGAACAACGGTGGGGTGAGGGCGCTGGTCCCCTCGCGGAGGCCGAGGGGTGCGCCGCCCGGACGCTGCGTCGTGATGCGGTGCGCAATGAGGGTCTCGGGTGCGTTAGCCAAGATGTTCTGCGCGAGCGCGGAATCGGGCAGGCTCGGGCGGCCTGCGGGGGACGACGCCTGCGGCCGACCTGATGTAGGCTGTTTGGTGATGAGTGTGAGCACGTTGCCGTCGGCGTCGGAGATGATGACATAAGCCACCTCCTCAACCGTCAAGACACCTTCCGCCAACTGACGGAGGGTCGTGACGTCTCTCGTCACGATGCCGAACCGGGCGTTGTACGCCAGGTTGGTCGCAAGCACCTGTCCCAACTCCGCGAGGCGGGTCGTCAGGGTTTCGCGTTTGCTGTGGAGGAACGACCAGGTCAGTCCCAGGCAGGTCGTCACGATGATCAAGCTGAAGAAGAGCGCGAACTTCGTCTGCAGGCTGACAAAGCCTCGGAAGTCCATCGAGCGAGTGTGATCGTCGTGCGGCATCGTCGGGCTCAGTAGATTCTGTCCGCTTGCTGGAGAATCTCTTTGGGAATGTCCAGGCCGAGATATTTGGCCGTATTCCGGTTCACCGCCGTACGGAGCCGGTCCGCCGGGACCGGCTGCATGGGCAGCGTCAGTCGTTTCTCGATGATCCGCCGGGCGAGATCCCACGCCTGCCGGCCGATGTCGTCGTAGGACACCGAGAGGCTCGCCAGCGCGCCGCTCTTCACAAACTCCTCGGAGAAGCCGATCACCGGCAGGTTTCGATTCAGCGTCTCGCTCAGCAGGAACTTCAAAGAATCTTCCGTCAACACCGTGGAATCGGGAATCAGCCACAGACCCTGCACTTGCGTCAGGAGCGCTCTCGCGGCGTCAGGAACGTCCCGTTCGGAGGAGACGGCTTTGGCGACCAATTCCAGGCCATGGCTCCGTGCGGTCCGTCGAGCTTCCTCGATGGTCTGGGAGGTTTTGGACGGATCGTACAGCACGCCGAGGCGGTTGAGGGCGGGCAGCATCGAGTGGATGGCGCCCAGTTGCCGCTCGACGGGCACGTCGAGCAAGATCCCGGTGATGTTCCGTCCGTTGAGTTCATGTCTCATGGGGTCGAGCACCATGACGAACACGACCGGGGTGTCCGGAAGTTCAAGTTTGGCGGCGAGGGCGGCCTTGAGGCCGACCGTCACGACCGCGTCGACGTCGGTGGCTCGGGTTTTCCGGGCCAGCTTGCGCCCTCGCTCGAGATCCCCCTCCAGGTTGTACTCCGTGATCTTATAGGCAGGAGCCGCACTCCGGTCGGCCTCGGCCCGGAAGCCTGCGAGAGCCTGGTTGTAAGCGGCAAGGTCGGAGGATTTCAGAACAACGATTTCGGCGGCGGCCGAGGGGGAAGACACCAGGAAGCCGACAGATAAGTGCAGCGATAGCAGGGCTACGGCCATCCCGTCCTTGCGCCGCGGCCAGAGGTAGTCAGGGACCGTCCTCAGAATCCCTCGCCCCACAGACTCTCCCATCCCCATCTGTCGAGCTATGCTCGACACGGGAGGGGGCCCGAAACAACTCCCCTCCCGTACCCACTCACACGTCTGCCGACCCGGGGCTGGTTCAACCTACCCGGAAGATCCGAGAGTTGCAATACGGCCTATTTCCGCCTGGACACGTCCCGGACTGTTCCCAACACTCGTGCGGCCGTGCCCGCCGCGTCCCGATAGATCCGTCCGCACCAATGCAATCGGTGCGGCGTGCCGTCGGGCCAGATCGCGCGATGCTCGATATCGAGGTCGGTGGCGCAATCGAGCGCCCGCTGGACGGTCTGCAGCACCAGATCCCGATCCCGCGGGTCGATCAGGTCGAGAAACGCCGGATACGTGCCCGCGAAGGAAGCCGGCGGAAGCCCGAACAGCGCCTCGACCTGTTCCGACCAAAACATCGCGCCGGTCCGCACGTTCCAATCCCAGATGCCGAGCTCCGGCGTGGCGAGCGCCAACCGCAAGCGCTCTTCCCGGACACGAAGTTCCTCCTCCAGTTCTTTGTGGCGCGTGATGTCCTCGGCGAGCCCGGCGATCCGATACACCCTGCCCGCCGCGTCGTGGACGGGGAACGCCCGGTCTCTGATCCACCGGATCGATCCGTCCGGCCGGACGATTCGGTACTCCTCGTCATAAGTGCCGTTCACCTGCTTGGTCAAGGCCGCGTGGAGTACGCGGACACGGTCTTCCGCATGAATGGCGTCGAGCCACGAGCGGGGCGCCTCGTACAGTGACTGACAGGAGCGTCCCCAGATCGCTTCATATCCCGGGCTCACGTAGATGATCCGGTTCTTCTCGGGGTCCGACAACCAAAACACTTCCTGGATGTGTTCGGTGACCTGCTGAAACCGCTCCTGACTTTCGTGCAGCGCCAACTCCGTTTCCTTTCGAGCGGTAATGCATTGCAGCGTGCCTGCCATCCGAACCGGCCGGCCCTGCTCATCCCAGAGCGCCTGTCCTCTCGCCTGCACCCAGCGATACTGGCCCTGCTTGTTCAGGATCCGGTACTCGATGTCATACGGCACGCGCTGCTCGAGATGAGCCCTCACCGCCGCGAAGACACGATCTTTGTCGTCGGGATGGAGTCGCGAGGCCCAACTGTCCAGCACATCGGGAAATTCCTCCGCTGAAAACCCGAGCATCTGCCTGATGCGGGGCGACCACCACACGGGCGTGCGGGGCGAATCCCAGGGCTCATCCGGCAGCGGGTGCCCGTCCCAAAAACCGTCGTTGGATCCTTCCATCGCCAACGAGAGCCGTTCTTCACTGAGTCGCAAGGCGTCCTCCATTCGCTTGCGGTCGGAGATGTCGGTGGAGATGCCGCACACGCCGTACGGAATGCCCGACGACTCCCGGAGGGGGAACCTGGTTGAAAGGTACGTATGAAGTCCGTCGTGCTGGGGGAACTGCTCTTCGAATTGAACCGGCGCGTCCGCCTCGAGGGCGCGTCGGTCGTTCGCGAGGAAGCTCTCGGCGACCTCCTTGGGGAAAATGTCATGTGGGGTCTTGCCGATGACTTGATCGGCGGTCTTGCCGAACACGGTTTCCCAGCGCCGATTCACCAGGAGATATCGACCCTCGAGGTCCTTCAGGTAAATGACGGCGCTCGTGTAATCCAGGATCGCCTGCAAGCGATTCCGGGTGTCCAGGAGGGTCTGCTCCGCCATGACCTGCTCGGTCATGTCTTCCGCGATCCCGGTGATCCGGTAGACTCGACCGGAGGCATCGTGAATGGGGAACGCACGGTCCCGTATCCATCGCACGGACCCGTCCGGACGAATGATCCGATACCGCTCGTTGTACTCGCCCGAGACTTGTTTGGTCAGCGCAGCGGTGCGGACCCTGTCACGGTCCTCCGGATGAATGGCGTCGATCCACGAGAGGGGGGAGGCATAGAGTGACCCGGGGGAACGCCCCCAAATCTCCTCATAGGCAGGGCTGACGTAGATCATGCGGGTCTTGGAAGGGTCCGTCGTCCAGAACACTCCCCGAATGTGCTCGGCCACTTGACGGAACCGCTCTTCGCTCTCCCGCAGCGCCTTCTCTGCCACCTTGCGCTGGGTGATGTCTTTGAACACGACGACGGCCCCCGTAAGCTCTCCACGCTCGCGGATCGGCGTGGTGACATATTCCACCGGAAAGCTGCTCCCGTCCTTCCGCCAGAACACCTCGTGCTCCACGGTGCGTGGGACGCCGTCCTTGAATGTGGCATGGATGGGGCAAGCCTCCGCGGGGTAGGGTCGCCCGTCCGGATAGGAATGGTGCAGGGTGGGGTGCATCGGCCGGCCGATCAAATCGGTCACCGTCCAGCCCAGCATCTGGGCGGCTGCGGGATTCGCGAAGATCGTCCGCCCTTGCAAGTCGAGGCCGTAGATGCCTTCGCCGGCGGATGTCAGCAGCAATTCCTGCTGTCGTCTCAGCCGTTCCAGCGTCTCCTCCGTATCCCTCCGCGCCGAAATGTTGCGGATGATGCCGCTGAAGTAGGAACCCGTTTTGGTTTTCCATGCCGCGAGGGACAGCTCGATCGGGAACTCGGACCCATCTTTCCGGAGGGCCTGCAACTCGATAGGTCTGCCGACTACACGGGACTCGCCGGTAGCCTGGACCCGACGCAATCCCTGCTCGTGAGCCTTGCGGTACCGTTCCGGCATCAGGACCGTGAGGGGCTTCCCGATGACTTCCCCTTGCTGATACCCGAACATCTCCTCTGCGCCGCGATTCCATGAGGCGATCCGGCCCTGCTCATCCGCGATGATGATCGCATCGCTCGCCGATTGCACGAGCGACCGGAACCGATCTTCGCTCTCGCTCAACGCATCCTGCACGTGCGCGGCGCGGATCGCCAGCTCCTTCACGCCGATGGCGCGCCGTAGAATGGTGCGCAGCTCCTCTCGATTGTAGGGCTTGGTGACGAAGTCGAAGGCCCCTTCCAGCCGCGAGTCCACCCGCCGATCTTCGGCCGTCAATGCGGTCAGGACGATGACGGGAAGCGAAGAATCCAGCTCCTGGAGCATGCGGAGCACGGACAGGCCGTCTCCATCGGGCAGGCACAGATCGAGCAACACGGCGTTATAGTGACGGGCTTGCGCGGTCGCGATGGCCTCCTGACAGGTGCCGGCCGTATCGACGTGGAAGCCGTCGTGCTCCAGCAGATCCTGGAGCGCGATACAAATATCAGGGTCGTCGTCCACCACTAAAATTGAGTGAGTGCTCGTGGCGGTTGTCATGTGCACCTCTCGCTCGTGTCCGCCAATTCTGAATTCTGAATTATGCAGCGGCGTCGGGAAGCCGGATGCCTTTGATCGCTGCTGAAATCATGCGCGGTATAGGTTCCTCTCCTCTCTTCCGAACGTTCTTTACTTCAGCCGTTTTCCCAAGATAAACTGATTCGTAGTGAAAGGCGCGCACCACAACAAGCGGGAGAAGGTTTCGAGTCTCCTGTTCGACTTAACAAAATATCTCTTGACTGTGGTCGGCGTGGGAGCGATCTTACCTGATAGCAAGATCGGCGGCTGGATTGCTCTCATCGGGTTTTCCGTTGCATTTGTGCTTATGGTTATCGCGCTGTTCGTTACGCCTGAGGAAAGGAATTGAGCCATGGATCCCCTCACCATGTGGATTATCTCGCTTGGTGTCTTTGCCGTCGCGGCCGCTGGTGTGCTCAAGCTTGTTGAGTATTATCAGGACCACAAGCGCTGAGCCCCGCTTCCAGCTCTTCTTTCAGCCTCAGGCTGATCCTCGCTTATAGCCTCATCAGGTTCCGGCTTCTGAATAATCGTTGCGCGCTCGATCCAACATTCAGCACTCAGAATTCATAATTCCTAATTCAGAATTTCAAGGTGACCCATCCCATCACCCGGCTGCCGATGGTGTCGCCGAGCGGGTGTTCCTTGTGCTTGTCGTTCAGCGCGTTGAACGCGGAGACGGCGACCTCCGCTTCGCGCATATACCCCGCGGCGGCTCTCTGCTGCCAGAACCGGTACGCGCCGCGGAGATTGAGGAGGTTGTAGCTGCCGACACGAGGATCCGGCGGTATCACGCCGAAGGCTGTGAACGAGGAGAATGCAGAAGGAAGCGGATATGTCACCGCCCCGTAGTAGTGATAGGCGATTTCTCCGGTAACACCGTTGTCCCAATCACCTCGGCGTCCGACGTTCCACTTTGATCGAGGTCCGGCCCGCTGGGCCACGCCGGTCAGCGACTGGCCCATTTCCTGGTACGAGTAATTGGCATATCCGCTCAACCATTCCGTCGCCAGGAACTCAATTCCAGCTTCGCCTCCGTAGATGTCGGCCACCCCTCCTGCCTGAACAGGACCTAGACCACCAAACGTAATCAGGTCGGAAATATGGTTAAAAAAGAGAGCCGCACGAGGACGAAGGCGGTTCCTCAGGAACCAGCCCTGATAGCTGACCTCATAGGACACGATCTCTTCGGGGCCGAGATCCTGGGATCCTTGCACCGGGATCGGCGGAGGAGAAGGGATCGGAGGGGGCAAGGTGGTCTGCGATAAGTTATTCTCGCGCGTCTCAAAAATCGTGGGAGGGCGGTATCCGACCGCGACTGTGGCGCGGAACGTGTGATCCGGGACCGGAGTATAGAGGACTGATACCCGCGGGCTGATCGTTGGATTAATGAAAGTGTCCAGATCATATCGTACCCCAGCGACCACGGTCAGTGCTTGTAATGGCTTCCATTCGTCCTGCACGTACAACCCGAGGCGATTTTCCGTCGTATAAGCCGCGATGTAATTACTGGACAAGGTGTTGAGCCGGTAGTTGATCCCATATGTCATCCGATTGGAGGTCCCCAGCGCGATGCTATGCTGCGCCTCGACGTTATAGGTGTTGCCGCGAAAGACGGACGGCACGTTTCCCCGAGGATCAGTAAAGCGCAAGAGGTTGCCGAAGAGCGGATGCGGGATCGGGTCGGAGGTATCGTTAAAGCTGTTCCAGAACGCCCTCACCACCAGATCGGGGCGTTCGTAAACCATATGCGCATAGCCGAGTTCGGGCCGATCCATACTGATCGTCCCGACGGTGACCGGGCCATCGAAGCGGTTCACGTCAACCAGGCCTCCGGAGAACAAGAATTTCGAGTTGTGGGAAAGCTCGTACTCGGTCTGCACGTTGAATTTATGGGAGCGAAATGCCAGGGGTTCGCGATTGCGCCATTGATTAGTTTGATCGCGGCCAATGGACAAACGATACCCGAACTTCCCGACGGTCCCGCCATAGATAGCCGCGCTTGAGATGGTTCCCAACTCGCCTCCGCCGAACTGAAGAGTGGTCCCCTTCATTTCGGATGCCGATTTTGTGATGATATTGATAATGCCATCAAATGCGTTGAATCCATACAGGACCGACGCCGGCCCCTTGAGAACTTCGATGCGCTTGATTTCCGGCAGCGTGACTGGAATGGCTTTCCAATACACTTGCCCTTGGGTGTCGATATAGATCGATCGGCCATCGACCATGACCAAGAGCTTATTGGCCACAAGCTGATTGTCTCCACGCACGCTTACGTTGAAGTCCGCTCCCGAGGTCTGCATCACCTCGATGCCGGGAATGCGGCGTAAGATGGTCGGCAGGTCCGTCGCCCCAGATTGGCGGATGTCTTCGTCCGTGATCACGTAGACATTCGACGGTGCCTCGGAGATCGGCTGCTCATAGCGTGAGGCGATGCTGACGGTCTCTTCTTCCTTCAGCAACTCGATCTCCTCCGTGATGCCTCCTTCAGGCTTCGCCTCCTCTGCCGATCGGGCCTCAATGAACGGGGCCATGTCCCCAGCGCGACCGTCAGCAAGGAAGCGAGCAGCGGATGTCCCTGTGTCGTCAGGGGAGTCATGCCCCGTATCTCTCCCTCCGGCCTCATGACTCCTGCTCAGCTTTCAGCGCTCTCCCCTCTCCCCACCCTCTCCCGCCGGGGAGAGGAATCAGGTGAGGGGCCACCCCCCCTCTGCCGTGCAAGGACAGGCCTCTCGATGCGTCCTAGCGGCGTGCCGGAATACGAATAGGGTTACTCAACCAGGCAGAGCGCACGCCGTTCCTCTCCGTCATGCTGCCTCGTGAAGGACGGAGGAAACTGCTCAGGAAGAACGTCGCCACCCAGCACAAGCGGAGGATCTGAGTCAGAGAGACACCTTGTCCGCTGCCTGGAGGGCCTGCCTGGTTTCAGCTCTCGAGGGCGCTTGGGATACGCCCGCCCGTTCGCATGCTCCATCTCCACCAGCTTGGCGGCCACTGCGTCCTCGACCAGCTTGGCGACGGTGAGACAGGGTGTCCAATAGACCGCGTTACGCATGCGATCGAGGAGGTCCTGCGGCAGGGTGATGGTCAGGCCTCGTTTGCGAGTCAACTCCCGGGACCGATCAAGACGGAGCAATCCGTTCGGGCGCCCGCGTTCGGTCGGTTGAGTGTTCGGCATTACCACCTCCGGCGTGAGTGTTGAAGTTGCTTAGGCAGCCTGCCTCCGTTTCTTTCCGGCAAGCGGTCTGGCCGCTTGTAGCCCTGTGTCGGACATGTCCCCCCCGGTGATGCGGATCCCCTCAGACGGATCGCTGCTCCACCAGATCGACTGGACGAGAATCCAGAGCAAACCGATCATCCCGATAAGCAATCCTGCGCCGATTAATCCCCATTCCATAGTGTGGCCCTCCCTTCTCGGTCGCGGTCCACTGAGGCAGTTCCGAAGGATACACCGCAACTGCTGTGCCATCCCGACCGGCACAGGGCGCGAAGGCGCGAGCGCACAGGACTCAATTTTTTTGCCGGTATAAGTGCAGGCTCATCGAAGCTGAAGGGTGGGACAGGCCATGGCCTGTATCGAAAGAGATTCTAGGTGTATCCGAACCGATAACGGGGTTACGGGCGTGGCGCCGGAAAGGCAGAAAGGGGGGAAGAGGAAAAGGTGGGTGAAGCTAGCGTGTCGGCAGGGCTGTGGGTTTCTCTGTTTGCCTGCTGCGAGACGCACCAGGGACAGTCGAGGCGGACTGCGCGAGAAGCTCAGGAAAGCCTTGTCGCAGCAGCCCATCGCGAATCATTCGCAGACTGCGATCATCCGGGCTGGCGTCAATCAACTCCGAGATGCACTCCAAGGCGTCATACCAAAGCCCGGCCTCTGCATACTGATACGCGGCCTTCTTGTCGCAGGACCATGTGCAGGGCAGCCCTAACGCGCTGCATTCGACGAACCCCATGCGTTCGATCATGCCCATCGCATGGATGTCCTTCGAGCGCGAGTCGGCATCCACGATCAAGGAGATGTGCCAACGATACTGGACGCCGGGTTCGAGGGTGAGGCTGTAGTCCTCCAAACAGACTTTCTGGATGCCCGGCTGCGTGGGTCGATGGAGTTGTGCTTCAAGCAGCGGCCGTGCGAGGCGGTTATCCTCCAAGACAAATTCGACAGGAAAGGCGGTCGTCGGCGACAAGTACCAGAACAGGCACGGAGCCTTCTTCGTGGTCACGCCGATGTGGTCGGCAGGAGCGAGCACGACTAGCACCGGCTCGCCATCCTTGCCTCCTCGGGCGCCGGCGTCGACGCGGGCATGAGGGAGTTTGTCCTTCGGCGCTTTGTACAGCGGGATAGACGGGTCGGATACCGCTGCGACGGCAACGGCCTGGAGAGCATGTTCCTGAGCAAATCCGGACACATCATTCACGACGAGCATGCTGAGAGTGGAGAGAAGTAAGAAGAAAGGCAGCGGCAGTCGCATCGCACAATCCCTCTCCCCCTCACCCTGCTTTCTCCCCCTTGGAGAGGCAGAGGAAGAAGAATCATCACCTTCGCCCCATCGGGGAGAGGGCAGGGTGAGGGGCGGTTTCTAGTCCGCCCGACTCTGTGACAAATCCCACTCGGCCGGTTCGTTCAAGTCGACTTGTTGGAGGAGGGACGCGCGCTTCTTCCGGAGCAGCTTGTCCTTTGGGGCCGCGGTGATCTGTTCGGACGCGGCGGCCAACGCGTCATACCACAAGCCGGCCTCGGCGTACCGGCAGACTTTGTCTTGACGGTCCTGGCACGCGCTCGCCTCGTCCAGGCTCACGAGTTTGGGGTCGAGATACTCGATGACACCGCCCGTGACGACATCGCGAGACGGTGAATCTGGGTCGACCACCAACGACACGAACCAGCGATATTGGACCGCCTCTTCCAGCGACAAGGAATAATCCTTGAGCTTGATCATCTGCACGCCCGATTGCGCCGGCTGGCCCAGCTTGACGTGCAGGATGGGCTTGATCGACCGCGTATCGATCAGCGTCAGCGTGATCGGGCGCGAGGTCGTCTTCGAGAGATACCAAAACAGCGTGGGCTGCCGGCTCGTGGTGTAGCCCACGTGATCCGGCACCAGCGCCAGCACGGCCGGTTCGCCGTCTACACGGCCTCGCGTGGCGCCGAAGATCCGGGCTCGAGGGGCAATGGCGCCGTGGGGTTTGTATACCGGCTTGGTGAGATCGCTGGGTGGAGCGGGCGCCTGCGCAAGCCGGAGGGCCGTGTCGGTATCAGGCAGAGTGGGCTCCGTGATCCCGATGGCCGGTGAGCCCACGGTCATCCCGATCAACACGCTCAGGATGATGGCCGGCCGGTTCATGGTTTCACCTTTCCGTTTGCGAGCTGAGGCAACGGAGCGTCCATCTCGGCCCTAGCGGGCGGACAGGGCGTGCCGTTCTGCATGCGGTCCCATTCGGCCACATCGTTCAAGCCCACTTGCTCCAAGAGCGAGGCGCGCATCAATCGCAAGACCCGATCCTTCGGGTAGGCCATGATCAGATCGGAGATCACCTGCACCGCGTCGTACCAGAGCCCGGCCGTGACATAGAGACAAAACACATCCATCGTGTCCTTGCATCCCGTCCGCCCCTCGAAGATCGCCTGCGTGAAAGGCACGAGCTCGATGAATCCCATCGCATGGATATCCTTCGAGCGGGATTCGGCGTCCACGATCAGGGAGATGTGCCAGCGATACTGAATTTCCTCTTCCAACACTTGGTTGAGATCCGAGAGGCGGATCATTTGGATGCCGGAACAAGCCGGAGACTTCAACTCGGTGACCAGGAGCGGCTTGGGTTGCTGGCTGTTTTCGAGGGTAAACTCCACCGGCAGCGTCGTGGGTTGGGACAGATACCAGTACAGGGCCGGTGACTTTTTCAGCGTCTCACCGACATGATCGGCAGGGGCCAGCACGTGGAGCACCGGTTCGCCTTCCACGCCGCCGCGGAAGCCGCCGTCCACGCGGCCTCGTAACGCGCTGCCTTTTCGAGGCTTGTAAATAGGCATCGTCGGTTCGATCGGCTTATGGAGGCCTTGGATCTTCTCGGGGAATGCGAGCGAAGGCGCGTCAGCGCCGAAAGCTCGAGCCGGTAAGCCCAGGCTGAGGAGAGAGAGGAGGAGCGGCAGAAGGAGCGCGGCGTGCATATGGGCTCCCGGGAGCGGTCGAGGGGCATTGGTGAAGGTGCTGAAGCCTACCATAATTCAGACCCTCAGAGCCAGTTGTTCAACAGCAAGAACGGCGACCAATAGGCCGGATGCTCGTACGCGATGTCCGACAACATTTTCACTTGCGCCCGTTGCAAGGCCACCGCTTTCGATACGCCGGGCTCGCGGAGCTGGCGATAGAACTCGGCGACCAAATCAGACGAGGCCTGATCGTTGATCGACCACAGCGTCGCGAGCGCGCTGCGGGCGCCGGCCTTGATCGCCACGCCGGCCAACCCCAAGGCCGCGCGGTCGTCGCCGACCGCCGTCTCGCAGGCGCTCAGGATCAAGAGCTCCAGCGGCTCCTGCCTGAACTTGAAGAGCCCGATGTACTGGTCCAAGCGTTCCACCGTCAGCTTGGTGTCGTAGGTCAACACGAACGAGTGCGCCACGTCTTTTTCGAACCGGCCGTGCGACGCGATGTGCAAGACCGAAATGGGCTGTTCTTTGAGCTCCTTCTCCAGGCCGCTGATGACGAAGTCCTTGTTCATGAGCTGATCGCCGCCGTAGAGGCTGTGAATGGTTTGGATCTCCCGCTTCACGTGCGGCAGCGGCGGGAATCCTTGCGTGGCTTCCGTCAACCCGCTGGCCAATAACTTGATTCGCTCGCGATCGAGCGGGCGGGGATCGGTGAGATTGAGCCCAGGCGTCATGGCGACGGCGAACTTCTTGATCAGAAACTGCTTTCCGTCGTGGAGGGCGGCCATCGGGATGGTCCGCAGCGGTCCGTCGGGCACGAACACCAAGGTATCGATCGTGTGGGCCGCGAAATCCTGCTCGAGGGGGCGCAGCATCCAGTCGTAGAGCTGTTGCGCGTACAACAGGTATTCTCGGGTGGTGCGGGTCTCCAGCTTCCTCCGGAACGAACGGATCTCCTGGGTGAGTCGCGTGGCCGTCACTTCGACCGAAACCCGCTTGAGCCCGCTCGGCAAACTGACCAATAGCTCGGTGCGATCAGGGAAGATGATCGGGTAGATCACCGCGGTAGTGGTCGCCAGCGTATCCAACTTCGTGAGCCGCGCGCGCAGCGCATCGACACATTCGTCCTTGAAGTAGTCGCGCAACTCCGCCGCCTTGAAGGCTTCGACCGCGTCTCGAGCGCCCCGCAAGTAGTCTTCCGCGATCTTACCGTCGTCCGTCAGGGCCGCCCGTTGGAGCAACAGGTTGGACAGCTCGAAGAACAGCGGCTTGGTCGGCTCGCCGGCCGAGGTGTCGGCGAGCTGGCTGGACGCGGCCACCTCGGGGCGAATGGGCTGTAACGTCGCGGCCGCGGTGCGGTAGGCGGCGATCGCTTCGTCGAGTTTACCGGTGGCGGCAAGCAGGCGACCGGCCTGCCACTCCCAGCGATACAGAGACTCGGGGGCGGAAGCCGACTGCGCCGCGAAAATCGCCCGGCGCGTCAAGGACAAGGCATCCTCATAGCGGTGTTCCATCTCGTAGAGGTGACCCGCATGGCCCAAGGCGTACGAGGCGGTGCGGGCATCACCGAGCGACTCGGCGCCCGACGCGGCTTCTTGGAGGATCTGCAGGGCCTTCAGGAACAGCGGATCGCGGAGTTGTTCCTGCGTGGCGCCCAGGTCTCGGTACAGCAGCCCGGTGGTGATGAGCACGGAGGCGGTCTCATGAGAAGGCGTGAGATCGCGACGTTGATCGAACGCTCGATCCGTCCACTTGCGGGCCTCGTCGATGCGGCCCAGTTTCAACGCCGCCCGCGCGGCATTAGTGCCGGCACGGATCGCGAGCGCCGGGAGGCCCGCGGTCTGGGCGAGCGAGGCGCTCTCGCTGAACGTCGTCAAGGCATCCTGGTCGCGCTTCTGGTTGATCCGCAGAATGCCGACCTCGTTGAGAATGGAGGCGGCCAAGCCGGATGAGCCATGGCGGCGCGCCACCGCAAGGGCCTGGTCGAAGTGCTCGGCGGCCCGATCGAGGTTGCCGCCCGCGCTTTCCGCCCTCGCGAGCCCCGCGAGAACGAAGGCCGGGCTGCGTGGGTCGCCCGATTGTTCCGCAGCCGGCACCGCGCCCTGCAGCAGATTGATCGCTTCACGGAGCTGGCCAAGGGCCTGCGCGGCGCGCGCCGCTTCGACCAAGGCCATGGCTTGATCCTTCCTCTGCTCCGCGCGCTCATAGGCCTGCGCGGCAGCTTTCCAATGGGAGAGGGCCTC
Organism: Nitrospiraceae bacterium; assembly: GCA_037446055.1. Lineage (GTDB taxonomy): Bacteria > Nitrospirota > Nitrospiria > Nitrospirales > Nitrospiraceae > JBBIJI01. The sequence goes on from JBBIJI010000011.1 coordinate 48,886, forward strand.
GTCGAACATGCCCCGCTGGAACGCCTGCGCGCCCTGCTGCATGTGGGCATCGGGGGAGACTGCCTCGGGTGTTGCAGCCGGGGAAGGAATGGCTGGCAGTAGCGCGGCTGTAAGAACGACGATTGTCAGACCCATGCGCAACATGACATCCATAGCGCTTATGCTCCTCGACCCTACTCTTGCTTCCGCTCCTCTGTCTCTCGCCCGTGCCACTGAATCGTCAGTTGTCAGTTAGCAGCTCTGGCTTTCCCGGGTCTTGTGTGGGGCGCTCTTCGTGTTCCTCCCCTTTCTAAGGTCATCATCGGCGGAGGCATGGCCTTCACGTTCTTGTGTGGGCCGCCCTTCGTGTTCCTCCCCTTTGTAAGGGGAGGCAAGGTGGGGTAGAGAAGGCGGTCTGTTCGCCATGGTCCGCGAAGACCACGATCTCATGGGACCTGGCACCCCGCTGCTTGCTCCTACCTCCCCCTCCCCCTCCTTTACAAAGGAGGGGATGCTGTTGCACACTCCCCGCTACCAAGGCTGGAACCAGATTCGGCGTTCTCATAACCCAGATACCAAGATCCGCCGCTTATTCCCTGAACTCACAACACCTGTACCACCATCTGAAGATGGACCCCATGGTCCTGCAGATTGCCTTCTCCGGTCCGGAAATGGTTGAGCTGCTGTCCCCAATAGACTTCGAAGCGGGCGCGGTCCTGCGGCAGGACCATCCAGCGCAGCCCGGCGCCCACGCTCGCCAGCGTTTCAGGATCGGTCGTCCCGCCTTTGGCGTTCCATGAGCGTCCCACATCCACAAACGGCGCGAACTGCAGCCGGTCTTCCCCGGACGCGAACCTCCACAAAGGGATACGGGTCTCCACCGAGGCCGTGAAGGCGTTGTCCCGTACCAAGCTGTTTTCCCGATAGCCTCGCACGCTGAAGCGCCCGCCGACCGGGAATTGTTCCAGCGGGAACAGGTGGTTGTTGGCCACTTGGAGGTCCATCCGTCCCAGGAGTTGGATCCCCCACCACTCGTCGAAGCGCCGCACGGCCTGGACCTGTCCCAACCAGGCGAAGTAGCGCCCGGTGGCCAGCGTGGCGCCCTGCTGGTTCGTCGCATTGCTCGGATTGATGGTGGCGTCCAACACGTCGAGCCCGATGCTGAACCGGGAGCGGGCCGCGATCACGGCATTCGAGGTCCGATGGGTGTATTCCTGCGCAAAGCGCAAGGCGCTCACGTTCGCCACGCCGTTTTTCGAGCCGGGGAAAAAGTCGAACGGCACCTCGTTGAAAATGAACGTCTTGTTGAAGACGTGCTCGCCGATGATCGACACCGCGAATTCGTCGGACAGGGTCCGATAGAGGGGCTGGCGAAGCGACAGGCCGATTATCTCGGCATCGGTCTTGACGTTCAGGTCTTGAAACGGCGCCTCCACGACCAGAAAGATGTTCCGGCGGTAGTAGGCCGAAAAGGTCGTGTCGTAGCGGTTCAGCGGCAGCGCATAGGTGGTGTCGATGATGGGATTCACCCCGCGGGATCGGCCATAGGTAAAGGAGAACGTGTCGCCGTTCCCCGTCACATTCTGATGCGCCACCGTCGCCAACCCGCGTTCGGCGCCGACGACCGGCGTTTGAAAGTTGTTGAACTCGAGCCAGGCCTTGAAGGGGCTGGCTTCCTTCACCTTCAGATTCAGCACGCTCTCGCCGCGTGTCGCGCCGGGACGCAGCTCCGCGTTGATGCGTTCGATCCGCTGATCCTGCTGGAGCAACTGCAGCCGTTCCTGCAGCGGCGCGACGTTCAGCGGCGTCTGCGCGCCCATCGCCACGCGCTTCTGGAGGTAAGAGGGCCGGAACCAGTCCGCACCTTCCACGTCGATGCGAGCGAGAGAACCTTCGACGATTTGGACAGTGATCACGCCGAACGTCACGTCCTGGTCCGGGATGACGGCGCCCGAAGTGATATAGCCCTTGTTCACGTAGAGCAGCGTCAAGGCCAGGCGGAGGCGTTCGAGATCTTCCGTGGTCAGCGTCCGGTTGCGGAACGGCGCGACCACCCCGTCGATCTCGGCATCGGAAAAGACCGTGCTGCCGGTCACATGGATGTCGTGGACGAACACGCGGACCTTTGGAAACCTCTTCTGCACGTCCTCCTCCGGAGGCTGCGGCACTGTGGGCAGGGCGGGCCGAGGAGGCGGCGTCGGCGGCTTGAACTCTTTCTTGAGCGGGGCGGGCGGCTCGCCGGACTTGCCGGTCGGATCGAAGATCGGCGGCAGCACCACCTGCGCCCAGGTTGGAGTTCCAGCGAGTGTGGCGGTCATAACGACACCCAACCACCAGGACCAATAGTCGATAGACTTTCTTCCCCTCACCCTGCTCCCTCTCCTCTTCTTCTCTCCCTCTCCCTGCCAGGGAGAGGAGAGGGTGAGGGTGCCACTGATGATCCGAATTCCTAATCCCTTCTTGGTCCCAGTCCCCCACTCCCCCTCACCCCGGCCCTCTCCCCCATGGGGCGAGGGGATTCCAAATGATTATCCGCGTCACTCTTCCTTTTGTCTCGTCTCCCTCCGCCTGTCAGGGTAAGGCCACTGTGTCTATCCCCGCCGGCACGCTACTGATGCTGAGGCATTGCGGGATTCCCGCAGAATTGTTAACATGAATAACAGCAAAGGACATTCGATGAATCCGTCACAGCCCAATCTCAAAGACCTGATTCGCGATGGCGTCCGCGCCACGATTCAGAGTACTCTCACCTCCGTGATTCAGGAGGTGACCGAAGAAGAATTGCGAGTTGCCCTCCGACAGCCGACGTTCAAAGATCCCCTGATGGAGGTCATCCGCCTTGAGCTTCAACAGGCGATCGAAGAGTTGCGCCACAACGGCAAACCCAAGAAGGCAACTCGCAAGCGCTGACATACCCTCTCCCGCTCAACATTCCTCATTCCACATTCCAAATTCAGGAGACGCATACGCCGGTTCACCAGCGCGTCGCATCATGATGGACAGCCCGACCAATCTACCGGGAACGACTGCGTCAAGAATCCGGCCGGCGTCAGCCGCCGCAACGATACCAGTTGCGTCGTGCCATCAACTCCATTGCTGTCCCCGGTACCCGACCTTTCGGCTCTGAGAAACTCAGCACTCAGCACTCCTAACTCAGCACCCTTCGACAGGCTCAGGGCAGGCTCCCTCGCCAGGGGCCCCATCCCCATCATCATTTCCCCTCTCCCTGCAAGGGAGAGGGCTGGGGTGAGGGGGGAGGCGAGGGTCGGACTTCCCAGCCACCCGCCGGGTTCCGTCGGCAGCGTCTCCCGACCTGCCATTACGAAGCTGCTCTCTTCACCGGCCGCTTTGGCGGCGCAGCGCTGGCTCAGTAATGGCGCGGTCTGTAGGACCGATTGCGACAGCGGCACGATGCGCCCGCTCAATTGCGAGGTGGGTGACTGGATGTTCACCGTGCCGTTCACGCCGAACTGCGACGACGCGTCGACCACGCTGCTCGCATCAGCCAGAAAGACCTGGGTCGTGATGTTGATGTTACCGCCGTTGCCCTGCACCGCCCGCGCGAGAATCCGGCTGTTCTGGAGGATCACGAACTGCGGGTCGATGTTGATGTTGCCGCCTCCGCCCGTGCCGCCGAAGACCGAGGAGTTCAATTGACTATTCACCAGCTTGACGGTGTCCCCCACGACCGTCGTGATGTTGCCGCCCCCGGCCTGATTGGCCGAGGCGGTCACCGAGCCGTCTTGCAGCAGGAGCTGTACGCCGGCGCCCAAGAAAATGTTGCCCGCATCGGCCACCCCGGTGCTCTGGACGGAAACCGACCCTCCGCCGTTCACTTGGATCGAATTGCCCGCAGTGACCGTGATGTTGCCACCTGTCGCCGAGGGGGCAGTGCCTGAGGTCGCCGCCGAGAGCGAGCCGCCATTCTGAACCGTGACGGTGGCGGAGTCGACCAGGACATTGCCGCCCGCGCCGGCGCCCTCGGTGGTTGTGAAGATGCCGCTGCCGGCGCCGGAGATCAGGATGGACTGGGCCGGGCTGGCCGGACCCTGGAGGCTGACGCTCCCCGCGTTGCCGGGTCCGAGCGTGCTGGCCGCAATCTGCGACCCGTTGGTGACTTCATAGTGCTGCGCATGCAAGTCAATGATGCCGCCGTTGCCAGAGCCGGGCTCGGTGCCGATCGTCCGGCTGAAGATGCCGCCAGGGGTGCCGTCGCTCAAAGTTCCGGAGATCGCGATCGTATCCGTCGCGTGAATAGTGACGCCGCCGCCGTTGCCGGTGCTGCTGGTGCCGCTGTTCATCTGCGAGCCGGGACCCATGACCAGTGAGCCGATGTTTCCGATGATGTTCCCCGCGTTGCCGCAGGGCCCCGCGCAAAACTCGTTTCCCACTGTGTGTGTGAAGATGCCGCTGGGGTGAATGTCGGTAATTGTGAAGAAGATCTCTGCCCCGAACCTATTCGGAAACTCGCCGGAAATTGAGACCGTGTCAGCATTGATGGTGACATTACCACCATGGCCACTGTCCGCCGTGCTTGTGTTGATACGACCTTCTCTCACCGTTAACAGGGGAGTCGTGATCCGGATATTGCCCGAAGAGCCCTGCGTCCCGAAAAATCCGAACGCATTGCTGAAGAGGCCGCTGGGATTAAACTCGCCAATGGGATTTGGACCGGTAATGCCCAGGAGGCTGACATGGTCGGTCGCAGTTACGTTGATATCGCCCGCCGGCGCATCACCGAATGTGCTGGTGCTCATCGAACTACCGTTGGTCAACTCAAGGACGCGACCATTGAATGTAATCCCTCCTCCCGAATCTAGCTCCGTGAATGAATTGAGCTGCGTTGCGTCAGCGATCAATGTGTCAGCGTTGATCGTAATGGCACCACCCACAAAACCGGATGCGCTCACGCTGCTATTGAGCATACTAATCTCACGAACATTCATCGTCATATCGCCGGACCGTTCTGCTGGGAACTCGGCGGATGTGTTAAGGCCGGAGTCTTTGGTTCGCAGACTGTCTGCCGTGATCGTGAGATTGCCGGCAGCTCCGGTGGCTTCCTGACCGTTGATCAGAGCGAGGAGGGTGCCAGTGCTTATGCGCGCGCTCGTTAAGTCAATCATGTGCGCGCCCTGTACGTTCCCGGGAGGCTGGATTCCTTGGGTCGGCGGCATTTCCTGTGCGGTAATGGCAACGTTTCCACCATGCCCCGCACCTTGAGTGCCACTATCAATAAAGAACCACAGGCCTCCTGGCCCGGCTGCAGTCACATTGCCGCTTGTGATGGAAACAGGGCCCGCCCCACCACTAGCTGAAGTATGGGTATCGATCAGGGTAGAAGGAGTCTCGGTGAAAGCGCTAGATGATGCAGTGAAGTCCCTGGAAGAAAGAAGCACCAAGCCAGCGTCGCCAGCCCCAGTCGTTCGGGCAGTAATAGCTGGTGCTGCGCGAGTGTCGGTGATGGCCAGATCGTCCGTAACATTGATGTCAATGGCGGTAGGTGCTCCATTGGTATTGATCGTGTCAGCCGAGAGAGTGGCGTCAGCGATCACGAACTGGCCGCCACGAATTTTCACAGTCCCAGCCGCGTCAGCGGAGACGTCAACTGTGGCGCCCTGCGACAGGTTGATCGTCCCCATGGCCGTGAACGTCTGGCCATTGATGTTGGGGCCAGTTCCTAGGTCTTGCTGCAGAATCTCTCCGGCTGAGGCGACACTGGCGATCCTGATTTGCCCGCCAGGAGCGCTGAGCCTGCCCCCAGTCATTGTGAAGTCTTTACCTATAAAGGACAACATTTGGCCATCTGGAACGGACAGCGTGCTGCCTTCGACGGTGATCGTGTTGCCTTGCGGATTCGCATCGAGGAACCCAAAGGCTGCAACTGGAAAGGTTGAGAGCACGGCGTCGTTTGCGCTCGGCGCCGCTGTGAAGAGCTTCTGATCCGCCAGCCTGATGTAATTAGCCTCTGTAAACGTGACCGAGCCCCCAACGTCGAGTGAGGCGTTTGGCCCAAAGATAATCCCGGCCGGATTCATCAGAAACAGATTCGCATTGCCGAAGTTGGTCGTCTGAATCGTGCCGAAGATGTTCGATGGATTGCCTGCGGTGACCCGGCCAAGGATGTTCGAGGTCGGCAAGCCGGCGGCAAGCTGGTTGCCCGCTAGATCAACCGATCCCGCATTGAGGAAGTTGGCGATGTTGTTGTTCGGGACGTTGAACTCGCCGAAGCTGTGGAATAAATTAGGTCCATTACCAGGTCTTGTGCCGCCGGTGATGGTATGGATGTTACCGTTCGTCGTCACAACCGTGTTCAGCCCGGAAGACGTGATGGGCGCCCCTTGGGCGCAGGCCACGCTCATGAAGGGCGGGGCAGCGTTCAAGAAAAGAAGGCAACCCGTCAGGCTGATGACCCACAGCAAGGAGTGTTTTGCGGAAAGCTGACCGATGTGTCGAAAGGTCATGGGACTGCCCTCCTCTTTCCCTCCAGAGAGTGGGCAAACATCATACCTTTCTGTGCAGAGAGAAAGAAATGGTTCAAGTCGGCTGAATGCAAGCGCAAAGGGTATTTGGCATCTCTTCCTTTTCCTTCCTGAGTCTTCAGATCCTGTATCTTTCTCGATACCTCAGTGATCCGAAAAAGATACACTTACATCGAGCCGCTGAATGAATCTCACTTGTGGTGAAGCTTGGGCATCATACGGTTGACCAAACCCACTCCTCTACGCTGTCGTGTAGACGTGTGATGCCAATTCCTAGTTCCGTAGAGTGTTCGGTGCCAGCTCTCGGACCGGCTGGCGCCGAATCAACTCAGTCGCACTTATCCAGAGAGCTCTCTACTAGGGACATGCACACGAGCAATTTCCGCCTGCTCCTACCAAGGTTTGACATGTCTTCGGGCCTCGGTTAGTTGGGCATGGTAGGCCGCTCTGGCTACATTTCTTGCTCACGCCTGGATTCACGATGCAGCCGGGAGGCTCATTGGCTACGGTGACATTCACGGCATAATCGGAACAGTTTACCGGATCACCTGGCCCGCCGCCGCATTCTTTCTTGCAGTCAACACACGTGACACAGCTAGCCAGAAGCAACGCAAAGAAACCGAGACCAACAATTTGGCAACACATGCGCGGAAACGTAGAGGTCTTTTTCATCTCTCTCCTCCTTTTGAATGTTGGACTTCCCCCGGAACGGTCCACTATGTGAGAAATGCCCGTCTCTTCCCTCAAATAAACAGAGCTCCACCGCACTCCCTCACGTAATTTTGAACACCTTCATGACCGCCGATCGCCCGATCCTACGAGACTCCTTCTCAGTTCCGTTATCAGACTTTCGACAAAGCTGGTGGTCACCTGTTGCCTTCTTCTCGTTTCCTGTTGTTGCGCCAACCGCCAAGTCAGTCGTCCGACTTCCTGGTCGCCCGATAATTGGCGTATCGAAACTTCATAAGGAAACTTCCGAAGTCTTTCGGGAATGTCGACCAAGAGGAGGCACTGCGACCGGAACTCTCTGGTTTTGGGGAAGAGAATCTCTGTAGTCCGGGAGCGACCGTGGGGATTGAGTTGAATCGCAGGGACCCGCCCCCTCTTCTCACTTTCGATCTCCACGATCCTTCCAAGCTCCTTTAAAGCACTCAACGTCTTCCAGTCCTTTTCGGGAACGTGAAGGAAAATCCGCGCTTCGGAAGGGAAGCGCGAGATCACCTCGATCCTCATTGGGACGGCCTTGCTCCAGGTCCCATTCATCATGAAATCCAGCTCAGTGAACCCAGACGTGCTCGGCGTGTTGTCCACAACATCGAAGTTACGCCATGTGACATTGTTGTTCTCTCGAATGAAGCGTTGGTAGAGATCCCACGCGTTGAGGCCTGGCCAGCCTAAGAAATCACCAGGTTTTGGTGGCTCCGGGTCCTGCGGATTTCCGATTGAGGCGACAAAACAGTAGTGCCCCGTGCCGGGAATAGCCGACCACTTAATGGCAGGAGAGACGGTCAGAACATCACCTGGAGGAACCTCCTTGATGACGGTTTCTCCTATCTTGTTCCATAGGTCAGGAGTTACGAGAAGGGTAGGGTCGGAGTAATAGACGGTCGCCTTCACATTTTGAGCGAGCACGCCGCCACGGTTTCGTACTCTCACATAGATGCAGTGATTCTGTCCAGGTACCGCGTCCTCACTCAGTGAACTATTGCCCTCTGTCCCGCTTCCCTCTCCATAAGCGGCTTGTGCAGCGGCTAAATCCACGGCAGGGTCTGCATCAAATGGCGTGCGCCGAAGAATGATGTCGGGACTCATGGAAATCGGGCCCGTGTGAGGATCTCCGTCGTCGTCCACGAAATCCCGAATGTAGACATCCGGTGTTGTACAAAGAGCCTTCTCGACGATGTTTCGAAGATCGGGCATCACTCCGAGCTTGTCGTTATCAGGGTCCTTAGAAGGAGTGCCTCCTCCTGTTGCTGGGTCAGGATTGTTTAGGATGCTTCTGATCTGAAGAGGAGAGAAGCGGTAGCCGAGCTGTGCCTCTGCCATTCCCTGGAGCGACAAAGCGGCGCCCGCGATGATGGCCGAGGCTCCTGACGTATCTCCAAAGTTTCCGTAACCTCCGACTTCGGTGGTGTAGATGTTATCGCACCAAGCGTAACAATCGATCCGGCTCCCAAAGTTGTGTTGCCTCGTAGATGTTATGAACGGAGCATGTATGTAATCTGGTGGAGTTGTTGAACTCCCTCCATTTACCCACGGAGTGGCGGCTGACACCAGAATGGCGCCAGAGTCCAATTTCGGGTCACTGTTCCTCGTCAGCCATGGTATGCCGAGATTATCGAGAAAGTGATCTTTATTACCTGCTGCCTCCACGGTCACAATCCCAAGGGCGGTACCAAGCCGAATCGCGTCGAAGTTCTCTTTAAAGTATTCAACAGGAAGATGTTCAAGTATGGGATTGCCGTTCTCGTCATTTAGGTTGACCTGTGTTTCCAACAACAGGACGTCCCCGAATTGCATTCTGTTAATGACCGCGAGGATGGTGTTGAAGTGATCGATGTTGTTATCATCACGCCAGTAAGAGGCCACGTTGGTTGCTGCCAAGTTAGGCGCGATTCCAAGGCTGCTCTTATCGTATGGGGCAGGAGGGTTCTGGTCCGAGGCGATCACTATTCCCAGGACCTTGGTGCCATGATTCTCCCAGCCTGGTTTTCGGTGCCCGATACCGGACCATTGCGGATTACTTGGCGTGAGATCAGGATGCGTGAGATCCCAGTTGCTCTCTATGTCGAATAGCTGGAGGTTGATACCTAGAGTTTTTCCACCGTCACCACCTCGTTGGTCCCAGGCAAACTCAGCGTCAATCCCAGCAGGAGCTTTAACTAGGTAGTGCGTATCTTTTTGTCCCCATGCAGGGTTTGCACCCTTATTCACGGCTGGCAGGTCGCTAGGGGCTTCTGCGATGTAGGCTCGCTCCACTGGTTCCCACGTGGATAGAACCTCGGCTACTACTTTAAGCTTTACCTTAGGTGGACGGGGGATGGCAAAGTAAGTCAGCAGATTTGGTGCGAAAAAGCGATAGCTGGGATCTCGATGAAATGCCAGGTTCATAAGCTTGAGCAACTCCGCCTGAGTTAACGCGGTAAGGAGCTTCTCGATCGTAAGGCCTTGAAAATCGTGCTGTGCCACAAGCTGGGGCCAGCTAGTCCCCGGGATTTCCCCCGCTTTCAACCGGGCCAGAAACTGGTCGGCTGCGTTATCTACCTCAAGATTTACGAGTTCATCCTTGAATTTGACGATGACGCGTGGCACAAATTCGGCAGGCATAAGAGGTTTCCTCCCGTGTTACAGAAACGTTCTTGCTTCTGTCGCTGCGAACCCTCCACGACAGCTTCTCTGAAAAGATCCGGCCGCTAGAACTCCCCGTCGATTCGCCTCGGAAGTAGGTGCCGTCTCATAAGTGTTTCGACAAATCTCTCCAGTGCCGACTCCCACAACTGAGGCCGATCAAACTCTTTTAGCCTCACGTAACTAGCACTCCTCATTGCGATCGAAGTTGCAGGACCTGAATCACCACGGCTGCCCCATCCGTACTTAACTCACGATCCTAAATTTCACGGGGATCTTTTCAGCTTCCCCATTGGTGTTCGAAGGCTTTCGCGTCCGGTAGGCCAGGATCAGCGTGTAGTCACCGACATCGAGCGATTCCAAATCAAGATCGAACACAGTTGGCGAATCCAGGGCGATTGGCGGAAGCGGCATACAGTCAGCGGAGTTAGCTGGAGGGGTCTCCACGAAGCCGCGTACAAGACAGGTCTTTTCCTGGACATATTCGAATAACGGTGCGCTCGATTGGAGCGTTAGACGCCTATTGCCCTTATCGTCCTTACTCACGCTTTTTACGCCCTCTGGAAAGATTCGAACCTGCGGCGGTTTTGGCGGGTCAGGCCATTTAACCGGGTACATGGGCTGAAGTGGATTCCATTCCATTTCACTAGGGTTTCGTTTCTGCTCAACTGTTTTCACTTCTAGATACGGCGTCGTACTCGAACGATCTGCCGTCATGCGAATCTCTTCGCGAATGGCGAACAACTTCGGACCGAACACTAGTCCAATTAACTTATTGCGATTCTCCTTCGCCACGAGTAGTTGGCGGTTTGCATTTTCAACAGCACGTTTGGCTTCCTGAATGTCCGCCGGTGCCGCCCCTTTCCTCCTGCCAGCTGCCAATCTTTGCTGCGCCTGCTCCAGCTCTGACTGCGCGGCGCGAACCGCCTCGTCGGCCTCGTTTGTTTTCTGCTGGAGCTCCAAAGAAGGCATGGTTCTCCCGCGGAGCCTATCAACGGCGGCTTGAGCGGCTCTCAGCTTAAGCGCAGCATTAGCGACGGCGATCCGCGCCTGTCGGATGCTTTCCTGAGAAGCCCCAGGGTCAGCCAGCAGAATTGCCAATTGGGTCTGTGCCTGTTCTAATTCCAGCTTGGCGTCATCAACGGCCTTACTTGCTGTGTCTTCTTTCTCCTTCTGGTCAGCTTTCTTCGTCCGCTCCGCTTGCAGAATGCCACTGGCTATAGTGCCGGCTGACGCCGCGGCCTGCTCGACCACGGCTGCCGAAATACCGGTCCAGTTGAGCGTTTTGACGATCTCGCCCTCGGTCGCCACCTCCAGCGTGTCATTGGCTAGTACACTGAACGACTTCACTGCGTAAGTGCGCTCGGGGTCTGGGAGATAGATAATCTCCGCTGAAATTGAGCCATCCTCTTTCGGCGTGGCCTGTATGAACGGCCTTGGAAGCGAGAATCGCTGCCCTTTGATCGTTGCGGCATCACTGTTGGGCGGGAGTTTGGTGACGGTGACGCAGACGCAGCCACCAAGGGCCATCACAATGGCTGGAACGATAAGTGCTGGGGCGCGTGTCATCCTCGTTAGGTCCCTGGCTTGAGTGTGACGCTCACGGTCTCGGGGCTTTGCTCGCCGATCAGTTTGAGATTGCCTTGATCGAACACAATCTTGTAAAGCTTTGGCGCCGGGATTTTCGTCGCTTCCGTTGGGACCATGGCAGCGGCCATGAGTGGCAACACTTTCTCGATCGCTCCGATCACGGCTTTGATGGCACCGGCTGAGTCCGCCTCCGATTTGGATTGTGTCAGCACACCATTCGTGAAAGTGAAATTAGCCGTCGTCTTTGCAAAGAACTGCGTTGGGGTTGCCACCATGAGCTTTGTCTGATCTGGCAGTTGATAAAGCTTCCACACAAGGTTCCCTTTGCCATCGGTATAGACGAGGAGATAGAGCGAGCTGAGGTAGTAGCGGATTCCAGTGAACTTTGCGTCTTCCTGGTCGTTCTTGAGCCTCACCGCCTTGCATTGTTCAGTCGGCTCACAGTTGGAAGGATATGGATGATACGTCACCGGCTCATGCGTGACGTATGCGCAACCACTGACTGCCCATGCGATACCAAGGACTGCTGCGAAACTCAGACAAGTTCTCACAGGAAATTTATTCATAGCCGGGTATCTTCTTTGGACTGCCCCATCATCAGTCGCGTCGAACTCGCATTGGCGATGAGAGCCCTTCTGACCATTTGGAAGGAAGCTCCGGGGAGCCATCCGCGTGAGACTGACAAAAGGGGCCAGACTGAAAAAAGGGACCGGGAGTCTTTTCTCTGTTTCCCCTTTCCAATACTTCAGTTGGGCGTTGGATTGCCTGCAAGGACCACCGATCCCATTGGACTCAATGGCGGGTCTCGACGGTCTCTGAGACGCTACAGGGGTGCTCATTTCTCGCATCGGAGGTTCCTTGCCGGCAGAACCAGCTTATTTTTGAACGAGAGCATCACGAGATAGTCCTGACAGGGGGGATTGGTGAGTGTCGCAGTGACGCGGTCGCTCTTTACCTCTGTGATGGTCGCGGTTGTGTCGGGAAGCGTGATGACGCTGATGCTCTGCGGGTCGGCTTCCAGATTCTTCGTAAAAATGGTGAAGACCAATGGTCGATTGGCGGCGGCCTGCGCGAACGATTGCGGGACCAACCCGGTCGTCGTCGGGAGAGAGGCCGCCATTTTCTTCCGGATGGCCACCATGCGGTTATCCAGGTTGACGATCTCTTGGTGGACGGAGTCCTTCAGTACATACGTGCCCTGTTCGAATCCTGCTTTGGTCTTGTTGCGGCTCACATGTCGCTCCGCAGCACCTTTGGACTCTTCAATCGCGATGATTGACTCGCCGTATGCCGTAGCCTTGTCGTCGCTCTGGTTCAGCGCAAGAAGCGCCGCCACCGCCGCGGTGATAGGCGGGGTGATCTTGGCCGCGTCTGTATTCCCTTGATCTGTCGCGGTGAGAGTTCCCACCACCGCTCCTCCGATGATCCCTACGGCGCCCGCCGCGTAAACGGACCATTCATTCACTTGCGCTTTTCTTGTGTACGCCTGTATCACCTCTTCACTCCACTTGCCGATGTTGTAATACTCCTTGCATGGTCCCCTGGCGTCATTGTTTGGGAGGCTGTCGCACGCCGGAATCTCCGCGAAGGTAGTGGGCAACTCCGGGCGATAGCCCAGTGTAGGGAAGCAGCCGGTGAAGAACATCGGAATCGACAGGCACAGAAACACCTTCGTGTGAGGCGCGAGAACTTTTAACCTACAAAGACCCGCTTCCACGTTGCCGCCCTTGGTCTGATAGAAAACGGACCGGTCATCGCAGACCTCCGAACCCCAGGTTGAGAAATTCTGCCTGGCCATCCGCGGCGTTTCATCGTCAGAAAGAATCTGTCCTCTCAGTGTGACCCAGCCGAAGCGATGACGAACCCTCCAGTAGTGGGCCCCACGGAGAGGGGCCATATGCCTATTCTTCTCCGTTAGTTTTCGCAACCCCCCCTTTAGGGTTATATGGCTTTCTGTAGGGGCGTTTGGCCCTATTCGCAACCTCCTTGTCCCAGAAGTTCGTCTTACAGATCGCCGGCTTTAGCCCCCCTCACCCCAACCCTCGCTCGCCTGCCCTTCGACAGGCTCAGGCCCCGAGTCCAGTCGAGGGGAGGCTCGGCGAAGGCTTCCCCGCTGGGGGCGAGGAGCCGATGGGGGGCGAATCGTGCCCAATGGACTGCACCGCAGGCTGATGAGGAATGCTCGTCAATTGGTCGCCAGATTTGCTTCCAGTACGGGACGTGATTACAATGTCGCGTTGAGAGGAAATGCATATGAAAGCGCACATCGTTCGAATCGGCAACTCAAGAGGTATCCGCCTTCCAAAGACCCTGCTTGAGGAAGCCCAACTTGGAGATGAAGTCGAACTCCAAGCAGAACCGGGTCGGATTCTCATTTCGAAGACAGCCAAGCCGCGAGCTGGTTGGGCCGAATCTGCCCGACGCATGCGGGAACGGGGCGACGATCGTCTCCTCGATTCGGCAACGCCGACCCGATTCGATAGGGACGAGTGGAAGTGGCGGTAGAGCATGCGGGGCCGACACGCGGCGATGTGTACCTGATCGAACTCGATCCCACCCGAGGCAGTGAAATCCGCAAAACCAGACCTTGTGTGGTCGTGTCTCCCAACGAGCTCAATCAGCATCTGCGGACGGTGATCATCGCGCCAATGACCACGGGAGGACAGGCTTATCCTTGGCGTGTGCGGTGTCATTTCCGCAGCCGTGCAGGGCTCGTCGCACTCGACCAATTGCGCACGGTCGATAACGAGCGCCTCGTCAGACGGCTCGGCCGAATCTCCCCTGGAACCCTGACCGCCGTTCTCTCTGTCTTGCAGGAAATGTTTGCGCCTTAATCCACACATCGCCTCGCCATCGTCCATAATCGCCAGAAACTGCGCGGTGAGGAATCCCCTCACCCCAACCCTCGCTCGCCTGAGGCTCGTCGAAGGCTCCCCCGCTGCGGGAGAGGAGACGGTGAGGGGGGGCCGTGGCGGGGTGGCCATTGCACCACAGCAGGGAAACCGTTCGGTTGCGGACCTATTTTGAAAATATTCTGGCATCCTCATCCCACCCCTCTCCTTTCCTTTTCAAGGAGAGGGAGCCTCGGAAAGCATCGTCCCGAACTTCTCGCTAGCAGGATTGGGATTGGGGTCGTGCGCGCCTCGCTGAGCACATTTCCCTTACTGATTCAGCCGTTCCGGGGCCCTTCCGACCCGGCGCTATACTTCCTCCATGACCAAAACGCCGATGACCAGATGGCCGTGGAGCCTCGTCCTGCTTGCCCTGGCGCCGCTTTCCCTGGCCGGCTGCGGTTCGTTCTTTGGCCCGAATTGGCCGGTGGACGACCGTCCGAATCGGCCGACAGGCCTCTCCGTCATGCCCCAAGGAACGTTCCTCTATTCTTCGAGGGTCATCCTCTCCGAGGACGCGAGCGGCTCTGTCGTTCTCCGGTCACCGGGCAATCAGGCGCTCTCTCCGGCATCGTTCCCGCTCCAACGCTCCCTTTTCCGCCAGAATGGGAGCGGCGTAGAGATTGACGACTCCGTCCTGCCCTATCTGTTACCCTCCTGTGACGTTCCCATCTATCTGCTCCGTAGTGAATAGCTGAAAAACTTGTTCCCTCCCCTCACCCCGCCCTGTCCCCAAAGGGACGGGGGAGGGGAGAGGGTGAAAGGGAAGAGAGCAGAAAAAAGAAGCGGCGTCCTCCGGGTCATGGAAGGACGCACCGCCTTTGACGACTGTCCAAGTAGTGATACCGGCCATTCTTGAAGCGTGATTATCACATGTGATATTTTTCCTGGTTGAGTGAAACTGAGGATTCGCGAGTATCTTACGCCTGACGGTCGAACCCCATTTCGTGAATGGCTCGACGCACTCGTCATTTCGGTGAAAGCTCGGGTTCAGGCGAGAGTGTTTCGCTTCGAGACGACCAACCTCGGTGATCACAAGTCTGTTGGAGACGGTGTCTGGGAGGCCCGGTTGCCGTTTGGGCCGGGATACCGGATCTATTTCGGCAAAGACCGTGGGGCTGTTATCCTCCTGCTGCTCGGCGGCGACAAGGCATCCCAGCGCGAGGACATCCGCCACGCGCAACGGCTTTGGACCGACTACCTGAAAGGAACGCTGCATGGCAAGACGGAGTAAAGATTGGAACCACGGCCTTGCACGCGATCTACGAAACCCAGAGTTCGCCCGACGGTTCCTGCTGGCTGCCATCGAGGAAGGTGTGCCTCTCCAGCATGCCCTGGCGAAAGTTATTCGCGGCATGGGTGTCAAAGAATTCGCTGCCAGGGTTCGCATGGCGAGCCCCAATCTCTTACGAGTCATCAATCCCCGGCACAATCCGACGCAAGACACATTGAATCGTCTTCTCCGACCATTCCGGTTGAAACTCGGCCTCACACTCCTGGGTGGACCAAAGGGACGCCACGTGGCTTGAGCGAGGGCATGACCATGACTCCGTTTGAATTGAATTTGCTGATTCTTGCCATGCCATCATTGCCGTGATTGGGGCTTCTGTGACCTATTGGCGAAGGCACCGACATCACCGGTAAGCAAGTCACAGGACTTCTCCTACCTTCTCAGGCATAGAGCCTCCCTTCTCCCTCACCATTCCATCAGGTCCCTCGTATAATTCCAAACGCTCGCTGTGGCTTCGATCATCGGTTCTGCTTACCCTCACCCTCGCCCTCTCCCGTAATTGGGAGAGGGTAGGAGGTGAGGACAGCGTCCTCGTTCGTTTCACTCTGTCGAATTTTCCCCTCGCTTCCTGCCATCGTCATGTTGTGCACGTTGTTTCTCCCTGCTACAATCAGCGCATCACAATGATGCACGCCACGATGCAGATGGAGGCAGCACCAAAGCCATCACTCTCCGTAATATTCCACCAGATCTCGATAAGACCATTCGCCAACGGGCACGAGGCAAGCGCACGAGTGTGAACAGAGCCGTTCTGAGCCTCCTCGAAGAGTATCTGACCGAGAGCAAGACCAAGCGCGCAGAACTGCATCATGATCTCGACGACCTCTGCGGATCGTGGACCGAGGACGATGCCGCTGCGTTCGACAAGGCCCTCGCCAAGCAACGGGCGATTGATCCGGATCTTCCGAGAAGAACAAGAAAACGCTCAAGCAGTTTCTGGCTTCACCGCGTGTCCAGGTAGTGGCCATGGACGAGGAAACCGCGGAGCGGTATGCCGTCAATCTGAATGCGCTCTGGACTCTCGGTCGGCGAATCCCGACTAACGCGCATTATTCATGAACGCTTGTGCTGCAATTGCGGATTCGCCGCTGCGACAAGCCAGCATGCTATCTTGTGGCATGCTGGCGGGCGGGCTCGCCGCTCGGTCGGTCAACATACCGGGGACCCGTTGCTCCGCAGCTTGCAACGGGTGATTAGTATGCCTCCCTCCCTCGCGCCTCCACGCGGGGGTACCCGTTGCTCTTCTCCCTGCAACGGGTCCGACGCTTGGCGACTCCGCAATTTCGCGACGAACCGTCATGAATAATGCGCGCTAATGACCTCTGGATCGCCGCCAGCGCCATGCAGTATGGCCTCACGATTCTCACGACTGATGCCCATTTCAAGCATGTCGCACAGGTCCTCGTTCAGCACGTCTTACCCACTTGACAAGCGGCACGGCCAGCCATTCTTCCCTCCGGCCCACTCCCCCATGGGGCGAGGGATGCATGTGGTTGTCGGACCTTGACTATCTTCCGTTGGGGTTAGGTCACCGTATTTCGTGTGCTACCTCCTCACGGCTTGGCGCACCTTCAGGTCTTGGAGGGATTGGCAAAGAAAGGGGGGCAGCGCCCTCTGGGTCGTGAGAGGACGCTGCCCGTACGGCGTCGGCGTCGAGGCGGCTTGTGCTCTGGATGGGCACGGTCCAGAGACCCACATGGTGTCTCGACTGCCTGCTGTCAGTCGAGGTTCCGGCCAGCTCGACGCCGCGCCGAATGCGGATGGTCAAAGAGCGAAAACCCAAGCGGCGCGAGGCGAGGGGGTGATGACTGGTCTGAGTCAAGAGGGTTGAGTGGTGAGTTGTCACGAAGACCTCTTCACTCGGAATTCACACCTCAGAAGGAGCATATCCCGGCTCCTACCCGTTGCCTTGCGCCGACTCTCTCGGACCTTACTTCCAGATTGATGCCAGCATGATGCCCAGGAGCGAGATGAGACCGAGTGCTAACATGAGCACGATCATCGTCATGGTGAAGCTCCTCAGATGTGTGTAAGAAATGGATGTGGCAGCTCACCGACCCGTGCCCTCTTTGATTGCAACAGAGGGCAACGCTTGTGCCAGAGGGATTTGTATCGAGGCGTCGGACCGCCGCTCGGCGCAAGCAACTGATTTGCCTTGCGTTCGAAATAGCAGTTTTTTTCGGCAGGCTGATTTTCATGAAGAAAGCGGCGCGAGGCCCGTATCCAATTCGTGACAGGGGGTATCGGGTTGGATACAGATGCCGAGATACAGTAGGTCCGTTTGGATTGGGAAAAAGGAAGGAGTCGAAGTGCGGAAGAAGTTGAGACCGCGCTACTGATGCAGGTGTTTCATGGCGGCGGCACGGCGGGTGTCATAGGATCTGTTTACTGGTCCGCCGCTTGTTCCGGATTGAGAATCGGAAGTTGTTCCGCCGATGCGGCCTTGAGCAGTCGTTGGTCTGAAGCGAGAAACAGCAGCTCTTGGTTGGTTTCCGTTTTCAGACTCAGGGCTGATGCGAGATGAATGGCGTCAAAGCCACGCAAGGCATGTCGTTGGATCACGACGCGGGCTCGTTCAAGAATGTCGCGGTCCAATTCGACGACGATATAAGCGTGCCAGTCACCCTCGATATCCTTACAGACCAGTGCATACTGCTTATCGGAAAGGAGCCCGTCTCGATATTTCCGGGTCACTCCGGCGTACAGCTCGGCATAGGCGATAGTGGCCGTGGCGATGGACCCATGCCTCTTGACTGCCGCGTCCACCGCCGAGGAGCCGAGCTCTTCGGCAAACCGCTTGATGAGCGCGCTGGTGTCTAGGTAGATTAGCGGCGATCCTCGAGAATGTGCTGGGAGATGGGGGCGCCTTTCGCGTGAACTTTCCTTATTTTCTTCAGGAGTTTTCTGGTTGGAAGCGTAACGCGCCCCTGAGCGGCAAGCCTTGCGAGGCGGGCCTCCAGGCTTGTTGGTTGAGCGGCTGACTGGATCGGCTGAAGAAGTGCGATAGGCTTTCCTCGTTCAGTGACAACCACCTCTTCTCCCTTCTTCGCTCGCCGCAAGTAAGTGGTCAGATGGTTTTTGAGGTCCTTAACTCCCACTGAACTCATGGCTTCCTACTTGTAGCCAGTGTAGCTACCGGCTAGAGGTCCGTCAAGGAGGTCGCCGGCTACTGATGCAGGTGTTTCATGGCGGCGGCTGAGCGGATGATGCCTCTCGCGCAAAATCGGCGCTTAGCCAAAAATCTCAGTGAGCGGGAGGCTTAGGTTCGGAAGCAGAGGAGTGGTCAGGGTATCGTCGGTTTCTTTGGATAACTCGGCGGCACGGACATACCCCTTGTCAGTCAAGCGATAGACCTTTACGGTCTCGAGTTCGGGGTCCACAATCCAATATTCCTTGATCCCGAACTGCTCGTATCGTTTGCGCTTGATCACTTCGTCTGTCCTTCGGGTGCCCTCCGAGAGTACCTCGACTACGAGGTCAGGCTGGCCTTGCACATTCTTATCGGTGATGATGGCTGCGCGGCCGGCCGATACGAACAGCAAATCCGGCTCTACCACGTCGATCTCGGACAGAATGACATCATATGGGGCAGCGAACACCTCGCCCAAGCGGTGACGGGTCGCGAAGCTGTGTAGAGCGAATAGTAGGTTGCGGACGATGCGCTGGTGCTTCGTGTTGGGCGAAGGGGTCACGTAGTGGTCTCCATCGATCAGTTCGTGGCGTTTCCCATCGTCCGGGAAGAGGAGATAGTCTTCGACGGTGTACTTGACTGGACGGGACTGAGAAGCCATGGTCGTTTCGTTGCCCAGAAAATGCTCGCCCCACCTTTTTCCTCTCCCCAGGCATGGGGGAGAGGGCGGGGGTGAGGGGAAGTTTTTATCCTGCCGGGCACCCGTCGCCAAGCTTGATCACAACGGGTCGCCGCTGTAGACCCACGAAAGCTGTTCAAGGGACGAACGCGGGACCAGCTTAGCAGCCGTCCCCAGAAATCTCAAGCCAGAGGCGGGCTTGGTGATCCAGGCTACTGATGCAGGTGCTTCATGGCGGCGGCACAGAGGATGATGAAAAAGCCCATCCACAAGGCTGCGCGTTGGTAGGGAACGGCTTCGTAGGTCTCTTCCTGTTGGGCCTGTTCCTCGGATTCAGGCTGAAAGATGACAGTGTACAGGAAGAGGGTCAAGAGACAAAGGACGAGGAAGAGCTTGATGAAGAAGACCGTCAGATACTTGGCATGATGTTGGACGCCGTCACCCGTTTGCGAGATCAACAGTTGGTTCACGTAATGGAGGTTGATCCCGCCCGTAAACAGGAGCACGACGAGGAGGGCGCCGGCCACCCGCTTGTAGTAGCGGTAGAAGGCGTCCGTGATCGGTTTCACGTACTGCTTGGGCACGGCCCGCTGCAGCGCCGGCGTCACGGCCATGACGAGGAACGCCAGGCCCCCGATCCAGATCACCGCGGACAGCAAGTGGAACCAATGGTTGAGAATCTTGACGAGTTGGTTCGTGTCGGCGGCGATGCTCTGGAGGGATTCCATGAAGAGATGGCTAATGGTTGATGGTTAATCAGGGGAAGATCTCTAACCCGTGCGCGATCTGTTCATTGACCATCAGCCATGTACCATGAACCATTTAAGACTTGAAGACAGGTGCCTCGTTGCCGAAGCGCTTTTTTCTCAGCTCTTCCATCAGGTCGACGGTGATGAGGGAGATGCCGTTCTCGCGCGCGTGGCGCTCGACCCCTTTCTTCACCATGGCGCGGAGGAAGTAGGGGATGCGGCTCAGTCGGGTTTGCGAGGCTTGGTCCCAGGCGACCGTGGCGTCTTCCGGCGTATTGAACGCCACGCGCACTTTCTCGCCGCCTTTGGGGGTGTAGAGACACCACTGGTCCTCGTCCAGCCAGTCGCCGTGGTCGACGTAGGGCCTGGCGCGACAGCCGCCGCAAATGTCGCTGTATTCGCAGTCGCCGCATTTCCCTTTGAGCTGCGGATAGCGGAACGAATTGAAGATGTCCGACTTCTCCCACAGGTCGATGAAGCTGGTCTCGCGGATGTTGCCGGCCGAGAGCGGCATGTACGGGCAGGGGGTCAGCTCGCCGTTGGGCGTCACGCGAGCGTAGTTCGTTCCGGCGAGGCATCCTCCGCCCATGTAGCCGGTGGCCTTCGTGATCGGGGAGTTGGGATCTTTCTCGTAGGCCAGCCGTTTGAAGTGAGGCGCGCAGCGCGCGCGGACCAGCATGTCTTTGTAGCGATCCTGGCAATCGACGAGGTAGCCGAGGACCTCTTCGTATTGCTGCGGAGTGATGTCCGTCAGCTCTTCCCCGCGGCCGGTGCAGACCATAAAGAAGACGTTCAAGACCCGCGCCCCCAGGTCATGGGCCCAGTCGATGACCGCCGGCAGCTCCTGGTAGTTCATCGGCTGGACGCTGAAGTGCACCTGGAACTGGAGCCTGTTCCGTTTGCTGGCTTCGATGCCGGCGACCGCGGCCTTCCATGCGCCGGGGATGCCGCGGAACCGGTCGTGCTTTTCGGCGTCGAGGGAGTCGATGCTGACGCCTACACCCATCACGCCGATCTCGACCAGGGTCTTGGCCATCCGGTCGTCGATCAACATCCCGTTCGTCCCGAAGACGACCATGAAGCCGTGCTTCACGGCGTGGCGGGCGATCTCCAGGATGTCGGGCCGCACCAACGGCTCGCCGCCGGTGATGACGAGCAGGCATCCCTTGTTGACGACGGCGATCTGGTCGATCAGGCGGAGGCATTCCTCGGTCGTCAGTTCATCGGCCCCGCCGCCAGCCTTGGTGGTGGCGTCCAAGTAGCAATGGGCGCATTTGAGATTGCAGCGTTTCGTGAGGTTGAGCGCGATCAAGTACGGTTTGAAGTCGTCGACCGTGCGACCATCGTGCACATTGACGGAAGCCGAGGGGGGAGAAAAGTACTCGGTGACCTGCTGTCGCAGGGCCCCGAACATACCTGCCGCTGACGGGACGTTCAGAATCGGAAGAGACTTGCCCATAGAAAGGAATTCTGAATTATGAATTGTGAATTATGAATTGTGAGCTCTGAATGGAAAACGCCAGTTAACGTTGCTGCTGGGTCTTCTAATTCATAATTCACCATTCAGAATTCATCATTGCTACGCTACGGCGTGGCTTTGCCCGTGAGCTCGGCGATCATTTGCTTGAGGTTGCCGGTCTTCATCGCCTCTTCCATGTACCCTTTGGCTTGCTCGATGCCCTCGTTGGCGACTTCGAGGGTGATCACCGTCGTGCCGATCTTATCCGCATGTTTTTGGATCAAGGCCCGGGTACAGTCGCGCATGAATCCTTCGGGCGCCCGCTCCAAGCGGGCCTGTGCCTCGGCGGTCCAGGTATAGCGCGACGGCTCGGCGTGGCCGTTCCCATGGTCATGGGCGCCATTCCCGTTCGTGCCGTTTCCCTTCGATGCGGCGGCCAGTTTGGTCTCCGCTTCTTCCGATGTGCCGGTCCCCTTGTTGGCGAAGATCGGCGTGTAGTCTTCGGAGGCCGCTTCCTTGATCATGGGCGCCGCGAATTCCAGCGTGATCGTCGTCATGCCGAGCTTGCGCGCGCTCTTCTCAATCTTGGCCTTTGCGCGCCGCCGCTGGAATCCCGCCGGTACGGCGCGGATCGCTTCCTTCGCGTCCTTGGTCCACTGCATCGGCACGTCGTCGTAGGCCACGTCGGTTTCGAGCCCGCCCTCGGCCTTGGCGGCCGCTTCGAAGATGCTCTTGTCGACTTGTTTAAATCTCGCCCCCTCCGCGCCGCAGACCGGGCACTTCACGGGCGTGTCGCCCTTGCCGACGTAGCCGCAGCCGTCGCAGACGAAGTAGTCCTGGCTCATGCGATCCAAGTAGGCCTGCGTGGTGCTCGCCGGCTTCGGCTTTTCCTCTACGATCTGGGTCATCATGCCGCTGAGGGTGGAGCCCATCAGGTCCTGGGCCACGGCGTTGTCCGCCTGCATCTTGTTGCGGTCCACGCCCGCTTCGGCGAGACTCCCGCCCAAGGCGCGCATCGCCTCCATCGCGCCCTTCGGAAGAATGTGTCCGACCGCGGCGTCGACGACGCTGTTGCTGATGATAGTGTGGCCTTTTTCGATGGCGTACCGATGAATGGCGGTCTTGGCGACTCCACGGGCGAAGACGGGGATTTTCTCCATGCGCCGGAGCGCTTCCTCGGTCCAGGCGATGGTGTATTCGGCCTGGGTATCGATCGGCGGCACGTACTTGCGGTTGGAGATGAGCATGTTACAGGGCGCGCTGCGCAACAGGTTCTCGGTGTTGCTGCCGATGTCCATGTCGTCGTCGCTGTGAACGCCGATGCGGCCGACAATCAGCAGCCAGGGCACGTCCTTGCGGACGTATTGGATGATCTTCTCAAAGGCCTTCCCGTCGAGCAGCGTGGTCTTGATGTCGGTCTGCTCGGCTTGGGCGAGCTCGCGCGAAATATCCAAGTGAGATTGATAAATCTTCGCGAGGCCGCTGTCGATGATCTCTTCGTGCAATTTCTCTTGTTCCTTGAAGCGGAACACCTTACCGGCTTCTTCGTTGAGCACGCCGGAGATGCTGTGGAAGGCGGCGTAATGGAAGTAGGGATCGAAGGCGGAGATCGCCTCCACCGGTCGGTTGAACGTCTTGCCCAGCGCGAGAGCGGTCATCAGCCCGCCGAACGCATAGGGGCTGCCGTCCACCGCCACCACGATCTTCCCGTTCATCATGGGCTGGGTTTGCTTGATGACGAGCATGTCCGAGTTCCGCACGCGGCGTACGACGCGCTCGGTGTTGCTGCCGATCACGCTGTCTTTCACCGCGCCGACGCCCAGCGAGCCCATGATCACGAGGTCATAACCGTTGCTGTTGATGTCCTCGACCAGCACCTTCCAGTTCCGCCCCTCCAGGGACCGGCGCTCCACGGGTAAGTTCGCCTCGGTACACTTCTTGTCGACGAAGTCGAGGTAGGAATCCGTGATGATCTGGAGCCCGCGCGTGATCAGCGAGTCGTGGATCTGGCGCTGCCGGTCCAGCTCTTTCTCGTCGTGGTATTCCTCGGGAAGACCGGCTTCCATCTGCTTGAAGCGCTTGTCGTGCATTTTCGCGGCATACACGTGGCTCCCGACGATCTTCGAGCCGAAGGTTTTCGCGAAGTAGATTCCCGTGTCGACCGCGACGTTCGAATGGTCGGAGTTGTCGACCGGGATATAGATCGTCTTATACATCGACGTGCCTCCTTAGGGAGCCCGGAGCGTCGGGGAGGTCCGGCATAAAGATGAGAAAATCCAAGTGCTTAAACACACCAGCCCCGAAACGAGCGGGCATGATAGCACCGGCCAAATTAGGAAAGCAAGCGCGCTGTGGGGGAGTGGTCAGCAATTGTTGCTGGTCAAGGGGTGGCTAGTAAGACCGTGAAATTCCGGGGCCTTTCTTGCTTTGCTCGACAGGCTGTCGGGCTTTAGCCCTTTACCGGTGGGCTCAGAGTTGAAACTGCGGGGGAGGCGGCCTGGACGGGTCGCCGGGAACGGATGATTTCCTCAAGGGTCAGGAGCGCTTCCCGACCAGAGTTGCCCTCTATACCTTTGATCAAGCTGTTATCCGCGTACTGGCTTGTGCCGGTCGTCTGGGAAAGCGACCCGGTCCAGCTCCGGGGATCTCGGCTCCCGTGCTTCCGTTCCCAGGCAGTGAGGCAAGCCTTCGCGATGATTTTGTTGAGGGGGGCCGGGTTGTAGAGGAGTTTCCGAATGCTGGTCGGTGTCAGCATCAGCGGGTTGTAGCCGGCTGAAAGATACCCCTCCTCGAGCAGCCGGTGTTCAAGGTCCGTGTTGGGCTGGATCCCCAGGAAGAACATCAAGGGGAAAACTCGGTCTTCACCCAGGATGGACGCGACTGTCTTATAGGACTGGACACTCTGCAACAGCGTCTCTTCAGTCTCCTTCGGACTGTTCAGTGAGTAATTGAGGATCACCTTGCCTTTGAATCCGGCCTCGGCCAGGTAGCGGCAGCCGTCGTACAGTCGTTCCAACTTGAAGCCCATATGGAGGTTGTTCAACACCTCTTGCGAGCCGGAGGTGATCGCGACCTCCAGATCCCCGACGCCAGATCGTACCATGAGCTTGGCCAGCTCCGGCGTGATCAGCGAGGTGCGGATGTAGCCTGACCATTCGATCTCAAGCTTCTCGCGGATGATCCGCTCCAGGATCTCCGTGCATTGGGGGTAGGCTTCTTTGCCGGTGATGAACTGGGCGTCGGTGAACCAAAACCGACGGGCGCCCCACTGGTGGTAATGTTGCGAGATGTCGCGCACCACCATGTCGGGGGGCCGATACCGGACACGCTTGCCCTCTATATATGGATAGAGACAGAAGGCGCAATCGTACGGACATCCTCGCTTGGTCTGGACCCCGATCGATTGGCCGAGGTACTCGCGGTACTGGGGGAAGATCGACGTCAGATACGGGAGGTCGACCGTGAGGGCATCCAGCAGGGCGGGGGCCTGCTGTTCCCCTTTGCAGACCTTCTTCCCTTCACGGAAGATGAAACGCTCCCCCACCAAAGACCGCCCCTCGATCACCTTGAGAACGGCGTCCTCTCCTTCTCCGAGAATGCCGATCGCCCCTTCCGGCAACTTTTCGATGAGCTGATCGGCGAAGGCGGTAAAGGCGCCGCCCCCGATCATGATCTGCGCCTTGGGGAATTCTTTGCGAATGAGCCACGGGTACGACAGGTTCGCGTGGATATGGCTGTAGTACCGATAAAGCTCTTTTAAGCCTTGGAAGGAGGCCAGGACTCGCTTGAGCGGATTACTCGCAAAGTAGAAATTGAACGCATGTTCGAGCGACGCATCGCCCTCATGGGGCGAAAAAATTTGAATATCCCTCCAGGAGAAGCAGACGAGGTCCGGTTGGAGGGCGGCCGCGGCCTCGCGCACCGCCTGGCTTCGCTGCGAGGCTGGGTACAAGGACAAGTCGAGGATCCGCTGGCGGACGTCTGGCTTGCGCCGATGGATAAAGTCCGCGAGATAGGTCACTCCAATCGGATAGACCTTCTTGCACGGAAGGAAGATGTAGAGGATGGAGTTCATCATTTGGCGATTTCGTGAAGTCGGATTTGGCGAAGTAGAATCATTCCGGAGCCCTCATAAATTCACCAGATCGCCAAATCACCAAATCCTACGTGGCGGTCACTTGACCGCCACGTGGATCGCGACGATCCCGCCGGTGAGGTTCTTGTACTCCACGTGCCGGAATCCTGCCTCGCGCAGCAATTCGCAAAGGCGCTCTTGGTTCGGGAAGGCGCGGATCGATGCCGGCAGATAATGGTACACCCCCGTCGTGTCGCTCGCTACCAAGGTGCCGACGCGCGGCAGCAGCTTGAAGGAATACCAGTCATAGAGGCGCAACAGCCACGGCCGGACCGGCTTTGAAAATTCGAGGCATACGAAGGTTCCGCCGGGCTTCATGACACGATGAATCTCGCGCAAGGCCTTGATCAGGTTCCCGACGTTTCGCATGCAGAAGCCGGTGGTTACGGCGTCGAAGCTGCCGTCCGGGAAGCCGAGGTCTTCGGCGTTCATGCGAAGGCACGTAATGCGACGGCTCAGAGAACGAGTCGCGATCTTCCGAGTTCCCTCCCGCAGCATCGCATAGTTCAGGTCGGTCGCCACGACGGACCCGTGAGTCCCCATGCGAGGCGCTACGAGCAACGCCAGATCCCCGGTCCCTGCGCCCACGTCGAGCGCCCGCCCGGCCTCCATCATGGGAACGTAGCTGGCGGCAAGCTGCTTCCAGCGGTGGTGGAGCCCGAAGCTGAGGACCGAGTTGTTGAGGTCGTAGAAGCGGGCGATGGCCGTAAACATCCTCTGCACGGCCTCTTCGCGCGCTTTCCCGGACCAGGTGGAAATCGTGCGGGCTGCTGCGTCAGGCGGCCGCTTCTCCTTCATCCCGGAATTCTCCATCAATAACATTGCAGTCGTGGTAGCACCCGCTTCGAGGCACTGTCAAGACAGCCTCCCTTCATTGGTCGCGTGTGTCCACACGGCATGACGGGGTTGATTGCTGACGGGCAGGGTGAATGCATTACCGGTTACGCTTGATAGATCACGTTCTCTGCTACATCTCACGTTGGCCTTTTCGCTTGTCGATCATGGCTCGCGGTGTTCCCGTTGCCCAACCTGGGGGAATTCGTTAGACTCCCGCCCAATGCCCGGACTAAGTCGGTTTTTTGGTATTGTCATTCGGATGTATGTGAATGATCACTTTCCGGCGCACTCTACGGGAGCTATGGAGAATTTGAGGCCTTGATTGAGATTGAAACGCTGGCTGTCTATCGAGGTGAGCTTCCTCGGAGAGCGCTTGCCTTGGTTCTCGAATGGGCCACCCTCCATCGCGATGAATTGCGACAAGACTGGGAACAAGCCCGCAAGGGACAAACTTTGCAACCGATCGCCCCGTTAGAGTAGAGTGGGCATATGAAGTCGTTGTTGCGCGTACGAGAAGCCATGCCACTGGAAGGATTTTGGCTGCGTCTCACCCTGACGGACGGGTCTATGGTTGACAGAGATGTTTCCGATCTGTTGAGCGGCCCCATCTTCGAACCGATTCTCCGAGATCCCGCGCTGTTTCGCAAAGTCCGGGCTGAGGAAGGTACGGTCGTCTGGCCCAACGGCGCCGACCTGTGTCCAGATGTGCTTATCTGGGGTGGCCCCCCGCCGCGGGACCGCCGTACGCCGCCGAAAGAATTGCACCCTGAAGCAAGAGCCGCGGGTGCGTAAGCACAAGGTATCATCGCGCCCTCCATTGATTTATTTGCTGTGCCGGCGCACTTTGCGGCCGGCATCAGGATCACATGGGCGAAACGCGCGTTGATTTGCAGCACCTCCTCGAAGACCTGCGCGATGCCTATCCGGGCGCGCTCGAAGAAACCATCCTCACGGAGATCGTCGCCAACTCGCTGGATTCCGGCGCAACACGGATCCGTGTGACCGGCGATCCAGCCGCGTCGACGCTGACCATCGTGGACGACGGCTCGGGCATGAGACGAAGAGACCTTGTTCGGTACCACGATCTGGCCGCCAGCACGAAGACGCGCGGCCAAGGCATCGGCTTCGCCGGCGTCGGAATCAAGCTCGGGCTGCTCGTGTGCGAAGAAGTCATCACTGAAACTCGGCGCGGGAAGGAACACGTGGCCAGCCGATGGTACCTGGCCGGGCGTCATAAGGCGCCATGGAAATGGATTCCGCCTCTCGGTCTGGTCGCCGAGCACGGAACCGCCGTGCGCTTGAAGCTGCACAACGCGTTGTCGCCGCTGCTGGACGAGGGCTACCTTGAAGAGACGCTGCGCCGACAGTATCAGCCGCTGCTGGAACAGGAGTTCGAAGAGATCCTCGACGCGTATTATCCGAAGGGCGTCGCGTTCGAGGTGGGCGGCAGAGTGGTTGAAAAACGGCGGGCCCGAGCGCCGGAGGTTGCGAGACTGGCGGTCTGTCTGGCCCGCAAGCGCAAGCCGACGGCAGTCGGTTATCTGACGCGTACGGACCTGTCGCTTCCGGAGGACCAGCGCGGCATCGCGATCAGCACGTTCGGCAAGGTCATCAAGCGCGGCTGGGACTGGCTTGGGATCACGCCGACGATGCCGGATCGAGTCGCCGGGCTGATCGAGGCGCCGCCGCTTGCCGCCGCCCTGACGCTGAACAAGAGCGATTTTGTCCGCGTCGGAACCCGAGGCGCGCTGTACCTGGGCTATCGTAAAGCCATCCAGGAAGCGGTCTCGCAACAACTGGCTCACTGGGGCGACGTCCGAGACACCGGGGAGAAGGCCCACCGTCGAGCCGTGCGCCCGCTGGAACGCGATCTCGAGCAGGTCCTTGTCGACTTGGCCGAGGAGTTCCCCTTGCTTGCCTCGCTGGTCGAGCGACGGCCTGGAGGCCAGAAGCGATTACCGATCGGTGGCGCCGCCGACCTCGCGGACGCGCACGCCTTCATCGCGGCCTCGGTAGCGGAGTCGGCCGGCGCAGCCGACGGCGAAGAGCAAGAAGCTCGCACCGAGGCGCCGCCCGTACCTGAAGAGCCCGGGGCGGTCTCGACCACTCAGGCAAGCTCTGAAGCAGAACCGGCCGTGGGGGAGGCTGTTCTACCGGCGGCCCGGGGCCGAAGCCGCCCGCAGCGCTATGGGTTGAACATTCGGTTCGAGTCGCATCCCGAGGATCCGGACCTTGGCCGCCTCATCGAATCCACCGTCATCGTGAATGACGCGCATCCTGCCTATCGTCGTGCGGTCGCCTCGCGCTCCGAGGGGTATCACGTCGCGCTGTGCGTCGCTCTCGCGCTGGCACGTCTGGCCGTGGAGCCGAAGGAGGAGCACACGTTCGTGACGAGCTTCCTGACTCGGTGGGGTGAGGCCCTCGATGGGCCGCGCCGCAGCGCGCGCAAGCGCCGACTCCGATGAGTCACGAGTGCTTCCAAGCGATTCGGGCAACTCTTTGATCCCGCAATTGCCTTGTTCATAATCCTTTCCCACTGTTCACTCCCCGAATATGGCGAGCTCCTTCACCATCTCGAAGTGCCGTTTGTTCTTGGTCAGGAGAGGTAGTTGCCTGACGAGGGCGGTGGCGGCAATGAGGGCATCGCCCTTTTCGAGCGCGGGCAAGCGGCGTCGCAGCTCCGAATAGCGTGCGGCGATGGCATCAGACAACGGAATCAGTCGACACCGGCTCAATTCGGCCAAAATCGACTCCCGCTCGGTTTCACGCAGGCCGGGCTTGGTGAGCAGTTCCTTCTTGGTGATGATGGAGTAATAAACGGTGAAACGTTTGGAATCGAAAAGAGGGTGAAATCGGCCGGTGTTGAAATAATCGATAAAGATGTCGGTGTCTACGAGGACCGAGATTTTTGCCATGATTCGATCTCGGCAAGGAATTCGTCATCTGACTGTCTGCGACCGTGCTTGCGGAGGGAGGTCACGTACGCGGCACTGTCCTCCACCTCCGTATGTCCGAAGGGGTTGAACTTTTCTCGCACGAGATTTTCAAGCACCGTCACCGGATAGACGCCACGACGCCTCGCAGCCTTGACGACCAAACTCTTGAGTTCCGGATCGAACGACAACGTCCATTTTTCTTTTCGTAACGCGGTCTTTGGCATGTCACCCTCTCTTTAGCCGTACGTATACTAGACGTATGAGAAGGCAGTGTCAAGGCTTGGGAACGAATGATATAATTCCGCTTCCATGAACGGCTCCATCGTCATCAAGGGCGCGCGGGAGCACAACCTCAAGAATCTGGACGTGCAGATTCCGCGCGACAAGCTCGTGGTGATTACGGGCTTGAGCGGGTCCGGGAAATCTTCGCTCGCTTTCGACACGATCTACGCCGAGGGGCAGCGGCGGTACGTCGAATCGCTCTCGGCCTATGCCCGCCAGTTCCTCGAACAGATGGGGAAGCCGGACGTCGATTCGATCGAAGGGCTGTCCCCGGCCATCTCCATCGAACAGAAGAGCACCAGCCACAATCCTCGGTCCACCGTCGGGACGGTCACGGAAATTTACGATTACCTGCGGCTGTTGTTCGCACGAGTCGGCCACCCATACTGCTACCAATGCGGGGAGGAAATCACCGCGCAGACCGTCCAGCAGATGGTCGATACGATCCGCACCTTGCCCGCCGGGACGAAGTTTCAAATCCTGGCACCGATCGTCCGCGGCCGGAAAGGGGAATATCGTAAGGAGCTGATGGACATGCGCCGGGCCGGCTACGTGCGGGCGCGGGTCGACGGGCAACTGGTCGATCTCGGCGACGAGATCGTGCTCGACAAGCAGAAAAAGCACACGATCGAGATCATCGTCGATCGACTGATCATGAAGTCGGACCTGGCGTTCGCGCGTCGGCTGGCGGACTCGGTGGAAACCTCTCTCAAGCTGGCCGACGGCCTGGTCGGCGTGCTGACGGATGACGGGAAGACTTCCCTGTACAGCGAGAAGCTCGCTTGTATCCGTTGCGGGGTCAGCTATCCCGAGCTCACTCCGCGCGTGTTTTCTTTCAACAGCCCCCACGGCGCCTGTCCCGCCTGCGACGGAATCGGCTTTGCCATGGCGAAGGGGACCGTCCCCTTGTCTGAAGGGGGACTGTCCCCCTGGGTCGACGAAGACTTCACGCTACTCGAAGCCTGCCCTGTGTGTCACGGCGCAAGGCTCAAGCCGGAGAGTCTCTCGGTCAAAATTGCCAAGAAATCGATCGCGGACGTGACCAGGCTGTCCGTCCGGGCGGCGGCCCAGTTCTTCGAGTTGCTGAAGCTCACGGAGCGGGAGTTGACCATCGCGCAGCGTATTCTCAAGGAAATTCGCGAGCGGCTGGGGTTTTTGGTCAATGTCGGCCTGGACTACCTGACGTTGGATCGATCCGCCGCCACATTGTCCGGCGGGGAAGGTCAGCGCATCCGGCTGGCGACGCAGATCGGCTCGGGCTTAGTGGGCGTCCTCTATATCCTGGACGAGCCCTCCATCGGCCTCCATCACCGCGACAATCGCCGGCTCCTTAACACGCTGCAACGTTTGCGCGATTTGGGTAACACGGTGATCGTGGTGGAGCACGACGTGGAGACGATGCTCGCGGCGGATCACATCCTCGACCTGGGGCCCGGCGCCGGCTCCCATGGCGGCCACATCGTCGCGCAAGGCACACCGGCCGAGGTGATGGGCCATCCCGACTCGCTGACCGGCAAGTATCTGCGGGGAGAGTATACGGTCTCGCTTCCGATCCGGAAGCGGACGCCCAAGGGCTTCCTTTCGGTGGTCGCCGCCAAGAAACACAACCTCAAAGGCATCACGGCGAAAATCCCGCTGGGCTTGCTGACCTGCGTCACCGGAGTATCGGGCTCGGGGAAAAGCACGCTGGTGTTGGAAGTGCTGTGGCATTCGTTGTCGCAGATACTCAGACAACACCCCTCTCCTTACTCCTCTCCCCTCAAGGGGAGAGGGAAGGCTGAGGGGAAGCCCAAGATCGACGGTTGCAAGGAGCTTCTCGGCGTCGAGGCTTTGGACAAAGTCATCGATATCGACCAATCCCCGATCGGCCGGACGCCGCGGTCGAACCCGGCCACTTATACAGGGCTCTTCACTTTCATCCGTGACCTGTTCTCGAATCTCCCGGAGTCCAGAGTCCGGGGATACAAGCCGGGACGGTACAGCTTCAACGTGAAGGGCGGGCGCTGCGAAGCCTGCGAAGGGGACGGCCTCATCAAGATCGAGATGCATTTCTTGCCGGATGTGTACGTCACCTGCGAGGTATGCAAGGGCCAGCGGTACAACCGCGAAACGCTCGACGTGCTGTTCAAGGGGAAGAGCATCGCCGATGTCCTGAACATGACAGTCGATGACGCCTTGGAGTTCTTCGACGCCATTCCTCACATCAAGGCCAAGCTCCGGACGCTGCACGATGTCGGCCTGCATTACGTGAAGCTCGGTCAGTCCGCCACGACACTGTCCGGCGGCGAAGCGCAGCGGGTGAAACTGTCGCGCGAGCTGTCGAAACGGGCCACCGGGCGCACGTTGTACATCCTCGACGAGCCGACGACCGGCCTGCACTTTGCCGACATCCAGCGACTGCTCTTTGTGCTGGACCGGTTGGTCGAAGCCGGGAATACCGTGCTCGTGATCGAGCACAATCTCGACGTGATCAAGAACGCCGACTGGATCATCGATTTGGGGCCGGAGGGCGGAGATCGCGGAGGGGAAATCGTCGCGGAGGGCCCGCCTGCCGAAGTGGCGAAGTCGAAGCGCTCTTACACCGGGCAGGTGCTGAAGGAAACGGGGGTGTGAGCTAACAGCAACCAGCTTTTAGCGGATAGCATTTCACAGACTCTGTCTCCGAAGCCCTCTCCCTTTCGCGGGGAGAGGGAGGGGTGAGCGGAGGTTGAGAGCTGTAAGCAAAAGGAGTTTTCAGGTATGGGAACGAGGGCAAAGGGGCCAACGAAAGGGAAGGGGACGCCACAGGCGCCTGACGGCACACAGGACTTCGAAAAGCTCGGTGTCTTTTACCTGGGCAGGCCCTATGATCTCGCGGCGAAGCAGGCCAGGCCCGGCTGGCTGCTCTATGATTCCAAGGACCTCGTGACCCACGCGGTCTGCGTCGGCATGACCGGCAGCGGGAAGACCGGATTGTGTCTGGCGCTCCTTGAAGAAGCGGCGATCGACGGCATTCCGGCCATCGCGATCGATCCCAAAGGGGATCTGGGGAATTTGCTGCTGACCTTTCCCCAACTCCGCGGGGAGGACTTCGCGCCTTGGATCAACGAAGACGATGCGCGGAAGAAAGGATTGTCGGCAGCGGAGTACGCGGCACAGCAAGCCGACCTCTGGAAGAACGGCTTGGCGAAGTGGGGGCAGGACGCCCGGCGCATCGAGCGGCTGCGGGACGCGGCGGACGTCGCGATTTACACGCCGGGGAGCAACGCGGGGATTCCGGTCTCGATCTTAAAGTCGTTCGCGACCCCGTCGGAGGACATCCTCGATGATGCGGAGTTGTTGCGCGAACGCATCAGTACCACCGTCACGAGCTTGCTCGGCCTCATCGGCATCCAGGCCGATCCGATCAAGAGCCGCGAGCACATCCTCCTCTCCACGATTTTCGAGCATGCCTGGAAGCGACGGCAGGACCTCGATCTCGCGGCGCTCATCCAACAGATTCAAACGCCGCCGATCAAGAAAGTGGGCGTTCTCGATATCGACTCCTTCTATCCGTCGAAAGATCGGTTCTCGTTGGCGATGCAACTGAACAATCTGCTCGCTGCTCCCGGGTTCGCTGCCTGGCTGGAAGGCGAAGCGCTCGACGTCGGGCAATTGCTCTTTACCCCGACAGGCAAGCCGCGCGTGGCGATCTTTTCGATCGCGCACTTGAATGACGCCGAACGCATGTTCTTCGTCACGCTGCTCCTCAGCCAGACCCTGGGTTGGATGCGCGGGCAGTCGGGGACGACCAGCTTGCGCGCCATCCTGTATATGGATGAAATCTTCGGCTACTTCCCGCCGGTGGCGAATCCGCCCTCGAAGCAACCCCTGCTCACGCTCCTCAAGCAAGCGCGGGCCTTCGGCGTCGGCGTCGTCCTGGCGACGCAAAACCCGGTCGACCTGGACTACAAGGGATTGGCCAATACGGGCACCTGGTTCATCGGTCGACTCCAAACGGAGCGAGACAAGGCGCGTGTGCTGGAAGGATTGGAAGGGGCATCAGCCGGCTCTGGGAAAAGGTTCGACAAGAATCGGATGGAGCAGCTTCTGGCCGGGCTCGGCACCAGGATTTTCCTGATGAATAACGTCCACGAAGACGAGCCGGTCGTGTTCGAAACCCGCTGGTGCCTGTCCTATCTCCGCGGACCCCTTACGCGGATGCAGATCAAGGCGCTGATGGAGCCGGTCAAGGGTCAAAGGTCAATAGTCAATGGTCAATCTGGCCCGCCCAAATCACCGTTGACCAATGACCAATTGCCACTGACTTCCGCTTCGCGTCCCATCCTGCCGCCCGACGTGCCGCAATACTTTTTCCCGCTGCGCGGCGTCCAGCCCGCAGGCAGTACAGTGGTCTATCAACCCATGATCGCCGGAGCCGCTCACATCCGATATGCCGACAGCAAGAAGGGCATCGAGGCCACGGAGGATACGCTGGTTCTGGCGCCGGTGACGGAGGGACCGGTCAGCGTGAACTGGGATCAGGCGGTAGAAGCCGATCTCGAACTCGCGGATTTGGAAAAGGCGCCGACCGAGGGTGCAGGCTTCCTCCCTCTGCCGGGCCCGGCCGGCAAGGCCAAGAGTTATGAGGCATGGAGCAAGGATTTCGCCGGCTGGCTGTTCAGGACCAGGACGCTCGATCTCTTCAAGAGCCCGAGCCTCGGGGAAACATCGAAGCCCGGAGAATCCGAGCGCGACTTTCGCGTCCGATTGCAACAACTCCATCACGAGGAGCGCGACAGACAGTCGGAGAAACTGCGGCAGAAGTATGCGCCGAAGATCGCGGCTCTGCAGGATCGGATTCGTCGAGCCGAACAGGCGGTGGCTCGCGAATCGGAACAGGCCAAACAGAGCCAGATTCAAGCCGCGATTTCAGTTGGGGCGACGCTTCTGGGAGCGTTCCTCGGGCGGAAGACGATCAGCGCATCGACCATCGGCAAAGCGACGACCGCCGTTCGCGGCGCCGGTCGGGCGATCCAAGCGCAGAAGGACGTCGGGTTCGCGCAGGAGAACGTGGCGGCGCTGCAGCAGCAGTTGACCGATCTGGAGGCGCAATTCAAAGCCGAAAGCGAGAAGGCCGCCGCCGCTGATCCTCTCGCGGAGAAACTGGAATCCATCTCCCTGAAACCCACCAAGGCCAACATCGCCGTCCGGCTCGTTGCGCTGGCATGGGTACCGCACCGGCAGCAAGGGTCGGAGAGGTGACGAGCGCGCTAAGAAGAATCAACGGCGCGACGCAAAGCCTTTCGTAATCGACTGAGGGAAGGAATCACGATGTGGCGGTCGTGTTGCCTGATCAGTCGCTTGCGTTGCAGTTGTGTCAGTACACGGCTGACGGTTTCCCTTCTGAGCCCTGCGAATTCAGCGATGATCGTGCGGGTCAGCTTGATCGGCAGCGCCACGTCTTTCTCACCGGTCACTCCCAGTTGCCTGACCAAGTCGAGGAGGGAGTGGACGACCCGACCGGGGGCGTCCAACACCGTCTGCCAACCGAGCCGGTGTTCGAGGGCGTGCGTTTGGAAACCGATCTGTTCGAGCAGAGCGGTCAACATCTCGCGGTTCATCTGCGCGTGATCGAACAGATCCTCCGGCTTGACAAAGGCCACCGTGGCCTCGATCAACGCCCGTCCTGAGATGGAATAGGTCTCCTGCCCTCGCAGCCAATCGGTCAGGCCGACGAATTCTCCGAGTCCGCAGGCTTGGAGCGCCACTTCGTCTCCGGCTTCGGTCAACATGGCGACGATAACCAGGCCTCGACAGACCACAGGCAGAGAGGTCCGGGGCTCACCCTGCCGCACCACATATTCTCCGATCCCGAAAGCCTTTACCTCGGCTTTCAGCGGAGAACCGGTACTCGTCGATACTTCCGGGTGTTCAGTGACCCGCGCCACGATGCAGAGCTGCCGATTCGAACAACGCGGGCACAACTCGTCAAGCCGCAGAGAAGTCGGCCGAGCCTGACGCCGAGCCCGTGACACGCCGTCCTTCATGAGGCGCCTGCCGTAAACACGCCGTCAATCGTCATCGGTCAATCCGTCCCTGCCCGTTGCGCATGAACAACCGAATGAAAAAAGCGCAACCGGGACTCCCGGTCAGAAAGCAGGAGTCATCCGATTGCGCCTTCGGCTTACAGATCTGAACGTCTGCCGGCCAAGGCGGGTCGAGCCACCTGCTCGACCCGACGGGAACTCGGCGACCATTGTCGGTCCGACGACTTGGAATCTTGAGGGTTCTCTAATGGTTGCTTCCGCCTATCTCGCGCAACGATACCCCTCATGCTGAGCCAAGACCGTGATATAGATCACAACCTGTGACTTCTCAAGTTGGATATTATAACCGGCCTCTTGATCCGACGCGCGGGAGGAATCCATCTATTGTTCCGTCTTCGGTCCGTCTTCATCCAGCTTCCCGGCCGACTGACAGGCCGCCTCACGCTCCAACTTGAATTCTGGGTGCTCGTGACGGCCCTGCCCTCTTTGCTGTTGGGGGGATGGCTGCTCACTGAGGTGTATCAAGAACTCACTGCGACACGGAAACTCAGCGCCGAAACCTTCGCGCGGCAGGCGTTGGATGCGCTGGATCGGTTGGTGTTCGAACGGTATGCCGATGCCCAGGTGTTTTCCGGCCTGTCATCGGTGCGGGACCCTGATCGGAGCCGGCTCGCCGACCTTGCCGATCATCTGGTCACCACCTATGCGCCCTATTATCGCTTGGCTGTGGTGATTGACAGGGCGGGCCGCATCCTGGCGGTGAACCGGGTCGACGGGGCCGGCAACCCGATCCCGACGGCCCACTTGCTTGGGCGTTCTGTCGCGGACGAGCCGTGGGTGAAACGAACTCTCGCGGCTGCCGAGCCCGTATTGGTCGAAGACTTCCATGGGGACCCTCTCGTGGAGGAGGTCTACGATGACCATCGTCCGGTCATGAGCTTCTCCGCTCCCATCAGGAACGCTGCCGGCGAAGTCGTAGGGATCTGGTCAAGCCGGCTGGCGCTCGCTCCTCTGGAGGACCTGTTGACGAAGTTTTCAGGGACTGCCGGGGGAACTCCTCCATTCCCGCTGATTCTCCGGACGGCTCGCCAGGATGCAGTGTTGGTGCAAGTTGGACCTTGGCCGCTTCCGGAAACATCGCAAGCCCCCGTGTATCAAGCATTGAGTCTGCCCTTGCTCGCCGCGGTGACCTCCACCGGCTTTTCGCAGTCGCCCGGCCTGGGGTGGCGTCTTGAGGTCTATCAACTGCCGGGGGTGCTGGATTGGCCCAAGATCCTGGCCTGGCTGTCGATCTGGTTCGGGCTTCTCGTACTCGGGGGCGCCGTCGGATTGGGCGTCATTGTGCACCGCCGCATAGTCGCGCCGGTGCTGACCCTCACAGAACTGGCCGAGGACCAGGCGCGTCTGGCCAAAACCCTTCCGCTCGAACGGATGGCTGCCCCGGCCGGGCGGTCCTCGTCCGAAAGGACAGCCGGTCTGATGGCTCGATCCGATGAACTGGGCGACCTCATGCGCACGCTCGGGGCGATGGCGCGGGAAGTTCAGGGCCAAGTCGCTCGGCTCACGACGTTGAATGCGATTGCGCGGAGCTTCCAACGCGAGATGATTTCACTGTCCTCACTGCTGACGAGGATTGTGCACACGGCCCGAGATCTCACCGGTGCCCGCTATGCAGCCTTGGGGGTATTCGATGAATCCGGCGGACAGCTCACCGAGTTCTTTACGGCGGGAATGGATGAGGCAGCCAAAGCGGCGATCGGCAACCTGCCGACCGGGCGTGGGCTGTTGGGGTACCTCGCCAAGGAAGTAGGGGTGCTGCGTCTCGTCGATCTCACGCGGCATCAGGCCTTCAGCGGTTTCCCTCCGCATCATCCCGCGATGACGTCGTTCATGGGTGTCTCCATCCGGGCGCACGGCAGGCTCTTTGGCCGGCTCTACCTGACGGATAAAGAGGGTCCATCGCATGAGCTCACCGGATTCACAGACCTGGACGAGCAGGTTATCGCCGCACTCGCCTACCAGGCGGGAGCTGCGATTGAAAACGCCAGCTTGTTTCACCAAACCAAGACGGCCAAAGCTCGATACCGGGCCATTCTCGATTCAGTCGAGGAGGGGATTTACGGCATCGACCTATCGGGACGGTGCCTGTTTCTCAATAGAGCCGGCGCTGCTCGGCTGGGCTATGAGGTGGGTCATCTGGTCGATCGGCATATCCATCCGTTGATCCACCCTAAGCGGGCCGACGGGCGGCCATGTGTCGAAGAGGACTGTCCCATTCACTCGGTGTTCCGCACGGCGCAGGCGGTTAGGTTGGAACATGAGGTGCTGTGGCGTCACGATGGAACGTTCATTCCGGTCGTCTGTGTGTCTACGCCGTTGTATGGCGAGGGGGATACTGTGATGGGCGCCGTGGTCAGCTTCACGGACATGACCGACCGGCGGCGCCTGGAGGAGCAACTGCGGCAAGCGCAGAAGATGGAGGCGATCGGGCGGCTCGCAGGTGGAATCGCCCACGA
This sequence comes from Nitrospiraceae bacterium, assembly GCA_037446055.1. GTDB lineage: Bacteria > Nitrospirota > Nitrospiria > Nitrospirales > Nitrospiraceae > JBBIJI01. The sequence goes on from JBBIJI010000011.1 coordinate 87,195, forward strand.
TTTTAATAACCTGTTCACCGCCATTCTGGGGTACAGCAACCTCCTGCTCAAGAAACTTGGTCCTGACCGACAGCGAGAGGTGCTCGCGATCAAGAAGGCCGGGGAGCGGGCGGCCTCTTTGACCCAGCAGCTCTTGGCTTTCAGCCGCAAGCAAGTGCTCGATCCCCGAGTGCTCGATCTGAACATCGTCGTGACGGAGATGCAGCAGATGATGTGCCGGCTCATTGGAGAACGCATCGACCTCCTCACGGTGCCGGGCCCCGCTCTGGGCCGGGTCAAGGTGGATCCGAACCAGATCGGGCAGGTGATTCTGAATCTCGTGCTGAATGCCCGCGACGCTATGCCCGACGGAGGTCGGCTCACCATTGAGACGGCCAACGTTGAATTGGACGAGACCTATTGCCGGGCGCATCCGGAGGTGAAGCCCGGACCCTACGTCATGCTGGCGGTCAGCGATACCGGCAGCGGCATGGATGCCGCGACCCTTGCGCGTTGCCTTGAGCCGTTCTTTACGACGAAGCCGTCAGGCAAAGGTGCGGGGTTAGGGCTTTCGACCGTGTATGGCATCGCAAAGCAAAGCGGCGGTACTGTCGGAGTGTACAGCGAACCGGGTCACGGCACCACGGTGAAAGTCTACCTGCCGCGGGTCGAGGAGGCTCTGTCGCGGCCCGCACCGCCTGTGATCAAACCGGCATCGCGGCCGCCTTGCACGGAAACCTTACTGCTGGTGGAAAACGACGAGGGCGTCAGGAACTTTGCGTGTGCGGTGCTGACCGAGGAAGGCTACACCGTCCTGGAAGCTTCGAATGGAGAGGAGGCGATGCAGTTAAGTGTGCGGCACGATGAACCGATCCATCTCCTGGTGACCGATGTGGTTCTGCCGGGCATGAACGGCCGCGTGCTGGCGGAACGTCTGATGTCTCAACGACCGAACCTGAGAGTGTTGTATTTATCCGGCTACGCCGAAAACGCCATCGTGCACATGGGAGTCTTAGATCCAGGAACCCCGTTTCTTCACAAGCCCTTCACCGCCGATGCATTGGCGGGGAAAGTCCGTGACCTGCTGGATGAACCTGGGGGGAACAAATAGCTGTGAAGGGGTCAGGAACCGAATGCCGGCACGGCCCGAAGGGTGCTTCGCACATTCGGTTCCTGACCCCTCTCGCTTCGCTCCTGAGCTGTTCGCTCTTATCTTTTCGCTGTTCGCTGTTTGCTTGCTTCACGGGTGACGAATGACGAATGATGTGTCCTCTCCAGCCCGCATCCTGATCGCGGATGACGACGACACGTTTCGCGAGGTGACGGTGGATTTCCTCCGCGGCGCCGGATATGTCTGCGACTGCGCTGGGGACAGGCACGGAGCCGTTCGGGCCTTATCGGAGCGGCCCTACGATTTGTTGATCACGGATATCCATATGCCGGGCAACACGGACCTGGAACTGTTGCGCGAGCTGCAACGGAGTCGGATCATGGTGCCGGTGATCCTCGTCACGGGTTATCCCACCGTTCCGACTGCGGTGGAAGCGCTTCGCCTATCGGTGGTCGATTATTTGATCAAACCGTTGGATTTCCCCGCCGTCCTCGGCCGGATCGTTCTGGCCATCGATAGGGGCCGCCTCCTGCGCTCGCTCCACCGGGCTCGGCAGGAGGCGAACGAGTGGGCCGGGGCAATCGAGCGGTACGAACAGGCGCTCGTGGACGGCGCATGGTCGGTAGGTGGTGCGCCTGCGCCGGCCGCCTCGCCGGATCAGTATCTGGGCCAAATGGCGGCCCAGTTGTTCAAGCTGGTCCTCCACTTCAATGCTGTCATGGGCCTGACGAGCAACAGGCAGCCTGATCAGGCCATCGATCTGTGCGCCACGCTCCGTTGCCCGCGCCGTGCGGCGTATGGGGAAGCCCTGAACGAGGCGGTCGAGGTGCTGGAAAAAACGAAGCACGCCTTTCGATCTAAAGACCTGGGTATGCTGAGGAAACGGTTGGAGGGCTTCCTCAAGGCCGAAGGATGGGGTGGTTCAAGTTTGCCCTCCTCCGACCGATAAAGACAATACAAGAAAGTCTGGGCCGAGCCTGCAGCTCGGTCCGCCTTAGCGGACAGGGACACAGCCCTGCAAGTTGAAGGCGCAACCGGATTATGCCCGCTTCTTTCGCGGGAGATCCAGTTGCGCTTTTTTTGTGGCCTCCTTCGATCACACATGCCCGGCTTCGACCCGTTCAGTCGCAAGGGGGGAATACTCATGGACATGAAAATCGGGACATCCGCCGTGCGGGCATTGCCTCCCAACGGGCCGTATCCCTTCCGCTGGAGAGTCAGTCCCCCTGACTCCCGCACTCGACAGTTCAGGTTACTGCCGCTTCTCATCCTTGGAATTTTCCTCCTCGCTCTGGTGGTGGGGTTGGTGTTGCTTCACAGTGTCGAGAAGCAGTTGATCGACGGTACAGGCGAGCGGCTTGCCCTAGCGGCCGCCGACATCGCGGAGAAGCTCGACCGGATACTGTATGAGCGATATGGAGACATCCGAGTCATGGCACGGGCTGTGGCCTTGCAGGGGCACGATGCGGCCGCTATGACCGGCTATCTGAACGACATTCAGCAGGCCTACTCCATCTATGAATGGATCGGGGTGGCGGATGCCGCAGGGCGGATCGTCGCGGCGACGGAATCCGACACCGTCGGCAGGGACTGTGGCGCTGAGCCCTGGTTCAAAGCGGTTCTGGCCGGACATGGGATCGATACGCGCGATGTGCATCGCTCATCCGAAATGCGAGACCTGCCGGCCATCGGATTCGCTGCTCCCATCGTCGGGAGCGACGGGAAATTCCGAGGAGCCGTCACGAGCCGGGTGGGGCTTTCAAAACTGGACGACATCATCGGCCAGACACTGGTGACGCTCCAGGCGCAGCAAGGGACTTCGGCCAGAATCGAATACCAGCTCGTCGGCCGTGAAGGAGACCTCCTCGTCGATTCGCTCCTTCGAGAGGAACAGAGCGTCAACCTGCTGGCCGCCGGCGTCCTTTCCGCGCAGCTTGCCGCCTCCGGCCCGTCCGGCTACGTCGAAGAGGAACACCGACGCCGTCACGTAGCGGTGGTGACCGGTTTTGCGCGCACCAAAGGGTACGAAGACTTTCCTGGCTTCTCCTGGATCATCCTGGCCCGAATGGATCGAGACGACGTCCTTGCCCCTGCCTTGGCCGTTCTGTGGCGTGTGGGTCTGATCGGGGGCTCGTTGTTCTTGCCGTTGGTCGTCTCGCTCATCTGGGTT
>JBBIJI010000012.1:0-84631 GCA_037446055.1 Nitrospiraceae bacterium
GCCGATCTTACCCCAGGAGGGCTCAACCTCAACAATCTAATTTGGACAAGAGTGAACCCCATCCTGAAAAAGTTAACAAGCTTGTAACACGGCTGTCATTGCCCCGACATCTTTCCCAGGCATAGTGTATCCTGACTATAGAGGATGCGATCACAGGATTTGTTAACGAACGAAGGAGGCTCACGCGTGATCAATCGATGGGGAACGGCAGGGATGGCCATGGTGATGGGGATACTCGGATGGGGGTCCGTCCAGGCACAGTCGGCGTTCATCAGGCCGGTGGTGGACGGTGGAATTCCTTCCTACGCAGCGAAGGTCGGCCTTGCAGGATCGATCGCCGTGGCCGGATCGGATACCATGCAGCCGATGATGGCGCGGATCGCCTCCAGCTTCAAACAGTGGCAACCCGACGTGAAGATCGCCGTGCAGGGCGGAGGGTCTGACGCCGCCCTCTCGGCATTTGTGCAAGGGATCGCCGCGTCTCGACGAGGTGACGGAAACGTGCGCGGGCATCTGAGCTCGAACGATGTTGACCTGCTTGCGTCGTCACGGCCGCTCACGGCTGAAGAACGAAAGGATTTCCGGTCACGCCACGGGTCCGAGCCGGTTGAAATTCCCGTTGCGCTCGACACGGTCGCGATCTATGTCAATCGGGACAATCCTGTTCAAGGCCTGACGATGGAGCAACTGGACGCGATCTTCAGCAAGACGAGGAAACGGGGTACGGCCGAAGATATTACGACGTGGGGTCAGGTAGGGCTGCCGAACGGCTGGGCTCAGCAGCCGATCCATCTGTACGGTCGGGATAAGCGATCGGGAACCAGACACGTCTTCGTGCAGGAGGTCCTCTTGGGGGGTGAGATGAAACCGACGGTGCGAGAGGAACCGGGCCCGGCGATGGAGATCTTGGATATCAGCCGGGACGCCACGGGCATCGGTTACGCCGGCATCGGGTTCCAGGCCTCGACGGTTCGGATCGTCCCGTTGGCGGCCCGTTCAGGGGCGCAGTTTGTGTTTCCGACTGCTGAGACCGCTGCAGACGGGAGCTACCCGTTGGCTCGAGTCCTCTACCTGTACGCGAAAAAGGGGCCTAAGGGCGACATCGATCCGCCGGTGCTGGAGTTCCTCCGCTTCATCCACAGCCGTGAGGGGCAAGATGTCGTGGCCAAAACCGGATACTTCCCCCTGTCCGCCGCACAGGTCCTGAAGAATCTCTATGCGCTCACCGGTTCTCCCATCTCGGCGAGCGCCACAGAGACCAAGATGCAGTAGGTCTTGATCGCGGCGACGCGGTTCATCTCGTACGGATCCTTTGTGTTGAAACCAGGAGCCTGATAGACTTCGTTGGCCTCATGGCTCCGACCCGTTCTCTCTCCTACAGAACTGATTCCTTCGTCGCCGCGGCCGCTGCGACGGTTGTCATCTTGGTTGGTTGTGTCGCAGGCCCCCCTCCGATCGTCATTCACGAAGATCCCTACCAATCGATTTGGGTCATGTACGATCCCCGGGCGGGAGAGGGCCACAGTCATCCGGTGACGCTCGATGTGTCCGTTGTGAAAACAGCGCTGAAGGGGATGCAATATGGGGGAAGAGACGTGGTCGGAGGCTTCGGATTTTTTGCGGATCACGAAGGGAGCCCGGTCTTCACTCAGCAACAAATCGAAATTCTGGCTCCCAGAATTTCCTCGGCGCTTGCGAAGGCATCGCCAAGAGACCTTGTAACGTTCTATCTCGTCGGCGGAGATCCGACCCTGGGCAAAGTCGTCACGTCCGGCGGAATGTTCGTCAGAAACGATTGGCTGTTCATCATACTCGCCAATGTCCATACCTCGCCCAGCGCCGTGCAGTATGAAAACACTTACGAGATTGACACCCGTGCCCAACCGCTCTTACCCATTGCCCGCTACAAGTTTACGGTGACGTTCAACCCGCCCGCCGCCCTCGTGCCCAACGACCAGGCCCTCGCTCGGACAGGCTATGACGTGATCGATCGAGCGAAGCTTGCCGTGATTGATTTGACTAGGCTGGCGGCTGCCGGTCAGGCAGGAGGCGCGAATCCCATCCCTCGTTCCCGCTGAACAGGCTCCCGCCCAGACCCGGGGATCGACCCGGTACAAGACACAAGGATCGGCATCGGCGGGTCGGTGTTCGTAGCCTGTTCAGTTCCAGAACCAGATGATCTGCAGCCGGATCAGATTCCCGTATGCATCGATCTGGCTCCCGGGCGTGCAGTTCACCGTGGAAGCGGTCGTACAGGTTCCAGTTGCCGGCGCCGTCGTATTAAAGACATTGAGCCGTCGAGTAAACGTGTATGCGAGTGTGACTTCCCATTGGGGGTCCGGCTGCCAGGCGACCCCCATTTCAACTTCATGCATCCGGTCACTCGGCGCGCCAGTCTGGGTTTTCAGGCCGCCGTGATATTCCTGCCAGCGCGTGTAGAAATTGGCGAGTCCCACGTCCGAGTACTTCCACTGGTAATGCCCCTGGACATAGCCGCCATGGAGCGGGCGCTCTATTACGATGCCGTCCGAGCCACGTTCCGGTCCTCGGCCAACAACATACTCGGCGATGAACCCCCAGGGCTGGGGCGGATAATAGACGTAAAAATTCAGGCGTTCATCGCGGTAGTTCCGGCTGCTTGTGGTGCGACTTGCGTTTAGCGAGAAGAGCGTTGTCGACGCGGTTTGTGGGGTTCCCATGCTGACGTTAATCAGGCCTCGATTTGCATTCATCCCCACTTCCATCAAACGCCCGCCGGGAAGCTCGAACGGCCAGCTCAGTCGTATCCCTACGCGCTTGTCGTCATTCCGTTCTTCCCTGTTGTGGCCTTGGCCATTATCCACGGTGATGTTGAAGACCCCGTAGTCCCCAGGTCCGTACAGGTAGTCGAGCATTTGCTTGTATCGGACCTGGGCAATCTTGGGTGTCCACATGAACGCAATCCCCATGTCACGCTCGCTGGGCTGACAGGTATTCGTCGCATCGGCTCGATCGATCGCCATACGGACCCGGCTAGCCTGCCAGTTGTCAAACGAGCACGGGACCCGTTGGAGTCCGACTCGGAGCCGGAACTCTTTGTTCTTATCGAAGATATAGTCCCCATACGCATCACGCAGCGATACCGACATCGTCGTCCCGCTGATATTGGTCGCAAAGTCCGGCTGGAGAAACACTGCCACATGATCTGAGACCTGCCCCGTCACCACCCAGCGAATCCGACGGAAGAAGAAGCCCGGTTGCGCCCCGCTTGCCGCATCGCCAACAGATGCATCCTGGTACGTGCGCAGTTGCCCGTTGGGCTGTCCGAGGCGGTTATATCGAAACATGCCGTAGCCGTACATCGTCAGACGTTCGTACCAGCGAGGACTGCCGGTAAACTCGGCCACCACCGAACGCTCGCTCACCCGTCGTTCCTCTTCCGCTTTAATCCGAATCCAGTCATCCAGCGTGATCATACCTTTTTCAAGGAGGAGATCTTCGAGCGAGGTGCTCTCGAGCGTAACTCCCACGCCGGGAGGCCCGATCGGCTTGTGCGAGGACTCGCTGGCCGGCACCGGCATCGTTGACGGGCCAGTCGTCTTGGTCGGCTCCTGAGCCCAGACGAGCGAACTCCACAAGACTGAGCCAACGGCTAGGACAACATTCCCGATCACTCGACAGGCAGCGATCCTTCGGCGTGGCTGCACTTCTCCCTCCTCCAGTGATGAAATGCAATGGGTTGCGTCGCGTTCCGAACAGGAGGGTAGAGGGGCGGTGTGTCGATATCGTGACGCGAATGTTACAGGCTTGTTAATTCTTGCTTGAGGGTGGGTAACGGGAGGATGCGCCGCTACTGGATCCGCAGGTATTCAACGGCGCTCTCGCCCTTGGACTCATCACGGCGAAGGGTGGCTTCGGCGATTTTGGTCACATCGTTCATCGCGATCGACATGCGGATCGCAAAATAGGCGCTCTTGACGTCGTAGACATTGGTCCCGCGCAGGACGCGCGCAATGGGCTCGAAGCTGGCGATGCGTTCCGTGTCCTGAGGCGTCTTGTAGGGCCGACCGGCCACGATCTCGACGGCCATCGCCTGCGTGATGCCCGGATCGAGCGCCTGGAGGACGATCGGGTCCGCCGTGTTGATGTTGACCTTGGACCCGCCGGCGACAGGAACAACTGTCACGTATTTGCTCAGCTTCCTCACGATCTCGTCCGTCATCCCTTTGACGAGCCGGAGGTCTGCGAGCGTCTCCAAGGGCCCGTTGGCCGCCCGATAGGCTGGACGCAAGGCCTGGTAGTAGCCGGTCTCCGCTCCGCTCGGTTCCGGCGTGTCATCCGGATCCATCCAATCGACGATGGCATCGACGAGTTCCGGATTGAGTTGGAGCAGTTCGAAGAGACGTTTGAACCTTTTCACCGGAGCCAGTTTGGCGTTCGGATCGCCGCCTAAGGCTGCCAGGTCGTTGAGGTTGAGTTTGCCCGCCTCATCTTCGATCTGCGCCGTGAGCAAGCCGTCGCCCACCGGATAGTTGGTCAACGGCGTGGCCCACACGTCGGTCAGGGCGTCGAAGGACTCGCCGGACAGCTTCTGCTTCTGGACGTCCAGTTGCAGCGCCGCCCGGGCCGCCTGCACGCCGGCGCGGACCAGCGTCGTGGCTTTCACGTTGTCCCGAAAGGCGGCAGCCTCCTGATATTCCCGCCTGGCCTCCGCGTCGAACTCGAGGATGAGCGCGACCAACAGCGTCAGCACCAGCAAGGCAAGCAGGAGGGCGACGCCCTGTTCATCCCGATTTCGCATAGCTCAGCACCCGGAGGGTCGCATCGAGATGGTGGGGATTGTCGAACTTCGTGCGGATTTTCAGGTGTCGCACCTGGACGTCGTAGGGGGCTTGTTCGAGCAGGGTCAGCAGGTTGAGCAACTGCGGCAGCTCCACGCCGTCGATATGGAGATCGACCGCCGTTTCCTCGTAGCCTTGGATCTGTTGCGGTGTCTGGGGTTGCAACGACACGATGCGGTCTCGCACTTGCGCGACGCTTGTGGTTTCCTCCAACAGCGCTAAGACTGAAAACTTGCCGTCTTTGGCGGGCATCTTGGCTTCCAGGCTCGTGAGACGAGCGCGCTTCAGCGCATAGTCGCCGGCGACCGCGGCCAGCTCCGTAAGGTCCCGCTGCTTGCGGTGCCATTGCCGGTCCGCCCGTTCCTGTCGTTCCAGCAGCGGGTCGATCACCACCACAAAGAGGAGGGCCGCCGACAGGGTGAGGCCGCCCACGATCAACAGCCATCGTTCCCGCGGCGCGTACCCATGCCATCTTCGCAAGAGATCTTTCATCATGGGAGGTCCACCGTCAGGGCCGCGCGGAAGACGACTTGTCTGGCCACCACGCCGAGGCGTGTCTCGCTGATCGAGACCTCCCGGATCGAGGACGATGACAGCAGCGCTTGTTTGATCCGTTCGACCGCTTCAAACGATTCGGTCTCGGCTTCGAAATGGACCGAGCCGTTCTCCAGCGTCAGTTCCCGCATCTTGATCGGCACCGCCGTCGGCAGATGCTTCACCACGTGCGCCAGCACGGGCAAGGCGCGGCCCGCGGCTCCGTCGACCTGCGCCAGGGTCTTCCCGAGTGAGTCCCGCTGGCGTCGGGCAAAGTCCAGCTCCTCGCCGCGCGGTGCCTGACTGCCGAAGTGTTGCTGGTACTCAGCCGCCAGGGCCGCATTGATCTCCTTGACGCGCGCCTCACGCAGATGGACCCGGAACGTCAGATCAGCCAACCCCAGGAGCGCGAGCAATGCCAGCCCGGCGGCCCACCAGCGCCCCCGGAGCGTCGTGGGCGTCTCCCGCTTCGAGGCCATGTCGGCGATGTGCTTGAGGTCAACGGAAAGCTGGGGCCGAGCCCGTCCGACGCGCAGTCGGCTTCCGTCCAGCTTCGAATGAATGGCCAACCCGAACGCCACCGAAAACGCCTTCGGGCTGTCGGAGCCGAATCCTTGGCGTGGACCGACGGCGGTCAGCCCCAACTGGTGCGCGACATATTCGGACATAGCCCGCAGCTTGGATCCGCCGCCGGAGATCCAACAATACTTGATCCGAGTCTTCGTGGAAGACTCGTACGCGTGCAGGGACAGCCTGATGTCCCGTAAGAGCGGGTCCACCCACGCCTGCACCACATCCAGACTTGTCGCGCGCTTCCTCCGTTCCGCCTCCGCCAAGCTGCACGCCAACCGTTCAGCCAACAGCCGTGTCAACTCGGTGGCGCCCCATGGGATCGTTCGCAACACCCACGGCCGGCCCTCGTGGACCAAACAAAGGGTGGTCTTCGACGCGCCGACATCGAGGATAGCCAAATCGGGGGGGACCGCCGCCCCGTCTTGCCGGTAGCCGGCCGCGACCGAGTAAAGGGCCAAGCCATCGACGTGGATCGCCGTGGGCTCGACGTCCGCCTCCGCCAAGAACTTGATATGCTTTTCGACCGCCGCCTTCGGCGCAGCGGTCACCAACACATCCGCGTGGTCGTCCCGTTCAACCGGTTTGCCTGACGGAGCCGGGGGAAGAACCAGGCTGCCGACCGCGAGCTCCTCAATGGGCATCGGGATGAGGTTCTCCAATTCAAACGGCACCACCTGGGCCAGCTTGGCCGGATCGCGGAACGGCAACGACAACGTACGGATATGGAGATCGCGACACGCCATGGCGGTCACGACCTCGCGCGCACCGTACAAGCCGTGCTGCCAAAGGAACCGATTGAGAACGGCGGCCTTGGCGGTTTGTGTGAGCGGCCGGGCGGAGAGATAGGGGAGCGCCTGGTGGAAGTATTCCACCGACTCGCGGCCGCTCAAGGTGCGACGGAATCTCACGGCCTTGATCGCCGAGACCCCTATGTCCAAGCCGAGTGAATCCGAGACCATGACTGCCGTCCTAGAGTGTGATTTTCGGCTGCGTGATCGGTCCGTTCACGTTGAGTCTGAGAGGCGCGGAAGCAAAGCCGGGCGGGAGGCCCAACGAGGCCGCGACCGGACCTGGCGTGACCGTCACGGTCAACGCGACGTTGCTCGTATCGACCGAGGCTCCCAGGCGTAGGCTCCCTTCACCGGCCACAGACCCAGCGGGTCCGTCCCCTCTGAGCTGTCCAACCTGACACACTGTTCCTTGGCAGCGCAAGCGCATCGTGACCTTGGCGAGTTCCAAGGTCGGTACGGTGACCCCTCCCACGGAGAGACGTTCCAAGAGCACCTCGCTGGCCTCGAACGACCATTCGCCTTGGCCGAAGGCCGAATCGCCTGCTCCCGCCTCAGCCGTCCACTGGTGGGACACGTCCATCTTCAAGGCACCACGCTTCACTGCTGGGAGGCTCAAGCGGCTCAGATCAAGCCGCCTTACCGTGCCGGTCAGCGATTCCGGTTGGCTGAACGACCAGCGTTTCATCGTCATCTGCATTCGCACCTCCGGCTCCGCTTGTGCTTGATCCGTAAGCCCGATGCTCGCGTCCAGGAGAGGTCGTCCGGCCAAGAGACTCAGCGGTCGGATTTCCACTTCGAGGAACGGCACCTCGGTCCGCCACGCGGACGGCCCGTGAACCTGGAGCCGGCGCCACTCTAAACCGAGGAGGCCGTTGGCGCGCCACGGGCCCGGCGTGATTCGCCATCCGGTTCGATTCGACACCTCGGCTAAGATCCTGGCTTGCAAGGCTTCGTAGGGAAACGTCAGCCAGGTGAAAAGGCCGAACAACAGCAGCGCGGCGGCGCTCCAGGGCAACCACGCGCGCATGGATTCTTGAATCCGACGCCACATGACTCCGCCTATCTGGCCAGGCTCACCCACTCGGTGAAGGTGCGCGGTCCCTGTCGGGCCTGCTCAACCGTTAGCTCGATGAGGATGGCATTCGGGATTCCGGTCCGCACCCGCCCGTCCCACTGATCGACCCACGCCTGTGCCTTGAAGTCGAAATACCGCACGTTGAACCCGGTCACCTGGGTCGCCACGACCGTCCGGTCGATCGACTCATCGGTCAGCCCATACAGATTGCGACGGGCGAACCGGAGCAGTTTCGGCCCTTCGCGTGCATAGACGACCTGCGTCATTCCGGTCGCCGGCGCTCCTCCCGACCAAGAGGACGCGCCGCTGGTCACGAAGCTCAGAGTGTCGGCCGGCGTTCCGTCTTGATCGCGATTCTCGCCGAGCCAGGGGAACAACTGACTGCGCTGACCCGACGCGAGCTCGTCGGCAATCGTCCGGAGGAGATCGCGAGCGAGCGCGAGGCCCTGGTCGGCGTCGCGAGCATGGGCGACGATGCGCGTCGTCGTCACGAACGACCCGAACACGAGCGTGGCGACCGTGGCCAGGATAGCCACGGCGATGAGGACCTCGACCAACGTGAAGGCTCCCTCGTCGCGAGGGTTAGAGATTTTGAAACACATAGGTCGTGACCTCGACCGAGTCTTCGCCCGAACCCCTGGGCCAGAACACCTGAATCCGCACTTCCCTGACGAATTCGAGCGGAGTGCTCGTGACCGTCCGCTTCCACCGATAGGTCGGACCACGGTCTTTTCCATCCGCGGTTTGGTAGCCTGGCGGAGGGCCTGCGAAATTGCCGCTGACTTCGCCGAACGGCAGGGGACCGGATGCTTCGGCTTCCAGCAGCTTTTCCTGCGCCAAGAAGGTGGCCTCGGTGACCTGTTGCGCCTCCGCAAGCACAGCCACGTCGCGATTACGGAGCCCCAGCAACACCGGCAAGGCGATCGCCAGAATCGCCACCGCAAACAGAACTTCCAACAGCGAAAAGCCGGCCGTGTGTGAACTGACCGCAGACAGGCTCTCACTCGACCGGATCCGCGTGAGCGCCACAAGAGGTGGATCATCCATGAGCCTGAGCCTTTTCAAAGTTTGAGTCCTGAACGCACGGGATTGGGCGTGGAGGGTTGCAGGTATGCCCGCAGCCGTTCCGGGATCGGTTCAGGCGTCCTGTCTTCCTGCCTTCCGGCGACGACTTGAATCGTTCCCGTCAACGGATGTACCAGGATCGCCATCACATTTTGGCGGTCGTCCGTCAATTCGACCAACTCCAGGTCAGGCCGCCCCAATGGGAGGAAGTCGAGCGCCATCGTCCCGAACTCGACCCTTCCGCGGGACAACGTGCGCGCATCGAGAAATCGGATGGAGGAGGGGAGGGTGGTGCGGGATCCCAAAGCCGGATCAGCAGGCACTCGCTCCTCTTGGCCTTCGATCACCGTCGTCCAGTAGCTGGGCTGGTCGAAGTTCAGGTACAGTCGCCAGGTCTTCTGGGTGCGCAGCGCTCTCGTTTGGATTTCCTGGAGGGTTCCCAGGAACTGCCGCGTCGAGCGAGATAACGGATCGCCGTATACCAATCGAGGGACGACCATGGACAGCATGGCGCCCAGGAGAAAGAGCACCAGGATCATCTCAAGGAGCGTGAAGCCGGCCGAAGTCGATGGGAGGAGAGGCGCTCTGAGAAAGTGTGATTTGGTGATCTTGTGATTTGGCGAAGTAATGGCATTTTGAATAAATCGCCAGATCGCCCGATCGTATTTCATGTTTCGTGACGAATGACGTCTGACCATTGACGGCCTAGTCCTTGTCGAGGTTCCAGTTCGTAATGTCGGCGTTGACGCCCTCGCCGCCGGGCTCGCCATCGGTGCCGTAGGAGATGATTTCGTATTCCCCTCTAGGGCTCGGGCTCGCATACTTGTAAGGATTGCCCCAGGAATCCTCCGGAACCTTGGGCAAGTATCCCCCGTCCTTCCACTTTTTCGGAATCACGCCCACGGTGGGTTTTTCCACCAAGGCCCGTAACCCTTGTTCAGTGGAAGGATACACGCCGTTGTCCAGTTTATAGAGCTGTAGGGCGCCCTCGATGTTCTTGATCTGCACTTTGACGGCCGTACGCTTGGCCTCATCCGTCCTACCCATGATCCGCGGCACCACGAGCGCGGCCAAGATCGCCAGGATGGCGACGACGACCATGATTTCGATGAAGGTAAACCCGCCCTCTCGACAAGGATGATTCGGTGAAGTCCGATTTGGTGAAGTGTCCAGATCAGCTAGGAAACAGTTCAGCCTGCGGTGTAGGAATAAGAAATTCATGGGATCCCTTGTGGCTTGTTCTTGACCAGCTCCCAATTCAGTACTTCACCAGATCACAAATTCACCAGATCCTACTTTCTCATCGCACCATCTGTCCCATCTCGAAGATCGGGAGCAGGATCGCCACGACGATGAACAACACCACGAGCCCCATCACCAGAATCATGATCGGCTCCAGGAGCGATGTCAGCCTGGTGACTTTGCGATCGACTTCACCGTCGTATATTTGCGCGACGCGCCTGAGCATCTCCTCCAGCTCCCCGCTTTTCTCCCCCACCGCGACCATGTGCGTCACGAGGGGAGGAAACTCACCGCTCTGCCTGAGCGGATCCGCGAAGGGCTCGCCCTCCTGAATCTGTTGCCGCGAATCATCGACCACGCGCTCCAAGACGCGGTTGTTCATCACGCGCTTGGCGACGTCCAAGGATTCCAGGAGCGAGACGCCGCTGGACAACATGGTGGAAAGGGTTCTCGCAAATCGCGAGATGGCCACCATCCTCGCGATGTCTCCCAGAAGCGGGAGCTTCAACACCGTCCGATCCTGTAACCAGCGGCCGCGTTCAGTCGCCAGGAACCGTCGGCCGGCAAAGGCCGCCGCTCCAATCCCGCAGAGGAGCAACAGCCAGGCGTCGGCCAGCAGGTGGCTCACCGCCATCAAGATCCTCGTGGGGGGTGGCAACGTCTGTTTCATGTCCGTAAAGACGGCCGTAATCTTCGGCACGACGAACGTCAGGAGGAAGAACAAGACGGCGACGGCGACCAGGGACATGATGACCGGATAGGTCATCGCGCTGGATACTCGTTGCTTCAGTTGCAGTTGTTTGTCGAGAAACTCCGCCAAGCGAAACAGGATCTGATCCAAGGTCCCGCTCGCCTCTCCCGCCCGCACCATATGGACGTAGATCGGGGTGAAGGCCTGGGGGTACCCCTCCAACGCCGCGCTCAGCGGCTTCCCACCGCGGATCTGCTCACGAATGTCGGCAAAGAGGGTCTGAACGTGCTTCTTTTCTGACTGGTCGATGAGCACTCCCAGCGCGTCGACCACGGGTAAGCCGGCGGTCGTGAGCGTCGCCAGTTGTCGCGTCATCAGCGCCAACTCTTGCATCCCGAGTTTGACGCCGCCCAGGCCGGGGGCCGTCGCGCTCAGTACGGCCGTGCCCCGCGCCAGGGGCTGCTGCTGTTCAACCACGTCTGTGGGGTAGACCCCGATCTTGCGGAGTTTCTGGCGGGCAATGCGGGCGCTCTCGGCATCGATGATCCCGCTGGCGCCTTTCCCGTCGGCCTTGAGCCCTTTGTACGAATAGACGGGCATCGGCTACACGTCCACCTCTGCTTGGGTGATCCGCATCACTTCCTCGCTCGTCGTCGCCCCCTGCAAGACCTTCGCCGCACCCTCTTCCTTGAGCGTCACCATGCCCTTTGCGATCGCCTGTTGTTTGATGGCGGCAGCGTCGGCCTTGGCCCCGATGAGTCTCCGAATCTCGTCGTCCATCAGGAGCAGCTCGAAGATTCCGGAGCGCCCGCGATAGCCGGTCAGGGAACAAGCCGGACAGCCTTCACCCCGATAGAAGGTGGGCGGCGGCACTGTCGGGGCGAGGCCGAGCTTGAGCAATTCTTCAGGGCTCGGTTGGTAGGGCTTCTTACAGGCGCCGCAGACCATCCGCACCAACCGTTGCGCCAACACCGCCACGACGGAAGACGCGACGAGAAACGGCTCGATCCCCATGTCGATGAGCCTGGTCGCCGCGCTGGCCGCGTCGTTGGTATGCAGGGTGGAAAACACCAGGTGCCCCGTCAGCGACGCATGGATGGCGATCTCGGCCGTCTCCCGGTCGCGGATCTCGCCGATCATGATGACGTCGGGATCCTGGCGCAGAATCGATCGCAACCCCGTCGCAAACGTGAGATTGATTTTTGGGTTGACCTGCATCTGTCCGATCCCTTGGAGCTGATACTCCACGGGATCTTCGACGGTGATGATGTTCTTGTCCGGGGAATTGATCTGGCTGAGCGCGGCATACAGGGTGGTGGTTTTCCCGCTGCCGGTCGGGCCGGTCACCAGAATGATCCCGTGGCTGAGCTGGATGAGCTGCTGGACGATGGCTAACCGCTCGGGCGACAGCCCCATCTCGCTCAAATTGAGGAGGCGGTTTTCCTTCTCGAGCAACCGCAGAACCACCCGTTCGCCATGCGAGGTCGGCAGGACGGACACGCGGAGGTCTATGTCCTTCCCTGCGGTGCGGATGGCGAATCGCCCGTCCTGCGGCAAACGTCTCTCGGCGATGTTGAGCCCGGCCATGATCTTCAGTCGGGCGATGATGGTGGCTTGGAGATGCTTCGGGGGCGACAGCACGGGGTAGAGGACACCGTCGATCCGGTACCGGACGACGAGGCCTTTTTCGAACGACTCGAAGTGGATGTCGCTGGCCCGCTGCTTGGCGGCTTGGAAGAGGATGGAATTGACCAACCGGATGATCGGCGCCTCGTCCGTTGCATCCAACAGGTCTTGCGGTTCGTCGAGCACCTGCGCGAGACGGTCCAGATTCTCCGACGATGCCATGTCCTCCAACACCTGATCGGCTGCGGTGGGACTGGCGGCCTGATCGTAGACATGATTCAGACAAGCGAGTAACGAATAGACCGACGTCAGCACCGGTTTGACCGGACAGCCGAGCAGCAGTTGCAAATCGTCCAGAGCCGCCAGCTCCAGAGGGTCCGTGGTCGCCACGATGACGGCGCCGCTCTCGATTCGTAAGGGCAACACTCGGTGACGGCGAGCGAAGGCGATCGGCACTTT
The DNA here is from genome assembly GCA_037446055.1 of Nitrospiraceae bacterium. Classification (GTDB taxonomy): domain Bacteria; phylum Nitrospirota; class Nitrospiria; order Nitrospirales; family Nitrospiraceae; genus JBBIJI01. The sequence goes on from JBBIJI010000012.1 coordinate 12,877, forward strand.
CAGGATGACCGCAGGATCCACTTGGGACGGCTCCAAGTGCGAGACGATCGGGAGCTCCAGTTGCTGCCCCAGCGCCTCCAGGACGTCCTGTTCTTGGACGGCTCGCATCTTGACCAGGATTTCGCCCAATCGCCCGCCTTTGGATTCCTGTAAGGTGAGCGCTTCCTTCAGCTTGTCGTCCGCCAGCTTGAACTGCTCCGTCAGGATCGTTCCCAGCAGCCGCCGGCCATAGGCCTCCCTCTCGTCTCGTTGAGTCATCCTACGTAACCCGTTGAAATCAAGCCCGACTGGCCTAAAGGGACCGGGTGTAGTGTAACACAAGGAAGGCCGCTGCAGCATGGATTCGGTGCGGATGCCCGGTCCGATCGACCGCCGCGAAGCCGAGTCTCACGGCGGGCGAGGCTTGCGATCAACCCAGAACGGGGGACTACTGGGGAATTTTCGTGCTGTTATTGGGCGAAGATTGGTAAGCGGGACGTTCGAGCCGCTCCAACACTTCTTGCTTGAGTCTCGTCGGCTCTTCAATACGATTCTCGCGCTGAAGATTCCCCAGCTCCGCCGCTTTCCGTGAGTTCAAGTCGACTATATCGACCTCGTCCTTGACGATGTGGGGAGTGAGGAACACCAACAAATTGAGCTTCTCGGTCGCCCGCGTTTGAGACTTGAACAGCCAGCCGAGAAAAGGGATATCGCCGAGGAGCGGGATCTTCCGTTCATTCAAGGTCACGTTGTCGCGAACGAGGCCGCCAATGACGAGAGTTTGCTGGTCGTGGGCCACCGTCGTCGTTTCCATGGACCGCTTCGTCGTCGTCGGGCCGACGGGCACCGAGGCATTGCCCGATCCGATCGTCTGGGAGACGTTCTCCGCGATGGCCGTAATTTCCTGCTTGACTTCCAATCGGACGAGATCGTCTTCGAGCACCTGCGGCGTGATCTCCAACGTGACACCGACGTCTTTCCGCTCGATCGTGACCAAGGTTCCCCCGGTGATGCCTTGCGCTTGTCCGGTCGGAAACGGGCGGTTTTCTCCGACGACGATTTTGGCTTTCTGATTGTCCGCCGCCAGCACTTGAGGCGTCGAGAGGATGTTCGTATCGGTGAGGCTCATCAGGAATTGCATGAACGCCCGCACGTTCACGGTGTTCAGGACGCTGGGCGCGGCTCCGCCGGTCGCCCCCGCCGCCGCCCCGCTGATGGCCTGAGCGATGGAAGAAATGTCTTCAGGCTGTCGGTTGAACCCGGCGATCCCCTGAGCGAACCCTTTCTGGCCAATCGCAATCACCTGCAGCGGATCGCTGCCGAGTTGGCGCAAGCGGTCGACCTGCACTTCGAGAATGACCGCTTCGACGAACACCTGCTTGCGCCGGATGTCGAGGTTCTCCAGTACCGTCCTCAATTGATTGTACGCGCCTTTTGTCGAGCTGATGATGACGGAATTCGTCGCCTTGTCCGCAAATACCTGGACCGGCGCTTCGAACTCTGTCAGCGGTCGCAACGGAGGACGCGCTCCGGGCGTTGTGGCTGGGATCTGGGACTTCGCCACAAGATTGGTCAAGATCGCCGCCGTATCCGTGGCGTTCGCATGCCTGAGCTTGTAGACGTACACGGAGCGTTCGGGCGGCACCTCGGCCACCTGCACGATCTGGATGACGTTGCCCTTCGGCAACGTCGTCAACCGGCTGACCTCCAGCGTGGCCAAGAACATGTTGTAGGCCTGTTCGACGGTCACCTTGGTCGGGGAGAACAACGTGACCTTCCCGGAGGTCTTCTTGGCGTTCTCGTCGAGCACGAAGTTCTTGCCGGTCAGCTCGCTCATGAACCTCACGAAGACGGGAAGGTCCACTTCATTGAAGTCGAGGGTCACGCGTGCGGCCTGCCCCGCCCCGCCTTGAGCCGCCGCATCGAGCGGCCGGCACAGCAACGGCAAGCTCAGGCTTACGCTCAGCCCGAACGCGGCGAGCAGCAATGTGGTGACGCCTTTATCGAATTTCATACGTGAACGTCGCTCGCTGGCTTTCGCGAAGGACATCCAACCGCACGGTCCGCTCATTCTTCACTTGCTGGAAGAGGGCCAACATCGTCGCGGGATCCTTGAGCTCGATGCCGTTGACGCGCTGCAACACATCGCCGACCCGCAAGCCGACTTTGTCGAAGAAACTCTGTGGCACGACATATTCGATCCGATAGCCTTCCAGCTTTCCGGAGACCGTATAGGGGACCGCCCTCGCCTGGGTGAGCAACTTGGAAATATCCTCCGTCGCGGCGGCGACCTCGCGACGGTCGAGAATCTTGCGCAGCGGCGCATCGGGCCGTCTGCCCGCCGCGGTGGCTGCGACGGCTGCCTGTCCCTGAGGGGTCGCGCCCCTCATGATCGCCAGTTCCAGCCATTCTTCCTGATCGCCCTGTCGGAACAGGACGGCATTGCGCCGAATCTCCGCAAGTTCTCCGACGCCGGGCACGACGTCGCCGAGGCGGTAGATGACTTGACGCTTGGTCGGAAGCTCTTCGACGATCGCCAGCAGGCCGGCGGCTTCTCCCACCACCGTTCCCAGCAACGCGATCTTCCCGGCCGCCTCGATGGTCGAGATGGGAGACGCGCTGGCACCTCGGCCGGCGCCAGGGCCGGGCGTGTCGCGCTTCGCGGACGGAAAGATGCCGCTCGCGATGATCTCTTGCGCTTGACGAAGCGCGTCACCTTCCGTGACTCCTCGCGTGAGGGTGCCGGAGACACTGACGGGTCGGAGGGCCACAGGCACGGTCAAGGCGTCGGAGATTAGGCCGTTGATTATATGCGCGAGAAGAAACGTGGCGAGCGCGATGAACGCGAAGATGCCGGCGTGGTGGAGAAGCCGATCAGCAACAAGCATAGACGCCCCGGGCGCCGATTTCCAGGCCCCCATAGTAATCCTTATGGGTCGTCATTCGCAAGGCGGGGGAGCGGATCACGAGCCGTGAGCCGGTGCCGGCAAATGGCTATGACGAGGCCGAGAGCAGCATGGAGGGAAGAGGGAAGGAGGCCGCCCTCACTTCACGATGGTGAAGCGGACGCTCCGGTTTTTCTGTCGGCACTCGGCGCTGTGATCCGCACAGAGCGGACGATCCTTTCCATAACTCCTCATGTCGATGGAAAGCGCCGTCAGCTCCAATTGCTCCAGGTATCGCTTGACCCGAGAGGCCCGCCGCTCCCCCAAGACGAGGTTATACGCCGTCGTTCCGATCTCGTCTCCCCGTCCCTCGAGCAGGATGCGTTTCAGCTTCTCCTCTTTGATGCGCTTGGCATTTGCCTCGACGATTGCCAACGCATCCGCCCGAAGCACATGCTGGTCGAAATCGAACGGGACGTCGAGAAACCGAGACTCGGATTCTCCGTTTTCCCTGAGCGTCAACGCTGCGGACGATCCGGACGGGATACTTGTCGCTCCGGCCCCACCCTTGAGGTCCTCGGGAAGAATCTCCTTCACCTGAGGGGCCACGACTTGCTCGGTCGTTCCCGGTCTGGTCGAATCGGCTTGCTCCTGTCCCCCGATCGATCCTGCCCGCGTTGCACAGCCGGCAAAAAGGATGAGCATGCCAAGGAAGCACCACGGGAAAGCGGCCGGGAGTCCTTTCATATGGTTCCTTGTCATCGAGAGAGTCTCAATCTATGCGTGTCGCTGCAACTTTCCCCGGTCGGGCCAGGCTGCGGTAGACGGCGTCCGTGTCAGCCAGCGGTTCCCATGTGAGCACTGCGAGCGCATCTCTGACATACGCGAGCGACCTCATCCCATTCAAGACACAGGTTACGCCTGGCGTACTGCACAACACCCAGAGCGCCTTCCGAGAGAGGGGTTCGTTCCGCTTTGATTCAGGGAGATGCGGGTCGAGCTTGGCCGCTAAGCCGGCCGCCCTTGCCCGACTTCGTTCTGCGGCCTCTCGCCGCAGTTCTTCGAGCAGCGCGAGTAATTCCGGCACGTATCGTTGCCGCCAGCTTTCCCAACGTTCCGCCGCGTCACCGGTGAGCTGTTGGCTCAGCGCGCCGACGACTTGATTCACATGGGGCGCGATCATCTGGTGCTCGATCTGCTCCCAATGCTCGAGCCCTTGAACCTGCGGTCGGACCCGCGCGAGCTCATCGGCCCACTTGAAAAACTCGGCCGGCGCCATGCCGTGCCCCGCATACGGGACCGCCGGCGCGATGGAGCCGCCATACTCCTGCTCCAAGGCCGCGACCGTCTTGCGTTGATCCTCGAAATCCACCTTCTGCGGCTCAGATGGGAACTCCGCCAGCCGCTGCACGCCGCCTTGCCGATCCGGTATCGCAGTGAGCGGTCGGTTGACCAGAACGGCGAGACATTCCTTCCGGGCGAGCTCCAGCAGCGTCTGTCGGTTGAGATCCCCCGTATTCCGCACAAGGCAGGCGCCGGATTCCAGGACATTCATCGGACACTGCACCACGCGGAAGTGATGGCCCTCGATGCCCAAGCTTTTGGCCGCACGGTCCGCCGCCAGCAGGAACCGGCTCAGTGAGGTCGCTTCCGGGTCTTCCGCCTCCGCCACCAGCGTATTGGATGAGACTCCGTAGCACCGAATCTTCCCCTCCGCGACCTGTTTCTCGAGAAACTCGAAGGCAGCCTGGATGCGCCGATAGAACTCCCGTCTGGTGTCGGCCAGATCCTTCATCCCACGATCCCGTGCGTCGGTCAAGAAGCGCTCCGGGTTGTGGAGGAGACAGGCGTCGAGGGTCTCCAACTGCAAGCGCTCGAGCGAATTTTCGAGCTGGTCCGCCAAGAACTCCGGATGGATACAGTGCCAGACATCCTCTCCATACTTCACCATCTCCGGGTAAGCCCGCCCGCTTTGTTCTCTCTCCTCCGCCCGCTTGAGATTCTCGCCCTGCGCGTAACCGATCTTGGACACCACGATCACCTCGGAGCGGGCCAGCTCTCCTCGCCCACACAGGTCCCTGAGCACGGCGCCGACCAAGCGCTCGCTCTCACCGTCGCTGTAGTTCGTCGAGGTGTCGATCAGGTTGCACCCGCCGCGCAATGCCCCCAGGAGCGATTCGCGGTGCTCCCGATCCTGCACTCGCGTTCGATAGGTCCCGAATCCGAGGCGACTCACGGTCATTCCGGTTGCACCGAACGGCGTAAACCCTCGAGCCAGGTTGTTACCAGCCTCGGACCGGGCGATGGCCCGCTTAACGAATCGCGCCGTGCCCTCAGCCGTGGCATACCCATCAAGGCGAGACCCGCGTAAGACGCGCCCGTGCGTCTCGGACTGTCGGCTCGCGGCGGGTAGCGCGGCAGCGACCTCGGTCGGATCTACCACCGGTCTTTGGCAGGCAAAATTCCGGCAGACGAAGAGGGCCGGGCGGCCCCCGACGAGGTCCTTGCCTTCCATGAGAGGATGGATCGCCGTCTGACCGGGAACTCGGTGGGCGATGATCCGGTTCGGCAGGTAGACCCGGGCCACCTCAGCCTTCAAGCGCGCCAGCTCAGGGTCGTCCGGAACGCCCACAAAGCCGAGCTCCACGGGCCCGTGCAACAACAAGTCGGTCACGATCAAGCTCTTGGCAAAGGCGCGCGGATACCGCACGATCTGTCGCCCATAGGCTCGAATGGCGTCGACCGCTGCCCGTCTGAAGTCGTCGCGCTGATAGTGAAATGACAGCCTGGCCAACGCCGCCGCTGCCACGGCGTTGCCGCTGGGCGTCGCCCCGTCGGGCCCTTCTCGGCTTCGCAGAAGGAGCTGCTCGTGGTCCTTGGCCGTTGTGTAGAATCCTCCCGCCTCGCGGTCCAGAAAATCGGCCAGGATGCGCTCGGCCAGGCGGACCGCCTCGGTCAGAAACTGCTGGGAACCTCCCGCTTCATAGAGGTCGATCAACCCTTCCGCCAAGTACGCGTAGTCCTCCAGATAGGCGTTCACGTGGGCTTTCCCGGCCCGATAGGTGCGGAACAGGCCACCATCCGGTCTGGTCATCCGATGCAGGACAAAGTCCGCGGCGCAAGCGGCCGCAACCATAAATCGGCGATCACCGAAGACCCGGCCGGCCTCGGCCATCGCGCCGATCATCATCCCGTTCCAGGCCGTGAGAATCTTGTCGTCCAATCCGGGAGGCACTCGCCGCCGCCGGGTTTCGTAAAGCAGCGGACGCAGCCGACGAACGGTGTCGAGCAATTCCTCCTCCGGTACGCCCAGCTCTCGGGCGAGCGTGTCGAGCGGTCGCATCCGGTTCGGGATGTTCTTGTGCTCCCAGTTCCCCTGCTCGGTCACATCGTAGTAAGCGCACAGCCTTCTCGCGTCCTCGTCCGTGGGGACCGCGGAGCGAATCTCGTCCGGCGTCCACAGGAAGAATTTGCCTTCCACACCCTCTGAGTCTGCATCGGTCGCGGAGTAGAACCCGCCCTCAGGTGAGGTCATCTCGCGCAGGACGTAGCCGAGGACCTCGCTTGCCACTTCGCGATAGTGAGCCTTGTGGGTGACTTGAAACGCTTCGACGTAGGTGCGCGCGAGCAGGGCGTTATCGTACAGCATCTTCTCGAAATGCGGCACGAGCCAGCGCTCATCCGTCGAATATCGCGCGAATCCACCCCCGATGTGGTCGTAAATGCCCCCCGCCGCCATCGCATCCAAAGTCTTGGTGACCATCTCCAGTGCACCGGTATCCCCGGTGCGCTGATGCCAACGGAGCAAGAATGCAAGACCCGTGGCCGGAGGGAATTTCGGTGCTCGTCCGAATCCTCCGAAGCGGGAGTCGAACATCTCGCGATACTCGGTGACCGCGGCCTCCATTTGAGAATGGCCGATGGGCGACGGCGTGACCGGTTGCAACTCTTCCGCGAGCCGAGCCGTGAGGTGAGCCGCCTGTTCGCGGAGACCGTGCTCGTCCTTCTCCCAAAGCTCCGCGATCTTCTTGAGGACCGACCCGAAACCCGGACGACCCCAGCGGTCTTCGGGGGGAAAGTAGGTGCCGGCGAAGAACGGTTTCTGGTCAGGCGTGAGAAAGACCGTCATGGGCCAGCCTCCCTGCCCGTTGTTCATCGCGAGTGTGGCCTGCATGTAGATTTCGTCCAGGTCCGGACGCTCTTCCCTGTCCACTTTGATGCAGACGAAATGACGATTCATCAACGCGGCAATGGCCTCATGCTCGAACGACTCCCGCTCCATCACGTGACACCAGTGGCAGGATGAGTACCCGATCGAGAGGAGAATCGGGCGATTCGTCGACAGGGCGAGGCGAAGGGCCTCTTCACCCCAGGGAAACCATTCGACCGGGTTATAGGCGTGCTGGAGCAGATAGGGACTGGTTTCGTGGATGAGCCGATTAGGCCGCCGCGAAGATTTGTCCGCCTGCATGGATGGACCGTAGCACCGGCGGCGGACGCGGGTCAATCCTTCGATTGTCCCGCCTTCCCACCCTTCGGCAAGTTCAGGGCGCCCTGAGCTTGCCGAAGGGCGGGCGGGGCCGGCTCAGGAGTAGCGGTGAGTTCGTCGAACCGTCAACGGGCAAAAAAAGGCCCGCACTCTCTCGACTGCGGGCCAACCGGCTTGAAAACGTACCGTGAGCCGACTCGGGAATCGCGCTCCCGTATTACTTCTTTTTCTCGTCCTTCTTCTTTTCGTCCTTCTTCTTCTCTTCAGCGTTGAGCATCTGGATAAGCTTGGTGCCCTCTTTCTTATCCTTCTTCTCCTTCTTCACTTCACCGGCGAAGGAAGGAGCGGTGAACGCCGCCAACACCGCGACCGCTAGGAATGCCATCAGGATTCGCTTCATGTTGTTGTCACCCCCTTTCGTCGATGAATGGATTACCGTTTGCGTGGCAAAGCAGCGCGGTACCGTATAAGAAACACCGACGAAAGTCAACCGGCTGCGGGTCCTTTTTATCCCCCCATCAGCCCCCGGAGGTCGCTTCCTGAGTACGCATGATCGCCTACGTCCTGACACAGGGACTGCCGGTCGAGATGTCGGGAAGAAACCTATGATAATCTAATGCCAGACGATTGAACCGTATGACTCCGATCGACACAGGTCCCTATTCCAACTATCGGCTGACCGTTCGCATCGAGCTGGCCAACAAGCCCGGCATGTTTGCCAAGGTGGCCTCGGCCTTGGCCGAGCAGGGCGCCAATCTCGGCGCCGTCGATATCGTATCGGCCACCGCCGAGCGGATGGTCCGCGACGTCACCTTCGATGTGCAGGACGAAGTGCACGGCGAACGAGTCCTGGCTTCTCTCAACGCATTGCCCAACGTCCGCGTGCTGTCCGCTTCGGATCGCATCTTTCTGTTGCATCTGGGAGGAAAAATCCGCGTCCAAAGCAAGATGCCCGTGAGTACCAGGAACGTGCTTTCAATGGTCTACACGCCCGGGGTGGGTCGGGTCTCTCAGGCCATCGCGAAAGATCCAGCGAAAGCATACGCATTCACGATCAAGAGCAACAGCGTGGCCGTCGTGACCGACGGGTCCGCCATCCTCGGTCTGGGCAACCTCGGACCCGATGCGGCCTTGCCGGTCATGGAAGGCAAGGCGATGTTGTTCAAGGAGCTGGCCGGCATCGATGCGTGGCCGCTCTGTCTCAACACGCAGAACCCCGACGACATCGTCCGTGTCGTCCACGCGATTTCGCCGGGTTTCGGGGCCATCAACCTGGAAGACATCAGCGCACCGCGCTGTTTCGAAATCGAACGACGACTGAAGGCGCTGCTGGATATTCCGGTCATGCACGATGACCAGCATGGCACGGCCGTCGTGATTCTCGCAGCCTTGACGAACGCACTGAAGGTCACGAACAAGCGGCTCGACGAGGTGCGCATCGTGGTGAACGGCTTGGGAGCGGCGGGGACGGCCTGCTGCCGGATGCTCCTGGCAGCCGGGGTCTCGCATCTGTTCGGCTGCGATCGCGAAGGCATCGTCCTGTGGGGAGAAGCCGAGCGGCTGCGCGCCTGTCGAACCGATTTGGCTTCCTGCATTCAACGAGATGCCCCGAAAGGAACCCTGCGAGACGCCTTGAAGGGAGCTGATGTGTTTATCGGCCTGTCGGTCGGGAATATCCTCACGCCGGCTGATCTCGATCTCATGGGGCCGGACAGGATCGTGTTCGCGATGGCCAATCCCGACCCAGAAATCGCGCCTCCCCAAGCCGAGTCGCATTGCAGGATTTTCGCGACGGGACGGTCCGATTACCCGAATCAGATCAACAACGCGTTGGCGTTTCCCGGAGTTTTCCGCGGGGCGCTGGACGTGCAGGCAAAGGAGATCAACGAAGCGATGAAGCTGGCGGCGGCCCAGGCGATTGCCGAGGCAGTACCGGAACCAGCACTGAGCGAGGACTATATCATCCCGAGCATTTTCGACAAGGAAGTGGTTCCGCGGGTCGCGAAGGCCGTGGCTGCGGCCGCGCGCGAGACGGGCGTGGCGCGCCGTCGCTCCAAACTCACCGACGACGCGCCGCGTGAATGAGGTCAGTGGGTTCCCCCGAGGCTTCGCTCGTACAACAGCACCTTCCATCCGTCCTCCTCGCTCAGGAACTGACCGACGATCGGAAGCATGCCGGTTCCCGGAACTTTCCCTGACTGCCCGAGGCTTCCGTTCTTCAACACCCACATCATTTCCCCCGGTGTCCGGACTATCTTGAACTTCGGATTCGTGAAATCGCGCGGCTGGATGGGCAACACTTTGGCGGCGCTGCCGTCACCCTTCCCCTCCGTTCCGTGACACTGGAAACAGGTCCCCCGGCCGAGGAAAATTTCTTTGCCCTCGGCCAAAATCTCCGGCGTCGGCTGGAACGGAGGAGTTGCCGCTTTCGCCTGCGCCAACTGATCCTGCGGTACCCGCGGGATGCGAATGTCGAACTCGCCGCCCGGCTGCCCATAACCGGACGGATTCTCCGCCCGGGCGGTCAGCGCCCCGCATGTCATGATGAACCCAAGACAGAACACTCCCATCAATCCTTTCATGCCGATCCCTCCCTAACTCAGCGCGGTAGAGCCGCTTTCACGCAGCGGCGCGGGAGTCTATCATCGCCGGCTCCGCGCGGCAAGACGGGGCCTCTCTTCTGGCGTCGCGCTCCCTTATGTTAATATAGGTTTCCTGCCGGGACCGCCGATCTCATTCGGGCACGACGCTGATGCCGTTTTCCACCGCCAAACTCGTGAAGTATCAAGCCGGGATGCGTCGGCGAATCGAATCCCTGCGCATGAAGACCGAAGACAGCCTCGAGTTCGCCGTCGAGCACATGATGCAAGAGCGTGTGGACAGCTTTTTCCGGGTCGAACAGGGACTGGAGGACATCGAGCGGACCTTGGCGCTCATCGAAGAGGAGCTCGGCCAGATCCATGACCTGTCCGGCGCCATGCGGCTGGAATCCCGATTGGAATTCGTCGAGGACCGTTGGGATGATTTGGACAGCGAGGCGCGGGAACGTCCAAGGCGCCGCCGCCGCAGGATCAACCTGGCCGATTTCCTCAAGACCGCGGGCGGCGGAGATCCGGCGTCAAGCCGCAGCGAGATCAACAATCCCATGGACGCCTATGCGGCACTGGGGTTGGAATTCGGCAGCTCGCTGACCGAAGTCACGACGGCCTTTCGGCAGCGTGCAAAAGCGATCCATCCCGACGTCCGGAGGGGGGATCGAAGCGGCGAATCGGAGCTGCGGCGGATCATCGAGGCTCACCAGTTTCTCAGGGAGTATCTGAGCCTGAGCAACACGGAATCCCTGATCAATCCCGGCGCGCAATACCGCCCGACAGAATAACTCCCTTGCGTCGCGCTCACACCCCACGATACGTCGACGACTCCGCCAAGCTGGACACGATCTGTTTGCGGTTGCGCTCCTGCCGTCGGATGGCGGTCGATACGGAATTCGTCGGCGAGGATCACTATGTGCCGCGCTTGGAGCTGATCCAGATCGCATCCGACGATCTCGCTGCCGTCATCGATTTTCCGGCCTTGAGCGGAAGCCCGCTCCTTCAAGACTTTTGGTCGATCCTGCTGGACACCGGCATCGAGAAGGTCTTTCACGCGGGACGACAAGACTTGGAGTTATTCGCGTTCCACGCCGGGGGTATTCCAAAGCCCTTCTTCGACACGCAAATCGCCGCGGCCATGGTCGGCTATGGCGCGCAAACCGCCTACGCCCACCTGGTTCAACGGGTGCATGGCACGCGTCTGGCCAAGGCCCATACATTCACCAACTGGAGCCAACGGCCCCTGACTCCGGAACAACTCGACTACGCCTTAGAGGACGTCCAGTACCTCCTTCCGGTCTACGATCATCTCCGTGCGAGGCTGCAGCGACTGGAACGACTCGAGTGGGTCGTTGAAGAATTCTCGCGTTTGGAGTCCGCGGTGGGCGAACCCATGCGGGCTCCGCAGGATCGCTACAAGAAGGTCCGCGGATGGGACAGTCTCAAGCCCCCGGCCCTTGCCGTCCTGCGTGAGTTGGCTGAATGGCGCGAACGGGAAGCCCACCGGCGCAACGTACCGAGAGGGCGCGTGATGAGGGACGAGGTCTTGCTGCAGCTCGCCCGCCATCCGCCCAAAATCCTAGATGCCTTGCGGACCACAAGGGGACTCCATCCGTCCGAAGCGGAGCGGAACGGCGACCTGCTGCTGGCTGTGATCCGTCGCGCGCAGGCCTTACCTGCTTCCGCCTGGCCGGAACCGCCGCGACAAAAGAAGCCCGAGCCGGAGTCCACTGGACTCGTCGAGCTGTTGCAGGCGGTGTTGAAAACCCGCGCCGCCTCACACCACATCTCCGCCTCATTGCTGGCGACCACGGCTGATCTGCAAGCACTCGTCGAAGCCCGAGGACAGTGGGAGAACCTGGATCTTCCGATTCTTCGAGGATGGCGGCGGGCCCTGGCCGGGGAGCACCTCCTCGCCGTGTTGTCCGGGGAAGTCCAGGTTTCCGTGGACCCTCAGACACAACAAATCACCTGCCTTCCTGGCGCACGTTCCTGAGCCTCCTGTCCAAAAGAGAACGGGCTCTCAGCCTGTGGGAACCCTTCCCGGCGAGCCTCCTGTTGGTACAGTTCTCGCAAATTCGTCCTTGTACTGATCGGCAGTCGCTATTCAGGAAGGCAATCCGTGAAATGAGATCGTTCTCGACAGGGCTCTGCGCGCTCCTCATGCCGGGCGGGCTGCTGCTCCTGGCCGCCGTCGGATTCCTTCGTCCCGGAGGCCACCCGGCCTGGATCCAACCTCTGGTTTCGGCCCTGCCTCCAATGGTGCTGGTTTTCGGCCTCGTGTTCGGGGCGCTGCTGAACCGCAGTCGAATCATCCTGGCGTTGTTGCTGTTGACGCTGGTGGATCGAACTCTGGCGCTCTTCCCCGTCGGCGAGGCCGCTTCATCCGAAATCGGCCGAATGCTGTTCCAGGCCACGGCCTTTCTTCTTCCGCTCAACATGCTGGGGCTCTCCTTACTCGGCGAGTCCGACCTTCTCAGCGTTCAAGCACGGATCGGTGTCGGGACTCTGCTCTTCCAGGTGCTCTTGTTGGCGATATTGTGCCGCTTGGATCCGACGGCCGTCGCTTCCGCGCTCGAGTCGCGATACATAGACGCCTCGTGGTCTGTTTGGACACCCCTTGGCCAACCGGCCTTGCTGGCGTTCGCCGCAGCGTTTTCGCTGCAGCTCTTCCGGTCCAGCACGTCAAGGACCACAGCCGAAGCAGGCACGGTCTGGGCCCTTCTCGCCACGTTCCTCGCATTTCACGGAACCCGATTTGGGTGGCTCCCGACGAACTATCTTGCAACCGCAGGTCTGATTCTGATCGTAACTCTGCTTACGACATCGTATCGATCGAGCTATATGGATCAGCGGTCAGGACTGGCGGGCCGTGAAGCCCTGGACCTCGCGCTCACCCGCGTGGGCACACGCTACGCCGTTGCGTTGGTGAGAATCGACCAGCTCAAGGAGCTGGCCAACCGTTATGGTCGGGGAATCGGCGATCAACTGTTCCGTCTGGCGGCATCGAAGGTGTCGCGGGTCGGGGGAGGGGGCAAGGCGTTTCAATATGCCGGCGAGGAGTGTGCCATTTTATTTCCCGGGAAATCCATCAGCGACACGATGCTCGCGCTCGAGGGCATCAGAAAAGACGTCGAAGCGTCCAATTTCGTCCTCCTCCGGGGACGCTCCATAGTGGAAGTGCCGCGGCGGGACCGACCCGCAGGAGCCGGCGAGCCTCTAGCCGTCACAGTGAGCATCGGAGTGGCCTCAACCGGTGAGGACGGGGTCCTGCCCGCAGCCGTCATCCGTTCAGCGTATCAGGCTCTCCACCAAGCTACACAGGAGGGAGGGAATCAAGTCAAGCGGGGCACAGTGGTCGATATCCCCCAGCCCAAGGCCGTTCCGGACAGTCCGTATACACCCGCCGTGGGATGGGTGAAAAACGAGGAGTTCGGCTAGTCGCTCCGAAGATGCGGCTGACCCGGAATCACCCGTGGGGCGGTCAAAGAAGGGTCTTGATGGTGTCCGCGGGACGGGCCAATAACACTTTCCCCCCTTTCTCGACCAGCGGACGCTGGATCAGGTCCGGATGCTTGATCATCAGGTCGATCAGTTGATCGTCCGACAGCGGCTTCTTTGCCAATCCCAGTTTCTTGTAGAGATCCTCTTTCGTCCGTAAGGCTTCTCTCGGAGACAATCCCGCCTTCTTCAGCAACTCCTTCAGGCGTGCCTTGGTAAAGGGCTGTTCATAGTAGTTGATCGATGTGAACGGCTGCCCGCTATCCTTCAGGAGCTGGGCGGCTTGACGACAGGTGGTGCAGGTCGGCTTCTGATAAATGGTGATCGTTCCCATGCGAGATCCTCCTCCGGCTCGCGCCTACGCGCCTTGACCCAATTTTTTCTCCTGTGTTATGAACCGACCAGGCGGCGCCCACGGTTTCTTGAATCACATGCCAACCTTCGGTACTGACACCAGCGAACACCGTACGCAGTTCGCGTGCGCAACAACCGCCCACCGGACGCTAAAGGACTTGCAGACGAAACGCAAAGGCCAGCCGGTGTTCGTCGGAGGCCATATCGTCGAACGGAGAGGCCGGGAGGCTACCTTCGAGGTTTTCAACGAGCGGCTCGCGGTCGTCAAGTTCGAGGACAATGTGATGTTAGGCTACGACCCTGTCGAGCTCCTGCTGCCGACGGAAATCGACGAGAAGGGCACCGCCTACTTTGAGATCCGCCGTTGCCGGCAGTGCGAACAGTACTTTCCGCTTACCGCCGAGGAGTGCGAGGCCGAGCAGGAACCGACGCTCTGCCCCGCATGCGCTTCGTCGTAAGAGTGATGAGTTAGGAGGGTTGAGTGCTGAGTTTGGGTCTGCAGGAACTCACCACTCATGACTTTCAACTCAGCACTCCCTTTCAATCCACGAGGGGTGCCACTTCGATGGCTTTCTTGATCAGACAGTCGCCCGCGATTCCCTGGAGCCCCATCGGCAGCATGCCCGCGTCGATCGCCTTGACGGAGGTGACCCGGAACCCCTCCGCAGTCTTCGTTCCTTCCAACTTGACGGAATGACAGATTTCCAGTTTTTTCCAGATCAGATTGTTCAGGATTGATTCCGTGGGGATCAGCTTGAGATCCGAGACGGCGCCATCGACAAGCACCTTGGCGGATACTTTGGACAGGTCCTTCGGCGGCTCGCTGACGACGGCCCAGGCCGTAAGGTCATCTTGCGCCCAGGTTGCGCCTGTTACGCTGACCACGAGCACCAGACTCATCAGAAGACATACCGCATTCACGATTCACCTCGCTCCTTCCGCCTGGGAAGCCTCCCCACGATTCACGGCTCTGCGGGTCGGATCGGTCTCCACAGCGGTCCGCGGTCCAGAGTCGGTGGAAGCCGGCTGGGGACCGCCGTGGCTGAGCACGCTCTTCCCGACCGATCGGCGTGACATGTCTTTTTCGTCTCCGATCGTGCCGAAGCTGGGCTGCTGCGCCTTCGACGACCGCCAGAGAACGATGAGGGCTGGAACGAGACTCAGCAAGCCCAACAGGATCATGATTCGGACGAACGTTGTCATGGTTCATAGGAGAGGGGGGAGGGAAAACCACCCATCATCACGATTAGTATGCCAAGCCCGTCCCGGTGAATTCAAGATGAGTCATATCCTCAATACCCCAAGGATCGTGGTAAGCTGGAAGCAACGGGGCCGATCACGTTCCTCAGAGAAGGGAGCTGTTTCGTATGCCGCATGATTTCATGCCGGGGCTCGCAGGCGTCCCGGCGGCGAAGTCCGCCATCAGTGATGTCGACGGCCAGCGTGGGATCCTGGAGTACCGCGGTATCCGAATCGAAGAATTGTGCGCGTCCTCAACGTATCCGGAAACCGCCTTCCTCTTGCTGTTCGGCCATCTGCCCTCCAGGCAGGAATTGGATCGCTGGACCGACGACATAACTCATCATCGCCGGATCAAATTCAGCATCATCGATTTGATGAAGTGCTTGCCCGAGCAGGGACATCCGATGGATGTCCTACAGGCCGCAGTCGCTGCGCTCGGAATGTTCTACCCGGGACGCAATGTCACGGATGTCGAGAACAACTACTGGTCGGTCGTGAGGCTCGTCGCCAAGCTGCCCACCATCGTAGCGGCGTGGGCCCGATTGCGTCGCGGAGACGACCCGATCCCTCCGCGTGACGATCTCGAGTTCTCGACGAATTTCCTCTACATGCTGTCCGAAAAGATACCGCCGGCCATCTGGAGCGACGTGCTCGATGATTGCCTTATTCTGCACGCCGAGCACACGATGAACGCTTCGACGTTCACCGGCATGGTCACCGGTTCGACATTGGCCGACCCCTACACGGTGGTGGCCTCGTCGATCGGGGCCTTGAAAGGCCCGCTGCACGGAGGGGCCAATGAGGAAGTCGTGGGCATGCTCCGGGAGATCGGAACGCCCGTGCGCGCCGGCGAGTACGTGGCCGAGAAGCTCAACAGGAAAGAAAAACTCATGGGGTTCGGCCACCGTGTCTACAAGGTCAAGGACCCGCGCGCGACCATTCTCCAGGAATTGTGCGTGCGACTGTTTCGTGAGTGCGGTTCCTCGCTGCTTTATGAGGTCGCGGTGGAAGTAGAGCGCGTCGCCGAGAAGTTGCTCGGTGATAAGAAAGTCTACCCGAACGTGGACTTCTACTCGGGGATCATCTACGACAAATTGGGGATCGACGTAGATCTCTTCACCCCCGTGTTCGCGATCGCTCGGGTCACCGGATGGCTAGCTCATTGGCTGGAACAATTACGCGAGAACAAGCTCTTCAGGCCGGAACAGATCTACGCCGGAGAGCACAATCGGCCATATATACCGATCGAGAAACGCTCGTAGGTCCTGCCCCCCCTGCCCAACTCTCCTCGTCACCCAGTCACCCACACTATTCGAAGAGACTCACAAACCGCCAGAGGACGAGGGCGCACACTATAATCATGCCGCCCATGACGGCGTAGGCGATGATCTCGGCCATGACCTGCACTCCAACGCATGTATAACTCCGTTCTCTCAGGAGTCAAGAGGCACAGGCTTACCGAGAAGCACAGCCTCCTGAGCCTTGACTCGATCCCGATCACGGTTATGTTTCGATTTGAGGCGGGAAGGAGCCCGCCCGGTATCAAGAAGGAGGTGTCGCGATGACCCTGGTGAAATGGGATCCGTTCAGGGAGCTGGAGGAAATCTCGAATCGGTTGAACCGGATGTTCACACGCCCGGCGGTTGCCCGCGGCAACGGTAAGGAGTTGTTGACCGTGGCGGATTGGGTGCCGACGGTCGATATCTGTGAAACCGATCAAGAGTATCTCATCAAGGCCGAGTTGCCCGAGGTGAAGAAGGAAGATGTCAAGGTCACGCTGGAAGACGGGGTGCTGACGATTCAAGGCGAACGGAAGCAGGAACGGGAAGAGAAAGGCAAGAGGTTCCATCGGGTCGAGCGGTCGTATGGGCGCTTCGTAAGGAGTTTTACGCTGCCCGAAGAGGTCGACGACGGCCATGTCAAGGCCGAGTTCAGGGATGGCGTGCTCAATCTCCATCTCCCGAAGTCGGAAAAAGCAAAGCCCAAAGCGATCGAGGTCAAGGTCGCGTAACGCATTCGTGGTTAGAGTCTCAATCATGAGGAGGGCCCGCCGACGAGGCGGGCTCTCTTATTTTCGTCCTCCCTCCTGCATCACCAATTCCCAAATTTGCTCGTTCTGATCGTACCGTAGGACGAAGCGGCGATCGTCACTCGTGCGTATGCGGAAACAGGCATGTGTCTCCGTGTACCAGCGGGCGACGATATCCTGCACTTCATACCGGACCCCCTCGTAAGTGAAGGCGCGAGGGGTCTCTTCACCCTTGTACCCAGCATAGGCTTCCACGCGCACGTTACCCTGACGCATAGAAATCGGTGCAAGCTAGCGAAGGGGCTCTCCGCTGTCAATCACGCCCTTGTCGAAGCGGTCATAAAGAGTTTAAGATGGCGCCCTCCACGCTCAGTTGCCGTCTAATGTGGAGCATCGGGCATGAAGCAGACACGTCGGAATGCGAAACCAACCACCCATCAACGAGGTCCCCAGGGGACCACCCGACTGGAACGAGACACGATGGGAGAAGTGGCCGTCCCCGCCGATGCCTACTATGGTGTCCAGACGGCACGGGCCGTTGAGAATTTCCCGATCAGTTCCTTGCGATTTCCAAGGGCCATGATTCGGGCGATGGGATTGATCAAGCGCGCAGCAGCCTCCGTCAATCACTCACTCGGACTGATCGACAAGAAGCTGGCCGAAGCCATCAAGCAAGCCGCAACAGAGGTGGTGGAGGGAAAACTCGATGCCGAATTTCCGGTCGACATCTTCCAGACCGGCTCCGGCACCTCGACGAACATGAACGCAAACGAGGTGATCTCAAACCGAGCCACGGAACTTCTCGGCGGCGCGCGCGGCAGCAAGCTCGTCCATCCGAATGATCACGTAAATCTGGGCCAATCCAGCAACGATGTCATTCCGACGGCGATCCACATCGCCGCGTCGGAAACGATCCAGCAGCAACTCATACCCGCGCTGACTCGGTTGCACAAGGCGCTCGATCGCAAGGCCCGTGAGTTCGACAAGATCGTGAAGATCGGTCGCACCCACCTGCAGGACGCGACACCGGTTCGCCTGGGGCAGGAATTCGGGGGGTACGCGCGGCAGATTGAACTGGGGATTCAGCGTGTCAAACGGGCCCAAGATGTCCTGAGGGAGGCCGCGCTTGGCGGCACGGCCGTGGGAACGGGCCTGAATTGTCACCCGGAGTTTCCCTCCAAGGTGCTGGCCATCATTTCCAAGGAAACCGGCTGCTCTTTCCAGGAAGCGGCGAACCACTTCGAGGCGCAGTCGACGCAGGATTCCTTGGTGGAAGCGAGCGGGGAATTGCGGACGCTTGCGGTGAGTCTGATGAAGATCGCGAACGACATACGATGGCTCGGCTCTGGACCGAGGTGCGGATTAGGCGAGATCAATCTTCCCGAAACGCAACCCGGCTCCTCCATCATGCCGGGGAAGGTCAATCCCGTCATCGCCGAGTCTGTCACGATGGTCTGCGCACAAGTGATCGGCAACGATGTGACGGTCACAGTCGGCGGGCAGGCCGGTAACTTCGAGCTGATCGTCATGCTGCCGGTGATGGCATACAACCTGCTGCAATCGATCGAGCTGCTCGCGACAGCCTCGAACAACTTCGCGGCGAAATGCATCGAGGGGATCAAAGCGAACGAAGACCGATGCAGGAAGTTGATTGAACACAGCTTGGCGATGTGTACAGCCCTGGCGCCGGCGATCGGCTACGAAGCGGCGGCGAAACTGGCCAAGGAGGCCTACAAGTCGGGCAGAACGGTTCGCCAGGTCGCGATGGAGCAAAAGGTGTTGCCGGAGAAACGTCTCGACGAGCTGCTCGACCCTTGGCGCATGACCGAGCCAGGCGGGCCTGTTGGGAGCGCCGGGGCTAACTGAAAGCGTATGGCCTGACTAATCCTCTGGTCTTGCGCACCCCGTACATCAGAAGACCATAGCGCATCGAATTTTCACTGAAGGGAGGGGATGTTCTCGATGGGAAGGATCGCGCGCGCTCGCGGCGAACTCTCATGAATGAATGATGCGGCCTACGAATGTGAGAATCGCCGCTAAGCCGGTTGTGAGTTTTGACAGCTCAAGAATCTCTATGCTAGAGTCCGCGGACATTTTCGGACTTTAGGTTTTTTCTCTCAGGCCTCGCGACGTCGGACTCGTAGACATGAGCGGAACGCATGGGCACGTGATCATCGTCGTCGGAGCCGGCCCGGCGGGAATGGCTGTCGCCAATGTGATGGCGAAGAACGGCCATGAGGTGATCATCCTCAACCGTGACATCAAGTTCGGCGGGTTGGCCGAATACGGCATTTTTCCCAGCAAATTCAAACTTCGCGGGGGGTTGAAGAAGCAGTATTGGGAGCTGCTCGAACAGCCGACCGTGCACTATTTCGGCAATGTGTCGGTCGGGAAGGGGAAAGATCTCACCGTCGAGGAACTCCGTGGCCTTGGAGCAAGCGCCATCGTGTTTGCGACCGGGGCGCAAGGTACGAAGACGATCGGCGTGGAGGGGGATTCGGCAAGAGGTGTCTATCACGCCAAGGACGTAGTCTATCACTACTGCGGACTGCCGGGTTTTGGCGATCGCCCTTTCGAGATGGGCAAACACGTTGCGGTCATCGGGGTCGGGGACGTCATGGTCGACATCGCCCACTGGTTGATCCGGTATAAGAAGGTGGACCGCGTGACCGCCATCGCTCGCCGGGGACCGGCCGAACGGAAATACAACCCGAAGGAGATCCGCGCAGTTTGTGCGAATATTGACCTTGAGGGGCTCAGGAAAGAATTCGATCGGATTCGCGCTCGCCTGGAAGCCGTCGGTCAGAAGCCGGATGACTTGTTGAAAGGCATGACCGATGAGTTCACGAAGTGTGAGCAGAAGGTCAGCGAGACAAACATGGGCTTCCGCTTTCTCGCGTCGCCGAAGCGAGTGCTGGTCGACGTCAACAACCGTGTGCGAGCCTTGGAGATCGAGGAAAACAAACTCGAGCCAAAGGGCGAGGACACGGCTGCCGTGGGCTTGAAACAGTTCTACGAATTTCCTGTGGACAGCGTGGTCTTTGCCGTCGGCGATCGAGTCGACGAGACGCTCGGTCTTCCTTATAAGAACGGCGCCTTCGTGACCAATCCCCACAAAAGCGGGAACGACCCTGATGACGCGCTCTTCCAAGCTTACGATGAAGCGGCCGGGAAGGTCCTGGACGGCGTGTTCCTGACCGGCTGGGCTCGGAAGGCCAGCGAAGGCCTCGTGGGGATTGCCAAACGGGACGGGGAGTGGTGCGCGGAGGTCGTCAATCGCTATCTCGCGGCTCAGGCTCCCATGAGCAAGGCAGCGATGAACGGGGTGATCGAGAGAGTGCGCGCGCACCTGAAGGATCGGAAGAGCCGGCCGGTCGATCGATACGGCCTACGCAAGTTGGAAGCAGCGGAGAAGTCCCACGCCGTAAAATCGGACCACATCGGCGAGTTCAAGTTTGTCACGAACGAGGAGATGCTCCGCCACATCGCACAGGGTTCAGCGTAAGCGCGACCGGTCGCCGTAACGGTCATCTGTCTCCCCACTTCAATTTTTCGCGCAGGACGTTGTAGTAGGTGCTCTCCGGGAAACGGATCAACCGGGTCCGGTGATCCGAGGCTTGGATGACCACCGTGTCTCCCTGCGTCATCGCAACACCCACCTGACCGTCGAATGTGGCCATGGCCCCATCGTCCCTGCTGGTCAAGGACACCGCAACCGTCGCCGAGCCGGGTATAATGAGCGGGCGGTGCGTCAGTGTGTGGGGACAGATCGGCGTCATGATCAGGGATTGACCCGTCGGCGTCATGATGGGGCCGCCTGCGGAAAGGGAATAGGCGGTCGACCCCGTCGGGGTAGAGACAATCAGGCCATCTCCTCTGAGATTGGTCACGAACTGCTCGTCGATTCTGATCTCCAGTTCGATCATCCTGGCCAGAGTTCCCTTGCTCACCACCACATCGTTCAGGACCGTCGCGCGCGCGACATGCTCGCCGTGACGATGGATCCGTGCTCGAAGCATCATCCGTTCGTCGAGCACGTAGTCCTTGGCGAAGACCCGTTCAAGCGAGGGATAGAGCTTTTCGACGGTGACTTCCGTGAGGAATCCCAGCCCCCCCATGTTGACTCCCAATATAGGGATCCCGCGCTCTTCGGCAAGTCTGGCCGCGTTCAGCATCGTGCCGTCTCCCCCCAACACCAGCAACATATGAGCGAGGGATGCGAGATCGGATTTCTGATAGGCGGCTTTTTCCCCGATGAGGCCGGCGGTCGAGGCGTCGAGTACGACCTCTTTCTGATGCTCACGCAGCCAGTTCACCAAGTCCTTCAGGATGGACCTGACTTCCGGAAATTTCGGCTTAGTCAAGACTCCGATGGTGTTCACAAGCTCTCAATCTCGATTTCAGAGGCACCGATAAGGGTAAATGGCGAAGAAAGTGCGGGATTCTATCGGCAGGGTTTCAGCAATGTCAACGAACGAGAGATTTGATGTGAAGAACGAGATCGAATTCCTTATAGTGAAGCCTCTGCGCCTTGACACATCGATGGCAGCTAGTTAAAATTAAGCCAGAATTCTCAACAAGTTCACCAGCGTAGCCGCCCTTCAGCCCCCCACATAAAGGAGGCAGGATGTTCGAACGATTCACGGATAAGGGTCGGAAGATCATCATTCTCGCTCGGGAGGAAGCAGAACGTCACCAGAACGACTACTTGGGGACCGAGCATCTGGTGCTGGCCATCCTCCGTGAATCGGACGGGATTGCCCTCATGATCTTGAAGAAGATGGGGTTGTCCGCCGAGCAGATTCGTCTTGAAATCGAGCGGAACCTTCCGGGTGGTGGAACGACCATGACCTTCGGTGAAATTCCGTTCAGCCCCCGAGTCAAAAAAGTGATCGAGTACGGCGTCGAAGAGGCTCGCCTCCTGGGCCATAACCACATCGGCAGCGAACATCTGCTCCTCGGCCTGCTCCGTGAGGAAGAAGGGATCGGTGGCAAGATCCTCCGGAGCCTCGGCGCGAATCTGCTCACGGCGCGACAACTCACCGTCACGTTTCTGCGAAAAGCCGCCCCGCGGGAACGAGATCGCAAGAGCAACACGCCAGCGCTCGACGAGTTCGGGCGCGACCTCACCCAACTGGCGCAGGAAGGCCAGTTGGATCCGGTCATCGGTCGAGCCGACGAGATCGAGCGTGTGTTGCAGATTCTCAGCCGGCGGACCAAGAACAATCCTGTGCTCATCGGAGAGTCCGGCGTGGGCAAGACTGCCATCGTCGAAGGTCTCGCACAGCGGATCGTCGCTTCGGAAGTTCCCGACAACCTCCTTTCCCGCCGAGTCATCGCGCTCGATCTCGGTTCGCTGGTGGCCGGCACCAAGTATCGCGGTCAATTCGAGGAACGCCTCAAAGTCGTCATGAAGGAAATCACGCAGGCCGGGAACATCATTATCTTCATCGACGAGCTGCATACCTTGGTGGGTGCCGGCGCGGCGGAAGGTTCCATCGACGCGTCCAATATGCTGAAGCCCGCTCTCTCTCGGGGTGAAATCCAGTGTATCGGCGCCACGACGCTGGACGAATACCGGAAGCACATCGAGAAGGATGGGGCACTCAAACGTCGGTTCCAGCCGATCTATGTGCAGCCGCCTACCATCGACGAGACAGTGCGTATCATCCAGGGTCTTCGTGATCGATACGAAGAACATCACGGGGTCGAGATTACCGAAGAAGCGATCGTCGAGGCCGTCAAGCTGTCAGACCGATACATCACCGATCGGTTCCTCCCCGATAAAGCGATCGATCTCATCGATGAAACCGGTTCAAGGGCCAAGCTCCAGACCTACTCGCTGCCGACCGAGCTCAAAGCATTGGAGCAGGAACTGAAAAAGGTCTCTCGTGAAAAGGAAGTTGCGATCCAGATGCAGAACTTCGAGGAGGCCGTGCGCCACCGAGAAGAAGAGGAACGGCTTCGCAAGCTGCTCGAGGAATCGAAACGGGAGTGGAAAAAGAATCAGGAAAAGCACAAGCCTTCCATCGGGAAGGAAGATGTGGCCTACGTCGTCTCCAAGATGACGGGGATCCCATTATTCAAACTCGAAGAAGAAGAATCGAACAAGCTCCTTCGTATGGAAGAGTTTCTGCATAAGCGAATCGTCGGGCAGAACGAAGCCATCTCCGCGGTGTGCCGAGCCATCCGGCGGTCACGGGCCGGCCTCAAGGAGGCACGGAAGCCGATCGGGTCCTTTATCTTTCTTGGGCCGACCGGCGTCGGCAAGACCGAGTTGGCGAGAACCTTGGCCGAATTCCTGTTCAACAGCGAAGATGCGCTGATCAGGATCGACATGTCCGAATACCAGGAGAAATTCACCAGCTCGCGACTCTTCGGGGCGCCTCCCGGGTATGTCGGCTATGAGGAAGGCGGACAATTGACGGAGCGCGTGCGGCGGCGGCCGTACTCCGTCGTGCTCTTCGACGAAATCGAGAAAGCGCACCCCGACGTTTTCAACATCCTGCTCCAAGTCTTGGATGACGGCGTCCTGACCGATAGTCTGGGCCGGAAGGTGGACTTCAAGAATACGGTCGTCATCATGACCTCGAACATCGGCACCAAGATGATTCAAAAGGGCGTTTCGTTGGGCTTCCACAGTGCCGAACAAAGTGAGCAGGAACGCCGGCGGAAGGAAGAGGTGTTGGGCGAATTGCGCAAGTCCTTCAGCCCGGAGTTCTTGAATCGAATCGACGAGGTGGTCGTATTCCATCAGTTGGATCAGACGCACCTGATGAGCATCCTGGATATCCTCCTCCGAGAGCTCAACCTACGCCTCATGGAGAAGGGGGTAGAGCTCGAAATCGACGACGAGGTTCGCAATTGGTTGATCAAGGAAGGCTATCAGCCCCTGTATGGTGCCCGACCCATGCGGCGTACGATTCAGCGTGCCATCGGGGATCCCTTGTCCGAGGAGCTCATTAAAGGACGCTTCAAGGAGTCGAGAAAAATCAAAGTCGTCTTGCGAGACAACACGCCGGCCTTTATCGAACAGGAGGCGATGGCTGGAGTGTGATCGAGCCGGATGCGCGCTGGATCCGAAGCTTGGGAGCACCGTCTATATCCTAGCTGAACATGACGACCCCCGTGGTCTGTGCGAGACTCGGGGGTCGCGGTTTTTCGAGGAGTGCCGACCTATTCTGCCGTATAACCACGATCCTGCTCCGGTTTTCGACAGAGGGGTTTTCTTCACGTCGATCGCCAGGCTGCCAATCCCGGGTCTTCCATAGCCGTCCCCGCTATGACAACCGGCTCGATATCTGAGCTTATGACGGAGGCCTCCCGCGGTCCCCTCCTAAAAGGACCGATACTCGGCATTGAAACGTCATGCGACGAAACCGCCGCCGCGGTGGTGACTCCGGACGGTCGCGTCCTTTCAAATGTCGTCGCATCGCAGTCGGCTCTTCACGAGCGATTCGGCGGAATCGTTCCCGAACTGGCGGCCCGAGCGCATCTAGAGACGCTTCCGCTCGTCGTCGTGCAGGCTCTCACGGAGGCGGACATAACCTGGGACGGTTTGAGTGCCTTGGCGGTGACTCAGGGACCGGGGCTTGCCGGGGCGCTGTTGGTCGGCCTCACCTATGCCAAAGCGCTGGCGTATGCCTTGGACCGTCCTCTGATCGGGGTCAGCCATCTCGAAGGGCACATCACCTCGGCTTGGCTCGGGGATCCCGACTTCCCGCGTCCCGCGGTCGTCCTCGTGGTTTCCGGCGGGCACACGCATCTGTACCGGTTGAATGAAGACTGGTCCACCGAGCTCCTAGGACATACGCTCGACGATGCCGCGGGCGAGGCCTTCGACAAGGCCGCTCAAATGCTCGGGCTCGGGTATCCGGGAGGTCCGGCGATCGATCGCATGGCGCAGCATGGCAATCCGGAGGCCATCCGCTTTACCCGCGGATGCATCAAGAGGAAGGATCTTCATTTCAGCTTCAGCGGGCTGAAGACCGCCTTGCTCTACTACCTCCAGGATCGGGGGGGGCCGTGCACCGAGCAGGAAACCAAGGACATCGCCGCGAGCTTCCAGGAAGCTGTGGTCGACGTCCTCGTCAAGAAGTCATTCGATGCCGTCCGCAGTACAAACGTCCCGGCCTTGGCCGTAGTCGGAGGCGTCTCGGCAAATTCCTGGCTCCGTGCCCGCCTGCAAGCGGAGGCGGCTCGTCAGGGAGTTGCGTTAGCCCTTCCGCCCATGCAGTACTGTACGGACAACGCGGCGATGATCGCTCTGGCCGGATTCATCACGTACAGCCGGGGAACGTGGGCGCACGATCCCGACGATGTAAAGGCAACACTTGAGGTCTGATCGTCAATTAACTGAAAGCGCGCGCAACACCAACGCTTAGAGGCAGGAGGTCACTCATTCCCCTCGTTCACGGACAGACCAGCGGACTCAAAGCCGGGCAACTCGCTTCCCTCGAACGCCTCTATCGGCGGAGGATCCCGAGCGATCAGTTGATTACACTGGAGCTGGCGCGCACCGCTGCGCTGCTTGCTCACGAGACTCGCCGCCCCCTGGCATTGTTGATCACCAGGCGGGGGGCAATCGAGCAGGTCATCGTCGGCCGTTCCGCCGCGCCCTCGCTTGAAGACCTGACAAGGTTCCGCGCGGGTGTGCGATCTTTGCGTGGTCTGCGCATGGTGTGGTTCCATCTACACAGTCCCCTGTTGAGCCAAGAAGAGCTGAATACATTGGCTCTCCTACGCCTCGACGTCGTCGCCGCCGTCGGGGTCGACGAGGCCGGGCAGGCGACACAGGTGTCGATCGGGCATCTGGTTCCCTCTGATGCCGATGGACAGGTGACGGAGGTCCGTCCGCCGGTCCCACTGTACAGGCTCGATTTCGATTGCCATGCTTTCGTCACCTCGCTCGAGGAGGAGCTTGCCCGAGCTAGGACACAACGGACCGACGCCAATGCGAACAGCCGCGCCATCCTCGTGAGCGCCTCTCCCAAGAGCAAGGGAGAGCAAGAAGATCGGCTGGAGGAGCTCGCCGAATTGGCCCGTTCCGCCGATATCTCCGTCATCGACCGGATCGTCCAACGGACCTCCGACGCGCACGGCCCGTTTGTGGTCGGAAGCGGCAAACTCAAGGACGTGATCATCACCGCGCTTCATAAGGGGGCGGATCTGCTCGTCTTTGATCAGGATCTCACTCCCGCGCAAGTCCGGGCCATCGGGGAAATGACGGAAGTCAACGTCATCGATCGAACCCAACTGATCCTCGACATTTTTGCGCAGCGGGCGCATAGCCGCGAAGGAAAGGTGCAGGTGGAGTTGGCGCAGCTCAGGTACCTGCTCCCCCGACTGATGGGGAGAGGCACGACCTTGTCACGCCTTGGTGGAGGCATCGGGACGAGGGGGCCGGGCGAAACCAAACTCGAGACGGACCGCCGGCGCGTGCGCGATCGCATCGCGCACTTGGAACGAGAGCTGGCCAACTTTTCACGACATCAACGGCAACGGCGGGCGCGCCGGCAGCGGCACGCGCTACCCGTCCTGTCCATCGTCGGCTATGCCAACGCCGGTAAGTCCACGCTCTTGAACGTCTTGACGAAGAGCCATGTATCGGCGGAAAACCGCCCGTTCGACACGCTGGACACAACCAGCCGGCGGCTTCGTTTTCCCCACGACCGCGAAGTCATCGTCACCGATACGGTCGGCTTCATCCGAGACCTGCCTCGGGATCTTTTCGGCGCATTCCGCACGACGCTCGACGAGCTGCGTGACGCCGACATGGTGCTGCACGTCGTGGACGCCTCCGCGCGTGACCTCGACATGCAGATCGCCTCGGTGGAGCGGGTGTTGCGCGAATTGGAGGTCGATCATATCCCTCGCGTGCTGATCTTCAACAAGTGCGATCGTCTTTCCCCCCAAGAATCGGCTCTGCTGTGTCGCCGTTATGGAGCCGTTGGAATCTCGGCGCTCCTGCCGTCGACGCTGGCGCCTCTGATGACACATCTGGAGCAGCGGTTGGCGGAGGTGTGCGGGCAGGATGCCCGCGTATCAGCCGAGCCTCCCATGCAACCTGGCTCGATCCCAGCCTGGAACCCGCTCGGATCCCGAACGACGTCGTACCACTGATGCTGAGGTCCACTGCTTCGCCGAGACCGGTTCCGATACGACTCCGACAACGGGCCGATCGAATCCTGGCGGCCCTGTCGGTCGCTCGACCCGCACCCCGTGTCGAGCTTCGGTACGACACGCCTTGGCAGCTCTTGGTCGCGACCATTTTGTCCGCCCAGTGCACGGACCGGCGGGTGAATCAAGTCACCCCGGCGCTGTTCCGGCGTTACCCGACCCCCGAAGCCTGTATGAAGGCGGAGCGGAGCGAGTTTGAAGGGCTGATCCGTTCGACCGGCTTCTTTAAGAGCAAGGCCAAGCACTTGATCGAGTGCAGCCGCGCCTTATGTGAACGCCATCACGGGCATGTGCCGCGGACCATGGAGGCCCTGAGCTCGCTGCCGGGGGTGGGTCGCAAGACGGCGAACGTCGTGCTTGGAAACGCGTTCCGTGTTCCGTCGGTGATCGTCGATACTCACGTCAGGCGAGTTGCGGGGCGATTGGGGTTCACGCGCTCGACGGATCCCGATCGGATCGAGCTTGACCTGCAATGCCTCATACCGATCTCCCAGTGGACGTTGGGATCGCAGCAGCTGCTCCTTCACGGGCGCTATGTGTGCCTGGCCAGGAAACCGAAATGCGACGTGTGCCCCATTTTCGCCGAATGTCCTTGGGAAGGGAAAAAACGTCCATGATCCGAGGCATGACTGGATACGGACGTCGCGAAGCGCCGTGGCTGAGCGGACGAGTTGCGGTCGAAGCCCGGAGCGTCAACCATCGCTTCTTGGAGGTGGTCGTCCGGACGCCACGAACCTTGGCCCATTTGGAGGAACCGCTCAAGAAACAAGTGCAGAAGTGGTGCGCGCGAGGCCGAATCGAAGTCAGCGTCTCCCTTCACGGAGGAACGGCAGGCGCCCGGATCGTCGCCGTTGACCGAGAGCTCGCCAAACAGTACCATCAGGCGCTTCGGAGCTTGCAACGTTCCCTGCGTCTCGGCAGCACCGTCGACCTGGCCTTGCTGACCGGATTTCGCGACATTTTCCTCGTCGCGGAGGACACGGGCCAAGATCGTAAGCGCGATCGGCTCGTGTGCAAACTGCTCGACGGGACGCTCAAAGACATGGACCTGATGCGCCGTCGCGAGGGGCAGGCTCTCGGGAAGGCCGTCGCCGCGCATATGGCCGCCATCAGGGACGCAAAAGATCGTATCGCCAAGAAAGCGCCGACCCTCGCCCAAGAGGCGTTCGCCAGAATGAAGCTGCGGGTCGAAAAGCTACTGGGCGCGGAGCCGCCGGACGCGGCGAGACTGCACCAGGAACTTGCCCTCTACGCGGACCGCTACGACATCTCGGAAGAATTGGTCAGACTGGAGTCGCATATGGTACAGTTCGACCGACACCTGGCGGGCGAGGCCTCGGTCGGCAAGACGCTGGACTTCCTGCTGCAGGAGCTGGGCCGGGAAGTCAACACGATCGGCTCGAAAGCCAATGACGCCGATATTACAGCCGAGGTCGTTCGTATGAAAACGGAGCTCGAACGGATCCGGGAGCAGGTCCAGAACATCGAGTGACGGTGCGAGTGGGTGAGCGGGATGGGTGATCTGTACGGCAAAGGACAGGACAGGCGGGGAATCCTATTCGTCGTGTCGGCTCCCTCGGGGGCTGGAAAGACCACATTGTGCAAACAGCTCGTCGCTTCCGTGCCGGGGATCTGGCACTCGGTGTCGTTCACGACCCGGAAACCTAGGCCGGGCGAAGTGCACGGACGGGAGTACTTTTTTGTTGAGGAGTCGACCTTCCTGGCGATGGTGGAGCACGACGAGTTTTTCGAGTGGGCGCGCGTACATGGACACTTGTACGGCACCCCTCGGAAGTCCTTGATCGACCGCATGGAGCAGGGGACCGATGTCCTCTTGGAGATCGACGTCCAGGGCGCCATGCAGGTCAAGCGTAAGTACGAGGATGCCGTCTACATCTTCATCTTGCCGCCGTCGATGGACGTGCTGCGATCGCGGCTGGAAAGCCGTGGAGGCGACACACCGGAAGAAATCCAACGCCGGCTTCAGAAGGCGAAGGAAGAAGTGTGGAGCTACCGGGAATATTCCTACATCGTGTGTAACGACGAGTTCCAGCAATCCCTCAAGGAGCTCGAAAGCATTTTCATCGCCGAGCGCAACAGAACGAAGCGTCTGAGTCTGGGATGGTTGGAAAAGAACTTTATCTTGGATAAGGATGCGAAGCCGGCATAATTCCACGGTGACCGTGCAAAGGAGGCAGGAAACCCTATGATCGACATGTTGTCCTTACTACCCGAATCCACCACGGAAAAGTTCGATTCGCGTCATCGTCTCGTCATCGCGGCGGCTCAGCGGGCCAAACATTTGATCCAGGGAGCCAAGCCGACGGGGACCTCGCGCTTCTCCAAGGAAACCACGATCGGCCTCGATGAGATTCTTCGGGGTCAGGTGCCGTATCTCATCGGTGATGAAGCGCGTGAGGCGCTGAAGGAAGCCAAGCGGGGCAAAGAGAGCGAAACCGAGCGGATCGCCATGATGAGCGGCGAAGACGCGAAAGAGATCAAGAAAGAGCTCAGCAACTACGTGGACGATTCCGCCAAGCCGGTGGAAACCGACCCGGAAGAATAACAATGGTCACTGGTC
This sequence comes from Nitrospiraceae bacterium, assembly GCA_037446055.1. GTDB lineage: Bacteria > Nitrospirota > Nitrospiria > Nitrospirales > Nitrospiraceae > JBBIJI01. Next base: position 42,707 of record JBBIJI010000012.1, read on the forward strand.
AATAGGCAATAAAAGACCGACACAGAAAACCATGTGCACTTGACCAATGACCGATGACGATTGACCGATGACCGTGAAGTTCGTCGGCAAGAAAATTGTCCTCGGTGTCACGGGCAGCATTGCGGCTTACAAGGCCGTCGGGCTTCTGCGGACGCTCGTCAAGGAAGGCGCCCGTGTCGACGTCGTGATGACCGATGCAGCCAAGCGGTTTGTGGCCCCGCTCACCTTCGAGGTGTTGTCGGGCCGACCTGTGGCGGGAGATCTGTTCGAAGCCCACCAGGAGATGCTCCATCTGACGCTGCCGGAGAGAGCCGACGCGATCGTCATCGCTCCGGCGACTGCGAACAGCCTGGCGAAAGCCGCATTGGGATTGGCGGATGATCTGCTCTCCACGATGCTCTTGACCGCACGATGCCCGATCGTGGTCGCTCCGGCCATGGACGGCGGCATGTGGAGCCATCCGACCGTGGCGGACCATGTTGCGACGCTCAAACGGCGCGGGGCGATCGTCGTCGAGCCGGAGGAAGGTCCTCTCGCATCGGGAAAGCTGGGGCAGGGAAGGTTGGCCGAAGAGGCTGCTATTCTCTCGGCGATCGAGACCGTTCTCGCGCCTCGACGAGACTTTGCAGGCCACCGGGTGCTCGTGTCCGCGGGTCCCACGCGGGAAGCGATCGATCCCGTGCGATTCATCTCCAACCGCTCGTCCGGAAAAATGGGCTACGCTCTTGCAGAAGCGGCGCGTGATCGGGGCGCGCAGGTCGTCCTGGTGACCGGGCCCGCGCAGTTGGAGCCGCCGGTTGGAGTGAGCGTGGTACCGGTCTTGACGGCCGAGGAAATGGCGAAGGCCATGCTCACCCATTTGGGTTGGGCACAGATCGTCATCATGGCTGCGGCTGTGGTGGATTTCAGGCCGCGACGTCCGTCGGCCCAGAAATTGAAGAAACGACAGCAGCTCTGCGCCTCCCTCGAGCTCGAACAGACGGAAGACATTCTCGCGTCCCTGGCGAAGCGCCGGTCCACCCAAACCGTCGTCGGGTTTGCAGCCGAAACGGAGCACCTTGAGGCTCATGCGCGCGAGAAACTGCGGTCCAAAGACCTGGACTTGATCGTGGCGAACGACGTCACGGTTGAAGGAGGCGGATTCGGGTCGGATCGGAACGCCGCGCTCGTGTTGTCCCGCATGGGTGACACAGTCACGTTCCCGCTCATGGCGAAACGTGAGCTTGCCGACTGCATTCTGGATTGCATCCAGGCCTATCGCCGGTCCTTTTCGTTAGCACGTCCGTCATAGGGAGAAGCTCCACGGCCATGGCCTTATCGTCCCGACCACCTCAGGCGAACGCAGCGGAAATCGATCGCTTGGCGGCGCTCTTCGCGACGGACCGACGATCGAAAGCCTTCATGCCGCTGGCGGACGAATACATCAAGGCGGAGATGTGGGAAGAGGCCGTCGCGGTCTTAGAGGATGGGTTGAAGGCCCACCCAGGCTTCATCACGGCAATGGTGGCCCTCGGCCGCGCGTATGAGCAGCAGGGCCAGCGCCCGAAGGCCAGAGCGATCCTGGAAGACGCGATCAAGATCAGCCCGGACAACTTGCGGGCACATCGCATCCTCGCGAAGATATACGCGGCCGAAGGGGCGGTATCGCTGGCTCAGCGGTCTTGTGCGGTGATTCTAAACGCGAACCCTTCGGACGAAGACATGTTGCAGATTCGGCGGAGCCTCGAGTCTAAGCAGGACGCGTCTGTGGCTGCGTCCGCCCCAGGAGCGACGGGCACGTCTGAACGTGCGGCTGCTGAGACCTCGGACTCGATGACGAATCCTGTACCAGGCGGCGCCGCCTCTGGTGCATGCCATGCTGCTCTCCTGGCTCGACTCGAATCGTGGCTGCAACGGATACAGGCCTACCGGCGCGCCACCCACCAGACCGATCCATCCGGTCTCCCAACATCCTGAGTCGGCATAACGTTTGACCCAATAGAACCGCCTTGTTACAATGACCGCCGCTGCACTGATACCTCACGAGTGCGACCTCTGCCGCTGACGCAAGCCATGACGATTGCGTGAAACCGATGCTGCGAGTGCTCGTGTTGCACGGGCCCAACCTCAACCTGCTGGGGACCCGCGAACGCCCCGTGTACGGAACGACATCGCTGGACGCCATCAATCGTGCCATCAGAACGGTGGCTGAAGAGGAGGGCGTGGAGGTCGACATTCGGCAGTCGAACGTCGAAGGCGAACTGGTGACGTGGATTCAGGAGGGTCGGCACGGTTTCGACGGCATCGTGATCAACCCGGCGGGATATACCCACACGAGCGTGGCCATCAGGGATGCCATCGTGGCCGTGGGCTTGCCGACCGTCGAAGTGCACATTTCCAACATTCACCAGCGGGAAGCCTTCAGACAGCAATCATTTATCGCGGGCGTGGCGCTCGGGCAGATTTCCGGGTTCGGTCCACAGGGATACGAGCTGGCGATTCGCGGTCTCGCGCGGCATCTGTGTCAGCAGCGGACGACGAACTCGAAACGACGACCGGTCAAGTCTCGTGCGCGTGCTGGAACAGGCCGGTCCCGATGAGGCGCACGCGCCCTGACCGCGGGGCGATCTGGATCTGAAGCGAGACAAGAAGGAGTGAAGGAGTGATTTCGACAACTGACTTCCGAAGTGGCACTAGGTTGATGGTCGATGGCGAGCCCTTCTACATCGTGGAATTCCAACACGTGAAGCCGGGAAAGGGAGGCGCCTTCGTCCGGACGAAATTGAAGAGCTATCTGACCGGCAACGTGCTGGATCGCACGTTCCGCTCCGGCGAACGGTTTGAGGAACCGGATCTCGAAGAGCGGGATATGCAGTTTCTGTATGCCTCGGGGGATTCCTATACCTTCATGGACACCGAGACCTATGAGCAGTTTACGTACGAGCGGAAACACCTCGGCGAGAACGTGGACTTGCTCAAGGAAAACATGGAGGTCAAGATACTCATCTACGACCACAAGCCCATCGCCGTGGAGCTTCCCATCTTTATCGAGCTGAAGGTCGTCGATGCGGACCCCGGCGTGCGCGGCGACACGGCCTCCGGAGGGAGCAAGCCCGCGGTGGTGGAAACCGGCGCCACGATCAAGGTGCCGCTGTACTTGGAAGTCGGCGAGACGATCAAGATCGATACGCGAACACGGGCCTACGTGGAGCGCGTCAGGTGAGCCGATCCCGCTCGACATCGAAGCTGCGCAAGGCGAAGCCGATCGTTTTGCCCAAGGTCTTCGCGGACGTCGTCTCCGGGAAACCCCAGTTCTTGCTCACGCCGGACCACGCGAAGCAAATTCAGGAGCTGGTCGATTTCCTCAAAAAGAACGGGTTGACCGAGCTGGAGCTCGAGCGGGAAGGGATCCGTGTCCGGATACGGTCCGAAGTGGGCTTGAAAGCTCCTGTCATCGCCGTGCAGGAAGCCGCCGCCGCGACAGCGGCGGCTCCTCAAGCAGCGGGAACGGCCCCACCCGCGGCCGAGGCGGGGGCGGAAGGCTTAATCACGATCACCTCGCCGATCGTGGGCACGTTCTACCGGTCGCCTTCACCCGATGCTGATCCCTATGTGGAAGAGGGCGACTACGTGAAGAAAGGGCAAGTGCTCTGCATCGTGGAAGCGATGAAGCTCATGAACGAGATCGAGTCGGAGACCGACGGTCGGGTAACCAAGATACTGGCTGAGAGCACGAAGCCCGTGGAATACGGGCAACCCCTGTTCCTGATCGACCCGCGCGCCACCCCTTAAGCGAAGCCGGCCGTCCTGACTGCGGAGTCGCCTGTGTTCAAGAAAGTGTTGATCGCCAATCGCGGGGAGATCGCCTTACGTGTGATCCGGGCCTGCAAAGAGCTCGGCATCAAGACTGTGGCGATCCATTCCGAGGCCGATGCTGCCGGCCTGCACGTCCGCGCGGCCGACGAGCATATCTGCGTCGGACCGGCTGAGGGCGCCTTGAGCTATAGGAACATCCCCAATGTGCTCAGCGCTGCGGAGGTCACGGGGGCGGACGCCATTCACCCGGGCTATGGCTTTCTCGCCGAGAACGCGCATTTCGCCGAGGTGTGCGAATCGATCGGGATCAAATTTATCGGCCCGACGTCGGAAAACATCGCCTTGATGGGCGACAAAGCCAAAGCGCGCGAGATCGTCGCGCGCAAAGGCCTGCCGGTCACGCCGGGCAGTCCCGGCGAGCTGCGCAGCGAAGAGGAAGCCCTCCAGGCGGCGAAAACCATCGGGTTCCCCGTCATTATCAAAGCCTCCGCCGGAGGTGGTGGGCGCGGCATGCGGGTGGTCAATAAGAGCGATGAACTGGCGCGCGCCTTCCAAGCCGCCCAGGCCGAGGCCAAGTCGGCCTTCGGGCACGACGGCGTCTACCTGGAACGCTACTTCCTGGAGCCCCGACACATCGAAGTCCAGGTATTGGCCGATCACAGAGGACGCGTCGTGTATCTCCCCGAGCGGGATTGTTCGATTCAGCGGCGCCACCAGAAACTCGTTGAAGAGACGCCGTCGCCGGTCGTCGACGAGCGCCTCCGGCGAGAGCTCGGCCACGTAGCCGTCGAAGCGGTGAAAGCGGTCCATTATCGTAACGCCGGCACGGTGGAGTTTCTGCTCGACAAGGATCGCAACTTTTTCTTCATGGAGGTGAATACGCGCATCCAGGTCGAGCATCCTATTACCGAAATGGTCACGGGGATCGATCTCATCAAGGAGCAGATCCGCCTCGCCGACGGCCAGCCGCTCTCGATTCGCCAGCAAGACATCCAACTCTGCGGGCACAGTTTTGAATGTCGGGTCAATGCCGAATGCCCGGAAAAATTCACGCCGTGTCCTGGAACGATCACGAAATACACGGCGCCGGGCGGTTTCGGGGTGCGGGTGGACTCCGCCATGGAAACCGGAACCACCGTCGTCCCGCATTACGACTCCCTCATCGCGAAGCTCATCACCCACGGCCGCGATCGACAGGAAGCCATGGCCCGCATGCGTCGCGCGCTCGACGAATTCGTGATCGAGGGGGTCAAGACCACGATCCCGATGCACAAACGTATCTTCAACGACCCGGACTTCCAGAAGGGCCACGCCTCGACATCCTTCCTCGAACGGTTCCTCGCCGATTGACGCTGCCCTCCATCCGCTCCTCATCGTCGCGACAGCAGAATCACTCTTGTCCAAATTAGATTGTTGTGGTTGAGCCCTCCTGGGGTAAGATCGGCGTGAATACCACCACGTAGGTCACCCCAATCACCCAGGATTGGCTCAACCATGAGCACCGTGTGTAGCATCTTCAGCCAACTCTTGCAACTGTTTCCACGGGTCGAGTTCGAGCGACTGGTCCGGGAGACGCGGGCCGAGCGGCATGCCCGTGGCGTCCCCTGCTGGGGCCAGTTCGTGGCCATGCTGTTCTGCCAGCTCGGCCGGGCCCACTCCCTCCGGGAGATTTGCGGCGGGCTGGCCAGTTGTGAGGGGAAGCTCAGCCACCTGGGCATCCAGGCTCCGAAGCGCTCCAGTCTGGCCTATGCGAACGAGCATCGTCCCTGGACCCTCTACGAACAGCTCTTCTACCGGCTGCTGGAGCGGTGCCGGGCGGCGGTGGCGCTCCCCCGCAAGTTCCGCTTCAAACACAAGCTGGTCAGTCTGGACTCCACCGTGATCGATCTGTGCGTCAGCCTGTTTGACTGGGCGCACTTCCGCCGGACCAAAGGGGCGATCAAACTGCATCTGGTCTTGGATCATGAGGGCTATCTGCCCTGCTTTGCCGTGGTCACCGAGGGCAAGGTGGCCGATGTCAAGGTCGCGCAGGGCCTCACCTTTGAGCCGGGCACGATCGTGGTGGATGATCGGGGGTACAATGACTATCGCCTCTTTGCCCGCTGGACCGCGGACCGCGTCTGGTTTGTGACCCGGATGACAGACAACGCGCTCTATGCCGTGATCGAGGAGCGTCCTGTCCCGCAGCATCGGCACATCCTGAAGGATCAGATCATCTGTCTGACCGGGACCAAGGCAGCCGCCACGTGTCCCGTTCCGCTCCGCCGGATTGAGGTCTGGAACCCGGAGAAGGAGGAGGTGCTGGTCTTTCTGACCAACCACTTCAAACTGGGCGCCACCACGATTGCAGCGATCTATAAGGATCGCTGGCAGATCGAGTTGTTCTTCAAGGCTCTGAAACAGAACCTGAAGATCAAAACCTTCGTCGGAACCAGCGCCAACGCCGTCAAGATCCAGGTCTGGACGGCGCTGATCGCCTTGTTGATCCTGCGGTATCTGCAACTGAAGGCCCGCTTCGCCTGGTCGCTCTCGAATCTGGTGGCCTTGTTGCGGATGAACCTGTTCACGCATCGGGACCTGTGGACGTGGCTCCATCAGCCGTTTGAGCCCCCACCGGACACGCTCGCCACACCGCAGCAGGTGCCGTTGGCGTGGGCAGTTGGACAGCAGCACAGGGGGGCCTGATTTCACGAGGTGGCTCAACCCGTCCAAATCCCCAAGAAACACGAGGGTCCCCGTGCTCAACCCAGGCTAATTTGGACAGCAATGATGTCAGATCGTAAACCGAGTAGGAGAGACGAAATGGCCAATCGCGTCCCCGTCGTGAGCGTGTGCCTTCCGACCTATAACCGTGCGACGCTGTTGCGCGAGTCGCTCTCCAGCGTCTTGGGACAGACGTTCCGAGATTTGGAGGTCATCGTTTCCGACAATGCCTCGGAGGACGATACCGAATCGGTCGTCCGGTCGTTCGCGGATCCGAGGGTCGTGTATCTCAAGAATGCCGCCAATGTCGGCGCCGTGCCGAATATCAATCGGTCTTATCAGCAGGCGCGAGGCGAATTCATTGCGTTCTGTCCCGATGATGATCTGATGCTGCCCGAGAACTTGGCGCGAAAGGTCGATGTGTTACGCAAACATCCGTCCGTGGGACTGGTGCATTCTCGCTTTCATGTCATCGACGAGCACGGGAAGATTCAGCATTTCAATACAAATAGAGGGCACGGCCGAGAGCGAGATGCCGATGCGGTCGAGAACGGGCAGGTCTTTCTCCGGAGGATGCTCGCAGGGCCCTGCGAGGTGAACCCCGTATCCGCCGTCTTTCGTCGGGACTGTCTGGAAAAGCTCGGCGGCTTGGACGAAACGCTCGAGTACTCAGACGACTACGAATACTGGATGCGAATCGCGGTGTATTACGATGTGGCCTATCTGGCTACTCCCCTGGTGATGTGGCGATCTCACAGTCAGACTCTGACTAACCGGTTTCTCGTCGGGGGGAAAACGGGCATCTCCCCCGGCCCTCTCGTCGAACAAATGCGGTGCAAGAAGAACATTCTGGATCGCTACGGCAAGGACATTCGTGACGTAGAGGATCTACGACGGATGCTGCGGGAGCAGGTAACGGAACGCACGGCCTTCCAAGCCGATTCCTTGCTGGACGAGGGCGCGGCGCGACGAGAGGTGTGTCGGTTCCTCTACCGGATGGGCGCCGAATTTCCCCATCTCTTCCAGGAGAGCGTGTATTGGAAAGTGTTGGCCAAAGCGGCGCTTCCCACAGGGAGCCTTCGCACCTGGAAGAAAATCCGGCAGTCTATTTCTCATTGAGCGATGCCATTGATGCCGTACGTTCCAGCGCGCACAAAGGAGCCCGTCCACGCCATCGTCGTCGGTTGCGGCGCGGGTGGCAGCGTGGTGGCCAAGGAGTTGGCTGAAGCGGGGCTCTCCGTGCTCGTGCTGGAGGCAGGCCGCCGAAGGATCGCGGACCAGGAGTACCGGTCTGATCGTCGAGAGTTTCCGCTCAATGCCGACGAACCGTTTCGCTCCCCCGATGACGAGGCCTATACTGCCGGACCTCTGGGATTTCGCTATCACCATGTCCGAGGAGTGGGGGGGACCACACTGGTGAGTTGGGGGGTCTCGCCTCGACTTCATGTTTCGGACTTTAAGGTTCGCTCTCTAGATGGCGTTGCGGGGGATTGGCCCCTCTCCTACGAAGAATTGGAGCCTTATTACGTCGATGTCGAATACGAGCTAGGCATGTCAGGACCGGCACCTGCCGAGGCGAATCCTTTCGATGGCCCTCGGAGCCGGCCTTTTCCGACCCCTCCTCACCCTATGACGAAAGCCGGCCGGTTATTCTCTTCCGGGGCCCGTCACATGGGACTCCATCCTTACGTACCCGCGCTTGCCATGCCGACGATGCCCTGGCAGGGACGGCCGGCTTGCATCGAGGCGGGGACCTGCATGTACGGCTGCCGAATCGACGCGAAATCCAGTGCGGATGTGACCTATGTCCGCAAAGCGGAACGGACAGGTCGCGTGGAAATCAGAACCGAGTGTGTCGTCCGGGAAATCGAGCTTGACTCGGCCGGCAAGGCTCGTGGCGTGGTGTTCTTCGACAAGAACAAGGTGGAGCACCGGGCCGATGCTCGCGCTGTCGTCCTGGCCGCCAATGCAATAGAGACCCCGCGCCTCCTGTTGCTTAGCCGGTCTTCTCGATTCCCACACGGTCTGGCCAATTCAAGCGGTTTGGTCGGGAAATATTTGCTCGAACATCTGGACGCCGGCATTCTCGCGCGGTCCGAAGAGCCGCTGGAGGGATGGAAGGGAGTTCCGGTTTCTGCGATGGTGCAGGATTTCTACGAGACCAATCCTAAGAATTCCTTTGCGCGTGGGTGGTTGCTCGAAGTCTCGACGAGCGGTAGTTGGCCGATCGCCTTGGCCAAGAGAATCGGCGGCTGGGGCTCTGCGCATAAGGCGGCAATGAAACATCGATTCGGTCATGAGTTTTCGATTTTTGGCGCCGGTGAGCAAATGCCGGATGAACGCAATCAAGTGGTCCTCGATTCGGCCGTAAAGGATCGATTCGGCCTTCCGGTTCCGAAGATCGTCAGCGAGGCACGGGGCAATGACCTCTTAATCCTAGACGCCATGAGCCGGAGCATCCGCGATTTGGTGGCAGCGATGGGGGTGATGGAAATCCTCTCGGAGTGGTCTCATGTTCCCGGTGCATCGGCACATTATATGGGCACCTGTCGGATGGGGCGTGATCCACGGAAATCCATAGTAGATCCTTGGGGGAGGACCCATGACGTGCGAAATCTGTTTCTCGCCGACGCCAGTACCTTCGTGACATCGGGAGCCGCCCATCCTACGTTGACGCTGATGGCGTTGGCGGCGCGCACGGCCAGTCAAATGATCGACCTATTTAAGAAGGGTGATTTGTAGTCAGCAGAGCGCGACGCAATCATGGCGACCTATATCCTCGGAATTTCAGCGTTCTATCACGACTCGGCTGCCGCGCTGCTCCGCGACGGGGAAATTCTAGCGGCGGCTCAGGAGGAACGTTTTACCCGGCGTAAGCACGATCCGAGTTTTCCGAGGGAGGCGGTCGCCTTTTGTCTGGAAGAGGCGGGCATCAAGATTGCCGATGTGCAGCACGTCGTCTTTTACGAGAAGCCGTATCCCAAGTTCGAGCGGCTGTTGGAAACCTATCTGGCGTTTGCCCCTGAAGGATTCGCCTCATTCCGGCAGTCCATTTCCATTTGGGCGCGACACAAGCTTCGGACCAAGCAGGAGGTGCTCGAGGGTATCGGACGCGCGTTTCGGGGCCGTCTCTATTTCGGCGATCATCACGAGTCGCACGCGGCCAGCGCCTTTTTCCCGTCACCGTTTGAAGAGGCGGCCATTCTTACGTTGGATGCCGTCGGAGGCTGGGGAACGAGTTCGATTGGAATCGGACGCGGCAATCGCGTCGCACTCACACACGAGATGCGATTTCCTCACTCGCTCGGCATGCTGTATTCAGCATTCACCTTTTATACGGGGTTCAAGGTCAACTCAGGCGAATACAAGATGATGGGGTTGGCGCCCTACGGCGAGCCCAAGTATGTGTCGTTGATCATGGATCATCTGCTTCGAATTTACGACGATGGATCCATCTGGCTCGACATGGATTATTTCCGCTATTGCCAGGGCCTTACGATGACGTCCGCGAAGTTCCATGACTTGTTTGGCGGTCCTCCTCGAGCGCCGGAGAGCCAGATCACTCAGAAGGAGATGGATATCGCCGCCTCTATTCAAGTGATCTGCGAGGACGTCGTCCTGCGGGCGGCGCGTTATGCTCATCGCGTAACAGGTATGACCAACCTCTGTCTGGCCGGCGGCGTGGCATTGAATTGTGTGGCCAACGGCAAACTGCTACGAAACGGCCCGTTCGAGCGTCTCTGGATCCAGCCTGCGGCGGGAGACTCGGGTGGCGCCGTCGGCGCCTCCTTTTGGGTGTGGCATCACGTCCTCGCCCAACCACGCCTTGTGCAACCGGCACGCGATAGCCAGCGAGGATCCCTTTTGGGTCCTTCGTTTCGGAACGACGAGATCGGGCTCTATTTGGATTCCGTTGGTGCGTCCTATACGTACTATTCGGGTGAAGACGAGTTACTGGCGGTGGTCGCTAAGGAATTGGCCAAGGAGAAAGTGGTCGGCTGGCTCCACGGTCGTATGGAGTACGGTCCACGCGCGTTAGGAGCCCGTAGCATTCTCGGCGATCCGCGTTCGCCCCGCATGCAGCAGGTCATGAACGTCAAGATCAAGTTCCGGGAATCATTCCGCCCGTTCGCTCCATGCGTTCTGCGGGAACACGCGCATAGGGTCTTCGAGCTCAAGGCCGAACAAGAGAGCCCGTATATGTTGCTGGTGGCACCGGTCCGCACAGAATGGCGCCGGCAACTCAGCGAGGAGGAGCGGCGTTTGATGCAAGACCCAGATCTGCGCGTGCGCGTGGCGGTACCGCGCTCCACGTTGCCGGCCATCACCCACGTGGATTACTCCGCCAGAATTCAGACGGTGGACGAGGAGCGGCACGGACGATTTTACCGGCTGATGAAGCGATTCTACGACGATACGGGTTGTCCCGTTGTCGTTAATACGAGCTTCAATATACGCGGCGAACCCATCGTGTGCACGCCGGAAGATGCGTATCGGTGTTTTCTGGCGACCGACATGGATTGTTTGGTTCTCGAGAACTACGTCCTCTGGAAAGACCGGCAGTCGAACCGGACGCTGCAGGACGCCGAATCGTATAAATCGCAATACGCGCTGGATTAGACCGCATGCTGATCGCTCGTTATCCGCGTCGAGCTTATCTGAGGGGCTTCTGGATGGTGCTGTGCCTGTCGGGAGCCGTGCTGGGAGCGGCTCTTGGAAGCATGGCGTCGGCTCCTATGGGAGAACTGGCTTTGTTCATGGTCGGTATGGTGACCCTCGCGATGGTTGGATATCGGTATCCTACTCTCGCGAAACGGCCGTATGCCGTCATGTATCGAGGGTTCGAACAGTATTGCCGGCTATTGCGGTTGTGCCTCAAGTTGGCGTGCTTCTCGGTGTTCGTGGTCGTCGGACGGGCAGGTTCGACGCTCCCATTGCAGCCTCGGACCGGATGGTCCATGTGGATTCCAAGGTGTTCGACGCCCCCCGATGTGTTCGAAAGTGAGTTCGAGGGCAAACACGATCTCGGGAGCACGTCATGGATCGCCACGTATGTGACCTGGGCACGCCGGACGGGTAACGGATGGGCTATCATGCTGCTGCCGTTTCTCACGCTGCTTTCTGCGTTAGAGCCGGATGAGGAGCGCAGCTTCCCGCCGAATATCTATACATTGTTCTAATCTGCGCGATGGAGTCTGGCCGTTGATGAGAAGCATCCTCGCATTTGTGACCACCGTGGTGGCCCTGCTGATCGTGGCGCCACTCCTGGTGCTCGGACTGCCGTTGATCGCGATGGTTTGGCTTACCCACCGTATCGGTCGTTTTCTGGAACCGGCCTTCAAGACCTGGCCGGAGGTGTTCGAGTTCGATTCGGTCCTCGGGTGGCGCGCCAAGGCCAACCTGGACTGCCACGTTTTGGAAGAACGAGGAGAGGTGTTTCATGTCAAAACGGATCGTTATGGCTGGGCCGGTGCGCGGACGATCGATGAAAGCGACGTGGTCATCATTGGCGATTCGCATGCGTGGGGATATGGAACCGATCACGAGGATACGTTCAGTCAACGTCGGACTGCGATGTCGATCAAGGCGGTGGGAGTGCCCGGATATAATCTGGTCCAAGAACTGCTCTTGATGCGCCAGATCGCGCCGCAACTGAAAGGCAAACTTGTCGTGTGGTTTGTGTTCGTGGGAAACGACTTGGCGGACAATATTTCTCCTGAGGTGGACGGCTACCGAGTGCCGTTCGTCGCGCAGAAACCAGGGGCGGGCGAGTGGGAGATCGTCACGCGGCATCTGTCCGCGGCCAAGTGGCGGGTCAGCGATGCGTTGAAGTTCAGGCGGCACTACGCCGTGCTGCCGTCCTTGCATTGCGACACGCCGTTTGCCGATCGGGCGTACGCCGCGTGCGAATATCTCATACGTGCCGGTGCCGACATCTGCAGGGACGTCGATGCCACGTTGGTCGTCCTGTCGGTTCCCGCGATTGTGACGCTCAGCGCTGATCGTATGGAGCAACTCTGCAAGGCGCGCGGCTTTCGGCAACCGGTTGATGCCGATTACCCGGATCGTAGAATCCGGGAAATCTGTGATCGCGCGGGTGTCCACTTTGCCGCACTGAAAGGCCATCTGACGGCTGCTCACTACTACGAACGCGATGAACATTGGACCGCGGAGGGGCATGGTATAGTCGCCCACGTGATCGAGTGTCTGTACCTTGCACACCGCGGGAAACATACCCTCTCTCGCTGATCGGTCGATTGTAGGTTTGGTATTCCAATTCGTCGATGTTGGCCGAACGAATCCGTCTGGCATGGAATCGAGTTCAACGACAGGACCTTACGGGCCTGCCGCTCGTCGGAGCGTTGTTGATCGGCGAGGGCAGTCTGGGTCTTGTTCTCATCGCTCTCTACAAGAAAGACCAATCACCATGGAACGACTTCCTTGTCTCGCATCCCGGCGCCGCATTTATCCTCGGCGGCCTCGGGCTCTGTGGCTCAGTCGTGGCGCTCGCCGTCATCGTCCGTAACGCCTGGGGTAAGAAGCGGAAGGTCATTGTCTTTACGTTAATCGCGAATGCGATCGCCGGCCTCATGGTGGCTGGGGGATCCGAAGCGATGGTACGAGTCGCCAAACGGCAAACGCCGGCTGGCGAACGGGTCGCTGGTCTGTTGTTAATTCCCAAAGACTGGGAGCGGATACGGCACCATTTTCAGACCGTATGGATGCAAGCGTCAGACGACCTTACCTATCTGGCATACGACGCTGCGCTCGGATGGGTCGTCGCCGACAGACGGCAGAGCGCGAATGCTCTGTATCGATCAAGTCGGCACGGGATCCGTACCAGAGAGGTGGGGGAAGTGATCGAGAGACAGACGGGCAAGGTCCTGGTGGCTTTGGTCGGAGACTCTTTTACGTTTGGCGAGGAAGTGTCGTACGACGAGACGATCGGGGCGCATCTCGAGCGAAAGTTGTCGGACCGGTTCCAGATCCTCAACTTCGGTGTGCCGGGCTACGGGATCGACCAGATGTACCTTCGTTATATCCGCGACGTCGTTCCGTGGAAACCGGACATCGTCATCTTTTCCTTCATCTCTAACGACCTCGAGCGTTCCATCATCGTGTATCCGTTTATCATGTTTCCGGAGTGGGACTTCCCGTTTTCCAAGCCGCGGTTCGTTCAGACGTCAACGGGGCTAGAGCTTGTCAACAGTCCGACGGTCTCTCCCGAACGCATTTTTTCCGCCCCACACATCACGGAGTTGCCGTTTCTCGATCAGGACGCCGCCTATCGAGCGTTCGAATGGGAACAGGGGTGGCTGGATCGTTTCGACCTGATCCGGCTCGCAAAGGCGTGGATCCCCCGATGGTCCAGACTGAATGCGGGGCCGGACGATCGATCGATCGTCGCTCTCAACCGAGCGATCATCAAGGAATTCGTCTCTCGCGTCAGGCAGCAAAACGGGACGGCGCTTCTTGTTTACCTTCCGACGTCTTTTTTGGATCAGCCGTCCGGAGAAAGCCAGCCGACTTTGGGGCGCCGGCTCGCCGAGACGGCCGGCGAGCCCTACCTCGATGCGACGCGTTGTCTTATGGATGTCCCGGCCCCGGATCGATTCGTGCGGGGAGGGTACGGCCACTATTCGTCCCTGGGCAACGAAGCGGTGGCCACCTGCCTTGCCGACAGGATCCTCAATCGCCAGGCTGTGGCCCCGTCGACGCCCTAGCGGACGGAGTCGTGGACAAGGGGTAGCGTGAATGCCGGTAAGATCGAAGCACATCCTATTCGTCGTAAAAACGTTGGAATACGGCGGCGTCGAAAAGCATCTGCAGGAACTCATCCGGCGAATCGATGATCGCAGCATCCGTGTGACCGTTCTCTGCTATGGCCGAGATTTTTACACGACATGCTTCGCCGGTCAGGCCAATGTCACGGTCGTCGCCAAGCAAGGAGGCGAACCGCAGAGCGTTCTGACCTATTGGCTCACGTTTGTGACGGCTCGTCCGGATGCGATTGTGCTGGTGAAAGGATGGTCCGAGGAATTCGCGTTTCGGACGTATGCCGCCGCATGGTTATCCGGTGCGCGCACGGTCGTGGCTATCGAACATCTTCTCGCCGACCCTGCTCCACCGCAACCGGTGGCTTGCGGCGTTTCTGCGCGGGTGAAGGCCATGATCGGGTGGCGTACCCGATTCCTGTGGATGAAACGTCTCGAAGCTGGCCTGTGCACCCATACGATTTGTGTCAGCGAGGGCGTGCGGGAACGGTTGATCAGCGAGTATAGGTTTCCGATTGGGAAGACAATCGCCGTCGTGAATGGGGTCGACCTTAAGCGATTTAGTCCGGGGGAGTCGGAGACTAGGCTGGCGGTGCGGGCGAGCCGGGGGGCAGGGGAGGAAGACGTCGTCCTCGTCTGTGCCTGTCGGTTGGCGCCCAGAAAGCGAGTGGATGTGCTGGTAAATGGACTGGACAAAATCCCGAAAGGACTCTATTCATGGAAGTGCTGGATTATCGGGACCGGTCTTGCCGAGCCAGAGTTGCGCGAGCAATGTCGGAGGCTGAAGCTGGATGATCGTGTCAGTTTTATCGGATTCCAGGAAGATATCAGCCCCTTTCTCAAGGCCGCCGATATCTACGTGTCTCTGTCCGAGAAGGAAGGTTTACCGCTCAGCCTGATAGAAGCGATGGCCTGCCAGGTACCTTGTATTGCGACGGATATTCCCGGCCATGACGAGATTGTGCTGCATGGTGTGACCGGATTGCTTGTCCCAGTCGGAAGCCCGGACCGGTTCGCGGAGGCAGCTATCCGGTTGCTCGAATCTCGGGATCTTCGTCTTAAAATGGGGGCAGCAGGCAGGATGCGCGCCGAACAATATTTCGACCTTGAACGATGCATGGCCAAGATTCGATCGCTCTTGTAGCCGGGGAAGCGAGGTCGGGGTGAACATGGCGGGTGACCCTGGCGATCAGAGGAGGCCCTTGGCGACCAACTCGCCGCTCGCGCGGGACAGGGCGTTGCCGCTCATGCCCGATGTGGGCGTCATGGCGTTTGCTCCGGAACCGTGGGGAGGATCGTGGCAGGTGCGGCACCATGTTCTAACACGCCTCTCCCGATACTTTCGGGTTCTGTGGGTGGATCCGACACGGCATTGGCGGAACCTGTGGTTGGGTCCGCAATTGTTATCTGGAGCCGATGATCGACCGGACGACGGTCGCGAAGGATTGATAATCCAGCGGCAAGAGCCGTGGCTACCGAAGTTCTATCGCCCCCGGTCGCTGGCTCGATGGACGGAACATGCGCGATTGCGTCGGGGTTACGGGCTCCTCCGTCTCGCGGGGTGTGTCAAGACGGTGGTCTATTTGTGGAGGCCGGAATTCGCGGAGGCGCTGAAGGTGGTTCCGCACGATGCCAGTTGTTATCACATCGACGACGAGTATTCGTTTTCCCCGATCGAACAAGGCCTAGACGCCGGTGAGGCGGCCGTCATCGCAGAGGTGGATCAGGTCTTCGTGCATTCCTATGAGCTTTTGCGAAAAAAAGGTCATCTCAATCCCAGGACTCTTCACGTGCCCAACGGGGTGGATTTTGCGGCCTATTCTACCCCTCAGGCCGAGCCGACCGATCTGAGGCCGATTCCGCATCCGAGGATCGGCTATGTCGGCACGATCAAGACGCAGCTCGATTTTTCGCTGCTGCTGTCCCTCGCCAAGCGGCACCGAGAGTGGTCGTGGGTGTTCGTCGGCCCCCTCGGGTTCCTCGGTGACGACGCGTCACTGTGCGACGCCCTGTTCCGACTGGACAATGTCTTCTATCTCGGTGCCAAGCCCATTCCGTCCCTGCCGGCCTATACACAACACCTGGATGCGTGCCTGTTGTCCTACGTGCGGAACGACTATACGAAGTACATCTATCCTTTGAAGTTGCACGAATATTTGGCAGCGGGTCGTCCGGTCGTGGGGACGAGACTGCCTGCGCTGGAAGAGTTCCAAAATGTGGTGCGGCTCTGCGAGTCCGAGGAACAATGGTCCGCCGCCATTGCGGAGTCTCTTGCCGCCGAGGCTCGGGGCGCGACGCAGGAGGAGCGCCGCCGACAGATCGCTGCGCGCCATGATTGGGGGCTGCTGGTGGCCCGCATCGCTCGCTCGCTCTGCGAGCGGTTAGGAGCGGACTGCATGCGGCGATTCGAACGTCTCTCCCAGCCCTACGTTCAGGATCACGACCGACAGGTCGCGATGTGGCGTCCGGAGCCCACATGAAGATCGTCAATATCGTGGGTGCCCGTCCCAACTTCATGAAAATCGCCCCGCTGATGCGGGAGATGCGGAAGCACGACGATATCAGCGCGCTGTTGGTGCATACAGGACAGCATTACGACGTGGCGATGGCCGGGCGATTCTTTGAAGACCTCCGCATTCCTCTGCCCGATGTGTCGCTCGAGGTGGGGTCCGCTTCCCATGCGGCGCAGACCGCGGAGGTCATGAAGCGTCTCGAGCCCGTTCTGATGCTCGAGCGGCCCGATGTCGTCCTCGTCGTGGGCGACGTGAACTCGACGCTGGCAGCCGCGCTCACCGCCGCCAAACTGCAGATCCCCGTGGCCCATGTGGAGGCCGGGCTGCGAAGTTTCGATCGGACGATGCCCGAGGAGATCAACCGGATCGTCACAGATGCCGTGTCCGATCTTCTCTTCGTGACGGAGGAGAGCGGGCGCAGGAATTTGCTGAACGAGGGCGTCAGCGACTCGAAGATCCATTTTGTCGGCAACGTCATGATCGATTCATTGGAAGCGTCACGCCGTCTGTGGAAGGCTACCGCGATCCGTGGCACGCTCGGGTTGGAGGGACGCGAATACGGCGTCATGACGTTGCATCGGCCATCCAATGTGGACGATTTCGATAATTTCGCCGGTCTGATGCGCGCGATCGCGGAGATCGGAGCGCGGCTGCCCATCGTGTTTCCGGTTCATCCGCGGACCAGAAAAGCGATCGAGAATCTCCGGGGACGCGATGTCCCGCTCCAGTTCGTCGCCGGACCGGTAAACGGCCCCGGCATATACTGCATGGATCCGTTGGGCTATCTTGATTTCATGGCGCTCGTGGCCGGCGCACGGCTGGTGTTGACAGATTCCGGCGGTATCCAAGAGGAGACCACCGCCCTCGGTATAGCCTGCCTAACCCTTCGTGAGAATACTGAACGCCCTGTAACGGTGACTCACGGAACAAATCGGCTGGTGGGGACCTCTTCCACCAAGATCTTGGAGCATGCTGCAGCGGCGTTGGCCGGGCCGCCCAGCCAGCCTTCCATGCCTCCGCCCTTATGGGACGGCCGAGCATCCGAGAGAATCGTAGAGATTCTGCGGAGGTATAGGGCGGCTCCCCCCCTAAGAGGGGTATCTTAAGAGTCCGGTTGGGCGGATACTGCATCGATGTCTGTCATACGCCCAGAACCGATTCGCGTTGTCTTCTGCGGTCCGGAAGATCGGCACAGGTGGGATGCCTATGTCGCCACGTCTCGCAGTGCCGCCCTCGGGCATTTGTTTCATTGGCGAAATGTGATCGGCCGCGCCTATGGGCATGAGAGTGTCTACCTGATGGCGGACCGTGGGGGTCTTGTGGTGGGCTTGTTGCCGCTGATCGTTGTGAGGCGACCGATCGGCTGTGCGTCGCTGGCATCTATGCCGTTTTTGGATGACGGGGGAGTATGCGCGGAGGACGACGAGGCCACCAGTTTGTTGCTCGATCAGGCAAGGAATCTGATGACTGAGACGGGGTGCTCCACCTTGGAGCTTCGGCAACGACATCTGACCGTTTCCGTCGGGACTGCTCGACAGGATAAGGTGACCATGGTCCTGGACCTGTCTCCCGGCGCAGATCGGATTTGGGCGGCGCTGCCTGCTAAAGTTCGCAATCAGGTCCGCAAGGCGGAGAAAAGCGGGCTCACAACCTTTGCCGGCGGCGTAGAACTCCTTGGCTCGTTTTATGACGTCTTTGTGGTGAACATGCGGGATCTTGGATCGCCGGTTCACGCCAAACGATTTTTCGAGGAAATCTTCGCCCTTTTCGGATCCGCAGTGAGAATTACGCTGGTACGGGACGGATCCCGCACCGTCGGTGGCCTGATCGCGGTCCGGTTCAAAGACGGAATGGTCGTACCGTGGGCATCGTCTTTACGCGAGTATTTTTCGAAATGCCCCAACAATCTGTTGTATTGGGATGCCATCCAAGACGCCTGTAAACAAGGCTGTGCGACATTCGATTTCGGTCGGTCCTCCCGCGGATCCGGGACCTATGAATTCAAGAGACAGTGGGGAGCCGAGCCTATTCCGCTCTCCTGGAGGACCTTGAAAGAGGGCGATGGGGTCGGCACTACGATTTCGTCTGATTCGAATGCCTATCGCTTGGGGGCGCAACTCTGGCGGCGGCTTCCTGTCGGCGTCTCCCGCATGCTCGGACCGCACATCCGCAAGTATCTGACCAATTGAGGAAGACACATTCGAGCCATGTGCGGAATTGTGGGGGTTTACGATCGCGTTGGAAGTGTTGACGAGCTGGCGGAACTGCTTCGCCAGATGTGCGGCACCATCGTTCATCGGGGGCCAGATGACGAAGGCGCGGTCATCCATGGTCGGACGGGATTGGCGATGCGGCGGCTGAGCATCATTGACGTGGAGGGCGGCCACCAACCCATCGCCAACGAAGACGGATCGATCACGGTGGTCTTCAACGGAGAAATCTACAATTACGGCGCGGTGCGCCAACAACTGCGAATCCAAGGGCACGACTTCAAGACCCGGACGGATACTGAAGTCATCGTTCACGCCTACGAGGAATACGGGGTAGATTGCGTTCGGCACTTCAACGGTATTTTCGCGTTCGCGCTGTGGGATGCGAAAAAAGAACGGCTCTTGGTGGCTCGGGACCGCATGGGGACGAAACCGCTGTACTTCGTCCGGGGGCATCGCGGCCTGGCCTTCGCGTCTGAAATCAAGGCGCTGTTGACGTTGCCCGAAGTGACGCGTCATCTGGACATGGACGCCGCGGGGCAATTTTTTCGCCTCGGTTTCGTGCCGGCTCCGCGCACACTCTTCCGGGGCATCGAGAAGCTGCCGGCCGGATGGCGTCTGATTGCGGAGAGCGGGCGGATTCGGACCGAGCGTTATTGGGATCTTGAGTTTCACACCGACTCCTCGCTCGGCTTCCACGAGAGCGGAGCGCATCTGCGCAAGCTGCTTCGCGAAGCCGTCGTCGATCAGATGGTGAGTGATGTGCCGATCGGTGCTTTCCTCAGCGGGGGCGTGGACTCCACGGCCGTCGTTGCCTTCATGCAGCAGGCCACTGATCGGAGAGTCCGGACCTATAGCATCGGATTCGACGCGCAGCACAGCTACCATAACGAGGCGCCGTATGCCGAGGCGGCGGCACGCGCTCTGGGAACGGACCATCGCACGCTGATCGTCCGGCCTCAAGTGGCCGATTTGATGCCGTGGCTGATCGAGAAGCTCGACGAGCCGCTGACCGACACCTCTTTCATATTGACGTATCTCGTCTCGGAGTTGGCGCGTCAAGAGGTCAAAGTGGCACTCTCAGGCGTGGGCGGCGACGAGCTGTTCGGCGGGTATCGCCGCTACTTTGCACCACTCATGCATCGATCGGTCGCGTGGCTGCCGTCAGCATGGCGCCGTGTTACAGGCGCCCTTGCCGAACGCTGGCTTCGTGCCGATCGGGGCACGACGACCGGGAATTTGGCCCGGTATGGAAAAGCCTGGGTTCGCACCCTCCACCTCCCACTAAGCGAGCAGTACGTGAACTTGCTGAGCGTACTGTCGGCCGACACGGTTGGCGCCCTGTTGAAGCCCTACCGGCGCAATGGTGATCCGGGTGACCTGTTGATCAGTTATTTCCACGAGGCCCGGGCGCAGTCTCCGCTCGACCGGCTGGCCTACGTGGACGTCAAAGGGCCTCTGTCCGAAAGCCTGCTCCTGTTGACCGACAAAATGGGAATGGCGACGTCGTTGGAGGTCCGCGTTCCATTTCTGGACAACCGGGTCGTGGATTTTGTGTCCCGTTGTCCAAGCCGCTACCGGGTGCGGGGGTTCGGGCTCAAGCGGTTACTGAAGTTTGCCCTGAAGGGCGTGGTCCCGGATTTCGTGCTGGCGCGATCGAAGCGAGGCTTCGGCGGCCCGATGGGTACATGGTTAAAACAAGATCTCCGCCCACTGGTGTCGCAGTTGCTGGATCCCGGCCGGCTCCGACAGAGCGGGTTGTTCGATCCTGCCTGCGTCAGCCGGATTCTTGCGGCGCACGATGCGGGATGGGAAGACTATACCGAGGCCATTATGGCGATGTTGGTGTTTGAAATTTGGCGGGAGCGGTTCAAGGTGGTGATCGCATGAGCGCGATCGGAGCCTTCGTAGCGTGGACGGCGTTTGGGCTGATCCTGTACGTCTATGTCGGCTATCCGGCGCTGCTCTATGCGGCCTCGCGGTGGTTTCACCGTCCGGTTCGCCAAGGGGATGTTACGCCTCCCGTCACGCTTTTGATCTCGGCCTATAACGAAGCAGGCGTGATCAAGGACAAGCTGGAGAACTCGCTGGCGCTCGACTATCCGAAGGACAGATTGGAGATTCTCGTGATTTCTGACGCGTCCACCGACGAAACCGACCAGATCGTCCAATCTTTTGCATCCCAGGGTGTCCGTTTGCTGCGAATGCCGGCGCGCGGCGGAAAAACGATGGGTCTAAATGCCGCCTGTCGGATCGCCAAAGGAGACCTGCTTCTATTCAGCGATGCTAATATTCTGTACCGGCCGGATGCGGTCCGGCGGTTGGTGAGGAACTTCGCCGACCCATCGGTGGGGTGCGTGACGGGCGATTCCCGATATCTGGAAGAGGTGGACACTGCGGCACATATACAGGAGAATGCCTACTGGGGATACGAGCGCATGATTCGGACGATGGAAAGTCAGCTTGGAAGTACTGTTGGCGGGGACGGAGCCATTTTTGCCATCCGTAAGGAACTGTTCAGGCCGTTACCCCCAGAGGCGATCAATGACCTCGTTATCCCGTTGCAGATCGTCGCCGCAGGGTTTCGAGCTGTTTTTGAGCCGACGGCCATCGGGATAGAACCGTCCGCCGGCGATTTTCACAAAGAGTTTCGCCGAAAGAAAAGAATCGTCAACAGGAGTTGGCGCGGGGTCATGCGTGTGTCCGGAGTTCTACATCCGCTACGTATGGGAGTGTTTGCGTGGCAGGTCTGGTCGCACAAGGTGCTCCGTTGGCTCACGTTGCCGCTGGTCGGTGCCGCAGCGGCCGGCTGCTTTCTGGCGGCAGAGAGGGGATGGGTGTATCAGCTCGGCGCATCGGGGTTTGTGGGAAGTCTATGTCTTGCGGTTGTGGGTAGCGTGCTTCCCGCTCGCGGAGGGTGGTGGGTCCGCTTGGCGCAAGGAATGTTCTATTTTTACCTCGTCAACGTCGCGGCGTTACTAGGAATCATCAAGGCGCTGAGCGGCCGGGTAGAGATGGTCTGGGCTCCGGAAAGGACATAAGTGTTTTCGACCTTGATTCATTGAGAGGATATGGACGCGGTGCATAGGCAACCAGAACCACAACAGGCTCCAACCTTTCGTCACCGGCTCAAAGCCGTGATGCCGCCGGCCTTGGTCGCGGGTGTTCGTGTCGTCCAGGCGGTCGTGGAGCAGCGTCTCTATCGGCCCTGCCATTTGACGATGTGCCTCCGGGATCTCCGCAATCGCCCGGCCAGCCTTGTTCAACCAGGCCGCGACCGGGAGCGGTATGTCCAGGCGCTGTTGCAATGGCTCGCCCGCGCACAGGATGCCGTATCTGGAGGCGGGGTGGCAGGCTACTATAGCTTCTCGGGCGGGTGGAGCGCGGCCTATCCGGAGACGACCGGGTATATCGTTCCCACCCTGCTGGAAGCCTCGCGGCGTCTTAAGGTTCAAGAATGGGCCGATCGGGCGAGGAAAATGATCGAATGGGAATTGTCCGTCCAGTTGCCAGACGGTTCGTGGCAGTCAGGATTTGTCGATCAGCCCTCGCCCACCCCTTCCGTTTTCAACACGGGCCAGGTGATCGACGGTTTGGTTGCCGGCTACCTGCACTTCAAGGAGACCAGTTGGCTGGATGCGGCTGTGCAGGGTTGGCGCTGGCTGATCGCGCAACAGGATAGCGACGGAGCCTGGCGCCGTTATGTGTATCGGGACCATCCCAATTGCTATTCGGCACGGGTTGCGTGGCCGATGTTAATCTTGGCGCAAGTGACCGGTGATGCCGATATCCGTGCCTCTGCCATTCGGTACCTGTCATGGGCGGCCGCGTGTCAGGACGAGACCGGCTGGTTCGAGAACTGCTCGCTCGAGCCGAGCGATTCGGCGCTGACCCATACGTTGGGCTACACGATCGAGGGTTTCCTCGAATCGGGGCTGATCCTCAAAGAAGAACGCTGGATCTCGATCGCACAGCGCGCAGCCGACGTCCTGCTTCACAAGTTCGAGGTGCGCAAACATTTGGCCGGCACTTATGGCAAAGGGTGGAAGCCGGACCACTCGTTCGCCTGTCTGACGGGGTGCGCTCAGATTAGCCGCGTGTGGGGTCGGTTCTTCGAACTGACGCACGACGCCCGTTACCTCAATGCCATGCTGAAACTCAATGATTACGTCCTCGGCCAAGTGAGTCTCGACGATGGTTGTCTGGATATCCGCGGTGGGGTCCCTGGATCGAAGCCAGTGTGGGGAGCGTACATGACCTACCGGTTGCCGAATTGGGCTGCGAAGTTCACCTTGGACGCCTTGTTTCAGGAAGCGGATGCGATGGCAATTGTGGAAACGGGGAGAGCATGACCGTCGTCATTCTTTGCGGGTCACCGTACAGCACCTATGCTCGTGACATTCTTCATGAGTTGAACGAGCTGGGGGTTACTCAGGTCCAGGTGGTCGCCGCGGATCCGGAATCAAGTTCGGCGCGGCGCTCGTGGAAGGGGCGAGCCGCTGCTCTCTTCAAGGTGGCCCGCCGTCCGACCCGTGGGCTGAGACGACTCCTCGGAGCCAGTGTATCGGTCGATGCGGCCGCCGCCCTGGAATCGGCGGTTCAGGCGCAAGGAGGTCGACTGCACTTGGTGCCGGACGTCAATGGAGAGACGTGCCAGCGCTTGTTGGTTGAGTTGAACGTCGACCTGATGCTTCTCGGGGGGACGCCGATCATGAAAGCTCCAGTCTTGAGGATTCCAAAGATTGGTACGCTGAATGCGCATCAGGGCGCTCTCCCGCGATTTCGTGGCATGAATGTCATCGAATGGGCGCTTCTGGAGCGATGTCCGCCCTCGGTGACCGTCCATTTCGTCGATCCCGGCGTGGATACGGGTGACATCGTGCGAGTGGAGCCGATTCCGGTAGAGTCGGGTGACGATCTGATGGCCGTCAAACGGCGATCGAGCGCGTTGCAAAGTCGGCTATTGGCGGAGGCCACGGTCCAGGCCCAGCGCGGACCACTTCCCCGACAGACGCAGACGGCGACTGATGGGAAGCAATTCTACGTGATCCATCCCTGTCTCAGGGCATTGGCCGAACGACGCCTTCAGGGTTATGTCCAAGAGATGGCTCAAGTCTAGTTCGCCACGGTGACTGTCAATCCGAAAGCGCAATTTTGGGCTACACTCAAAGCAGACCTTTTGAGGTTGGCCGAGACCGGATGCGGTGCGCGGGAGATAGTCCGCGGGGTGCTGTCGCAAGGGTTTCACGCGATCGTGGTGTACCGGATCTTTCGCTGGTGTTTCGAACGCGGCATTCCAACTCAGCCAATCCGATTTGTCGCTGAACGAGTAGTCGAAATTACGACGGGGATTTCGATTCCGGTACAGGCCCGGATCGGAAAGGGTCTTCGGATACATCATTTCGGAGGCATCATGGTTCACCCCGAGGCCGTGATCGGCGATCGGTGCACGCTCTATCACGGCGTGACCTTGGGGGACCGTGGCGGATGGGGGGGGGCACCTCGCCTTGGCCATGACGTCACGGTTGGGGCAGGAGCCAAGATTCTTGGGGCAGTGGAAGTTGGTGATCGGAGCATCATCGGCGCCAATGCCGTGGTCCTTTCCTCCGTGCCGCCCGACAGTATCGCCGTGGGTGTGCCGGCTGTCGCCAAGTCCAAGAATAGGGAGCGACGCCACGGAGGTTGCGCGTAGTTCGATCGAGCACGGAAGGAGTCGATATGCCTCAAGCAAGTCTGCGATCCCAGCATACGGAATCACTCGAAGCGCGACACGACATCGAGCGGAAGTTCCATGACGACAAAGCCCATCATCATCACCACCAAGGTCCAGAGGGAACGAACTTCTATGCCAAGGGCGGGATGGATGCCATCTGGGCGGCTTACCTCACGTCGATCGGTACCTTGCAGAAGCAAACTGTATTGGATTTCGGTTGCGGCGAAGGTTGGAGCACGATCGAGTACGGCAAGCGCGGTGCGGAGGTCTTCTGTTTCGACATCTCGCCTGGTAGCCTTCGCAACCTTCTCCACCAGGCGGATGCAGAAGGCGTCGCCAAGAACATCAGGCCGGCGGTCATGGCCGCCGAGCATTTGGGCTATCCAAGCAAAAGCTTCGATCTGGTCCTTGGCGTATCCATTTTGCACCACACCGATGTCGCTCTGGTCGGACCGGAAGTGGCCCGCGTGCTGAAACCAGGGGGACGCGCACTCTTTATCGAACCCCTGGCTCATAACATATTCCTCCGGTTGTTTCGCCGGTTGACGCCCGACCGTCGGACGCCCACGGAGCAACCGATGACGGTGTCGCAAATCCGCGACTTCACCAAGGCGTTCAAACAAGGAGGCTTTCGCGGATACCATCTGGTATCGATCTTTCCGCAAGGGCTTCTCTGGCTCACAGGTAGTGAGAGGTTGTTTCGTTTATCTTTGCGTGCCACGGAAGCCATCGATAAAGTTGTGCTCACGCTCTTTCCTTTTTTGCAACGGTATTGTTGGGCTGCGATCATCGAGGTCGAGAACTAATCTGGCGCGCACGATGGATCACAATGGCTTGTTTGTGTCGGTGATCGTTCCCGCCCGCAATGAGGCGGCTCACTTGCCAGCTTTGCTGGCGTCTCTCGCCCGTGTGGATTATCCGCGAGATCGGCTAGAGGTCATTGTGGTGGATCATGAGTCCACTGACGACACAGCCAGACTCGCCCGCGAGGGAGGTGCTACAGTCGTTGCGCACCGCGGTGGCTCGATCTCAAGCGTGCGAAACCGAGGGGCTCGAGAGGCACGCGGCGAGGTGCTGGCGTTTCTCGACGCCGACTGTACAGTGGATGCCTCCTGGCTGTCGACTGCCGTGCGCCATTTCGGCGATCCGCGCGTGGGTGCAGTCGGAAGCTATCACGCCGTACCGGTCGACTCACCGACTTGGGTTCGCACTGTGCTTCAGAAGCTGATTGAGACCAGACCGCTCTTGTCGGAGGCGACGTGGCTGCCCTCCGGAAACATGTTCATACGACGGGACGTCTTTGAGGTGTGCGGTGGATTCGACGAATCGATGGTGACATGTGAAGATGTCGACCTCTCCTATCGTATCGCCCGGCGATATCGCTTGGTGGCTGATGCACGGATCCGCTGTTGGCACCATGGGGAACCGCGGACGTTGTGGGAAGTGTTCCGCAAGGAGTTGTGGCGAGGCCGAGACAACCTGTTAGGTGCATTACGGCACGGAGTGACTTTATCCGAGCTGCCCAGTCTGGTGCTACCCGTGTATTTTCTGCTGGCGTGCGGCGGCGTGGTGATCGGCCTGATTCATTCCATGCTTCAAGGAGCGATGGCCACATGGTGGCTCATTGGGGCCGGTCTTGCCGTACTCGGACCGCTGGCCTTGTTGGCTGGTTTCTTGAGCCTCAAAGCCAGGACGCCTCGGTACTTCGTGTACTTTAGTGCCTACTTCTTGACCTATTTCATCGCTCGCGGGCTCGGGCCTGCGTATGCTTGGCGGAACATCTAGAGGAATCGATGAGGCGTGTCCTGATAGTGGCGTATTTGTTTCCTCCCGTTGGGGGATTGGGTGTAGCCGGCTCGCAACGTGTGCTGAAATTCGCGAAGTACTTGCCGTCTTACGGGTGGCAGCCGATCGTGTTGACGGTCAAAGAACGGAGTTATGAATCGTATTTTTCCATCGACCCATCGCTCGTCAAGAAGATTCCTGCCGATGCCATCGTGATCCGCACGACGGTTTTCCGTTGGTTGACGAGGGTCTTAGAACTCAAAGGGCGACTTCAAGGGAGGAAAGCACCTCCGTCTCGGGATGCTTCCGCCTATAGCGATACTTCATCGGATGGAGCGGCTGTCAGTCCCGTCCCGTCTGATGCACCCAGGAGTGTATATCAGCGGCTCAAGGATGGGATCACCGATTTGTGCGAGATTCCCGATGAAGAGATGGGCTGGATTGTCCCAGCGGTGATCGGCGGACTGCGGGCGTTCCGTCGGTACCGGTACGAGGCGATTGTGGCAACGGGCCGGCCCTGGACGGCATTGGTAGTGGGCGTACTCCTTCATTGCCTGACCGGAAAGCCCCTCCTTGTAGACTTCCGCGACCCCTGGACGACAAATCCATTTCGCCTCCGGTACTCGCCGATGCGGAATCAGATCGAAACGTGGCTTGAACGGTGGGTAATTCGACGAGCAACTGCGGTCGTCGCAAATACCTCCGAGTTGCAGACTGAATTTCGCGAGCGATTTCATGCTGAGCCTGGCGAGAAGTTCGTGACGTTGCTGAACGGATTCGATCCTGACGATTTTGCCGAGGTACAGCCAAAGGCGGACACAGCAGCCCCGCTGTGTACGATTGCCCATACGGGCTTCTTATATGGAAAACGTGACCCGAAGATGTTTTTAGAAGCGGTGCGGCTCTGCCTCAGCCGGAGCTTGGTCGATCGGCGGAAGCTCCGCATCTTGCTCGTGGGGGCCGCCGAATTGCCTTACAATCTCTCTGACTACGTGGAGGAGGCAGGCCTCTCTGACGTGGTGGAGCTCCACGGACATTTGCCGTATCGGGAGAGCTTGTCGTGTTTGTACCGTTCCGATGTGCTGTTGTTATTACAGCCAGGGACCAAGACGCAAGTGCCTTCGAAGCTATTCGATTATATCGGCGTCGGCAAACCCATCCTTGCGGTGTCTCCTCTTGATGGCGCCACCGCCAGGCTGATGCGCCATCACCGGTTGGGTGTCGTTGCGGATCCGGACCGTCACGAGGATATCGCAGAATGCCTAGCTGCCCTCTATAAAGCTTGGGACATCGGGGCGCTCGATTCCATGATAGATCGGACGGCGTGCCGAGCGTTCGACGTCCGACAAGTCACAGGAAGGCTGGCGGAGAAACTGTCAATGTTGACTGTGGGGAAACAGTGAACCTGAAAGGGCTGACTATGCTGACGCATTCCGAAGTCGGGTCAGCTCGGCTCTCGAATGCCACCTTTGAAGTTCCCGTACGCCTCATGGAACGTGCCGGGATTGCGCGGGTAAAGGAACCGGTTACGATAGGCCTCCCGTTTCCCAAAGGTGCATGTGTCGACAGCGACGGTTTGTGGATTTGCAATGACCTTGGAGAGCGCCTTCCGCTGCAGGCTACCACGTTGGCCCGCTGGAGCGATGGTAGTCTGAAGTGGGTTTTGCTGGACTTCCAAGCCGATGTGGGCCCCCAGAAGGAGGTATGGTTTCGACTAGGGAACAACGCGGACATGACGGTTGCGCCAGAGTTCCACGCCATTTCTATCAGCCATTCGGGTGGACAGCTTGTCGTGGATACGGGTCCCGCTCGATTTCTTGTCTCGCAGACGCTGTTCAAACCGTTCGATCACGTCTTCTTCAACGGGATCGAAATGTGCAGAACGCAAGGCAGCGTGCTGGTCCTTACGGACGAAACAGGACAGGAGCATATTCCCTACATCGATGACCTGGTCGTCGAGACGCATGGTCCCCTGCGTGCGACCGTGCGTGCGACTGGGAAACTTCGGCGCGCGGACGGTGGCGCCTTGGCCGACTTTGTCGCACGCATGACATGGTTTGCTGGCCACTGCGAGGCTCGTTTGGATTGGACCATCCGGAACAGTCTGGCGGCCCAGCATCCGCGTGGGCTTTGGGATCTTGGAGACCCGAATTCGGTCTATTTCAAGGACTGTAACCTTCGTCTTGCGATGACGGCGGACGCGATGAATGCGGTTGAGTGGAATGTTGACCCGCGGGAGCCCTTGCAAAGCCAAAGGTGCCAGTCGTTTGTGTTGTATCAGGATTCCAGTGGGGGCGAGCAATGGTGCAGCCCAAACCATGTGAACCGTATAGGTATCATCACGACCGTGTTTCGCGGATATCGAGTCATGGTGGACGGAGTGGTGGTGAAGGAAGGACACCGCGCCTCTCCTACGATTCGCCTACGGGCTGGCGGGGCCAGCCTGACGGCTACGATCCCCGCATTCTGGCAGAATTTCCCTAAGGCGTTCGAGGTCCAGGGCACCACTCTCTGCGTCAGCATGTTTCCACGCCAATGCGGGGACGTATTCGAGCTTCAACCGGGCGAACAGAAGACGCACACTGTGTTTCTGCAATGGACATCCGATGGGTCGCCCTCGCTGGCCTGGACCCATGCGCCCCTGATTGCCGCAGCAACACCAGACTGGTACGAGTCGACACGGGCTATCGCCCATCTTGGAGCTAGGCTACCGGTTTCACTGATGTCGGAAGAGGAGCGGTGGGTGGAACGGACGGTTGATGTGGCGGTGGAGGGCGAACAATCCTTTTTCCACCGGCGAGAGCGGATCGATGAGTATGGATGGAGGCACTTCGGTGACCTGTACGCGGATCATGAAGCCGTCCACTCACCACCCGACCGGCCGCTCATCGCGCACTACAATAATCAATACGACGCGCTATACGGTGCGCTCGTACAGTTCGCTCGATCCGGGAACCCTCGCTGGTTCGATTTGGTACGTGATCTTGCCAGGCACGTCATCGATATCGATCTCTACCATACAGCCGAAGATAGGCCTGCACTCAACGGGGGGTTGTTTTGGCATACGGATCACTACACGGACGCCGGAACTGCGACCCACCGGTCATTTTCCGTAACCAGCCCCCAGGCCAAGGCATCTCCTACTTATGGTGGCGGACCGGCCTGCGAACACAATTATGCTTCCGGGCTGCTCCATTATTATTACTTCACAGGTGACCCTGACGCGCGCGAGGCGGTGGTGTCTCTAGCCGATTGGGTGATCCGAATGGACGATGGCCGATCACGGTTCATGGGGTGGCTAGACCGGCGGCCGACCGGTTACTGCAGCGTGACGGCGACACCGGGCTATCACGGACCGGGACGCGGAAGCGGCAATTCCATCAGCGTGCTCCTCGATGGATGGATCCTCACCGGTCATCGAGCGTATCTCGATAAGGCCGAATCGCTGATCAGGCGGTGCATTCATCCGCAGGAGAAAATTCACCTTCTCCGGCTAGACGATATCGAATATCGCTGGTCGTACACCGTTTTCCTGCAGGCGATCGGCAAGTATCTTGATCTGAAAGCCGAATGCGGGGAGTTGGACGAAATGTATGCCTACGCTCGATCGAGCCTCCTCCACTTTGCAGCTTGGATGGCTGAGCATGAAGTGCCTTACAAGGATGTGTTGGACCGTGTTCTGATCCCAACCGAAACCTGGCCTGCGCAGGACTTCCGAAAGGCCAATGTCTTTTGCATCGCCGTCAAATATGCGTCCGCGGAGCAACGGAAGGTGTTTCTCGAGAAGGCCGATTTCTTTTTTGAGCGTGCCGCGGGGGACCTGCGGTCGTTCGAGACTCACACGTTGACGAGACCGCTCGTGCTGCTCATGACCAATGCGTACGTCTACAGTTATTGCCGGCGTCATCCGGAAGACGTTGCGCCGGCCCCTAAGGCAGAATGTCACTGGGGCGCTCCACGACCGTTCAAGCCACAGTTCCATGAGCTGTATCGATTGCGAAATTGGTTGCAGCGCGTCGGGCGTCTAATGACAGTCATGGTAAGAGGAGGCACTGCGCGTGAGCGTAAACATCCCTAAGGTGCGATTGCTGGAGCTCCGCAACACCTATAAATGGGGAGGGGGGCCAGACAAGACGATTCTCTTGTCCGCCGAGCAGCATGACAAGTCACGGGTAACGCCGGTCGTGGCGTATATACGGGATGTCCGGGACCACGAATTTCAGATCACAGCCAAGGCGCGTGCCAAGGGATTGACGTACTACGAAGTTCCGGAGCGTGGTAGGTTCGATTTGCGCGTGGTACGGATGCTCCGCGACATTGTCTTGCGGCATGAGATTAATGTGATCCATTCGCACGACTACAAAAGCGACCTGTTTGCTTATCTTCTGAGAGGTTGGATGAGCTCATCTCCTGTTCGGCTCATTTCAACGGCTCATGCCTGGGTGTTGCTGGGGCTTAAGGGCGAGCTTTATCGCCGTCTCGACCTCGCGATCATGCGGCGATTCGATCATCTCATCGCCGTCTCTCATGCTACGAAAGCCGAGATGGTGGCCGGTGGGGTGCCTGCCGACCGAATCACCGTCGTTCATAACGCGATCGATACGGCGGTCTGGGCGCCTGGACGAGGCACGGATGAATTTCGATCGGAAATGAGGCTTGAGGGGGCGTTTCCCGTCATCGGGTACGTCGGTCGCATCAATCAAGAAAAGGATCTATTCACGTGGCTACGGGCCTTTGCATTGGTGGCGCGTCGGTACCCGTCTGCTCGATGCGTCTTGGTTGGTGACGGACGAGGTGATAACACGAAAGCCGAGTTGGAACGGTTGGCGGAGGAACTCGGCATCTCCCACCAGGTACAGTTTCCGGGGTATCGGTCGAATCTGCAGTCGGTCTACGCGGCCTTTGATGTATTTGTGTTGAGTTCTCGACGCGAGGGCCTGCCAAACTGCATTTTGGAGGCCATGGCCATGGGCCTGCCCGTTGTGACGACGGATGTTGCAGGCGCCAAAGAGTTGGTCAAAGACGGGAACACCGGGTATGTCGTGCCCATTGGGGATGCCGATGGGTTGGCTGCTGCCCTACTGAAGATCGTCGAGGATCCGGCACTGCGGAAACGATTTGGGCAAGCTGGCCGCCAGCGTATAGAAAGCGAGTTTTCGTTCGCCAACCGGTTGCGACGAATTGAGGATCTGTACGACGCCTTGGTAGAGACGATTCGACCTTCGAGCATCGCCTGGGGGGCTGCCGACGGATCCCAAGCCGTTGGAAACAAGGTGTGATCCTGCGAGAGCGTAGAGCGGAACTTCAATGTGCGGAATCGTCGGCAAACTCTATATTGATCCCTCCCGATCAGTGTCTCGAGGCGAAATGGCCTCCATGGCGGGGGTGTTGTCCCATCGTGGTCCCGACGGCGAGGGTATCTGGGTGGACGGGTCGATCGGCTTAGCGCACCGACGCCTGTCGATCATCGATCTCCGGGCGGTGGCGTCGCAACCGATGTCGAACGAAGACGGCACCGTCTGGGTCACGTTTAACGGCGAGATCTACAATTTCCACGAATTGCGGAAGGAGCTTGAGTCTCATGGCCATGTCTTCCGGACGAACAGCGACACGGAAGCGATCGTCCATGCCTACGAGCAGTACGGTCGCGATTGTCTTCGATATTTTCGGGGCATGTTCGCGTTCGCTGTGTGGGACAAGAAAACGCGCACGTTATTCGTGGCGCGGGACCGAGTAGGCAAAAAGCCGTTGTTCTACTGGAGCGATGGACGGCAATTCCTGTTCGCTTCCGAAATCAAGGCGCTGTTGGCAGATGTATCCGTGCCCGTCGAGGTCGATCCAGTCTCCCTTGATCACTACCTCGCGTTTGGGTACATCCCTGCGCCGTTGACCGCATTTGCCGGTATCCGGAAATTGCCTGCGGCCCACTGGCTTGAGATCCGGGATGGGAAGACCGAAATCGGGCGTTATTGGAAACTGCACTACACGCCCAAACGGAAACTGTCCCTCCAAGAGGCGATAGCAGAGTTTCATTGGCGATTTGCCGAGGCGGTCCGCTTGCGGTTGATCAGCGACGTTCCTCTCGGGGCCTTCTTAAGTGGAGGCATCGATTCGAGCGCGGTGGTCGCCTATATGGCCCAGGCCATGAACCGGCCGGTGCGAACTTTCTGTGTGGGATTCGATGATGCCAAGTTCGACGAGAGGCCCTTTGCGCGCATGGTGGCGGATAAGTTTGATACGGAGCATACGGAATTGGTGGTGCACGCGCCAGTTGCGGATATTCTCCCCAAGCTTGTCTGGCATTACGACGAGCCGTTCGGTGATTCGTCGGCGGTGCCTAGTTATGCGATCGCCCAATTGACCCGGCAATATGTAACGGTCGTGCTGAATGGAGATGGGGGGGATGAGAGCTTTGCTGGCTACGATCGCTACGTCGTCAATTACCGTGCCCGTTGGGGAGATGGCGTTCCGCGCTGGGTGTGGAAGGGGCTCGCTGCGTGGACCGGCTTGCTGCCGAACAGGTTTCGGAATGTTCCTCCATTAGGAAAACTGGATCGGGTGGCATCCGCGCTCGCGCAGTCTCCGCAGCG
Source organism: Nitrospiraceae bacterium (assembly GCA_037446055.1). Lineage (GTDB taxonomy): Bacteria > Nitrospirota > Nitrospiria > Nitrospirales > Nitrospiraceae > JBBIJI01. Next base: position 75,791 of record JBBIJI010000012.1, read on the forward strand.
GCGATATGCGAAGTGGGTCGGACACTTTTCGCCAGCGGAGCGAATTACGCTCTACGAACCGGAGTGGCGTGAACATCTGCAGGGAAGCGATCCGGAAGCGTTGTTTGATCAGGTTTTCGCCGCCAGCGATGCCGACCATCGAATCGACACGACACTAGATGCGGATGTCAACCTCTATCTTGTCGACGACCTGCTGGTCAAAATGGATCGCGCTACCATGGCCCATTCGCTCGAAGCCAGGTCACCGCTGCTCGATCATCATCTGATGGAATTCGTGGCATGCCTCCCGGCTGAGATGAAGCTCCGGGGCGGGGAAAAGAAATCGATGCTGAGGGCCGCGTTGCGGGGGGTCTTGCCCGATGTCGTTCTGGATCGGCCCAAGATGGGATTTGGCGTGCCGTTGGCGAAGTGGTTTCGTACGGATCTGCGCGACATGGCGCATGATGTGTTGTTGTCGCCAAGGGCCTCGCAGCGGGGTTATTTCCGGCCGCAAGTGGTAGAGCATCTATTGGCGCACCACTGCGCGGCACGCGAAGACCATTCGACCTATCTATGGGATTTATTGGTCTTGGAGTTGTGGCACCGGACGTTCGTCGATACGTCCCTTTCGACCACCAGATCGCCATCGCAAGATCCTATGGGCGGTGTCTGAAGTAGCAGCATGGTCCAGCAATCAACGGCATGACCCTGGTCTGCAAGTCGGAGTCGTCAGAGAATGCTGGCCCTGTTCGATGCTCGACTTTGAGATTCTAGGGGGCAAGAGCAGCATATCGAAGGGAAAGACTGGTGAGTTACATACTCGGGATCTCAGCGTACTACCACGACAGCGCAGCCTGCGTGATTCGCGATGGCGAGATCATTGCCGCTGCGCAGGAGGAGCGATTCACTCGCAAGAAGCACGATTCGGGGTTTCCTCGCCATGCCGTGCAGTATTGCCTTAGTGCGGCGGGCATCACGCTGCCTGATCTGAAGTATATCGTCTTCTATGACAAGCCGCTCGTGAAGTTCGAGCGGCTCATCGAGACCTATCTTTCTTTCGCTCCAAGAGGTTTCCGATCATTCGTGGCTGCTATGCCAGTTTGGCTTAAAGAAAAGTTGTTGTTGAGAAATCTTCTCACCAAAGAATTCACAGCCCTGGCATCCGGAGTCCACAAATCGGCCCTTCCGCAGTTGTTGTTTGCCGAGCACCATGAGTCCCACGCCGCGTCCGCCTTCTACCCCAGTCCGTACGAAAAAGCTGTGATGTTGTGCATGGATGGGGTAGGCGAATGGGCGACCACGTCGGCATGGCTAGGCGAAGGCAACCGCTTGACCCCGCTCTGGGAAATACCGTTTCCACATTCTCTGGGCTTGCTGTACTCCGCTTTTACCTACCATACCGGCTTCAAAGTCAATTCCGGGGAATACAAAGTCATGGGATTGGCGCCATACGGAGAGCCCAGATATGTCAAGAAGATTTACGATCATCTGATCGATTTGAAGCCTGATGGGACGTTCAGACTGAACATGGAGTATTTCAACTATTGCACGGGCCTCACCATGACCAATCGAAAGTTCGACCAGGTGTTCGGCGGTCCTCCCCGGTCGCCTGAGAGTCCGTTGACACAGCGGGAAATGGATCTCGCTCGGTCGATCCAGGAAGTGACGGAAGAAGTCATGCTGAGGCTGAGCCGAACGCTCCATCGCGAGACCGGGGTAGACTACCTCTGCATGGCCGGCGGTGTGGCGCTCAACTGCGTGGGAAACGGTCGGATCTTACGGGAAGGACCGTTCAAAAGTATCTGGATCCAACCTGCCGCGGGCGATGCGGGTGGGGCATTGGGAGCTGCGCTCGCTGCGCGGCACCAATATGATAACCAACCGAGAGCATCCATCAGACCTGATGGCATGAAAGGCAGCTATCTTGGGCCCAAGTATTCTAATCAAGAGATTGAGCAGTTTCTGAATCGCATCGAAGCTCTGTATGAGCGCTTGGACGATAACCTGCTGTTCGATCGCGTCGCCAAGGACCTTGACGAGGGCAAAGTCGTGGGTTGGTTCCAAGGTCGCATGGAGTTCGGTCCACGAGCCTTAGGCGGGCGCAGTATTTTGGGTGATGCACGCAATCCGAAAATGCAATCGGTGATGAACCTCAAGATTAAGTATCGGGAATCTTTCCGGCCGTTTGCTCCGTCGGTGCTGCGAGAACGGGTGAGTGATTATTTTGAAATGGACACCGATAGTCCCTATATGCTCCTCGTCGCTCCTGTGCTTGAGAAGCGGCGTCTGTCGATGGTTGCAGAGCGATCCTCGCTATGGGGGATCGACTTACTCAACGTGCCCCGCTCCGATATTCCTGCCGTTACACATCTGGACTATTCCGCGCGTATCCAGACGGTGCACAAAGAGACGAATCCACGATATTACCGCCTCCTGAAGGCATTTGAGGGGAGGACTGGCTGTTCGGTGTTGGTGAACACCTCGTTCAACGTGCGGGGGGAACCCATTGTGTGCACGCCGGAGGATGCCTATCGATGTTTCATGAGGACGGAGATGGATGTGCTCGTGCTGGAGAACTGCGTCCTCGACAAGGCGAGACAGAAACCTCTAGAGCGTGATAGCAATTGGAAAGAAGAATTCGAGTTGGATTAGGAGAGAGGATGCCATGCCAAAGCAGGCGATGGACAAAGAACTCCGGAGATTCGGGCTCCTTGTAGGAGGAATTTTCGGAATGATTGGCGCTTGGCCGCCGGTCGTTCGTCAAGAGGATCCGCGATGGTGGGCGGTGGTCGTGGGAGTGCTATTCATGGCGCTCGGTGCCGTACTCCCGCGGAGTCTCAGGCAGATTCATCACGGTTGGATGCAACTGGGCCATATCATGGGAACCATTAATACCAAGATTATCTTGGCGGTCATCTATTATGCCTTAGTGACACCGATGGGGTTGATGATGCGGCTGTTCGGCAAGGACTCCATGCGCCGGGTCTTCAGCCAGGATGCGGTAACGTATCGTGTGGTCCGCGAGCCGCGGCCTCGGCATCACATGCGGAATCAGTTCTAGCTGGAGGATGGGCATATGGGAGAATTCGTCGTGGAACTGTGGGAGTTTATGAAGGAGCGAAAGAAGTTTTGGCTGCTTCCGATTCTCGTGGTGTTGTTGCTGTTCGGGACGTTGATTGTGATGACGCAAGGGTCTGCAGTCGCTCCGTTCGTTTACACGTTGTTCTAAAATCAGCGTTGTGCAGTTCTGTTGACCATGATTTACCCCGGGGAAGCGGACTATTGTGGACTGCCTGAATCCTCCCCTCCGCGTCTGATCGTTGTCATCGACACGGAGGAAGAGTTCGATTGGTCGACGGAGTTCTCGCGGTCCAACGTCTCGGTGAAGTCGATGCGCTCTATCGGTCGGGTGCAGAGGATCTTCGACCGCTATCACATTACGCCGGTGTATGTGGTTGATTATCCGGTCGTCGCGGATCCCGACGGGTACCGCCCCTTGCAAGAAATCCATGCGGACGGTCGATGTCTGATTGGTGCGCACTTGCATCCGTGGGTAAATCCCCCATTGGAAGAGGCGGTATCGCGCCGAAACAGCTTCCCAGGGAACCTCCCGAAAGAGCTCGAAGCGTCTAAGCTGCGGGTATTGAGCGAACGCATTGGGGATCGATTCGGAGTCAAACCGACCATCTACAAGGCAGGGCGATACGGGGTTGGGCCACATACGGCAGACACCCTTATGGAGCAGGGGTTTGAAGTGGACTTGAGCGTGTGTCCCTTTATGGATTATTCCCAGGAGGGAGGACCAAATTTCATGGGTAACTCATGTAGGCCGTACTGGATTAGCCGAGATCGCTTGCTGGAGCTTCCTTTGACCGTTGGGTTTGCAGGACTGTTGCGCCGCTGGGGCAGGGTGTTGCACCAAGCGGCTTCTGCTCCGATTATTCGAACTTTCCGGGGGATCGGAATTCTGGCTCGACTGGGCTTGTTGAATAAAGTGTGGCTCTCGCCGGAAGGCTATGAAGCGGCTGAACATCGGCAACTAACACGAGCGTTATATTCGGATGGGCTGCGGATCTTCTCCTTTGCGTTCCATAGTCCTTCGGTAGAGGCTGGACATACGCCGTATGTGCGAAGCAAGGCGGACCTCGACACCTTCCTATCGCGGTGCGAGGCATTTTTTGACTTTTTTTTCGGAGCACTGGATGGGCGTCCGGGTACTCCGTTGGAACTGAAGAGGGAATTCAGCTTGCTCACGATTGAACCGCTAGCGGAGGTATCATGATTGCCTTAGGTTTGTCACCGCTCGACAAAGATGCGACCGTCACACTTATGGAAAGCGGCAAGATTCTTTTTGCCGCTGGAGAAGAACGATTTACCCGCAATAAGCTACAAGACGGATTCCCCGCTCAAGCGCTGCAGGCCGCTTTGGACTATTGCAAACTCTCACTCAAAGACATCGACGTGGTCGCCTATCCGTTTTTCGAGGCTCACAAGGAAGCCCTGTTGTTCACCAAGAACATCCAAGCCGAGTCCGATTTCCTTGACGAAGCTCCATTCAAGGCAATGCGGAAAGATATTCAGGTGGCGCTCGACAAGGTTCCATCCAGGAGCAAGCCGATTCCAGGACTGCATCAACCCAATGAGGTCATGGAGAAAACTTCGTTGCACCGGCTGTTCTACCGCATGGCCGGTGCCGAAGGCGTCGTCTCGAGAAATCTGGCCAAGCGTAGCTCCCGCCGGTGGCGGAGTGAGTCGTTGACGTATCACCAGCACTGGCAGGATGAGCTGGAGAGTAATTTGAAAGAACTCGGGTTGTTGAACAAACTGAAGCGGTACGATCACCACTCTGCTCACGCCGCCGCAGCATTTTATGCGAGCGGTTTCGAGCGGGCCCTGATCGTCACCTTAGATGGCTACGGCTCTGGACTGGCTGGCTCAGTCAGTATTGGCGAGGGCAAAAAGATTCGCCGAATTCACAAGCTCGAATATCCCCATTCGCTCGGGACGTTCTACGAGAGTGTCACGTCGTCACTGGGATTTAAGCCCAGCCGGCACGAGGGCAAGATCGTCGGTCTCGCAGCCTACGGGGAGCCGTCCATTCTCTTGGATCTGGTACTGAGCCGGTTCCACCAGGAACCTGGGAATTTCAAAATCGTTGAGAGCAACAATGTGTATTTTGCTCGGTATCTAGCCTCCCTCTTCCCGAAGATCGATGTTGCCGCGGCGTGGCAGCGGGCGCTCGAAGTGGTGGCCGTGAATTACATTCGCCATTACGTGGAGCAAACGAAGACCGATACGATCGTGTTGGCTGGCGGCGTGATCGCCAACGTGAAGCTTAACCAACGAATCTTCGAGATCCCCGGCATCAAACGGATTTTCGTGTACCCCAATATGGGCGACGGAGGATGTGGAACTGGAGCGGCATTTTTGTCGAGTGTTAATGACATAGGACGGGGAGCCAGATACGAGTCGGTTTACTTCGGGCCTGAATACGCTGACGACGTGATTGCCAGTGAGCTCCAGGATGCCGGACTTACTTTCAAACATGTCCCAGGCATCGAGTTGACTGTGGCGAAACTAATTCACGAGGGAAGTGTGGTTGCGCGCTTCAACGGCCGTATGGAGTACGGTCCGCGTGCCCTAGGCAATCGCTCTATCTTGTACCGTGCCAGCGAGCCCGAGGTGAATCAGTGGCTCAACCAACGGTTGGGCCGCACCGAATTCATGCCGTTCGCTCCAGCCACACTTTATGAAGAACGGGGACGCTGTTACAACAATGTGGACGGCGCAGAATTCTCTGCCCAGTTCATGACTTTGACCTTTGACTGCACGGCATTCATGAAGAAAACATGTCCGGCAGCGGTCCATGTAGACGGAACGGCACGCCCCCAGTTGGTAACGGAGGCGACCAATCCAAGCTTTCATCGCCTGCTGACGGAATATCACCGGCTTAGCGGAGTTCCGTCGGTGATCAATACGAGCTTCAACATGCACGAGGAACCGATCGTAAATTCTCCCCGTGATGCCATTCGGGCATTTTTGCAGGGAAATCTGGACTATCTCGCCATTGGCAGCCTTCTTGTGGAGCACCCGTCCCGGAGACAGCGGGAGAAGGCGTTGTAAGGTGACGGCGATCAGCGGATCGGCATTCTCGCCCATTACCGTGGGGCATACCATTTATGGCTTTAAAGAGGGGGGGATGGAGCGTGGCCTCCTCAATATCATCAACTATGGCCATCACAGCGAATTCAGTCACGTCATTTTGTGCTTCACCGAGGCGGGAGAATTTGCGCGCCTGATTCGTTCTCCGACCTGTCGCCTCATTGAATTTCACAAGAAGGCGGGCAATGATTTCCGTCTTATCTGGAATGTCGCACGGGTCGTACGACAATGGCATGTTGACGTTCTCCATGCCAGGGGATGGCCGACGCTAATCGAAACGGCTCTTGCCGCGCACTTGGCTGGGATACGGCCAACGATCTACAGTTTCCACGGAAAGACGGCGAGAGAGGTGCAAGGGGTAGGCCTCTTGCGTCGAGTGGCTCAGGCGGTTGGTCTACGGACATACAAGCGGGTGGTGACCTTAACTAACCTGATGCGGGAGGATCTAGCCGCTGAGGCTTGGTTTGCGAAGGAGCGGATCAATATCATTGCAAACGGAGTGGATCATGAGCTGTTCCATCCTCGGCCAGATCGTCTGGCCTTGCGTCAGCGATACGGTCTCCCGTCTGGACGATATATTCTGGGCAATATCGCGCGCCTTGATCCGGTGAAGAACCATGAGTTGCTCCTTCATGTATTGTCCAGATTTCCCCGCGGACTCGATCGGCCTTTCTTGGTCATTGTGGGAGATGGAGAAACCAGACCGGCTCTGGAGAGGACGATTAAGCAACTCGGATTGGAGAGCGACGTGCGTCTGTGGGGATACAGTAACGAAACGGCGGGGTTGTTGGCGTGCCTGGACGTGTATGTCCAGGCTTCTTTGTACGAAGGGTTCAGTAACACGGTATTAGAAGCAATGGCGACAGGCGTACCGGTCCTTGTGACCGATGTGGGGGGCACCCGCGACATCATCGAAGATGGACGAGAAGGATTCTATTTCTCGCCCAACGATGTCCCCCAACTTTGCCGGCTTATCGAAAGGCTCCGGGTCGATGAGCGGCTTCGCGAGCAGATGGGGCGAGACGCTCGTGATCGTGCCCAGAAAGAGTTCACAATCCACTCAATGGTTGATGCCTACGAATCGATGTACCGCGAATTGGCCAGAATGTCTTCTTATCAATGAGAGTTCTATTCCTTTCGATCTTCTATTACGGAAGCGTGATGTACAGCGTCATCAATCCCGTCTATGGCGTCCTGTTTTTTGTTCATATCATCCTGTTGCGTCCGGAGAATCTGACGTGGGGAACGGCAATGTTCGGGCGGCTGCATTTGCTGACTGCTGTGGCGGTCTCCTTCGGTTATCTAGTGCATCGGCATCGCTATGTGGGGGACCATGCACCGGCCATTTCGCAAACTAAGAACGTCATCCTGTTCGCGGTGTTTGTGTGTTGGCTGATGGTAAGCAGTGCTGGGGCTGAGTACTCATCCCAGATAAGCTTTGATCTAGCCTTTGATATTGGGAAGATTTTTGTGATTTGCCTTTTGTTTTCTCGGCTGTTCCGAGACGAGAACAAACTCTTTCAGTATGTTTGGGTCGTTTCGATTTCGTTGGGTGCGCTGAGTTTCTGGGGCATACTCCAAGGCCTGGCAGGGAATTCTCGCCTCGAGGATTTATGGGGAATTGGAACCTCTAATGTCCTCGGGGCGTTGCTCGTCCTCATGGCGCCGTTCGTCTTGGCCAATGTCCTTGATGCCAACCTTGCCAGGCGGCATCGACTTATGTTTTTAGGGTGTACCCTGTCGATTGTCTTATGCTGCGCGTATACAGAGTCGCGAGGAGCGTTTCTTGGACTCGCCGTGGGCATTCTGATGATGCTTGTGCAACTTAGGCAGCGGGTGCAAATTGGGGTCGTGGTGGTACTTCTGGCATTGCTGGCCTCGCCATGGTTCCCGGAAAGCTACTATAATCGGATGGCCACGATCTTTGCAGAGCAAGGGGAACTCGATGCGAGTGCAAGGTCCAGACCCGTGTTATGGAAAATCGCTTTCCTGATCTGGCGGGACCATCCTATTGCCGGAGTCGGTTTAGGGAATTTTTCTGAGGAGAAGGAGAAGTACGCGGGCAAAGCTGAGGAGTTAGGTGCGAACGAGGAGGTTGCAGATATCATTTTTAATACCTATCGCGTCCCACATAGCTTGTATTTTTCTTTGCTTTCGGAAGTGGGAGGAGTTGGTCTTGCCCTCTATCTGGTCCTATTCGCACGGAATACGCTTGGTCGCTTACCTACGCAGGTGAGCGGAGAGCCGTTCCATCGATTGTATCTTCAAGCCAGAGGTGCACAAGCTGGTTTGTTGGGATTTGGCGTCGCAGCCCTCTTTGGCGATTTCTATTACATTGAACCGTTATACCTCCAGATATTTTGGGTTGGAGCAGCGTACGATGTGCTGTGGCGGCCTATAGTGGGATCTGCCAATAACCTAAGTCCACAAAGTGCGATGACGTCTCCTCATAATGCTCTTGCTCCTCTCCGTGGGTGATCCATGGGCCAACCGCTTTTGTGGCGGTCTAAGACGAAAGCCTCCGGCCCATGATGACGCCCGGTGCATTGGTCGTTGGTTGCACCTACACGATTTCTGGAAGAGCAATGTTATCAATCGCTCCACCTCAACCGACGAGAGCTTATTGCACACGCAGGTTTGCGGGGGCCGCAGGAGCCGTCGTGTCTCCGGAGCCGCTCGGAGGCCCGATATAGGAACGCG
>JBBIJI010000013.1:0-80637 GCA_037446055.1 Nitrospiraceae bacterium
CCGCCACCGCGGCGACCGTCCCCGCCGAGACTTTTAAGAACTGCCTCCGTGATAAGAACATCGTGGCTACCTCCTAGAGTTGGGGCATCAAAGAGATGCCCATCCATAACTCACTACAAAACCAAGGGAACTCTTATCACCTCCCTTCCCAGGCACGTAACTGTTCGCTGTTGAGATCATTGAACCTTTGCTGAGATCTCTCAAAAGAGACGCTTTGTAGTTCGCAATTATCAAACCGTGGAGGAAGTCCTTGGCAAACGGTAAGAACTCAATACACAAGACGTTGGTTTATAAGATCAAAATGAGATTGTCGTCGCTTGGGGATCATATCGAGCCTTTCTGCGCCAATCTGAGCCAATGAGTAGTGGAAGTAACGGGATGCGTCGCTGCTTCAGAGAAGATCAAAGCACATCATTGATTCCAAAGACTTGTGTGAATTTTTCAGAGAGTTCTATCCGTTACCAATGCGTAGCAGTAACAGCAAGGGTAACTAAGTCAAACTCAAGAGGCAGCGACCTCTACCAGGTCTGGATCTGGAAAGGCAGCGGTGTTTCGATCATTGAGTTCAAATTTCTTAAGCCAGCGTCAACCTTGACACCTTAGCGGAGCCCCAATACAATCCCAACTCTTCTCTTAGTTCTCTTAGCGGGCCAGAGCGGGAATAGCTCAGTGGTAGAGCATCGCCTTGCCAAGGCGAGGGTCGCGGGTTCAAATCCCGTTTCCCGCTCCAAACCGCCCGGAGTGGGCCTGCTCCGCCTTCTCGCTTGATCTGCTTCTGCCAGGGCGGACGCACCTCGTATGTTGTCATCAGCGGTCTCTGATGGCTCCACTGTGAGCCTGGATGGCCAGGCCTATCCTGCACTTCGGGCTCGCGCGGGTCCCTCGTGGCACGCCAGAAGGCCGACCCCCGTTGAACAAGCCGACTCATGAGAGACCAGATCACTCTTCGCTCGATTCAGCAGGCCGCTGAAGTGCTTCACGGTGTCGCCCAAGTCACGCCGGTGGTGACGAGTCACGAATTGGACGACAGAGCCGGCGCTCGTGTCTTTCTCAAGTGTGAAAATTTTCAGCGAGTGGGGGCGTTCAAATTTCGCGGCGCGTACCACGCAATCTTTCAGCTTGCCCGGACCCAAGGAACCTGCCCGATCGTGACGGTGTCCTCCGGGAATCATGCGCAGGGCGTCGCCTTGGCCTGCCGGCTCTTGGGATTCCAAGCCCACGTGGTCATGCCGCAGCCGATCAACTCCTTCAAGCGTCGGGCCATAGCCCTCTACGGTGCTGAGGTTTATGTAGAGGACAGTCGGGTGCAGGCTGAGGAGCGTGCAAACGCGCTCGTCGCAGAAAACAGGGGTGCATTCGTCCATCCGTTCAACAATCCGTATGTCATCTCAGGGCAAGGGACGGTGGCGCTGGAGCTCCTTGAGCAAACGGGAGGGATCGATGCGGTGTTGGCACCCGTCGGAGGTGGAGGACTTCTGTCGGGCATCAGCCTCGGGGTCCATGGCATCGCAACGACCACAAAGATCTATGCCTGTGAACCGGCCGGGGCGCTGGATGCGTTCTATTCAGTACGCGAGAATCGGATCGTGCCCATGACCGCCCCGTCGACCATCGCCGACGGCCTGCGTACAAGCCTCGCCGATCTGACGCTCCCGATTTTGCGGGACCACCTCGAAGGATTTTTTGTCGTCGAGGAGCGGGAAATCGTGGAGGCCATGCGCTTTGCGTTCGAGCGACTGAAGATCGTGATCGAGCCATCCAGTGCAGTGGCGCTTGCTCCCCTTTTGCGCGGCGAGGCGGCGCTCCGAGGACGACGCGTGGGCGTCGTTTTGACCGGAGGCAACATCGACATGAGCTCGTTCCTGGAGATTACAAAGGGTGACGGATGTTAGATGGACGGGTCTCTAGAGGTCGACGAACGCCGTTACGGCTGGCGGGGCAGCTTCCTCAATTGGTCAAGCAAGCAGTTCGCATCCGCCAGATCGGCCGCGCTCAGTGTGGCCTGCCCGAACCGCACGCGGCAATAGAGGCTCGTGAGCGACTCAACGTGAGGGGCGGCGATGGTCCAGTGCCGCCGTACGGACCGAGCCAGTTCGTACGGCGTAGTTGCGGGGGAACGGGGAATCCCGTGAGATTCGGCCAGCGAGGTGATGCGTCGATACAGGTTCGACACGAGGGCTTCTTTGGCCTGCGAGAAGTTCGGTCGTCCCAGGCTGATGGTCCAAGGGGCATGGCGAAGCAGGAAGAAGAGCGCCGTACCGCTCCCGGCCAGCAGGAGAATCACCAGCCAAACCTGCATCCGCGTCGCCCGCTTGAACATCGGGGGGATCGCGGAGAGGACCCGCCCGAGGGGTCGCAGCGCGGCGAGGGTCATCTCCGACAACTCCGTCCGCAGGGTGTCCCCGCTTTCTCTCAATCCCTTCACGACGGCGAGTTGGTCGACTGCGCTGTAATGCACGAACAGACGATCCCAACGGAGCCGGGCCGAATCCGTCAGCCGTGAGAAGACTTCCCACCACTCGTTGGCCGCGCTCTCGCCGAGACTCGGCGTCGGGTCAAACGTCACCCACCCGGACTCGGGGTAGTACACTTCGACCCACGCATGGGCGTCTTTTTGGCGCACGGTGAAGTGATTCCCGAAGTCGTTCCATTCCGAGGCGAGAAACCCCGTCACAAGGCGGGCCGGGATCCCGACCGACCGCAGCAAGACGACCATGGCGGTGGCGTAGTGCTCACAGTAACCTGTTTTCCGCCTGAACAAGAAATCGTCGAGCGGGCGCGCCGAGACCGAGCTTCCGATATCCAGGCTGTATCGGTAGTTCAGGAGGAGATACTGCTTGATGGCCAATGCCGTCTCGTACGGTGATTCGGCTTGCGCGGCGATCCGTTGAGCTAAGCTCCGCACGTTCGAGCTCAGGGAGGCGGGTAATTGAAGATAGGTACGTCGGATCGGCTCCGGGTAGGCCAAGCTGCGCGCCTTGCGCTCGTCCACCGAGACCTGATGCGACTCGGAGTGGACCGAGTACTGGACTCGTGTGCCAGAGGGATGAGGCAGGTAGAGCGCCCCAGCCGGATCGATGTGAATGGCGGGCAGCTCGCCGCTGATCGACCGTGGGAAGGGCGCTCCGAAGAGGACCGTCGTGTCGAGCGGTTCGAGCAAAATGTCATGTCGCATAACGGCATGACCATGGCCGGCGGACTGTGAGGTCGCTGTGTTCCCCACTCGAAACGTGCCCGGGGCAACCTCTCCGAGGACGCGTCGATGAGTGAAGGTATTGGCCCACGACCTGCCGTTGTATCGATCGTAGGCGTTCCCCCGCAGATAGAGGCGATCGGGCACGGGCTGTGCTCGCTCCGGAAGCTCGACGCGCATCACGATGGTGGGGTCCTGCTTCACCGGTCCGATGACTCCGAGGTCCACTCGATCGGAAAAGCCGGAGGTGCGGAGACCCTCGCCGCGGCCTTTGTGGAGCAATCCCGTGCCGATCCGTGGGATCGAAAAGAACACGAGGACCGTCAGCGTGAGCGCCCCGAGCGCGGCGGCGTTCGTCATCCAAAACAAGCGGGGCGTGATGCGGGCTGCCGAAGCCGCGGGACCGGCTGCGCCGCCGGCCACGCCATGTGGAGATCTCGTCCCTTCGCTGTCGTTCGCCAGTTGGTAGAGCAGCAAGGTCCAGACGCCCGCGATCAAGTAAGCGACGAACACCGGGGCGTACGAGACGTGATTCGTGAGGGCCGCGGACGACAGGATGGCCATGAGGCTGATGACGTAAAGGTGGAGGTAGTCCCTGCGCTGGTGAAGGTTGAACAGTTTGTTGATCATCAGCGCAACGAGGAAGTGCATTCCAGCGGGGAGGAGCTCCTCGGAGATCCACAAGAAGTCGATCCAGAAGCCGGCGAATGCGGCGACCAGCAGGATGTTCCAGGTCGCGGCCGACATCCGCGTGATGTTGGAGATTCGCCGCAGGACCGGCACGCCGAGGGTGCGCAGCACGTTGACGAGGATGGAGGCGGCTCCCACCGAGGCCAGCCAGGGGGACAGCTCCGCCGTCAATACCAGGCCGGCGAAGGAGGCCGCGGCCAAGAGGATCGAGCTAAGCCGGAGGGCTTGCTGTAGCGGCATCCAACATCTCCGCGTAATCGTCGACGTGAACGATGCGGTGGGCCTCCGGGCACGCGTCCGTCAGTGCGCGATCGGCCCAGGCCAATACGACGATAAGCGACTCGTCAGGGCCACAGGACGCTGTCATGGCTGATACGGCGTCCAGCGTCGGGCCCGCCTCTTCCGGGCTCCGGCGCTCGCAGCGGGCCAGGGCCTGGAGGATCAGGACGAGTTGGTCCTCGGGGGAACAAGACGGCAGCTCCTCGCTCCCGATCAGCGAGCGAACGTGGTAATCCCGCCGGCACAAGGCTGCGGCGATTGAAGCGGTGAGGATGGCCCCTCGTTCAAACTGCTCGTCATGGGAAGGGGGCGCGATGCCGGGGAAGATGAGCGTCAAACGGCGCCGGTCTTCCGCCTCGGTTTCCCGCACGATCAACTTGGAGGTGCGCGCGGTCGTGGTCCAGTGAATCATCCGCGAATCGTCGCCAGGTTGGTAGAGCCGCAGGTTGTACAACTCGACGCCATGACCGCGTCGTGAGAGGGAATGCTCCTGTCCGTGTCCCGCAACGAGCCTGTCTACCAGCGTCGGGACCGACCGGATCTCTGGACACACCCAGATCGTCGCTGGAGTCGAGTAGCGCGCCTTCTTCAAGAATAAGCCGAATGGAAAAGGCGTCACGACGTGAAACCCATCGAGCCGAACCGCACCCCGGCGCGTCGCCAGCAAAGGGTACGAGAGCAAGGAGCAGGTCCGCGGCGCCAGATAGGGAACGTGCAGCCCCCGGTCGACCTCGGCGCCGTTCGCTACTTCGAAGATCAGCAGCGAGAAGCTCGGCATCCAGGCTTTCCGATTCGCGACGGTCACGCTCACCATGGTCGGTTCGCCGGCGATCAGGTAATCGGGAACATGCCGTCGAAATTTCAGTGCGCGAACGCAGAGCTCAGACAGCACCCCGGAGACGATGATCAGGCTCAACATCATCGCCAACAGGAGATAGAAGAGATTGTTGCCCGTATTCATGGCTGCCACACCGACGGCCAGGGAGAAGAGAAGGAAGCGAGTGCCTTCTGAAGTCAAGCGGAGGGAGCGACGCGGAGAGATCCACTGAGCCAACCGGCTGACTGGTCGCTGCTGCATGGGCGCGGCCTGGCGGTGTCGCCCTCGTGCCGCCTCAGACGGGCACGGGCACCGTTTCGAGTAAATCGACAATCACACGCTCGGCCTGTTCGAAGCTCTTGGCACGGGCTGCCGCTCCACGAGCCAACACGACGCGGTGAGACAGCACGATCGGGGCGAGCTCCTTGATGTCGTCCGGCAGACAGTACTCGCGATTCCGTGCCAGTGCGAGGGCCTTGGCCGATCGAGTGAGCGCCAGTGTCCCGCGTGTGCTAACCCCGAGCGAGAGGAGGGGACTCTGGCGCGTGGCGTTGACGATCGCCAACAGATAATCCAGCAGACTGTCATGCATCCTGACTTTATCGGCGGCGGCCTGAAGATCGACGACCTCCTGCGCCGTCAGCACCGGTTGGAGCTCGTCGGCGGGCTTGAGTGAGTGGGACCGATCGAGGATCCGTTTTTCTTCCTCCGCCTCCGGATATCCGATCCGGAGTCGCATCAGAAACCGGTCCAATTGGGATTCGGGCAGCGGGAAGGTGCCATGATACTCAGCCGGGTTTTGAGTGGCGATGACCATGAACGGCTGGCCCAGCGGGTGCGTTTGGTTTTCGACCGACACCTGAGACTCGCTCATGGCCTCGAGCAAGCTGCTCTGCGTTTTCGGGGTGGTCCGATTGATCTCGTCCGCGAGAACGATGTTGGCGAAAATCGGACCGGGCATGAACTCAAACGTCTGTTTCTGCCGGTTGAAGATGGAAATGCCGACGATGTCCGAAGGCAGCAGGTCGCTGGTGAATTGGATGCGTTTAAAGGAGCAATCCAAGGAGCGCGCGAGGCTGTGGGCTAACGTGGTTTTTCCGACGCCCGGCACATCCTCGATCAGCAAATGACCTCGGGCCAGGAGACACACGACCGCCATCTCGATCACATGCGGCTTCCCTTTGATGACCTGAGCGATGTTGTCCTGGACGGAGCGGATGGCCTGGGTTGGATTCACGTGGAATAGTCGGCGTCAGTAGGCCTGATTCATGGCGTCGGCGGGCACCGATCGCAGTCTAGCAAAGAGGGGGCCGAAGTCAATGAATCCGGTATTTCGCGCCGATCGCCGAGGATTGGCTGTGAAGGGAGAGCCGAAGAAAAAACGAACGGCTAGGTGCTCGAAGAGAACACCCGTTCAGGCACGAGGGTGAGGAACCAGGGCGGCGCCTCTTCGACCATGGCCGGAAAGCGGCGAGCTGTGCTGCTGGCAGGAACCCCGTCAAACGTCGCCCCGCGTCGGATCAAGACATAACGGAATGCGTACGATGCCTGGAGGTCGCTCGGCGCCCCCAGCACTCGCGGCAGGTCCGCGCGCAGCCGCGCGACGGTCGAGAGGTCGATCGAAGTCCCGACGGGAAGCTGCGTCAGTCGTTGGAAGACCGGACCGAAGAGCTTCGGCACGAGGCTCGGTGTCAGGATCCGGTCGGTCGGTCTGAGGTTCGGATCCGCCAAGAGTTGCGAGAGCGTTTCCCAGAACACTTGGCCGTCCACCGCGCCAAGCACGCACACGAGCCCCCGCTGCGACATCAAGTCGAGGAGTGCGAGAGGGCCGCGAATCTCGAACTTCCAAGCAGGAAACAAGAGCGCGCGGCTTCCATGCTGGACTTCCAACGCCTCTTCTCCATCCACCTTTACCTTGCGGAACGGGCCCTTGGTGCGCCGCAAGTCATCGTTGATCACGTCCCGCGATAGTCTGCTCGGCTCATAGGCGAAGGTCGGGGTCGCCGGAGCCCAACAGGTCACGATGGTATACCGATCGGCGAACGCCCGTCGCTGGTTTGGCTCATCGAGGGCGAACATGTCTACGCCGGGTAGGAATCGGAATCGGACACCAGGCGCGCTTTTGAGGCGCTCCAGCCTGGCTCTATCCGGATGCAGCGGTCCGCCCAGTTGCGACTCTGCAGCCAACCTGTCTTGGCAGTGGAGGATGAGGTCCTTCCCCTGCGCCTGTAATCTCGGCTGGTAGGCCTGCACGAGTTCTTCAGCGAAAGAGAGATCGCCGGCTCCAAGGTCGAGTACAGACGCCACATCGGCATCGAGCAATAGATCGAACGGCTTCTCTGTCTTCCGCAGCGCCGCCTCGACTTCTTCAGGAGTGGTCGTTGGTGCGGGCCATGATGCGGTGGGGGGCGTGACGAGGCCGAAGTAGAGAGAGAGGGCACGGAGGGCCTTGGTCGTCGGGAGACCGGTCAGGAGCTTGAGGGTGTCTCCGTCCACATCGGATCGACCAACGGCTTGGCCGACACGGAGAGCCCTCACGAGCAAGTCTTTGAGCGGCTGAGGCAATGTCGAGTGGTCGGCGGCGGCGGCAAGTTGATGCACCGTCCTCGCCAGGCGTGCGCCTGTGACGTGACGGCGTGACTCCTCCCACAGATGTTCCTGGGAGGCCCGGAGACGGGACAGTTCCCGGCGGAAACGAACCACTGATCCATCATCCTGGGCCATACGCATGCCGATCGGTCGAGGACGGGAACGATTCGAAGGTTCCGGTTGCCGAAAAAGCATACTGGCGCAGTCTCAGACCCGTCAATCCTTCGACCACCCCGTTCCCTGGCGGGGCTTGCTCACGATTGACGCTGAACAGCGTCTGCGACCCCACTCTTCGGGGCAAGGCGTGCCCTTCGACTGCGCGCTCAGGGTGGTGCGCGTGTGGCTTGACGCCGCTCGCCACGGTGAGCTGGTCCCTCGACTCAGCTCGGGACACCGAGTCCAT
This sequence comes from Nitrospiraceae bacterium, assembly GCA_037446055.1. GTDB lineage: Bacteria > Nitrospirota > Nitrospiria > Nitrospirales > Nitrospiraceae > JBBIJI01. The sequence goes on from JBBIJI010000013.1 coordinate 7,972, forward strand.
CGAGGGGTCGAACCGCCGAACCAGTCGCCGTCGAAGCGTCAAGGCAACACCCTTGCTGCGCGCCGACGCCTATGATACCTAGCAAAGCATGGGTCAAGCCTCACCGCCATCTCCTGCGGCACGGCCGTCCCGATTTCTTCCGGCGGCTCTTGGACTGCTTTGTGCGATGGTGGTTTCGTGCGGGACAGGACCGGAGATCGTCGAGCCGAACGAGACGCCTGCGGTTCAAGTCGACTATCAAGCCGGACTCATTCTCTCCAGTCCGGAAGGCAAGATCGTTCGATTTGATGATTTGTTGGCTGAACTAGCGCGGCAGGACGTGGTGTATATCGGCGAGGAACATTACAACCCGCGTCACGTTCAGGCCGCGGTTCAGATCTTGGAAGGGCTCGTGCAAAGAAATCGTCAGCCGGTCGTCGCGATGGAAATGTTCAGTTGGGACGGACAAGCGGCCCTGTCGCAGTACGTGCAGGACCGCGCATACGACCGCCTCACGTTTCTGAAAGAGTCGCGATGGCAGGAGAACTGGGGTGGGGAGTTTGAGAACTATGAGCCTATCCTCGCCTTCGCCCAGCGGTATGCGCGCCCGGTCCTGGCCTTGAACCCTCCGCGCGCGCTCGTGCGGCAGGTCGCGAAGGTCGGCTTGGCGAAGGTCCGCGGGCTGCCGGAGATGGAGCGATGGAACCTAAGCGGCGAGGCGTTCGCCGACGACCCTCCGTACCGTGAACGGATCGTCGGACAGCTGCGGCTCTGCCACGGTGGAGGAACGGATAGCAGCTATCAGAGCATGTTTGAAGCCTCCCTGTTCCGAGATGAAGGGATGGCCAAAGTCGTTGCCGACGGGCTTCGCACGTATCAGATCCATCAAGGGTCGGAGGTGGGGCCGATCCTGAGCTATACCGGTGGAGGCCACATCCAGTATTACCTACCGGTCCCGAACCGTGTGCTGCGTCGTGCCCCTGAGGGTTTGAAACACGTGTCGATCTATCTCGTGGCCTTTGATAGGAGCCGACAGGAAGAGATCAAGGAACTGCTCCGTGACCACATCGCCGATTACCTCTGGCTGACGTCCCTCGGCCCGCACGGACTCCCGCAGCGGTGCGGCAAGTGAGGTGACGAGGGAAAATCATCTCGATGACAATGGCCTCCCGTAATCGATAGCCTAGGAGAACGTATAGCCGATGAAGTGAAGATCGCGCAGCGGTCGCCCTACGTGATGGAAGTGCAACCCGGTACCTACTATTGGTGTCGCTGTGGTCGCTCGAAGACACAGCCGTTTTGCGACGGGTCTCATACGGGGACATCGTTCGCACCGATGGAAGTGACGATTGAAGAGAAGAAGACCGTCGCGTTTTGCGGCTGCAAACACACCAGGAAACCGCCGTTTTGTGATGGAAGTCACTCGAGACTGCAGTGAGCAGTAATAGGTGATGTGAACCTTCGTTCGTACCCGCCGACCCCGAGCATGGACACAGTCTCTGTGCTTGCGCGAATCCAAGGATTGCTTGACTGTCCATCCGATGCGAAGTATCACAGCCGTGAGGATTCCCATCGCTGACCCGCATCTGGGAGGGGCCATTCCATGCGAAATCGCATTAGCTGCACGGCCGATCGCCTCGTTCTGCTCGACCCGGCCATGATTCAGTCGATCGTCAATCCAGGAGCGTTCCAGATCGGACAGCAATACGTGGCGGAGAACCGCGTGCGCATCGTCGATGCAGACGATCTCAAGGTCTCCTCCGCCGTGATCGGCAACTCGGGGCTCTACGAGCAGCACATCGGCCTGCAGGACGGCCATCTCATCACGGAATGCTCGTGCAATGTGCCGGAAGATCCGATGTGCCGGCATTCCATCGCCGTGCTGTTGGAGTACTATCGCTGGGCCCAGCCGAGGCTGGCGAAGCGCGTCGCCGAGACCAAGCGCATGCCGAGGCCGGAACCGCCGAAGCAAGAGGCGCCGCAAAGCGCGCCCGACGTCAAGCTGAGCGACGTCATGACCTTCGTCGAGTGGTTTCTGCCGGCCATCAAGGCCTTGGAGCGTGGCGAATCGTTACCGGACGGTCCACGTTCAGGCAACGGCGTCGTGACCGAATGGATCCATACCATTCGAGGTCTCGACGAGCGGCGGCGGGAGAGTGATCGCGCGCGCGCCTCACTGGAAACCGAGACCCGCGGCCGTGAAGCCTACGTCGCCCGCCTCAGCCAGCAGTTGCAGGCGTCGATCGAGGAAGCGAGAACCGCCCACGCCGCCCTTCAGGAGCTCCAGCGGGAGATGGAGGTGTACAAGGGGCTGCAAGGCAAGCTGAATGACCTGACTCAGCAGGCCACGCGGCTCGATGGCAAGGCGGAATCGGTCGCGGCCGAATTGGTCCAGAAGTGCGGAGAGCTGGAATCCCTCGCCCGGTCCTTCAAAGAAGTGGCCGGAGGCTTGCGCTCTCTGTCAAAGACGACCCAATCCCACAGATAAAGAAGTAAATGGGGCGTCGCCGATTGGATTTGGCACGTCCTTGGTCCATGCTCTCCCCACTTGCCTGATACGACACAGTTTCAGTAGAATGCCGCCCGTTTTGCCCGAACCAATCCTGGACGGGAGAAGGAGGACTTCTATGACCAAGGTGTTGCAAGGTGTGGGAATCGTCAGCGGGTTGCTCTTGGGCCTGGTAACGGAAGGGCTGGCAAACGAACCGACGGCAGGGGCGCCCGACTACAGCGGGATCAGCTACATGTATTACTCAATGATCGGAGTAATCCTCGCCTACGGCGTCTACGATACCTTCTTCAAGAAATCCTGATCTCGGTTTGCTCCCCAAACCCCTCACTCCCGGCCGATCGAGTTTCTCAATTGGTTGGTCGGGAGTTTTCTTTTGACCTGATCCTCAGGAGTGGCGAGCGTTCCTCAAGAGCGGCTCGATCGTCTTCATCACATTCTCCACGACGTGCCGGTACCCTTCCTCGGTGGGATGGATGCCGTCGGCTTGATTGAGCGAGGGCTGGGCCGCCACGCCTTCCAAGAAAAATGGGATGAGCGGCAGCCGGTGAGCCTTCGCCAGGTCTCGGTACATCGCTTCGAATTGGGCCGTGTAGTCCGCCCCATAGTTCGGGGGCAATTTTAACCCCGCCAGGACGACGTGGGCTCCTGCTTGTTCGAGCCGCTGGATCATCTGTTCCAAGTTTGAACGGGTCTGCGCCAATGAGAGACCACGGAGCCCGTCGTTCCCACCGAGCTCAAGGATCACCAACCTCGGCTTGCTCTGCAGCACCCAGTTGAGACGGCGGAGCCCCCCGGCCGTCGTGTCACCGCTTACGCCGGCATTCACCACGCGGTAGCGGAAACCGGCTGCTTCCAAACGGCGTTGCAACTGCGCCGGATAGGCCTGTTCGGCAGAGAGGCCCAGCCCGGCTGTGAGACTGTCGCCGAAGGCGACGATCACCGGGCGCTCGGCCGAAGGGCGAGCGTCCGGTCGCCCCGGCTTCGCCGAGAGGTCGATCCCAAGACGCGGCGCGAATCCGTCGCGTTGCGAGGCCGGCGGTGGAGAGCCGGGCGAGGTCGTTGGCGCCTGCTCGCAGCCGAGCAACAGCAGGCTCGAGAGGAGCACCGCAGCGGACGATCGGCGCGCCGTCGAGCACCTGAAAAGGTCCATGTCGAACATCGCACTTCAGTATAATATAGATGTTCCATCGAGGACACCGTCGGAGGTCTGACGCGCGGCATGATCGCCATCTCCCACTTGACTATGCGCCTGAGCGGTGGCGGTCATCAGATCACGGTCCTCGACGACATCACGTTGGAGATTCCGAAAAAGCAGCGCGTTGCCATCGTCGGTCCGTCCGGCAGCGGCAAGTCCACCCTGCTGGGTCTCATCGCCGGCCTCGACCGTCCCACGTCGGGTTCCATCAAATTGGATGGAGCGGAAATCTCGACGATGCCGGAGAGTGTCATGGCACGCTTTCGGCGGGAGAAAATCGGTTACGTGTTCCAATCTTTCCATCTGATCCCGACCCTGACGGCGGTCGAGAACGTCGCGGTGCCGTTGGAACTGTCCGGTGATGTGACCGCGACCGATCGAGCGGTCGATCTGTTGAGAGCCGTGGGCCTCGGCGATCGGCTCGACCATTACCCCGTGCAGTTGTCGGGGGGTGAACAGCAACGGGTCGCGGTGGCGCGAGCCTTCGCTTGCCGCCCGCCGATACTCCTGGCGGACGAGCCTACAGGAAATTTGGATTCAGTCACCGGCGCTGCCGTTATCGATCTCATCCTCAACCTCCATCGAGACCATGGGACCACGCTGCTCCTCGTGACCCACGAAGCCGACCTCGCCGGTCGAATGGAGCGCATCATCGCCCTGCGGGACGGACGGGTGGAGAAGGACGAGCTGATCGGATAGGAACAGAGCGATGGGGTTCGCCGTTCGCATGGCCTGGCGGGAGATGAGGGGTGCCTGGCGGCACTTTTTCTATTTTTTCTCCTGTATCGCTATGGGTGTAGGCGCTGTGGTGGCGATCGGTCTGTTCGCCTCCAACGTGGAGCGGGCCGTCACTCGGGAAGCCCGTGGACTGCTGGGCGGTGATGTGGAAGTGCGGGTGTCGCATGCGTTGAGCGAGGTCGGGCAGACCGTTCTGCAGTCGGTCAGCAGCCGCGGGGTGGTCCTTTCTCATGCATCCGAGCTCGTCGCGATGGCTGCCACGGTGCGCCCGCAGCCATCTGGTCTCGTTACGCAGATTGTGGAGCTGAAAGCGATCGATATCAATTATCCCTTGTACGGAAGCGTAAAGGTTGACCCCAGCCGTGCGGTGACCGATCTCGTCGCGCCGCCCGCGAGCCTCTGCCGGGCTATTCCTGAATCCCATGGACCCGAAAACTTGCCCCTCGCCTCAGCCCTCTCCCCGGTGGGAAGAGGGAGTGGTGAGGGAGAGACTTGTTATGGCGCCGTCGTTCAGGAATCCCTCCTCATTCGGATGGGTCTGTCCATCGGAGATCGGATCAAGCTCGGTCAAGCCCAGTTCGTCATTGCCGGCGTGCTCAAGACAGAACCGGACCGCATGGCGAACATGTTCAGCCTGGGACCGCGAGTCATGATTTCCCGGGCAGGCCTCGAGGCGGCGGAGCTGGTGAAACTCGGCAGCCGCGTGCGGCACAGGTATCTGCTCAAGCTGCCCGCGTCGGTGCCGGTGCAACCGCTGCTGTACGAATTGCGCGGACGCCTGGCCGGGGAGTCGGCGCGCGTGTCCTCATATCGAGACGCGCAGCCGCAATTAAAGCAGTTCTTGGATCAGCTCGCCCGATACCTCGGCTTGGTTGGATTGACCGCCTTGTTCGTCGGAGGCATCGGGGTCGCCATGACCGTGCAAGCCTTTCTCAAGGGGAAGCTTCAGGGGATTGCGATCCTCAAGACACTCGGGGCCGAGTCGCGCACGATCGCCGCCACCTACCTGCTACAAGCCATCGTCCTGGCGGCGATCGGAAGCCTTGCCGGGGTCGCTCTCGGGATCGGTTTGCAGACGGTGCTTCCGCGGGCGCTGGCCGGCATGCTCGAAACCGACCTGCTGGATCAGGTCGAGTTTTCCAGCACCCTCTCGACGGCCTCTTTACCGCCGATCCTCAAGGGGATCGGGTTGGGGTTGCTCACAACGCTTCTGTTCACCCTCTGGCCGATTCTGGAGGTCAGGAAGATCAGACCTGTGATGGTGATGCGCCGCGCGTTTCTCGCAAGCGAGGCGAATCCCGCCAAGTTGAGCGAGGGGCGCCGCATCGGGCTCGCCGCACACTGGCCTCGTCTCGATCTCCCAAAGTTGCTCACAGCTGCGGTCATCGTGGCGGGTTTGGCCGGCCTCGCCATGTGGCAGGCAGGCTCATGGAAAATCGGACTCCTTTTCTTGGCGGGGTTGCTTGCGGGCGTGAGTGGTCTATTGCTCGGAGCAACCGGCCTCATCCGCTTGTTGAAGTTGCTTCCAGTGCCGCGGATCGTGAGTCTCCGTCATGCCGTCGGCAATCTGTCGCGGCCCGGCAGCCAAGTCGCGGGGATCGTGACGGCCATCGGTATCGGCGTGATGGTGATCGCCACCGTCTCGCTCATCGAACGGTCGCTCGTACAACAAATCGGTGAGAAACGCCCGGCGGATGCCCCGACGTTCTTCTTCATCGACATTCAGCCGGACCAGGCACAGGGTTTTGCCCGGCTGATCCATAGCCGAACCGGCGAACCCGCGCCCCAGCTCACGCCCCTGGTTCGTTCCCGGCTCCACTCGGTCAACGGGCAACGCGTGAAAACGGAAGAAGACGGTGAGAAGGAAAGAGAGACGAAAGACGAGCAACGGAGGAGCTGGTACTTCACTCGGGAGTACGTCCTGACTTTTCTCGAGACCTTGCCCAAAGATAACGTGGTGACAAGAGGCGCATGGTGGACGAGGGGCCAGGCCTTTCCCGCACCGCTGGTGTCGGTCGAGGAGGAGGCGGCCAAGCACTTGGGATTGGATATCGGTTCCACCGTCACGTTCGAGATCCAAGGCGCGACGATCACGGCGCAGGTGAGCAGCATACGCAAAGTGGAGTGGGGGAACTTCTCCACGAACTTCTACATGGTCCTCTCGCCCGGGGCGCTTGAAGGCGCGCCGTTTACGTACGTGGCTACGGTGCGGGTTCCACCGCAGGACGAAGTGTCGCTGCAACAGGCGGTCGTCGCGGCGTTCCCCAACGTGACGGCGATCAACATCGGAGAGGTCTTGGATTCCTTTGCGCGGATTCTCGATCGCCTCTCGCTCGCCATCCGTGCCGTGGCCTTGTTTTGCGTCGGGGCGGCCAGTCTCGTCATGGTGACGGCGTTGGCCGCGACGCGATATCGTCGGCTGTACGAAGCGGTCGTTCTGAAGGCCTTGGGGGCCACCCGCGGCCTCATCGCCCGGTCCTTCGCCGTCGAGTACGCGTTGATGGGAACCGTCGCCGGGGTGATCGGGATCGTGCTGGCCAGCAGTCTTTCGTGGGCGGCGCTCCGCTACGTGTTCGATCTGTCGTGGAGCCTTCAGGCGGGCCTGTTACTGATCGAATTACTGGCGGCCATGCTGCTCACGCTGGCGATCGGATTCCTGAGTACCTATCGCCTGCTCGGCATGCGGCCGCTGGCCGTTCTTCGCCAGGAGTAACGGTTTGCGGGCTACTTTTCCAAGGTCGGCTGATTCAGCGGTTCCCGGTGCGGATTCATCGTGCTCGGAAGGTAGAGGGACATGACACGCTGGATTCGACCCTCCTCTTCCCGATGCAGACGAAGAAAGCGCAGCCCCACTGTGTCGCCTGAGAACGACCGGACCACCGCTTCATCCACCGTGATGGGAAGCGTGAAAACGGAGGGCTGAAATTCCAGAGACACGCGCGTTCCGAGCGGTAACGGGATCTCGCTCTTGATCCGGCAGCCGCGAATGGTGAGGTTGGTCATGATGCCGGGCTGGCCCAGGCCTTCCGTGAGGGAGTGGGTCGACCGAAACCAAACCGGATAGCGGACCGGCACGCGCGAGTACTCGCGGCGGGGGTTCATCAGAAAGCGGCCGACGAATTTGCGAAAGCGGCGTCCGCAGAGTTGGCATCGGGCAGGATAGAGCGTGACGGCGCCGAGGAGGTGATCGATGATGCTCCGACGACGGGCCAACCGTGTGAGGAACGTTCCGCACCGCGGGCAATCAGCCATTATTGCCACCACCGCAAGAAGTCAAATCCATGCGAGTCCTTGATAGGAGCCATCTCGCCGGTATCCAAGGGTACAGAAGCGGGACTTCGAAAGTCAAACTTCCCGCACGGTATTTTTTGGAGAACGCTCCTGCGCTCACCTTGATCCTGTCGACTAGGGATGAGTCGCTGCTTCGTGCGTCCGTCGGCGGATCGATTGTTGGAGTGTATTCCCTCTCTTTTTCCGCTTGGTACCCGGGACTCTTGAAGAGCGAGTCGTTTGATAAGGCGCAACTGTCCGAACCTCAAGGGTCATGGGGCCCTTGCGAAGGTTCGGGCACAGCCGGCCGCGATGAGCGCCGTGTGCGCTGGTCGCGGGATGAATCGTCGACTCTCTTTACACCGGCCGAGGTTGGGGGTCCTCAGACGCCTGTGGCGGCTGGGGGTTCGATTACGACCTGAAGGCCCGCGCCCTGTCTGGCGATGAATAGGTCGTGAAGACTATGTGCGCGGTCAGGGCTGCCCTGGCGTGACCATCGAGCGGAGGTGGGCAGGCAGCGTCGTCCGTTCTCGCTCGCGCATCGTGATCGCAATTCGAAGCTGCTCCAAATATTGCTCCAGGGTTTTCCCGCCCAGGTCGATCTTGCGTGAGGCGAAAAACCCCCGTACATCGCGTTCGAGTTCCGGCGTGGCCAGGCCCACGAGCCCGCCGCACATGCGGCGAAGACCCTGCTTCGGGAACAGCCGATCCATCCGGTCCCAGTTCGTCTTGACGAAGTTCCAGGCCACCTCGCGACCGTACACGCTCATCAAGATCGCGCTAACCAGGAAGGGCCCGTCCTGCGTTCGGATCTCGCCGCTGAGTGTACGGGCCAGGGTCTGTTCCAAGAGTTTTGTGGATTGGAAGCCGGCGAGCGAGAAGAGGTAGCGACGTTCGTCCTGAGGCGTCTTCGCCGTGCGGAACCGTTCGGAGAATTCATCATACCGGACGGCGTCGCCGATGTGGGCGAGGATACCGACGATTGCGGGCAGCAGATTAGGATCCACTGCGGTCGCGTCTTCTCGATACGCGTGATAGAGCTCAGCCGCTTTCTGCTGTGCCTGGCCATCATGGCCTAGTTTCCCCAAGGCTCCGATCAGCTCGCCCCGCAATTGTCTGGTCATGTCGCTTTCCCCGGAGCGTGGCGCCCAGCCCAGCTCGGCGACGGCCGGTCCCACGCGAGCGCGCACGAACGCTTCGAGCGCCGGCCGCTCCCGCGGTTCGATGATCCGATTCAACACTGAAAATGAATCGAGCAGCACAGCCCAGACGTTCTTGTCCCTCTCGCCAGCGAACGAGGCGGTCAACTCCAGGTATTCGTCCAGGGTCGTCGTCCCGGCGACCGTCGTGGCCCAGACATCGTTGATCAGGTTGAACCGCTCGATGGCGGCCAACCGATCGAGACCTTGTCGGACCAGCTTGCCCCGCAGGTCCCGGCTGTATTGGACTCGATAGAACCCGTATCCGCCGGCGTTCACGAGCACTGTCTCCCAGTTTTCCGATAGCGTAATTCGAGTTGCGGCATCGGTGAGGAGAAGCTGCTGGGTTTGTGCGGCGCCCCCGGCGGAGATGCGGAGCTGAATCGGAATCCGCCAGGTTGCCGCTGAGGGGTTGGTGGCGGCGGTTGAGGGAGTGGGAAGGTACGTGAACCGTTGCTGCGCGATGAGCAATTCGTTGGGTCCGCGTTGGCTCACGGTCAGCAGTGGATAGCCGGGTCGAAAAATCCAGCCGTCCATCATCTCGGGAATTGACTGTTGCGCCACCTTGCCGAGGGATACCCATAAGTCGTTCGTATCGGCGTTCCCGTAAGCGTGGCTGTGCAGGTAGTCGCGGACGCCGTCCCGAAACAGCGTCGGACCGATGTGCTGCTCCAACATGCGCAGGACAGAAGCCCCCTTCTCATAGGTCAAGACGTCGAACATGGCCTCCGCGTCCTTTGGCGCACGGACAGGGTATTCGATCGGTCGGCTGCTTTGCAGACCGTCGACCGACAAGGCCGCCGCACGGGAGACTCCGAACGTGGTCCAGCGGTCCCATTCCGGTTTCCACGCATCGACCGCGAGCATCTCCATGAACGTGGCGAAGGCTTCATTGAGCCAGAGCCCGTTCCACCAGGCCATGGTGACGAGATCGCCGAACCACATGTGGGCGTTCTCGTGGGCCACGACGTCGGCCACGCGTTCCAGCTCGCCGTGCGCCGCCAGGCGCTCATCCACGAGCAGGGCCGTTTCACGAAAGGTAATGGCGCCGAGGTTCTCCATGGCGCCCGAGGCAAAGTCGGGAATGGCCAGCAGGTCGAGCTTCTCGCCCGGATAGGGGATGCCGTAAAACGCCTCGAAGAACTGTAATGAGGCCACTGCGGCGTCCAGACCGAAGCCGGCCAAGTGCTTCTTGCCGGGAACCGTCCATATGCGGATCGCGGTTTTCCCAGCGAACCTGGGTTCGGTCGCCTCGAGGGCACCGACCATAAAGGCCACAAGGTAGGTGGACATGACGATGCTATCGGCGAACCGGACCGCTTTCTTCCCCTCCAGTATCTCTTCGGAAATGACCTTCGTGTTCGAAACAGCGGTCAGCGCGGGGTCGATGACCAGGACCGTCGAAAAGACGGCCTTGAAATCCGGCTCGTCCCAGCAGGGAAAGGCCCGCCGGGCGTCCGTCGCTTCAAACTGCGTGGCCGCCAGCACGTGCGAGATCCCGCGTTCGTCCTTGTAGGTGCTGCGATAGAACCCGCGGAGCTTGTCGTTGAGGATTCCCTGGAAGGTCAGGTGGAGGCGCCACTCGCCCGGTTCGATGCGCGCGGGGAATCGAACGTGACAACGCTCCGATGCCGCGTCGAGTTCGATCGTGCCGAGGTGTGTCTCGCCGTCGGCGTTCGTGAGGCGCGCGGACCGGACGTCCAATTCCGCGCTGTTGCATACGAGGTCTTGTGTCGGTTCGAGGATCGAAAGCGTGACGACGGCCGAGCCGTCAAATCGCGCTCCATCAAGATCCGGGTCGAGCCGTAAGTCATAACGCTTGGGCAACGCGTGGCGTGGAAGCCGGTACGGATCAGTCGGTTCCGGTGAGCCTGGCTCGGTCATGCCGTTGCCTCGTGGGTCAGGTCAGTCGTCGGCCTGGTATGGTTGGCATGGCGAAGGGAAGAGCCACCTGTGCGCCGTCAGGGCAAGCAGCGGCTTACTGCTCCAGCCGATGGTGCTGATGAGTTCTCGTCTTGTAAAAGTCCGACCGGGCCCGAAGTACCGGGCACCACTCATAACCTCGTGGCAAAGCGCGTCTCGACGCCGCCTGGAATGCCGACCAGCAAGAGATCCGTTCGACCGACGAACAGCCCTGTCTCGACGACCCCGGGGATGAGGTTCAGCTTGGTCTCCAGGTCACGCGGATCGGTGATGGTGCCGAGATGCACGTCCAGGATGACATTGCCCGCTTCCGTCGTGAACGTGTCCCCGTCACGTTGCCGTAAGACGGCTTTCCCCCCTGAGACAGCTTCGACCTGCCGGGCCGTGCTGCCCCATCCGAACGGAATCACTTCGAGGGGCAAGGGAAACGAATTTCCCAGGGCGGGCACCAGCTTAGTCTGGTCGACCACCACGATGAACTGCCGTGCGGCCGCCGCGACGATTTTTTCTTTGAGCAGGGCCCCTCCGCCCCCCTTGATGAGACTGAATTGGGGATCCACTTGGTCGGCCCCGTCGATCGCAACGTCGACCACCCAGGAATTTTCCTTCTCTAAAAGAGGGATCCCTTGCTGCCTGGCGAGGTCCGCAGTCTCTCTGGAGGTCGGGACGCCTTGCAGCTTCATGCCGGCCCGGATCTTGGCCCCCAAGGCCAAGATCACATGCTTCGCGGTCGAGCCCGTGCCGAGTCCGACGACCATGCCGTCGCGGACGTATTCGACCGCGGCCAACGCCGCCTGGCGTTTAAGCTGGTCAAGATCTTGTTGGGTGTTCATGCGGCAGCGTGTGCCAGTTCGGCCGCAACCGAGGCTGCGCCGAGCAAGGCGGTCTTGTCGTTCATCACCACTTTGACGGGAATCCCGCTCATCAACCGCTTGTACCGGCCTTTGTTCGTAAAGGCCTTCATGAAGGTCCCGTCTTTCAATTTCGCGAGGACCTTGGGTGCGATGCCGCCGCCGACGTAGAGGCCGTCCAGCGCCAGCGCCTTTAAGGCCAAGTTGCCGGCTTCCGCTCCGTAGATCGAAGCGAACAGGTCCAGGGTCTGCTTCGCGATATCCGCCTGGCCTTTCAACCCGGCCTCTGCGATCACGGCGGCGGGATCGCCCACTTTGATCTTTTCGGCGAGCCACGTCGGTTCGTTTTTCTTGGCGTCGCGCAAATATTCGTAGATCGCATAGAGCCCCGGTCCCGAGAGCACCCGTTCGTAGCTCACATGAAGGTAGCTGCGCCGGAGATGACGCAGCAGCTCGATCTCGTTGTCGCTGTTCGGCGCAAAATCCGCGTGTCCTCCTTCAGACGGCATGGGAACATAGCGTTGCTCGTCCCAAAACAAGATGGCCTCCCCCAAGCCGGTGCCGGCGGCGATCAAAGCCAAGGCCTGCCTCTTCTTGGGCGGGGTTCCGGCGTTCAGGACGTGGACTTCATCCGGCCTCAGCAACAGAATTCCGTAGGCGGTCGCTTCCAAGTCGTTCAGCAACCGGACCTTGGGAATGTCGAATTGCTTCGCGATCGCGGCGCCGTCGACGATCCAAGGAAGATTGGTCGTGCGGCATTGGTTGTCGATGACGGGTCCTGCGACGCCGAAGCAGGCCGCCGCGAGCTTGAGTGGCTCCTCGGAAGGGACACCTTCAGATGTCGCTGCATCAGGCTTGGCCTCGTCGGCTTCCTCCGTCTCCCCGGCTTTTGCCGGCTGCGGCGGTGCCAGGAATTCCTGAATAATCTCCTCGAGTGATTTGTAATCTCCGCTATGAAAGCTCCGGGCGCGAGTCGGCTCGACGCGCTCGCGAGTCCAATCGAACAAGGCCAAGTTCGTCTTGGTGCCCCCGATATCGCCGGCAAGGATCATCTCTATTCCTCGCAAGAGGAGATGGCTTGTTTGCTGACAGTCAGTTCCGATGCGGCTCTGTGGTCGAGAAACCAGATCAGACGCCCGGTCACAGGTCCGACCATCGATGCCGGCAATGATGAGCCAGCCCCGCCCTTATTCTCAAGGACCTTCCGTACTGTCGATGCCTTCTCATGGCCGGTGACAAGGAACAAGACGACCCGCGCCCGGTTGATCAGCGGTAAGGTCATGGTCACCCGGTGAGGTATCCCGGTGGGCGCCGCGCCTTCCGCCACCAGACGAGTCCGTTCGCGGACCGCCGCCGTGCCGGGGAAGAGCGACGCCGTGTGGCCGTCGGTGCCCATACCGAGCAAGATGAGGTCCAGCTCCGGGATGGCCGGTGCCGCGCTCTGAGTGACTCTGCGTATGAGGCTCTCGTAGTCAGTCGCGGCCGCTGCCGGCTGAACCTCGCCCTTCATGCGGTGGATCTGGGACGGCTCGACACGCAGCGGGTCGAAGAGCGTTGCCTTCGCCATCCCGAAGTTGCTGTCTGGATGGGTCGGTGGGACACACCGCTCGTCTCCGAAGAAAAACTGGACTTTCGTCCAATCGAGCCGACATGCGTTGGTGGAGTCGGCGAGCACCTGATGAAGCTGCCGGGGCGTCGACCCGCCGGACAGGGCGACCAGAAACCGACCCCTGGTCCTGATGCTTTCATTAGCGAGCCAGACATATAGCTCGGCTGCCTCGCGCGCCAACTCTTCGCCATTCTCCATGATGCGAATCTCACGCGGCGGGTTCATGGGAAATGCACGGACCATTGAGCAGGGTGAGGATGCTGTCTCGCCGATGCTTGTCTTCGTGTGATGTTCGGCATCCCTATGAACTCCACTCCTTCATCAGCGACCGTCGGAGCTTGAACCCTGGGAAAGGAGCCTTCACTGCGCGCTGCTGCCTTCGCTATCAATTGAAAGATTCGCCTGCTGCATATCTTAGGGGCGAGGTCCTGAAAAGGCAAACCATGTCCGCAGCGGGCTTGCCTATTTGTCTGTTGTGCGTCGGATGAGCAAGGGCATACCTTCAGTCACGGTCCATGCCAAGGCCCGGGCCTGGTCCGACGCGAGAGTGAGGCGGACCGACGGGAGCGCTTCCGATTGGCCTCCGGTCGTTAGGTGGACGAACCAGAGCCGAAGCGAGCTCCAACACTCCTGCAAGAGGCTGAGTCCCCACGACCAGGGGCTGGTGCGTGCGGAAGGGGAAACTTTGATGATTAGCGGAGGGTCATAGTGGAGTGTGTAGGAGACCGGCATATGCGCGATGGAGATAGGTTCCGGCTCCGACGCTTCACCGGGGACGGTCTTCGGCCTGACGACGGGAGGTCGCTGCTTCAACCGATAGACGCCCGTGAGCTTGGGCTGGTCTGCTGCCTTCCAGCTCTCGATCGTAAAGCGCTGCAACTCAACCCCTCGCCCCTTGATGAGGATGGCGTTCGCCGGCAGGTCAAGCAGGAGGTAAGTCTGAGGGCGACTGGCCACTTTGATTTCTTCCTCCAGGACGCGATTCGCTTCCCGGAGAGAGGCCGGGGTCGGTAACTCAGCGGGCGGCCGGACCGGGAGGTCACCCGCAGCCAGGCTCGGCGACACCGTCCCGCTCACGAGCCAGAGGGCGCAAAGGAGAAGGCGAATAGACACTGCGGTGAGAAAAGATGAGGCTCAGAAGATGAGGATCGGCGTGCCGACTTTGGCGATCTTGTACACGGCTCTCAGGTCTTCGTCACTGAGACGAATGCACCCATGAGTCACGTTGCGACCCAAGAGCCGGGTATACAGAGTGCCATGGATGAAGTAGCCCTTGCCGAACCCCAAGGCATACTCACCGAGCACGCCTGGTTCGACCCGTTCGGCCGGGTCACGGGGAACGCTCATTCCTTCTTCTATAAAGGCCCAGTCCGGTTTGACCCAGACCGGATCGGTGAGCTTGGACTGGACTGAAAATTCGCCGCGCGGTGTGTCGAAGATCCACTGCCCCCCTGCCTCGCCGGGCTTGTCGAGAATGCTCCCGCTGCCGGTGGAGGCAACGGCCTCCAGCACCACGTGATCCTTGCGTTTGACCCAGAGGTAGTTTCGGGCCGTGTCGACCACGATGTAGGGGGTGGGTGGCTGCAGTTGCGCAAGCTGGCGCTCCAAGGCTCGGTGTCGAGCCTGGAGCATCTGAAGCGCCCGAGCGTCGGTGGCTTCGTCTTGGATGAACGCCGCACCCGACTCATTCAGGCTTTGACTTTGCGTCAGGGTCAAGAGCAGCAGGGTGAGACATAGATAGAGGGCGAAAAGAGCCGCTCGTTTCATCGACTCAGGTCTCCTCCTCCAGCTCGCCGAGGTTTGCCAACGCGAGAGCTACGGAATTGTGCGAGTTCAGCGCCCCCACGATCGTGACCGGGGTTCCGACCTCGACCAAGTCGAACAGCTTCGCCATCTGCTGGTTGTCCAGCATGACACAGCCCAACGTTTGCGCCATCAGCTCGTTTTCGACCCCATGGATCTCGATCTGCCCGCCGATGCCTCGTTCTCCCGGGATGCGGCCGGCTTTGCGCGCTTCCTGGAATCGCCGCCGATCATGAGCGTTCGGGTAGTTGAGCACCAGCGCTCGATAGAACTGGGTCTGGCCCGCCCCGCGCTTCCGCAGGATCCGGTATTCTCCTTCCGGGGTCGCCCCATCGCCTTGATAGCGCTTCTCACGAATGCCGTTGTACCCGAGGCGCACGGGGTATGTTAGCACTTTTCTTCCGTGCTTGTAGAGCGTGAGGGTTCGCTCAGCTTTGCCGATGACAATACCGGTAGTCCCGTGGGTCTTGGTCCAGTCGATGGTTCGTTTGGCCATGATCTTCCAGGCTTCGATCCGAGCCTCGTCGGCGTAGCGTCCGAGCTCTGCGGTCAGCACGGTGGATTGGGCCAACAGGAGCTTGCCTGCCAGGTCGGACATCCGAAGCGACCGGTCAAATTGTCCCTCAGCAAGGAATGTGCGTGCCTGTTTGACGAGCAGATCCGTTTCGAGCAGCTTATTTCCGAGGACCAACCGGCCGTCGATCTCCGAAATCTTCTGATTCAACGTGAGAAGTCGCTGCTCCACCCGCGCCAGCTTGTCTTCCGCCGTCGCGCGCTGCAAATCCCTGCGGCGCGCGACCTCTGACGCGATCGCCACCCCCTCCTCGCGGAGTTGGCGGAGCTCCGTTTCGAAATGATTCGGCTCCCATGGCCAGCGGATGAGATCTTCCTCCGATTGCAACCGACCCCTCAGCGTGATCCATCGCTTCACGAACTGGGCGTACTCATCCGGCGTAAATTCCGCTGCACGATGGGCGACAAGCTCGTGATCAAGCCGATCGAGAGCCTCCACAAGCTCTTGCGGAACCCCTTGGGCGCAACTCCACAAGCCGATCGCGAGCACCAGCGGCCATGCGCGAAGGCATGTCCGCCGGAGCCGGTTTGAGCAGAATCGAACGGTCACGAGAATATTCTACCCCCTACTTCCCTTTCTTAGGGTGCGTTTTCCCTTTTGCTGCGCTGACCTTGGAGAGAGCCTGCTGGATTTCATTCGCCACCGTCTGGCTCTTGTCCTGGATCGCTTTGGCGTTTGTCTGTGCGGTGAGATAGTCCCCTTTATCGATCGCCATCTGCACCTGATTGAGGGAAGCCTTTAGTCCCTCGACGTCGGTCTTAATGGCTTCCAGTGCGGCACGGTCTTTGCCCGCCGGAGCCTTGGCAACGAGCTCCTGGGTCGTTTTCACCGATTCTTGCGCTGCCTGCTGAGCTTGGAGGGCCGCGTTCTTCGCCTCCTCTTTCTTTTTCTCCGCATCTCCCTTTACCCGCTCGGCTTCGGCCTTGACGCTGGCCGCAAGCTGCTCGGCCTTTCCGTAGTCCCGCAGGAGGGCGAACTTGGCGTTCTGGTCTTCGACTTCCTTCTTGACGTTGCTTAACAGACCTTCAAGCTTGGCATAGTCTTGGGGGATGTAGGTCTGAGCTCCGCTTTGTTGCGCATCCTTTACGGCTTTTTCCGCCGCGTCGATTTGCTCTGTCGGCGCCTTTGCGCAGGCGGCCAACAGCAAGAACGCCAACGCTGCGCCCGTCGTCAATCCTCGATGCTTCATAATGTCCCTCCAGAGGTCGATAGAATTCGGTCAGTGGGACCCCACATTCAATGCCACATGCGGGGTCCTCCCGGTGAGAGGAAGGCGACGAGCGCCTGTCCCCACGGATGAAACTCAGCCCTTCTTCTGTTGAGCCTTCTTGGCTCTCTTGACTTTCTTGCGTTTCTTCTTCTCCTCACCCTGGGGTTTCTTCTCTGCTTCAGGCTGTGCCGATGGTGCGGGTGCGGTCGCCGCGGGGGCTGCAGGGGCTGTTGGTGCCGTCGGTGTCGTCCCCTCCTGTGCGCTCACGAACGTGCCGGTAAGGAAAGCCAAACTGACAACCAAGGCTAAGATGCTCAATGCGAACTTCATCCTGCTATTCACCTCCTTTCAAGTGGGGAAAGTTAGCGATGACCCCCCTACACACAATGAAGAACCCTGAACCGTCGCAATCGTAATGCCACAGGGGACCCGCTCGTTGCAAACCACGATTATCGAGAACTTGTGAAGGGTTAGCATGCGGAGCCGGATGGTAGCAATGGCAATCCTGTGGCGGGTTTGTTAAAGCACGCTACAAAACCGCCTCAGGGATCTCCGAGCCTCTGGAATTCTTGATGCGGTGTCGTCAGGTTGATTTCGTTAATGCTTGCGGAGCCGGAGGATTTCTGGAATTCTGCCAGGTGCGAGGGATTCCGGCCGAATTGACAGTCTTCGGACCTCGCCCCTATAATGCGTTTTTGTCTGAAACAGCGATGAAATCAAGGAGTCGGGCATGTCGTTTACTTTCCAGCAACCGTCTAACCTGAAGCGGAAGCGCGAGCACGGGTTTCGAAAGCGGATGAAGACCAAAAATGGTCGCAAGGTCCTCGCTCGGCGACGAGCCAAGGGCCGAGCCCGGCTCACCGTGTGAATGCAGGACAACTCGTCCCCTATAGGCCGGGACACCTCCCGTTCTGTAATCGTCCAACAAGGCCGCACCGGCATCCTAATTGGGCGCAAGGAAATAAGGGCGCGGCGCTTCGACCTCAGAAGGGACAGGCGGTTGATTTCGGGAGATTGGGGGCGTGCGGGGTCGGTGTCCTCCCGGCATTGTGATGCATGACCGGACAGCACGGACGCTTACAGGTCTTCCTACGGAACAGCCGAGAGATCGAACAAGTTAAGCAACGCGGGCAGCGAGTCTCAACGGCCTACTTCAACCTTCTAGTCTGTTCGGGTCGGCCAGGGAGCAGTCGAATGGCCGTGATCGTCGGGAGGCGTTTTGGTCTGGCTGTCCGGAGAAATCGGGCCAAGCGAGTGTTTCGGGCGCTGGGCCGAGCGGTGGGCCAGAGCTTGAATCCTGGTTACGACTTCCTGGTGTTTCCCAAACGAGAGGCCCTCTCATTGCCTCATGACAGACTTGAAAAGGTGTGGAACGACGCTCTGCGCCGACAGGGCATCGCGGGTTAGGAAGTACTTATCGATGATGCTCCGAAGTCTCTGTGTCGCGGTGCTGCACGGCTACCAATGGGCGCTGTCCCCTCTCTTGGGGCCTGCCTGCCGCTTTACGCCGACCTGCTCGGAGTATGCCTGCCAAGCGATCGTCCGGCACGGAATCTTCCGAGGAGTCCTCCTGGCGGGTTGGCGGCTACTGAAATGTCATCCATTCCACCCCGGTGGCGCGGATCCGGTGAAGTAGGTTCGTGCTGCATGTCTTGTGAGAGGCTATGGAAAAGCGCGTCGTTCTGTTCCTGATTCTGTCACTCCTCATCATCGTCGGGTACGACTATTTGCTGAAGGAGCTGGGATGGCTTCCGCCTGGCCCTGAGGCGGAGAAGAGTCGTCCCGCCGACCAGAGCGGCCTTCCAAGCGTCGCGGTCGAGGACCGCCAGGTACCCAAGGTCGAGCCCTCTCCGATCGACACCGCAGTCGCCTCGGGCCAGGCTGAGGCCGGCTCACGCAGGCCTGTGACGACTCATGTCGCGAGCAAAGAGCAACTTGTGACGCTGAGCACTCCGCTGATCCGGGCGACTTTCACGACGCGTGGCGCGTCGCTCAGGAGCTGGGATCTTCAGCGCTACACGGCGAAGAATCTCGACGAGCTGAGGCCTGTCCAATTAGTTCATTCGGGAGCCCAGTTCCAGGGCCCCCTCACGCTGTCATTCCCGGACCAAGCGATCGGCCATGAAGTGGCCAGCGGCTTGTACGAAGTGGAGCAGGACTTCGATGTGCTGGACGCCCGGCATCCCGTGGGTCAGCTCGTCTTTCGTTATCGGAGCGATCCCAAAGGGGTCACGGTCGAAAAACGCCTGACCTTCCGTCATGACTCCTACCTGGTCGACGTGCAGCTTACCGTGGACGGAGCGACCGGTGCAATGGATGTGGGGTTGGGCACGAACTTCGGGATCGTGGAATGGGGGGAGGGATTCATCGGTCTGTTGGGCGCCGCCATGTCCGTCGACGGGAAAGTGGAAAAAGAAATGCCCGATGCCTTGTGGGAGCGTCAAAGCGGGGTTCGGTGGGTCGCCCTGCAGGACAAGTATTTTCTTAGTGTCCTCGTACCGAGCCAACCGGCCGCTGCGGTCGTGAAGAAGGAGGGTGACAAGCTCGTTTCTGCGGCGCTGCGGTTGCAGGCGCCCGCGGGCAAGGGCCCGATCGCGTTTCAGCTCTATGCGGGGCCGAAGGAATTCGACACGCTGAAGGCGTTGAACATCGGGCTTGAGGACACGATCGACTTTGGATGGTTCATCTTTGGGAGTTGGAGCGTGGTGAAGACCGTGGCCAAGCCGCTCTTCTACGTGCTGCGTTTCCTCTATGACTTCACGCACAACTACGGGGTGTCGATCATTCTGCTGACCTGTGCCATCAAGATCTTGTTCGTTCCCCTGCAGTACAAGAGCTACAGGTCCATGAAGCAGATGCAGACCATCCAGCCCCAGGTGGCGGCTCTACAGACGAAGTACAAGGATGATCGCGACCGGCTGAACAAGGAACTCATCAAACTCTATCGCGAGAAGCGAGTGAATCCCGTGGGAGGGTGCCTCCCCATGGTGTTGCAGATGCCCGTGTTCGTGGCCTTATTTAATATTTTGTACATGACCATCGATTTGCGGCAAGCCCCGTTTGTCCTCTGGATTACTGATCTTTCGGTCGCCGACCCGTACTATGCGTTGCCGTTGGTGATGGGGGTGACCATGGTCATTCAACAAAAGATCACTCCCACCACGATGGACCCTACACAGGCGAAGATCATGCTGATTCTGCCGGCCTTCATGACGTTCTTGTTCATCACCTTCCCGGCGGGTCTTGTCTTGTACTGGTTGACAAACAATGTGTTGACCATCGCTCAACAAATCATCACCGAACGGTATGTCGCCTGGCGCGGAATCACCCAGAATGTCGGCAGTGGAGCCGAAGCCGGCGCCTCCTGAGGGGCCTCGCGTCCCAACTGCGCGGGCTGTTCTTCCTGCAAGGTGAGGCTGAGACATGGTCGTGAAGCATTCGTTGGACGACACGATCTGCGCCATTGCCACCCCGATAGGCGAGGGTGGGATCGGGATCGTCCGCGTCAGCGGACCACATGCGATCGACCTGGCCGCTCCGCTGGTGAGACTGCGGTCGGATATGCGGCTACATAACGTCCAAAGCCACCGTCTTTACCCTGCGGATGTCGTCGCACCGAACCAAGAGAGACCAGCGAGCGCCGAGCCTCTCCAGGCCACGTCCGCTCAGCACGCAGAGAGTGTTCTGGATGAAGTTCTTGTCGTGGTCATGCGCAAACCGCGGTCCTATACCGCGGAAGACGTCGTCGAGCTTCATTGCCATGGAGGAGCAGTCATCCTCCAAGGCATCTTGAACGAATTGGTTCGCTCGGGTGCCAGACTGGCCGAGCCGGGGGAATTCACCAAGCGTGCGTTCCTCAACGGCCGGCTTGACTTGGCCCAGGCCGAGGCGGTGCTGGAGACGATCCGCGCCAAAACCGACGTGGGCCTCAAGCTGGCGCAGCGGCAACTTCGGGGGAAAGTCTCCGAGATCGTCCGCGCATTGCGTACTGAGTTGGTTCAGGTGCTGGTAGAGATCGAAGCGGGAATCGACTTTGCCGAAGAAGATATCCGGTTCATGGAGCCTGACGAGGTCGGAAGCCGTGTGCAGGTCATCAGGCGGCAGATCGAGAACATGGTCAGCATCGGGCAGGCCGGCCGCGTGCTGCGGGAAGGGGCTACGGTGGCGATCGTCGGCCGTCCAAACGTGGGAAAATCGAGTTTGCTGAACGCGCTCGTGCACCGAGAGCGAGCGATCGTGACCCCAATTCCCGGCACCACACGGGACGTCCTGGAAGAGTGGGTCAATTTCGACGGTCTGGCCGTTCGCCTGTTGGATACGGCGGGACTCCGTGGCACCAGCGATCCGATTGAGACGGAAGGGATCAGGCGCGCGCTTGCCGCCCGAGAGGATGCAGACTTGGTCCTCGCGGTGGTGGATGGCTCGGAGACGTTGACGGCCGAGGACACGGAGTTGCTCAAGAGCCTCGCCGGCCGATCCTCCGTGATCGTGATAAGCAAGAGCGACCTGCTCCCGCGCCTCGATGATGAGTTGATTGCGGATGTGTGCAGCTCCGCTCGCGCAGTGGCGATTCAGAAAGTCTCCGCCAAGACCGGACAGGGGCTCGATGCCCTGAAAGCGTCGATCCGCTCGAGTCTTGTCCGTCCGGGCCTGGAGGCGAGCGAATCCGCGCTGGTCACCAATGCTCGGCATCTCGATGCGCTGAGGAAGGCGGAGGCGGGTCTTCAAAGAGTGCAGGGATGCGTGACGGACGGGGCTCCGGCAGAGCTGCTCGCGGCGGAGCTGCGAGCAGCGGCCGATGCGCTGGGAGAAATCACGGGGGATATCACGACCGACGAGATACTGGACGTCGTGTTCTCGCAGTTTTGCATCGGAAAGTAGGGAGCGACGGATGGCGGAGGCATTTGACGTCATCGTGGTGGGCGGGGGCCATGCAGGATGCGAGGCGGCTCTGGCGTCCGCGAGAATGGGGGCTCGCACGCTGCTCCTCACAATGGATGTCGATCGTGTCGCCCAAATGTCGTGCAACCCCGCCGTGGGCGGTATCGCGAAAGGGCATCTGGTGAAAGAAGTGGACGCGCTCGGCGGCGAAATGGGCCGAAACACGGATCGTGCCGGGATTCAGTTTCGCATGCTGAATACGAGCAAGGGGCCTGCGGTCAGGGCGCTACGCGTGCAATGCGACAAGAAGCTTTACAGAGAGGCGATGCGATCCACCCTGCTCGCGCAAGAAAACCTTGTCGTCAGGGCGGGCACGGTGGATCGCTTGGTGACGTCGGGTCAGCGTGTCGCCGGGGCGGTGACCGATAGTGGCGAACGAATCGACGCGAACGCGATTATCCTTACTTCGGGTACTTTCCTTAAGGGTCTCATCCATATTGGCCTGAACCATTTCCCCGCAGGGCGAGGAGGAGAAGCCTCGGCGGAGCATCTTTCGGACTGCATGCGGGATTTCGGGTTCGACGTGGGGCGGTTGAAGACCGGGACCCCGCCTCGTCTCGATCGGGACACGATCGATTTTTCCCTGATGCTTCCCCAGCAGGGCGACGACCCGCCGCCGCCATTTTCCTCGCGAACGGACCGCGTGACCAATCCGCAGGTCCTTTGCCATTTGACCTATACGAACACCGAGACGCATGAGCTGATTCTGGCCAACCTGGACCGATCGCCACTGTACAGTAGAGTGATCAACTCGGTCGGACCGCGCTATTGTCCGTCGATCGAAGACAAGGTGCATCGGTTCGCCGGGAAAGAGCGGCATCAGGTTTTTGTCGAACCCGAGGGACTTGATACGCGCGAGTTCTACCCAAACGGCATTTCCACGAGCCTCCCCGTCGATGTACAAGCCGGAATTCTTCGAACGATTCCAGGGCTAACACGGGCGAAAATGCTCCGGCCTGGTTACGCGATCGAGTACGATTACTTCCCCCCACGGCAATTGCTCCCGACGTTGGAGACCAAACTGATAGGGGGACTTTTCCATGCAGGCCAGATTAACGGCACGTCCGGATACGAGGAGGCAGCGGCCCAAGGTCTCGTGGCGGGCATCAACGCCGTACGAGGGTTTCGAGGAGAGCCACCGCTTATCCTGGATCGTTCGCAGGCATATATCGGCGTGCTGATCGACGATCTCATTACCAAAGATGCGCGAGAGCCTTACCGCATGTTTACCTCAAGGGCGGAGTACCGTCTTTTACTCCGGTATGACAATGCCGACCTTCGTCTAACAGAAGTTGGCCATGAATTGGGGCTTGTTCCATCGTCCGTCTATGACCGGGTGATGAGAAAGCGTGAGGCGATTAAGAAGGAGGTCCAACGATTGAACGAAACACCGGTTAAGTTGAGTCGCACTGGGATAGAAGACGAAGCGGGATACAAGACGGGAGTCAGCGGCAATAGTCTTGGAAACGGGCAGCCCCTAAGCCAACTACTCAAGCGACAGGATTGGTCCTACCAACGAATCGTACAGGTTTTCGGGGAGGCCCCCGAACTCGATCCGGAAATCGCCCAGGCGGTCGAACTCGATGTGAAGTACGAGGGCTATATCAAGCGCCAACTCGAGCAGATCGAAAAATTCAAACGTCTTGAAAGGTGCGCGATTCCTCCGACGTTCGATTATGACTCGGTGACTGGATTTTCAAGAGAAGTTCGAGACAAACTGAAGCATGTGCGTCCTGCCTCGGTCGGTCAAGCATCCAGAATCTCAGGTGTGACACCTGCTGCACTTTCTCTCCTGCTTGTTGCCCTGAGCCGCCATCGCCGCGGCGCCACATCACTTACAGGCTGAATAAGCACTGACTGACTCTTCATATACGTGGCTCCTTGCTGATCCCTTTCGCCTTGAGATACCGCTTGACCTTCTTTCTCGTTTAACGTAATTGTTCCACGTGGAACAGTCGTCGGAGATCGAAAAGTATTTCTTTGACGGCCTCAAGCAGCTTTCTCTCGACATCTCAAGACAACAATTTCTCCTGATCGAGCGGTATCTCCGTGAACTGATGGTCTGGAATGAGAAGGTCAATTTGACCGGAGCGAGTAATGTCAAAGACCTCGTTGTTAAACATGTACTTGACTCTTTGCTGCCGTTGAAATTACTTTCTGGACGAAATGACAAGAATCTCTTGGATGTAGGCAGTGGGGCCGGTTTCCCTGGCATTCCTTTGAAAATTTGCCTGCCACACCTTGAGGTAGTTCTCCTTGAACCAAACGCCAAAAAAGTTTCCTTCCTTACCCATGTGATCGGGCAATTGCAGCTCAAGAATAGCTTGGCAGAGCGTAAGACTCTCAAGGAATTCATCCCAAAGTTGGCCGAAGGGAAAAGATATGATGTCGTAACCTCTAGGGCTTTAAATCCCAGTGAGCTCCTTCAATCAGTAAAGAGGCTACTTGCCGCAAATGGAGCCTTGATTCTCTTTCGTGCCTCACCTCTGCCCGATCGTAATATTCCGTGTAACCTACGGCGCATCGGCGAGATCTACCAAGTTCTTCCTTTCGAGTCAGGGCAAAGAGTGTTGACTATTCTGGGAGCTGCCTAGCCGAAAACAAGTGATGTTCCACGTGGAACATCTGGGAAAGTCGAAGTCCATTCGGGGACAGAACTCGTTGGATGGCCTTGAAAACAATTGCGATAGCGAACCAGAAGGGAGGTGTGGGCAAAACGACCACTTCCATCAACGTTGCCGCAGGATTGGCAATCGATGGTTATCAGGTGCTTCTGGTCGATATGGATCCACAGGCCAATGCGAGTAGCGGTCTTGGGATCGATCCGAGAAAGCTTAAGGCGAGCATCTACAACTCACTGGTGAAGAATGTCGACCCTAAAATTATCCTGGAAAAAACATCAGTGACTGGACTCGATATACTCCCCGCCAACGCTGATCTTGCTGGGGCAGAAATTGAACTCGTAGATATCAGCCACCGAGAAAAGGTGCTTAGTAACTTACTGATTGCGGTAAGCCCGGCCTACGAATATGTGATTCTGGACTGCCCGCCTGCCCTTGGCCTGCTCACGATCAATGCCCTCGTGGCCGCCTCATCGGTTCTCATTCCGGTGCAGTGCGAGTATTACGCGATGGAAGGCTTAGGACGACTCTTGGCGAATATTGACCGGGTGAAAGAATTCTTCAACCCTCGCTTGGAGTTAGAAGGCATCCTGCTCACCATGTTCGACTCGCGAAACAGCCTGGCCCACCAGGTGAGCCAAGAAATCCGCGCGCACTTTAAAGAAAAGGTGTACCAAACGGTCATTCCCCGAAACGTGACATTGGCCGAAGCCCCCAGTTTCGGCCGTCCTGTCATGCTTTACAACGGCGCCTCAGTAGGCGCTCAGGCCTATTTGGCTTTAACAAAGGAGATCGTCGGCCATGGAAAAGCGGGCACTCGGTAGGGGTTTGGATGCACTCTTGCCGTCGACCAAGTCTACGGATGGGCTTCAGCCAGGGGGAGAGCTCTACGAGCTTGCCATAGACTCGATCGTGCCGAATCGATTTCAGCCACGGCAGGAGTTTCCGGCGGATGAACTCGCTGAGCTTGCTGACTCGGTGAAACAGAACGGTCTTTTGCAACCCGTCCTTGTTCGACGGAAGGGGGATGGATTGTTTGAGTTGATAGCAGGAGAGCGGCGGCTCAGAGCAGCCAGAATGGCGGGACTCGATCGGATACCGGCTTTGGTAAGAAACTGCGGTGACGAAGAGTCGATGGCCCTTGCCTTGGTCGAGAATCTCCAGCGGACCGATCTGAACCCAATCGATGTCGCCAAAGGCTACTATCGCATGATGAACGAATTTGGTCTCACGCAGGACATTATTGCTCAGAGAATTGGGAGCACGAGATCCTCGGTTGCCAACGTATTGCGACTGCTGCATCTCCCGTTTGAAGTTCAACAACTCATTGAAAAGGAAGAGCTGTCAATCGGTCACGCCAAGGTGCTGTTGTCCCTTTCAGACCCAGGGGCGCAGCTCAGGCTGGCCAGGCAGATCGTCACAGGTCGGCTCTCAGTCCGAGACGCAGAGAAGTTAGTACAGCGGGAGGCAATGAAAGGTCGGCGACGCGGAGGGAGCGCCCGTCATTCACCGGCGAGTGATCTCGAACAGCAACTCCAGAAGCGATTGGGAACACGTGTAAACATCGTCCGCAAGGGCAGCGGCGGTAGAATCGTCATCCACTTTTTCTCGTGGGAAGAACTGGACGGGCTTCTGGAAAGTCTGCTGAAGTAAGACCAGAAGGGGGATATTGCACCGCTAAAGATCGTGAAGGCATTGCAATTGCATGAGTTTTGTCGGTTTCGACTTTGGTGTTGCTTGTAGGGGGAATCGCTCGAACAGGAAGATCGATTGGGGCCCTTGACGATGAACAATCGAGGTCTGCCGGCCGCGGAGATATTTAGCTAGGTGTAATTCTGGAGGAATCGATGTGGGCAATCGCAGAGAGAAAACCTGAGACTCGGGCGGAGGAGAATTTCACCTTTCTCAGCAAGGGCGTCACTTTCAAGGGCGTGATTCACTTCGATGGTATTATCAGGATTGACGGCCGCTTGGAGGGTGAAGTTCACACCGCCGGCACCGTGATTGTCAGTGACAGTGCGGTCATAACCGGCATGGTTTCAGCCGGTACCGTCGTGACCAGCGGAAAGATTAACGGCACCGTCACAGCCACAGAAAAAGTTCAGATGTTGAAACCGGGCGTCGTGATCGGCGATGTCCGTACCCCCGCCATATCAGTAGAAGAGGGCTCGCATTTTCACGGTCTCTGTGATATGGGTGAGCACGTAGCTGAGGCTTCCGGGAATGTGTACGACCTTACGACCCGCCGCGGGAAACTCTCTTCCGAGGTCTCGTAGGTTCCGATCTTCTCTCTCTGAAAGACAGGTCTTGCGTTATGACACGGCCAACTGTCTTAGTAGGCATGAGCGGTGGTGTCGATAGCTCCATTGCGGCCGCCATTTTGGCACGTCAGGGCTACGATGTCCACGGGGTGACGCTTCAGGTCTGGGAGCATGAGGATGAGTCGGTTGCCGTCTCCAAGAAATGGCAGGAACGGGGCTGCTGCAAGATCGGTCTCGCTCGATATGTCGCTCAGAAGCTGGACATCCCCTACGAAGTCGTCGACCAGCGGGAACTTTTTCAGGCGCGAGTGATCGACGACTTCATCGCTGGGTATATGGCGGGGACGACACCCAATCCTTGCGTCCGGTGCAACGAACGGGTCAAGTTGCGAGGTTTGATCGAACTGGCGACCCAGCGGGGGTTCGACTACATCGCGACGGGACATTATGCCAACATAGACCGTAACGGCCAAGGCTACGCTCTCAGGCGAGCATCGGATTCTAGCAAGGATCAGTCCTATTTCCTGTATCGTACAGATGCCACCTGGCTGCCGCGTGTGCTGTTCCCCCTCGGTGCCCTCCACAAGACGCAGGTATGGAACGAGGCGGAAGCGCTGGGTCTACCGGTGGAGGAGCTTCGGGAAAGCCAGGAGATCTGTTTTGTCAGCACGGGTGACTATCGCACCTTTCTTGAACGAGAGGCGCCGCAGGCCAAGCGATCGGGTAACTTCGTCGATCTTCGGGGCAATTTACTGGGTTCCCACGAAGGGATCGCGTTCTATACACCTGGTCAACGCCGAGGCCTCGGCGTGGCGACGGGCCGAAGGCTGTATGTGCAAAAAGTCGTCCCTGAAACCAACACGGTTGTGCTGGGGCCAGAGGAACATCTCATGCGAGCGGAATGCGTTGTCGGCGACCTGAATTTGTTTGATCCGACGTTACGAGAGACCCCGCTGGAGGCCGATGTCAAGATCCGATATGCCACGCCTGCGTCGCCATCCTGGCTCGCGCCGCAACCCGACGGGAGCGTCCGCGTCCTCTTCCGCATGCCTCAGCGCGCGGTCAGCCCCGGCCAATCAGCGGTGTTCTACGCCGGCGACCGTGTACTCGGCGGCGGTGTTATCCAGCCGTTTTGAACGGCCCCCGTTACCTCGGTTTGGCCTGAACCTTTTCTTGACACTTTCTGACAATGAATGCTAGGCTGGCGCGCTTTTTATCGTGCCTCCCGCACGAAAGCTTTCCGCATACCTGACAATAGAAGCAACAGCGGACGAACTCAGTGACTAAGACGGCCGTCGCTCGGCGTTACGCGAAAGCTCTGTTTGAACTGCTGGATGCCTCCGCCGTCGAAGCAACACGCGCGGCGATGAACGGACTCGCCGAGGCGATCTCGCACTCCCCGGAGTTGCGCCATGTCATGGCGTCGCCCGTCTTCGCCGATGAGGCGAAAATCGGCGTACTCGGAGAGCTTGCCACGCGCGCGGGTTGTCCACCCTTGGGCACACATTTTTTCGCCCAGCTTGTGAGAAAGAACCGAGTCGGGTTCCTTCCCGAAATCGCCCAGGCGTTCGCCAAACTGGCGGACCAGGCCAAAGGGACCCAGCAGGTGGAGGTCGCATCGGCCTATCCCTTACCTTCCCAGGAGCAAGAGCGTATCCGCGCCCGTCTGCACGATCTGCTCGAGCGTACTGTGGACGTCACGTTTCGTACTGAGCCCAGCTATGTAGCCGGCATACAAATTCGAATCGGCAGCACGGTCGTAGATAGCACGGTTCGCGGCCGCTTGACCGCCATGCAGCATCTGTTGACGAAGGAGTAACCATGCAGATCAGAGCCGATGAGATCAGTTCGATCATCAAGGAAAAGATCAAGGGCTTCGACAAACCAGTCGATGTCAGCGAGACCGGCTCCGTGATCCAGGTCGGCGACGGGATCGCGAAGATCTACGGCCTTGAAGGCGCCATGGCAGGCGAAATGCTCGAGTTCCCGGGCGGCATCTACGGCATCGCCCTGAACCTCGAAGAAGACAATGTCGGCGCCGTGCTGATGGGTGAAGACACCGGTATCAAGGAAGGCGATCCGGTCAAGCGGACGGGCCGCATCGCGGAAGTGCCTGTCGGCGAAGCGCTGGTCGGCCGCGTGACCAATGCGATCGGTCAGCCGATCGACGGCAAAGGGCCGATCAATGCGACTCAGACTCGCCGGATCGAAGTCGTCGCGCCGGGAGTCGTGACTCGACAATCGGTCCGTGAGCCGCTCCAGACAGGCATCAAGGCGATCGACGCGATGATTCCCATCGGCCGCGGCCAGCGCGAGCTCATCATCGGCGACCGGCAGACCGGCAAGACCGCCATCGCCGTGGATACGATCATCAACCAGCGCGGGCAAAACGTCTTCTGTATCTACGTCGCCGTGGGCCAAAAGCGGTCCACCGTCGCGCGCGTGGTCAAGACGCTTGAAGACTACGGCGCCATGGACTACACGACGGTCGTCTCCGCCACCGCCAGCGATGCCGCCTCGTTGCAATTCCTGGCTCCCTATGCCGGAGTGGCGATAGGTGAGTACTTCCGCGACACCGGGAAGCACGCCTTGATCGTGTACGACGACCTGTCGAAGCATGCGGCGGCGTATCGGCAACTGTCCTTGCTGCTGCGTCGGCCGCCGGGACGAGAGGCCTATCCCGGCGACGTGTTCTATCTGCACTCCCGCTTGCTCGAGCGAGCGGCCAAGTTAAGCGACAAGCTCGGCGGCGGCAGCCTTACGGCCCTCCCGATCATTGAGACGCAGGCGGGCGACGTGTCGGCGTACATTCCGACCAACGTCATCTCCATCACGGACGGACAAATTTACCTGGCAAGTGATCTTTTCTATTCCGGCATCCGCCCCGCGATCAACGTCGGTCTATCCGTCTCCCGCGTCGGCGGGTCCGCGCAGATCAAGACCATGAAGCAAGTCGCCGGGACCCTGCGGCTCGACCTCGCCCAGTACCGCGAGATGGCGGCTTTCGCTCAGTTCGGCAGCGAACTCGACAAGGCCACACAAGCGCAGCTCAACCGGGGGGTACGCATGGTCGAGCTGCTCAAGCAGGGGCAGTATAAACCGATGGCGGTGGGCGACCAGGTGCTCGTGATCTTTGCCGGGGTCAACGGCTTTCTCGACGACGTCCCGGTCAACAGGGTGCAACAGTTCGAGGAAGACCTTCTAAACCATATCAAGCAGAAGCATCCGCAGCTGAAACAGGACGTAGTGACTAAGGGAAAGATCGACGACGCCTTGGCCGGCGAATTGAAAACGATCATTGCCGCCTTCAAGCAGCAGTATGGATACGGCGGAAAGTAAGAATTCGGTGATTGGGTGATTCGGCGATGTGAGAATTGTTCGGATCCAAATTTCATCGTAATCACCGGATCACCGAATCACCGAATCACTAAATCGCACTTTCTTTAAGAGATGCCGAGCCTACAGAGCTTGCGGCGCAAGATCGCCGCAGTGAAAAACACCCAGAAAATCACCAAGGCCATGAAGATGGTCGCGGCCGCGAAATTGAAGCGAGCCCAAGACAGGATTCTCGCGCTGCGGCCCTACAGTCATAAGTTGCGCGGTGTCATGGCCAACCTCAGCAACCGCGTCAACCGCGCCGCCCATCCCCTGCTTCAGAAGCGGGGGAACAACGTCATCGAGGTCTTCGTGGTGACCAGCGACCGTGGGCTCTGCGGCGCCTTCAACGCCAACATTCTCAGGAAGTCGATGGAAGTGCTCCGCGAGTTCGAAGGCAACGGAACGAAGGTGGGCGTAAGTGTCGCCGGCCGCAAGGGCCGCGATTTCCTCAGCCGTCGCCCCTGGCCTATTCGCCAAACCTGGACGGGCATCTTCGATCGCCTGACGTATGAGCATGGGGTCGACATCGGCGGTGATCTCTGCGAGCACTTCACCAAAGGAACGTTCGATGAGCTGTACGTTGTCTACAACGAATTCAAGTCCGCCATCCAGCAACGTGTCATCGTCGAGAAGTTGTTCCCTGTCACGCCGGATTTTTTATTCGGGCAGGGAGCGCAAGTCGGCGGGCAAGAGGGGCTCGGCGGGGCCTATCTCTATGAGCCGGACGAAGACGAGCTGCTTCGAGCCCTCCTCCCGAAGCATTTCCAGACGCAAGTCTATCGGATGTTGTTGGAGTCCTCGGCGGCCGAGCACGGTGCCCGCATGGCGGCGATGGATGGGGCCACGAGGAACGCAGGGGAGCTGATCAAGAGAGTGACGCTGTATTACAACAAAACCCGCCAAGCTGCGATCACGAAAGAGTTGATGGATATCGTCGGCGGGGCGGAAGCGCTGAAATAAATTCTGAATTTTGAGTTATGAATGCTGAATTGGCGGCTGGCCGAAATTCATGATTCAGAATTCATAATTCATCATTCACGACGAGAGGAGCATTATGGGCACAGTCGGAAGAGTCGTGCAAGTCATCGGCCCGGTGGTGGACGTGGAGTTTCCGCCCGGACATCTGCCCAACATTTATAACGCGCTGCGGATCGAAGCGCCGGAAGATAAGCGCGCGGGGCGCCCGGCCATTCGGTTGACGCTGGAAGTGGCCCAGCATCTCGGCGAGAACCGTGTGCGCGGTGTCGCCATGACGACGACGGATGGGCTGACGCGTGGCATGGAGGTGCAAGATACCGGCGCACCGATCACCGTACCGGTCGGACGCGAGACGCTCGGCCGCCTGATCAATGTCTTGGGCGAACCGGTGGATGAGATGGGATCGATTCCGGCCAAGAAGTCCTACCCGATTCATCGACCGGCCCCACGCCTGGAAGATCAGGAAACCAAGACCGAGGTGCTCGAAACCGGCATCAAGGTCGTGGACTTGCTGGAGCCCTATTCCAAGGGCGGCAAGGTCGGCCTCTTTGGCGGTGCCGGTGTCGGCAAAACCGTCATCATCATGGAGCTCATCAACAACATCGCGCTGCACCACGGAGGGTATTCCGTGTTTGCGGGGGTTGGCGAACGGACTCGTGAAGGGAACGATCTTTGGCACGAGATGCAGGAGTCCAAGGTCATCGACCCGAAGGATTTCACGAAGTCCAAGGCCACGCTGGTCTACGGACAGATGAACGAGCCACCGGGTGCTCGTCTGCGTGTAGCGCTGACCGGCCTGACATCCGCGGAATATTTCCGCGACGAGGAAGGGCAGGACGTGCTGCTATTCATCGACAACATCTTCCGCTTCACGCAAGCCGGTTCGGAAGTGTCTGCCTTGCTCGGCCGTATGCCGTCCGCCGTCGGTTATCAGCCCACGCTCGCGACCGAGATGGGCGCGCTTCAAGAGAGAATTACCTCGACGAAGAAGGGCTCCATCACCTCGGTGCAGGCCATTTACGTCCCGGCCGACGACCTGACCGATCCGGCCCCGGCGACGGCGTTCGCGCACTTGGATGCGACTACGGTGTTGTCGCGGCAGTTGGCGGAGCTGGGTATTTATCCGGCCGTAGATCCGCTTGATTCGACATCGCGCATTCTCGATCCGCAGATCGTGGGCGAAGAGCACTACAGAGTCGCGCGCGGTGTGCAGGGGGTCTTGCAGCGGTATAAGGACCTGCAGGACATCATCGCCATTCTCGGCATGGACGAATTGTCCGAAGACGACAAGATGGTGGTGGCCCGCGCGCGAAAGATGCAGCGCTTCCTCTCGCAGCCGTTCCACGTGGCCGAGGCCTTTACCGGCACTCCGGGTAAGTATGTGAAGCTCAAGGACACGGTGGCGAGCTTCAAGGAAATTCTCGAAGGCAAGTACGACCACTTGCCGGAACAGGCGTTCTATATGGTGGGAACGATTGAAGAGGTTGTCGCGAAGGCGGAAAAAATGGGGTACAAGAAGTGAACGAGCGGGAGAAGGGGATGGTCCCCATGCTCCTGGAGCCCGCAAGCTGGTACGGGAGGGGAGTTGGTTCGGGCCCCCTTCCGTGTCGAGCTTAGCTCGACCTGTTAGGAAGGTGCTCGCTCGACGGCCGCAATAGGGATCATCCCCTTTCTCCCTTCGCTTAGGGAGCAAGGAAGAGGAAGAATGCCTGGGAAGTTATTGTTAGAAGTGGTGACGCCGGAGAAACTCCTCCTCAGCCAGGAGGTGGATGAGGTAATCGCTCCAGGGAGCGAGGGGGAGTTCGGCGTCTTGCCGGGCCACACGCACTTTCTTTCCACGCTCAAAATCGGGGAGCTGCGCTATCGAGTCGGCAGTCAGACCAATTACATGTCTATCCTTTGGGGCTATGCCGAGGTTACGCCGAAGAAGGTGACGATCCTCGCGGAGATCGCCGAGAAAGCCGAGGATATCGATATCGAGCGCGCCCAGGCAGCCGTTGAAAAGGCTGAGCAGGCCTTGAAGGACGGTACACTATCCTCCGAACTCAGAGAAGCGCAAGTTAGCCTCGAAAAAGCCCGCCTGCGCAAGAAGATCGCCGAACGTTCCCGCCGCGGACGATCTTGAAACACGCGTCCTAAGTCCTCGGGTTCTCTTGCTCTCTTATCCAGCCTCCCCGCGCTATACTTGTGGTGATGCCTCGACTCGATCGGGTAAATCTATCGGCCATTTCCCCGAATCGACCGATTCAATAGGTCCAACCCGGCCCTTGCGATATGATTCACCTAGTCGACGAGGTTTACGGCGTCTTCTCGAAGGACGCTGAGGTCAGACGATGGCGAGAATCCTCATAATCGACGACGAGAATTCGATTCTCGATCTGCTCCAAACTGTGTTGACGCGACGAGGACACGAGGTCATGACGGCCTTAACTGGACAGCGAGGCCTCAATCGATTCAAGGAGGATCGGCCGCGACTCACCATTCTGGACCTCAAGCTGCCGGATATGGGAGGGATCCAGGTGCTGAAGGAGATCAAGACCTTCGATCCCGAGGCTGCGGTCGTTATCCTGACCGGTGCCGCGACCGAAGAACTTGAGATGCAGGCGAAGCGCCTTGGCGCCGCCGATTTCCTGCAGAAGGGCTTTTCTTTGCATGCGCTCGGGGAAGTGCTGAATCGCGTGCTCAGCCATGGCCACCGAAAGATCGCGTAGAGTCCCCTCAGCCTCCGAGACCTGCTCCACCAGAGCATCGCCAAACGCGCCCGCCGAATCGGACACTAACTCTAGCAAAGCACTCTACCTCCAGAAAATGATTCAGGCCAAAGAATCGTAGCAGCCTGGCTGATCCCTTGCGCTCGCGGAACCTGCACGATGAAGCGGTGCTCGCTTGGGTCAGAGCGCCTCTCGGCGCGCTCAGGGTGCGCGGGTGAGAACAATGCACGCAGGTTGAGGATCAGCTAGGCCATCTCACAAGCAATCCCTGACCTGTAACCTCATCAACAACTATTATCTGTTTGAACCGCCAGTCCATTGACAACGAACTAAGCGAAACATAGCTGTCCCCCCAGTTTCCGGCTCTGCGGAGAGCATTCTGTTAGTTACCGGCATGTAGTGTAGTGATCCCCCGAAATCAAGCCACCTCTGATGCTTGTTGAGGCCGAAATACCCTCGTGCCTCAGGGTGGCTTCGGGAAAAGCGGTTTCTTCCCGCTTGCTCTTGGGAATCGGGTGTGGTACCGTGCAGTCACTTCATCGTAAGGGCCTGGCGATGGAGCATGAATCAATGAGGCCCGTCACCGATGTTGTTTTGTTCGGGAATCTGATCGGAAGTCGATCCTAAGCCGCTCTTTCGTTCGCGTCTTCAGGCAGTCTCTTCCAGTTCTCTTCCTCTCTCAAGACAATGTCATTCTTAAAGGAGGAACCCACATGGGTTCAAAAATTTTTGTCGGCGGGTTGCCGTTTGCGGCAACTGAGCAGCAGTTGAGTGATTTGTTCGCACAACACGGCTCCGTGACGTCCGCGCAGGTGGTCACGGACCGATTTACCGGCCAATCGCGCGGCTTCGGCTTCGTCGAAATGTCCACGCCGGCCGAGGCGCAATCCGCGATCGGGGCGCTGAACGGCTCGCAGTTTGGCGGGCGTACGCTTACCGTGAACGAGGCCAGACCGCGTGAAGCTCGCTCGGACAGCGGCGGGCGGAACGGCGGGTTCGGCGGCCGCCCCCGCTTTTTTGAAGATTACGGGCTCAACGGGATCGTGATGACGATCGCACCCATCACATCGTGGAGCTTGAAATCTTTCTTGGGACTGCGCGGGTGCGCGTTGTGGCAGGAGATGCAGGCCTGAGTCACGGCACGGTCCGCGTAGATCGCCTGGAAATAGCGTGTGGCTCCACTGACGATGACACCGCTGTACCGCTGTTCCGGATGCAGGCGCACCTCATCCAAACCCTTCCGCTCGAAGTCGGTGTCCGCCGCGTTCAACGGATTAATTGGCCACAGGCCGAGAAGCTGATAACGTACCTTGGTGCCGGTGAGCTCGGCCAGCTCTGCGGACTCCCTCAAGAATTGCGCCGGCAAGGGTAAGTTGTGCGACACCCGCCAGTCTTCCGACGCTACCATCTTGCCGAGCTTCTGCAGTCGCTCCACGATCTGCATGGTGTAGAAGGTCCGGTCCGATTCGATGATTGCATGCAAATAGTCGGCGACCGTTTCCATGGGAAGGGTCAGCGGCACGTCGGTGTCCTTGCCGCCGGCAATACCGTGCATGTCCCCCAGCAGTGTCAGCGTAACAATCAGTGAGCTTACGACCACGCGCATGCTCCTCATGACGTTTCCTCCTTGCTCGACCGGCCTTCCACGCTCAATCATACGCCTGCGCGAAACAAGAAAGTAGTGGCAGCCGCTCCCTTGTTTTCCGGGACAACCGTATGGCAGCTTACGGCACGCTCAGCAAGATTTTTTAGCGTCTCATGTCCATGACCACAGAATTCATCGTCACAGCCGGAGAACGGCCGAAGCGGCTGGATGTATTCCTGGTGAACCGTGAGCCAGACCTCTCGCGGTCTGCGCTCCAGCGCCTGATCCAGCAGGGCCGCATCAGGCTCAACGACGCAGTCGTCAAGCCGAGCCAGAAGATTAAGCCCGGCGACAAGATCACGATGGATGTGCCGAAGCCCGAGCCGTTGGAACTCAAGGGTGAGACCATTCCGCTCGACGTGCTGTTCGAGGACGAACATCTGCTGGTTCTTAACAAACCTGCCGGGCTGGTCGTTCATCCGGCACCAGGCCATTGGTCCGGCACGTTAGTGAACGCGCTGCTCCATCATTTTGAAATATCCGGGGGTACGGTCTCGACAATAGGCGGCAGGGAACGACCCGGGCTCGTCCATCGCTTGGATAAGGACACGTCCGGGGTCATGGTGATCGCGAAGACGGATGAGGCCCACCGGGCACTCGCGGCTCAGTTCAAACACCATACGATCAGCAGAGTTTACGAAGCCCTCATTTGGGGGATTCCGAAAAAGGCACACGGCTGCATCGAACTGGCCATCGGGCGTGATACCAAGGAACGAAAAAAGTTTTCGGCTCGAACGGCCAGGCCGAAGGAATCCGTGACGGAGTATAAGGTCGAGCAGCGATTTGAGAGGGTCGCGTCCCGTGTGCGTCTGTACCCGAAGACAGGGCGGACCCATCAGCTCCGGGTCCATCTCAGCTCCA
Source organism: Nitrospiraceae bacterium (assembly GCA_037446055.1). Classification (GTDB taxonomy): domain Bacteria; phylum Nitrospirota; class Nitrospiria; order Nitrospirales; family Nitrospiraceae; genus JBBIJI01. The sequence goes on from JBBIJI010000013.1 coordinate 44,231, forward strand.
TCGGCCATCCGATCTTGGGCGACCCCACGTACGGTGGCCGGAAGGTCCGTACGATTGACGATGTCGAGATCCCACGCGTCATGCTCCACGCCTGCACCTTGGGGTTCACGCATCCCGTAACTGCAGAACGGAAAGACTTCACGGTCCCCTGCCCGCCTGATATGGCGGCCGTGGAGGAACGGCTGGAGCTCGGGACAGTCCGTCGGCGGCCGCTCGTTACGAAGCCGGTGGGTTGAAGACTCCATCCGGTCGCGTCACTCACGATGAACCCCAAAAGAGCGACCGGTTCGCACGAAGTGAGGTTTGCTCGGTAGCCCCGCTTGACAGGTCAGCGTCCCGAGGCTATCACTCTCCGCACGGAGATCGCTCGCATGGACTCAAGCCACGTGTTGGACATGATCGGCGGGCTCGTGTCGCAGTTGAAAGCCTACGCGTCCAAGCTGCCGCCCATCGTGCATCTGAAAGCTGTGCCGAGCGGCATCAAGCCTAAGCCTGAGGCGGTGGAGGCCTACGAGGCTGGCGTGTACCGCTTCCGCGATCAGAGCGGGGGCACGCCCTATAAGGGATTGAACGATCTGTTCATCGAGTCGTTGGAGGCGTTCGAGGCGGGCAAGCTCTTGGCTTCCGTGCAACCGCTCCTCGCGGTGCTCGATCACCTGGACCGCATGACGCGCGATAAGGAGATCGCGATGGCTCACGCCGAGGCGAAACGCCTGGCCGAATACCGTGCGGCCCTCAACAAGATTCTTCCAGGCAGTCAGCCCGAGCTCGAAGGGGCAGGACGGGGGTTGTAACGAACCATTTCTGAATTCTGAATGTTGAATTCTGAATGTTGAATTCTGAATTAGACCGACTCCACAATTCGCAATTCATAATTCGCAATTCCGCGCAGCGGTCAATGTCCCATCTTCGGGCCGGCAGCATTCGCTCCCTGTGTGACGAGACTGAAACGGACGGTCGCGCCGCAGTGCGGGCACTTGGCGCGGACGGTATTCTCATCGAGAAGTTTGTATTGATCCTCTTTGAGCCACATCAACTGTGAACACTTGGGACAGCTTCGGACTTGCGTTGTCATAGTGAAATCCTTACACTCTCGCCGATTTTTGCTGCTTCTACCTCACGGTAGCGTTCTTATAGTATAAGATGCCTACGAGCCTCAAGACTCCCTCCGCGATGATTACGTTTTCAGAACGGCGAGACATCGACCTCGTGCAGCTTACCCGGCTGTTCCAGCAAGCACCATGGGCGAAGGGACGGACTGCTGACGACGCGCGGGAGATGCTCAAACATACCGACGTCATCGTCTCCGCCTGGGACGGCGAGCGGCTCGTCGGCTTCGGCCGGGTCCTGACGGACTATATGTATCGCGCATCAATTTGGGATGTCATCATCGACAAGGCCTATCAGGGGCGAGGGATCGGCACTCAACTCGTCGAGCGTATCCTCCATCACCCGAAATTGAAGCGCGTCGAACTGTTCTGGCTCTGCACCCGCACACCTGACTTCTACGCGCGGCTGGGGTTCAGCTCGAAGGAACAGACCGGCATGGTGTGGGCCAGATCGAAACAAGCCAGGCAGGAATAGACCCAGGATTTTTCTTTCCTCAACCCCACTGGCTTGCGATCGTGCGGCCGGCTGAATTGCCGCCCTCAACCGCGCAAACGCCCGCCCCTCTCGGACCCGAGGCAAGCTTAGGCTGGGAGTTCAGAACAACGCGCGAATCCCGAACAAGAAGTTGAAGGACGAGGCGTTCCAGTCGTTCGACTGGACTCCGTTGATCGTGACATGGCCGTCGTTGCGTTTGTAGGCCATTTCGGTGTTCAGCGCGAAATTGCGAGTGAGAAAGTAATCGGCTCCCCACGCCAACCGCCAGGCGAAGGTATTGCTGGGAGAAATCGTTCCGACCCCTCTGCTCTCGCCAAAGCTGTTCACGTTCACGCCGAACCCCATCGAGGCGTAAGGAGCGACTGGGCCAAAGCGTCCCGGCCGCACTTCTACGGTGGGGATGACGGATACGGTGTCTTGGTGTCCAAGATCCATCTTAGTAGGCCGGACCTGATCGATAGCACGCCGTTCCCACTCGGTCATCAGTCCCAACATAAAGTACTTGTTGATCCCGTACATCCACTGAAAGTTCAAGGCAGAGCCGACATCGGTCGAAGAATTGGCCCTGACGGACTGCGTGACCACGGAAAACCCGGCCCGCATACCGGCCATCCACTTTCCCTGCGGTGCCCCGCCGGACTCCCATTTCCAGTCTTCCGCTTGCGCAAAGCCGGCGCTGAGGATCGTGGCGAGGAGCGCCACCGAGAGTGATGTGATGATCGATCGTTGATCGCGTGGTCGCATGAGGTGACTCCTTCGGCTCGAACTATTCAAGGCAAAGCAGAGCATTCCTTGAATACCAAAGAACAACAGTCTAAGCAATCCCTACCTACGGACCGCGTGTTCGTGACTGACCGATGCTGCTTAGGAATGGACGGCAGGAACCGTCCGGCGAAGTCGCTTCGGAGACAACAGGACGGAAAGGAAGAAGAGCATGGTGGCTAGTAGGACGATAGCTGGGCCGGATGGGAGATCCGTCGCGTAGGACAGCAGCACGCCCCCCACCGCGCAGCCCGTGCCGATGATTGCTGAATAGAGCGTGAGCTGCGTGAGGCTATGGGTGAGTTGGTACGCTGTCGAAGCAGGAATCAGAACCAGGGCAAAGACGAGAATCGCTCCGACTGTTTTCAGGGAGACCACGACGGTTAAGGCGACCAGGGAGAGCAGCAGGTAGAACATCTGCCGAGCCGGGACGCCGGACGCTTCGGCCATTTCCTGATCAAAGGCAATGAAGTAGAGCTCCTTGTAGAACAGCAGGACCGCGCCCAGCACCACCAGCACCAGCGTCGCAATCGCAGAGAGTTCCTCCGTGCTGACAGACAGCACGCTCCCGAACAGATAACCGTAGACTTCCGCATTGTAGGTCTTCATAAGACCGATGAAAAGAATGGCCAAGGCCATCGTGGCGGTGTAGAGGATGCCGATCGACACATCGAGCTTCATCCGGCCCTGTTCTTCCATCCAGCCCGTGATCCAAGCAGTGGCGAGCCCGAACACAATCGCGAGTGCCAGGGGTGACCATCCGATCAAGTAGGCCAGTGCCACGCCGGCAAACGCCGCATGCGCCGTCCCCGCGCCGATGAAGGCCAAGCCACGCAGCACCACGAACACGCCGACGATCGAGCAGAGGGCCCCCACCAGCCCGGCGGCGAGCAGAGAGCGTTGCATGAAGTCGTAGGTGAGTAGCTCAAACATGAAGCGTGGTTAGAGGCGAGGGTCGAGGCGCACGGGGCAAGAAGCAGCCGTCGGCGTATTGACATTCACCCCTGCGCCTCGCACCTTTAGCCTGCCGTCATCGGTCATGGTGATGGTAGTCCTCGACGATCACCAGGTCTTTTTCAGTAATCACGAGATCTTTGCCGTAGACCTGCCGCAGAACGTCTGGCTTGAGGACCTCGGCGGGCGGCCCCGCGGCATAGAGGCGAGTTTTCAGGAGGACCAGCCGATCGACGCGTGAGCGGATCATGTTGATGTCGTGGGTGATGAGCAATACGGTCAGCCGTAACTCCTCATGGAGATGTTGGACCAGTTCGACGACATTGTGCTGCGTGGTGATATCGAGTCCCGTTGTGGGCTCATCGAGAAGGAGAACCTGAGGTTGCTGAGCCAGGGCGCGCGCAATGAAGACCCGTTGCTGTTGGCCACCGGAAAGTTGGCCGAGGGCCGTGTGGCGATGTGTTTCCATTCCGACGTGCGTCAGCGCTTCGAGAGCGAGGTCGCGGTCCTTCTTCGATGGCCGCGTAAATAGTCCCAGCGCTCCGTAGCGCCCCATCATGACCGCCTCGAGAACTGTGACTGGGAAGTTGCGGTCGATCATCCCCTTTTGCGGCAGATAGCCGATACGGGCGCGATGGTGGCAACGCAACTCCTCGCAGGCGCAATCGAATATACGCAGGCTGCCCTCGATCGGCGCCATCAAGCCGAGGACTGCGCGACAGAGCGTGGTCTTGCCCGATCCGTTCGGACCGATGACGCCGACAAACTCCCCTTCGCTGATATCAAGCGAAATGTCTTTGAGTGCGATCACGCCGGGAAAGCCAAACGTGGCGTGGTCGAATCGGATAATCAGTTTTGGCATAGGGTGAATGCGAGCCGAACCGTCGAACGCCCGAAAGTCGAGAGATGCTCAGACCCGATGACTGTGAGATGCGCGGGCTTAATCCGGCTTTGCGGTTTCCAGCGCCTGAGCTAATTGGAGCACATTATACCGGAGCATGTCGAGGTAGGTCTCCGTGCCGGGGAGCGCCCCGGGCAGCGTGGTCAAGACGACCACCCGCGCACCGGTTTCCTTGGCCAGAACGTCCGGGATTTTTCGGTTGAGCTGCGCTTCGGTCACGATGACCTTGATGCGCTCCTTGCGAATCTGTTCGATGAGGGTTTGGAGATGGTGGGCCGAGGGTTCGCTGGCCGGTTGAGTCTGAATCGTTCCCGCGACCTGTACTCCGAACCGTCTGGCGAAGTAAGGCCAGGCCGGATGATGCACGATGATTCGGCGATTCGGCGCTTGACGCAGTCGCTGCACCAAAAAGGCGGCTGTCTCATCGAGTTGGCGAAGGTACGCCGCCTGGTTGGCGCGGTACTCTCCCGCATGTGTTGGATCCACCTTGATCAGCGCCTCGGTGATATGGCGTACCATCGTCGCGGCGCTCTCGGGATCGAGCCACACATGAGGATTGCCCGCAGGCCCATGGGCCTCCTGCCCTGACGACACCGGTTCCGCCCCCATGTGGTCGCGGATCAAACCGATCCCGCGTGACGTTGTGACGACCAAGAGTTGCTGATTCCCCGCATTGCGTACCAATTGCGAGACCCACACCTCCAGCCCGAGTCCGACCTCGAACAACACCCGCGCGTTCCGCACGGCAACGAGGGCGCTTGGTTTCGGGGAATAGGTGTGTTCGCTTTCAAAGCCGGTCATGAGCGACGTGACCCGGACGCGCTCCCCGCCGATCTGCTCGACGAAGTCCTTGAGGACCGGGATGGTGACGACGACATGAATCGGTTCGGCGCTCCATGACCGGGAGGGGAGGACCAGGACCGCGGCGAGCAACAGAAGCTTCATCACGCCAGGCAGGCGACACATGCGGCGGACGGTAGCACCCACCTGTTCGCTTGTCAACGCAAGCGTGCGCCGCATTGGTAGCCTACAGCCATAGGGTCGCAAGTCTGCCTTGGGACTTTGTGACGTTCGGACTCTTGACCATGTTCCGTACAGTCGGCTTGACCGGACAAGGGAGTTCAATTAGCGTAGCGCCCGGTGATTGGGAACCATCAGTCATCGTGTATACCCGTTGAGCGATACGACGGGGGTCCGATCGATCGCCGTTCCGTGAATGGCGAGTAGCTTGTGATGGTTGGCGCCGAGGTAAGCACGTGATAGTGGTCGGCTTGATGTCCGGTACGTCCGGAGATGGTATAGACGCAGCGCTCGTGGAGATTCATGGCCGCGGGTTGTCGGTGCGGGTGCATCAGCGAGCCTTCTGCGTCCTTCCCTATTCCACAGCACTCCGGCGCCGGATTCTCGCCGTCTCCCAGGACGGCGATGTCGCCGATGTCTGTCACCTCAATGCGCTTTTGGGCGAGCTGTTCGCGAAAGCCGCGCTGACGGTGATCAAACAAGCAGGCCTCCGCCCCCAGCAGGTGGACCTCATCGGCTCTCACGGCCAGACAATTCACCATTTGCCGAGGGGACGGCGCGAACCAGGCATCGGCCTCGTACATTCAACTCTTCAAATCGCCGAGCCGGCGGTCATCGCGGAACGGACCGGCGTTACGACGATCGGCAACTTCCGGCCTCGCGATCTGGCTGCCGGCGGAGAAGGGGCGCCGCTGGCGCCGTTCGCCCATGGCTTGCTTTTTCGCCACCCCCGCCGGGCCAGGATGGTCGTCAATCTCGGAGGCATCAGCAACGTTACGTATGTGCCCTCTGGCGGTGCGCTTGAGGAGGTACGCGCCTTCGACACGGGACCGGGCAATATGGTGGTGGATGCGCTGGTGCATCACCTGACAAGGGGGCGGGCCTCGATGGATCGTGGCGGCCGGCTGGCTCAACGGGGGAGGGTTCACGACGGGCTCCTCAAGGAGTTGATGACGCATCCGTTCCTACGGCAGCGGCCCCCCAAATCGACGGGACGCGAAGAGTTTGGCGATGCCGTGGTCCGCCGCCTGTTGGCCCGTCAGCGGACGCTCAAGCTCTCGACCACCGATCTGCTCGCGACTTGCACGCGATGGACTGCGGAAGCGGTGGGAGTGGCCAGGCGTTGGCTGCGTGGCCCTATAGACGAACTCCTCGTGGGTGGAGGCGGCGCAAAGAATGCGGCGATGATGCGATCCTTGCGCGAGGTGTTCATGCCGATACCGGTGCGCACGTTCGACGACATCGGGTGGACGAGCAAGGCGTTCGAGGCGGTCGCCTTCGCCCTGTTGGCCTACTGCACCTTCCACGGCATACCCTCAAACCTCCCGGCCGTGACCGGAGCCAGCCGCCGCGTCGTCCTCGGCACCATAGTCCCTGGTCGTGCGACTTGGTCGTCTAGCAACCGTTGATTCCGTCGAGAAAGCTGGGAGGACGTGGTGATGGACCCGGTATTGATTGCCGTGGGCGCGCTGCTTCTTGGGCTCACGATTGGGCGGGTTCTTGCTCCGGTTGGAAGACAACCTCGCCGCGTCACGCTTGCGGCGATTCCCACGAATGTGAGTCTGAAGAGCCAGGCCGTGCTGACAGAGGGGGAAGCGGCCTTCTACAACCTCCTGAGTCTTGCCGTCAAAGATCGCTTCCTGGTGTTCAGTCAGGTCCCCCTGTGGTGCTTCATCGAAGTGCAGTCGCAGGACGCAGAGACCCGTCGGCGCATGATGGGGCATATGGCTTTGCGCCGGGTGGATTTCGCCCTGGTTCATCCAGGGACGAGAATCGTCGAGCAAGTCGTTGAACTGGACCATAGTGGGAGTGGTCAAGCCGCCGCTCACGAACGTGACCGCCTCGTGGCAATGCTATTGAACGCCGCCGGGATCAGGCTTCAACGTGTGGACGCTCATCAGGTCTATACAGTCGGAGAATTGGCTACGTTGGTCGGTGTCGCCGATTCCGAATAACTACGAAGGCGTCAGCAGCAACGCTCGACTAGGCGTGAAGGAGTGCGGGACCGTCGGAAGCTCGGTGGGAGGAGAGGTGCTCTCAATCGCCGCCGGAAGGTTGATCCGCCTGGACGGTTGCCTGTTCGAAGGCTTTTCTGGCGACTTCGGCTTCCGGGCTCCCGGGATAGTCTTGGAGGACGCGGGCGTACATGACCCGAGCTTTCTCATGCTCGCCGAGTTTCGCATGAGCCTGCCCGATACGAAGCGTCGAGCTGGCGAGCTTTTGGCTCAGAGGGTAGTACGACACGACATTGTAGAACGACGTAAGGGCGTCCTTGTAACGGCCTAGTCGGTATTGGCATTCGCCCACCCAATATTGGGCGTTGGCCGCGAGGGATGTCTGGCTGTGCAGCGCAAGGAAGAACCGAAAGCCGGCCAAAGCCGCTTCATAGTCCTTCCGATTGTATTCGGCCATGACGCGGTCGTAGAGACGACGTGACGTATCTTGTGGCTGCTGAGGCGCCGCCAGCGTCAACCCACCGAGTTGTCCGAAGAGAAACAGTGCGAGAGCCGCGCTCAGGAGCTTGGTCGCTAGGAGCCGCCGTGTACGCATCAGAACATCCTTTCAGTTCCTAGATGATAAGGCAAGCGTTGTGCCACAGGCCTATTGGTGGTCGGGCCGGAATCAACTGGAAAATGAAGCGTTTTCGCTGGGTGTCTCCTTGAGTGACGGACGAGTGGGTTGTCCCAACGGCTCCTGCGGCCGACAGCGCTGTACGGTTTCAGTACGGTCGGTGCGAGAAGCATCGCAGTGTGGCGGAGCGAAGGTGCTTGCTGCCCATGCCGCGGTTGAAGGCCGTAAGTGTACCTGCATCCCGGCGCACACCGTGGTGTCGCGATGGCGCGCATTGATGCCATGAAAGAAGATTTTGCCGTTCCCGATAGGCCGGAAAGTCATGCAGATCCTCCTCTCAACCCATTGGGTGGCCGCACGCTCATCGTGGACTACAAGAATCCTTCTGCCTATCCACGACCCAGTCCCGCGCTCAAGGAAGCAGGGCAACGGGACCAAGTATTCATCCGGCCGGGGGTTTACGAGGACAAGATTTTTGTCGCCGACCGTCCCGTGTGGCTGGTGGGAGCAGGGCGGGATGAGGTACAGATATTCAGCCGCCGCGGCGGACCCTTGTACTTACAACGTGTCCCTTCAGGACGGGTGAGCGGGATCACCTTCCGGTACGTCGGGAGCGATCAACACTCGCCGGTGAACGTTCTGGATACGAGCTGCACGATTGCGCATTGTCGCGCGACGGAAGGGATCTTGTCCGGGATCGTGGTCTACGGACCGCTCTGTCGGCCGACCCTGATTGAAAATGAAGTGTGCCTGAACCGGGAATCGGGGATCTTCGTCTTTGCCGGTGCGCAGCCGCGCGTGGCCAACAACGTCTGCTTCCAAAACCACCATTTCGGTCTGGCCGTCCGTGACGTGGGGAGCCACCCCGAGTTGGTACGCAACCTGTGTCGTGACAACATGCTGAGCGGCATGCTGTTCTTCAGCCAAGCCGAAGGGCTTGTGCTCGAGAACGTGTGTCGAGGCAACAACCAATGGGGAATCGTCATGACCCCGGACTGCCGTCTGACACCCGGTATGGAGGAGTTGATCAGGAGCAACGAGCTCTCGGAAAACCCGCGGGGGGCCTTCGTCGTGACCGAACAGCCTCTCGCGGACATCGGGCGATAATCGGCCCGGTCTCGGTCGCCTCGCCTGAGGAATGCAGTGGGAGGAGGCGATCGGGGCAGGTCGGTTTCGCGTTCGTGATGATTCAGGAAAGGGTTGCGATGCTGCTCTGAGTGGGTTCCGGCAGGTGGAACTGGAAGGCATTACCGCCGTGTTGCTTGGCCCGATACATCGCGGCGTCTGCATGCTTGAGGAGGGTGTCGATCGTCTGGTCGTTCTGCGGGAACATCGTGATGCCGATGCTGACGCCGATGGACACCTGACGGTCGCCCAACGTATACGGTTCCGCGATGGATTGCGCGATCCGCTGCGCGACCACCTTCACATCCTGTTGGGATGTGATGCCCTCGAGGATGATGGTAAACTCGTCTCCGCCCATCCTGGCCACAGTATCCACTTCCCGGACACAGCGGCGCAATCGCTCTGACACCGCCTTCAATAAGCTGTCTCCCGCGTCGTGGCCCATCGTGTCATTGACCGCCTTGAAGCGATCCAGATCCAGCTGCATGAGCCCGATGGAGTGTGCCGTCCGCTTGCACCGGGCCATCGCCTGGGTCAGCCGGTCCCGGAACAGGGTGCGGTTCACCAACCCGGTCAATTGATCGTATTGGGCGAGGTACATCAGTCGTTCCTCCACCCGTTTTCGCTCGATCGAATAGCGTATGGCGCGGGCCAACAAGTCCGGATGCCCTTGGCCTTTCACCAGATAGTCCTGCGCTCCCTCTTGGACCGCCTGGAGGGCGAGCGTCTGGTCGTCAAATCCGCTCAGCACGACGACGGGCATTGATGGGCTGGCCGCCTGTACCTGCCTGACCGTCGCCAAACCATTTGCGTCAGGCAACGAAAGATCGACCAGGACGGCATCGAAACGATCCCGACCAAGACAGACCAGAGCCTCAGCCATAGTCGTTACATGCGTCACCTCAAACAGCTCGACGCTCCACTCAGCGAGAATGTCTTTCGTAAGCTCCGCGTCGACCGAGTTGTCCTCGACCAGTAGAACTTTGATCATCGTGCTCTGTTGTCCCTACGCCGCCTGCGCCGCACCGGCCGAGAGTGGCTGGTTACCTGTGCTGAAACCTAACGAGGTATAGAATCAGCCCGCCGCTTGGGAACGAGCATGGTTCGATTATACGAGAAGCCATTGATGTCACAAGCGTTTTGCAAAATACAGGTCAGACGGAGCGGAGGGCAAGCTACCCCACGGGCTCTAGGCCCTGGGGGGCGTGGAGATCAGGTGGATCCAAGAAGGGCTAGCGCGCATTATTCATGAACGCTTCTACTGCAATCGCTCATTCGCTGCTGCGACAAGCTCGCATGCGGGCTTCGCAGCATGCCAGCGGGCGGGCTCGCCGCTCGGTCGGTCGACATACTTTTTCAAGTATGCCTCCCTCCCTCGCGGCTCCGCGCGCCCGTCTCGCAACGCGACTGCGCGATTTCGTCACGAACCGTCATGAATAATGCGCGCTAGAACGAATTCAGGTGCGCTGAGTACAGACTGCTGGGGTAGATGCCGGTCGGGACACGTTCCGGCCCGATTGCCGCCTCACAGGCGTAACCCTTTTCGAATGGCCAGAGTAATGATTGCCCGAATAGCGAGCCCTTGACGTGGATGTACCTGAACGTCACGCCCAGGCGAGCGCCTTCTTCGCGCACAGCCCGGATACAACTTTCCACGGTAGCGCCCCGCCTCGTCAGGAAGATCGGCTGTCCCGTTTGACTGTGGAAGACGGTATAGTCTTCCGCGCAGGCCGAGAGAAGGAGAAAGCAGCAGAGGGCCCTGAGGTGTCGCACAACCTACCTCCGGTGATCGGAGAAATGAGTGCTGGAGGCGTGGGCCCCTCTCCAATGATGGGACCGGTCTCGTGCAGGCTGGAGCGAGAAACCCTTGACCAGGCGGCCGAGACGAACCTGATCCCGGCCCGGCATACGAATGAACTCTACGCCGAAGGTCCGTCCTTGGGTCCAGCGGACTCGTGCCAGGCCGACTGACAAAGGTGCTTGCTTGTCCGGGACCAAGATACGGAGTTCCAGATAGGCCCCCGCTTCAATGTGTCGTTTGCTTTGGATCGAGCATCCTGGCACCGAGAGATTGACCACCGTGCCTTCACCGATAAAATCATCGCCGGAAAAAATGATCGGAAATTCAGCGCGGATTCGGGGACAGTACCGGATGTGCGCCATGATGATCACGCCTCCTGCGGATGAGCGCCGCAATCCTAAGCTATCACACTCGACGCGGGCGGAGCGATCCCCCCTCCTTCAGAAGGGGAAAGTCGAGCAAGGCCGGCATGCTCCTTGTGATGCGCTCCCTTTCAGGGCGCCGAGCCTACCCCAACGGTCTCTGGCCTGGCGAGGTTGCTTGGAGAAAGGGTAAGGGGAGACGAAAGGATGTCTGTACTGAAATGAAAGAAAGGCGGGCGAAAAAAGAAAGGGGCTAACCGCTCTGCGGGCTAGCCCCATGCGCATTATCACATTGGTTGCGGGGGAAGGATTTGAACCTTCGACCTTTGGGTTATGCGTACCGCTCCAGCTTTCGCTGTCTGGCTAAGCCAGTTTGTGGTCTGGACTTTCCCTTCACCCTCGGACCTGCATCGCCGCCGTTAGGGTGCCTGCCGTCAAGTCTCTACACCTTCCCTCATGGATGCACCGCCACGAGAGCTTGGCTCGGGGTTACCCCGCTACCGGCTTCCCCGACTTTGACAGGTTTTCGCGCGTGGGTTTCCTCACGCGCAGCCCATTGCAGGATCAGAACAACCTCGTCTCGAAAGCGTGCGAAACGAGGTGATGATTTCTGATCCTGCGGATTGAGCCCAACGAGCTACCAGGCTGCTCCACCCCGCGTGCGGATGCTATCGAATCAGGGCTCACGAAGTCAAGGCGACTGAAAAGCTGATAGCGAATAGACGGTAGCGGGTAGCCAGAAAGAAGTTTCGAGCTATTCGCTATTAGCTACTCGCTATCTTGTTAAGTTGATTTCTCTCCAATCGCGTGATACCACAGCCCATGCGCATTGTCTTCATGGGTACGCCGGACTTTGCGGTGGCTTCGCTGGAGGCGCTGCTGGCCGCCGAAGATCCGGTGGTGGGTGTCGTGACACAACCCGATCGTCCAAAGGGCAGAGGTCAGGAGGTCGTCGCCTCGCCCGTCAAACAACTCAGCCGACAAGCCGGCCTTCCAATACTGCAGCCGACCAAGATGAAAGACCCGGGGTTCCTTGACGCGCTGCGAAGCTGGCGACCTGATTTGATCGCCGTCGCGGCCTTCGGCCGCATCCTCCCACCGGTGATCTTGACACTCCCACCCCGAGGCTGCATCAACGTGCATGGGTCGCTGTTGCCGAAGTACCGTGGGGCGGCACCCATTCAGTGGGCGATCATCAACGGGCAGAAGGAAACGGGCATCACCACGATGATGATGGACGAAGGGATGGATACCGGTGCTATGCTGCTGCAAGAGGTCGTCCCGATCGGCCCGGAGGATACGGCAGGGACCCTCTCCGAGAAATTGGCGAAGGTCGGGGGGCGTCTGCTGGTGGAAACGATCAAACGGCTCAAAGCAGGGACCGTGACCCCCGTCGCGCAGGACCACGGTCAGGCCACCCTTGCGCCGCCGCTTACCAAGGAGCATGGCCGGATTGATTGGTCCCTGGGTGCGGCGGAGATCGCCAATCGTGTCCGTGGAATGTCGCCCTGGCCGGGATGTTACACCTACTACGCCGGGGAGCGTTGGACCATCTGGCGAGCGATCCCCCTTGAGGAGCAGACATCCGTCGCCCCGGGGACGATCGCCGCTGTGTCCAAGGACCGAATCTCCGTGGCCGCAGGAGCCGGAGCCCTTGCCATCATGGAACTGCAGCCGGCCAATAGCCGCCGCATGTCGGTCAGCCAGTATCTAGCCGGGCATTCCGTGCAGCCCGGAGAGGTCTTGCGTGGCGAGCCGGCAGCTCCTGTGCCGGACGGGGGCCGGGATTCACAGCCGAAGGCTTAGCCATCCTCGATTCCCGCCATGACTCCGCGCGAGAGGCCGTCCCCCCATTCATCCCGCCAACACTCACCCCAATCGATTGCGCTCAGGGCTGTTCTCGCCTGTGACCGCGCGGGCCTCGATCTCGACGAGGTGCTCGGGCGGATTGGAAGCAAAAGTCATCTGTCTCCGCGCGATCAAGCGTACGCCATGGAGCTGGCCAAGGGAACGGTACGGCTTCAGCTTACGTTAGACTGGCGGCTGCAATCAGTCCTCGAACGGTCCGTTCACCGCTATCCTCATGTCGTCCAGGCCCTGCTCCGGATCGGGGCCTACCAGGTGCTCTATATGGATCGGGTCAACCGAGCGGCGGCGGTAAACGAGACCGTCGAAACCTCCAAGGAGTTCTCCGGACAGCTTGGTCGCGACTGGAGCGGGTTCGTCAATGGTGTGTTACGGAACCTCCTTCGTCAGCCGGAGCCTTCCTGGCCGGACCCAGAGAAGGGTCCGGTAGAAGCGCTGGCGATCAGGTATTCGTGCCCGAGCTGGATCGCGGCGCGTTGGCTCGCCCGCTACGGATATGATCGCGCGGGGGAGCTGTGCCGACGCTCCGCTGAAGTCCCAGGCTTGACGATCAGGGTCAATCGGCTCAGGATCGACCGAGAGAGCCTGCGGCATCGGTTACAAGCAAGCGGGGTTCAGGCAGAACCCACGCGAGTGAGTCCCGTAGGGCTGAAGCTAGGAAGGTGCGGAGCCCCGACGTCGTTGCCCGGTTTCAAGGAAGGGCACTTTTACGTCGAGGATGAGGCGGCCCAACTGATCCCTCCCCTACTGGCTCCGGAGCCGGGGGAACGCATCCTCGACCTTTGCGCGGCCCCCGGGGGGAAATGCACTCATCTGGCGGAGATCATGAAGGATCAAGGGGAGATCGTCGCGGTTGACCGTCAGCAAGCGCGTTTGATGAAGCTGAAGGAGAACACCAGGCGATTAGGCCTGTCTTCCATCCGCCCTTTTTGTGTCGACGCGAGGCGCGAGCTCGTCTCGCGTTTGAAGCGGAAGGAGACGGCGCTATTCGACCGGATCCTGGTCGATGCGCCATGCAGCGGGCTCGGCGTCTTGAGGCGGCACCCGGAAGGCAAATGGAGAAAACAGGCCTCGGACCTTGCGCGGCACCAGCGATTACAGATCGAGTTGTTGAGCGCCGCCCGCGAACTCTTGCGGCCCGGCGGCTGGTTGGTCTATAGTACCTGCTCCACCGAACCTGAAGAAAACGAAGAGGCGGTGGCACGATTCTGCCGGGTGTACCCGGAGTTCCAGCGAGAGACCGTCGCGCCCTGCTTGCCTTCTACGGGTCTCTCATTCCTGACCAGCCGAGGCGAATTCTCCACCGTTGGGAATCATGAGGGCATGGACATGTTTTTCGCCGCGCGCTTGAGGAAGGTCGCTTCATGAAGCCGCGCAACGTTCTCATCGCACCCTCGATCCTCTCCGCCGACTTCGCCCGGTTGGCCGAAGAAATCGCCCGGGTCGAGCAGCACGGGGCCGACCTGCTTCACGTCGACGTGATGGACGGGCACTTCGTTCCGAATCTGACCGTAGGCCCCCCGGTGGTGGAAGCCATTCGCAAAGTGACGAAACTGCCGTTGGACGTTCACCTCATGGTGACGAACCCCGATGCGCTCATCCAGGAGTTTGCCGAGGCGGGCGCCGATTACCTGACCGTGCACGTCGAAGCGTGCCCACATTTGCATCGCACCGTTCAGTCCATCAAGGAGCGCGGGGTCAAGGCGGGCGTGACGCTCAATCCGGCGACGCCCATCGGATCGCTGGACGTGATCGTCGGCGATACCGACCTGATCTTGATCATGTCCGTCAACCCGGGATTCGGCGGACAACGGTTCATCGACGGCGCGTTGGAAAAAATTGCGCGGGCGAGGCGGCTTATCGATGAACAACGGAGTCGAGCGTTGCTGGAAGTGGACGGCGGGATTAAGATCGAGAACGCCGGCCACGTCATCGCCGCCGGTGCGGACATTCTTGTTGCGGGTTCCGCGATTTTCTCCAGTCGGGATTACGGGGCGACCATCGCCGCATTGCGCGGCGCCAGTCAAGCGGCCATGGCTCCGTCCGCCGGCCCCCTGACCGCCCATACCTGAAACATCGCCGGTGGCCAATCCTTCCCTCATCGACAGCCTCCATCCGCTTGAGATCAAAGTTCTCGTGGCGATGACCCGCGACGGCACGCGCGCCGTTCCCACGGAGGAACTCGGCCGTCTCGCGGAGTTGGAGCCGTCGCAATTGAGCATGGCGATCGAGTGGCTCTTGGCGAAATCCTTGCTTCGCATGGAGTCCGAATCCGTGACGCCCTTTGTGTCGCTGACGGAGGTGGGGGAACGATACTTCGACACTGCGGCTCCCGTCGAACGGGTGCTGTCGATCGCTCGTGAAGCGACCACGCACGGTCGGCGGGTCACCATCCAGGATCTTCAGCACATCGAGGGGTTGGAACCGACCGACGTCAGCGGCGCGGTGGGCTGTCTCAAGAAAGAGGGAGCGATCCTGATCGTGCAAGGCGGATGTCTCGAGGCGACCGGTCGGCCCAGCCCGACGGCGGAAGCGATTCGTTCGTTGCTTCGGGAGGTGCACGGCGGCCCACGGGAACTCGATGCCTTCCCGGAACCTCTCCGACGGGTGATCCAGCAGCACGCCGTCAGGCGGGGGAATCCCAAGGAGCCGTTTCGCGTCGACGAGCGCGTGACACGCGCCTTCGTCCTGACGGCCGAGGGACAGGCCGCGGCTCAGTTGTTGGCCGGTCAGACTGCACCCGAAGAAGTGTCGCAGCTCACCCCGGAGTTGCTGAAAGACGGAGCATGGCGGACCAAGCGATTCCGGAAGTACACCATCAATCTCCCCCCGCCGAGGATGGCCCTGGGCAAGCGGCATCCGTATAGGGAGTTTCTCGATTCGGTCAAGCACAAACTCATCAGGATGGGGTTTCAGGAGATGCGCGGGGAGCTCGTCGAGACCGAGTTCTGGAATATGGATGCGCTCTTCATGCCTCAATTCCATCCGGCCCGCGATATTCACGATGTTTATTTTGTGAAGGAGCCCACGCATGCGCGTTCTCAGGCATCGGAGGAAGCCGGCCTCCAGAGCCGAGTCGCGGAAACACACGAATCCGGAGGCCGGACCGGGTCGACCGGGTGGAGGTACAGGTTCGACATCGAGCGCAGTAATCGGCTTGTTCTTCGCAGCCAGGGCACCGCGGTCTCTGCTCGAACGCTTGCCTCCAACCCAGCCATCCCCGGAAAATATTTTTCGATCGCCCGGTGTTTCCGCTACGACCAAGTGGATGCCACGCACGCGACCGACTTCTTTCAAATCGAAGGAATCGTGCTGGGACGTGACATCAATTTTCGCACGCTCCTAGGACTGCTGCATCTGTTTGCGGGGGAGGTGGCGCAGGCCAAGGAAATACGGTTCCTCCCCGCCTATTTCCCCTTTACGGAACCGTCCGTGGAGTTGCACGTCCGACATCCCAGGCTTGGCTGGATGGAACTCGGGGGAGCCGGGCTCTTTCGACCGGAGGTCACCATCCCGCTCGGGGTCACGGTGCCCGTGATCGCCTGGGGACTGGGCCTGGACCGCATGGCCATGGTGGCGCTCGGTATTCACGACATTCGCGATCTCTTCACCGACGATTTGGAGAAAATTCGGACGACACGCGGAAGGTTCTAGTGACGAGTGACAGGTGACAGGCTTGATCTTATCTGAGGTTTATACGACGCATCACGCGTCACGCATCACGCGTCACCGTTAAAGCCATGCCGACGATCTCGATTTTCAAAGACGACTTTGAGCGCTTGCTGGCCGGGAATGGCGGACCTCGAACGCCCGTCACGGTGGAGCAATTGGACGCGTGGTTGCCGCTGGTGAAAGGTGAGCTCAAGGGACACAACCCCGCTACCGGCGAATGGCGGATCGAGTTACAGGACAGCAATCGCCCCGATCTGTGGTGTTGTGAAGGGATCGCCCGGCAGGTGCGGATCAAGCGAGAGGGCCGATTGGCCCCCTATCCGTTCTTTGCCTCCAAGCGGCGGCCCACCAAGCGCGTGCTGGTGGGGAGGGGGCTCGAGCGCGTCCGTCCCTATGTGGCGGCTTGTCTTGCGACCGGCTATCGTGTGACGGGCGAGGGGCTGGCACAGCTCATCCAAACCCAGGAAAAGTTGGCCGATATCTACGGGAGAAAACGCCGCACGGTGTCGATCGGATTGTATCGTCTGGCCTCCATCGAGTTCCCGGTTCATTACGACTTGGTCAAGCCGCAAGACGTAGGGTTTGCTCCGCTCGGTCTCGATACCTCCATGACCCTCGCCGAGATGTTGCTCGTGCATCCGAAAGGTCTGGAGTATGGACCCATCCTCGCCGGATGCGACCAGGTGCCGTTCTTGAGGGATGCCGTCGGCCGCCCCCTCTCCTTTCCCCCTATCATCAACAGCCGAGAGGTGGGCGAAGTGCAAGTGGGTGACGAGGACCTGTTCGTCGAAGTGACGGGTAGCAATCTGACGATGGTGATGCTGACCCTCAACATCTTTGCCGCGAACTTGGCGGACCGGGGAGCCATGATCGAACCGGTCGAGGTGGTCTACCCGCACAAGACCGAACGGGGGAAAGCCGTCCGGACGCCGAGTGCAGTAGGACGACCGCGGGCGATTCCCCTGTCGACCATCGAGGAAGCCCTTGGCGAACGACTGCATCCTGCAGACGTGGGTCGCTTCCTGAAAGCGTATGGCTATGCGGTCGCGGCGTCGAAGAACACGCTCACCGTCAAGCTACCGCCCTATCGCGATGACGTGATGCATCCTGTCGATGTGGTGGAAGACGTTGCGATCTGTCGCGGCTATGGGAGCTTCACGCCGATCATGCCCTCGCAGTTCACGGTCGGAGGGCTCTCCCAGCTCGAGCAGGTGGCGGACCGGTTGCGGGAATTGATGGTCGGGATGGGATTTCAGGAAGTCATCTCGAACATCATGGGCTCGCGACAGGACATGTGCGACGCGATGCGGCTTGAGGGGACGGATTGGGCGAAAGTCGTGGAGGTCGCCAACGTCATGTCGCAAAGCTACGCGTGTTTGCGGCAGTGGATCCTTCCTTCGTTGCTGCGCGTGGAGGCGGCCTCCAGCCGGGCCTTCTATCCACACCGGATCTTTGAAGCAGGAGAGGTGGCCATTCCGAACAACGCATCCCCCACCGGCTCATGCACGGTCGTTCGGATCGCGGCCCTATCGGCCCATGCAGGAGCGAATTTTTCGGAGGTCCACTCGCTCGTGGACGTGCTGATGTATTACATCGAGCGGGAGTACACCCTCGAAGCCCTGGAGCACCCCTCGTTCCTCGTCGGACGCGCCGGACGTGTGCTCTGTGACGGGAAGGAAATCGGCTTCATCGGCGAACTTCACCCCGAAGTCTTAGAGCGGTGGCAAATCGGAGTGCCGGTCTCCGCCTTTGAGCTCGACGTCACCTGCCTCGCGATCTCCGGCTAGTGGGTACGGGAGGGGAGTTGGTTCGGGCCCCCTCCCGTGTCGAGCTTAGCTCGACTGAATGGCAGCCGGCGCCAATTGCTGCCGTGCAATGCCCACCAGCTTCTCGAACCCCGCCGTATCGCGGATCGCCATGTCCGAGAGCACCTTCCGGTCGAGCAGGATGTTCGCTTTCTTGAGCCCGTCGATGAAGCGGTTATAGGTCAACCCATGGGACCGAATAGCTGCGCTGATGCGCGTCACCCAAAGCCGCCTGAAGACCCGTTTCCGCTGCCGTCGTCCCGTGTAAGCGTAGGCTTGTCCCTTGTCCACGGATTCGGTGGCCGTGCGGAACAGCCGACTCTTGGCGCCATATTGGCCTTTGGCTAATTTCAGTCGCTTCTTTCTTCTCTGGCGAGTTTTCGGTCCACCTTTGACTCGAGGCATGATGCGATACTCCTTCGCTGAAAATGTGTCCGATGTGTCCTGGGAACCTGCCGAGCGTTCCGGCGCGTTATGAGTACGGGAGGAGGCGGTTGACGGCCAGCTTCCGAACGGCGTTGACCTCGACGACGTCTTTCAAACGGCGCTTCCTTTCGCGCCGCTTGCCGGTCAACAGATGGCGCCGCCCGCCCTGGCGATGGCGGAGCTTACCGGTCCCCGTTCGTTTCAGTCGCTTGCTCGCCCCGCTGTGAGATTTTAATTTCATGCCCGCCATATCTCTTCTTGCTCCTTCTTTCTCTAGCTGAGAACTGTCCGCTGACGGCTGTTAGCTTTTCGGGGCGACGATCATGATCAAGCTTCGTCCCTCCATCCGAGGGGCAAACTCGATGGTACCCACGTCCGCCAACTGCTCAATCACGTTGTTCATCACTGCGCGTCCCATCTCCTGGTTCGCCATTTCCCGACCTCGATAGGTCAGGGTCACTTTCGTTTTGTTGCCCTCCCCCAGAAACCCACGAATCTGACGTACCTTGATCTCCAAATCATGCTTGTCGGTGCGCGGCCTTAGCTTGATCTCCTTGACTTGCGTCGATTTCTGGTGCCGCCGGCTCTGATGTTCTTTCTTGCTGAGTTCATACTTGTACTTCCCGTAATCCATGATCCGGCACACCGGAGGCTGGGATGTCGGGGCAACCTCGACCAGGTCATACCCGCTCTCCTGCGCCTGCCGAAAGGCTTCCGGGGTCGGCAAGATACCCAGCTGTTCACCGTCAGGCCCGATCACGCGGACTTCACGCACCCGAATCTCGCGATTCACCCGCAGCTTAGGAACGATAGGCCACCTCCTTGAGTCTTGGGGTTATTGGATCATAGGCACCTGGGCATCGTTCCTGATAAGGTCGAGGGCGGCCTCCACCGTCAGGCTTCCCAGGTTCGCCCCACTCCGTCCACGCACCGATACGTTGCCGGCCTGCGCTTCTCGATCACCGACGACCAGCATGTACGGCACCTTCGCCTTTTCCGCTTCCCGGATCTTGAAGCCGATTTTCTCATTCCGAAGATCAGCTTCCGCTCGAAGACCAGCGGCCCTCAAACGAGTCGCTACAGCGGAGGCGTAGTCCCGCTGCTTGTCCGTAATCGACAGCACCAGCGCCTGAATCGGAGCCAGCCATGCCGGGAAGGCGCCCGCGTAGTGCTCGATGAGGATTCCGAAGAACCGTTCGATGGACCCCATCAGGGCCCGATGAACCATGATCGGTTGGTGGGCCTTCCCGTCCTCGCCGGTGTAGCCTAACGCAAAGCGCTCCGGATTGTTGAAATCGATCTGTACGGTCGAGCACTGCCACGAGCGTCCCAGGGCGTCTTTGATCTTGATATCGATCTTGGGGCCATAGAAGACTCCTTCGCCCGGATCGATCTGGTAGGCGATGCTCCGGCTCTTGAGCGCCGCCTCGAGCGCCGCCGTTGCCTGCTGCCACTTGACCTCCGATCCGACCGCTTTCTCGGGTTTAGTGGATAGGAAGACTTCGAACTCGTTGAACCCGAAGGTCCGGAGGATGAAAAACGTAAAGTCCAGCACCTTGCTGACTTCGCTCTCGAGCTGGTCGGGGCGACAGAACAAGTGGGCGTCGTCTTGCGTGAAGCCTCTCACCCGCAACAGGCCATGGAGCACGCCCGTGCGTTCGTACCTGTATACGGTGCCCAGCTCTCCGAAGCGCAGCGGCAAGTCTCGATAACTGCGCAAGTGCGACTTGTAGATCATGATGTGGAAGGGACAATTCATCGGCTTCAGTTGGTACTCGCTCCCCTCCACTTTCATCGGAGCGAACATGTTTTCTTTGTAGTAGTCGACGTGCCCGCTGGTTTTCCAGAGGTCGAGCCGAGCGACATGGGGAGAATAAACCAACTGGTATCCGTGGGCGATATGCTGCTCGCGCCAGAAGTTCTCGATCAAGAGGCGAATGAGGGCGCCCTTGGGGTGCCAGAGGACCAAACCGGGTCCGATGTCGTCTTGAATCGTGATGAGATCGAGCTCTTTCCCCAGCTTGCGGTGATCCCGACGTTTGATCTCTTCGAGCTTATGCAGGTGCGCATCCAGCTCCGCCTGGCTCGGGAAGGACGTCCCGTAAATCCGCTGGAGCATCGGATTCCGCTCGTCTCCTCGCCAATAGGCTCCCGCGGTCGACAATAGTTTCAGCGCCTTCACGACACCCGTGGACGGCAAATGGGGACCTCGACAGAGATCGACAAACTCGCCCTGCTGGTACACCGACACCCTCTCATCGGGAAGGCTTTCAATGATCTCAGCCTTGTAGGCCTCGCCACGATCCCGGAAGTAGCGGATCGCGTCACTCTTGGACATCTCGGCGCGCGTGATCGTGAGGTTACGTTGAATGATTTCTCGTGCTC
This sequence comes from Nitrospiraceae bacterium, assembly GCA_037446055.1. Taxonomy (GTDB): domain Bacteria; phylum Nitrospirota; class Nitrospiria; order Nitrospirales; family Nitrospiraceae; genus JBBIJI01. The sequence goes on from JBBIJI010000013.1 coordinate 65,486, forward strand.
GGGCCTCAATCTTGTCCAGGTCGTCCGGCGTAAAGGGGCGCTCAAAGGCAAAGTCGTAATAAAAACCGTCCTCCAGCGCCGGCCCGATCGCCAACTGGGCTGTCGGGAAGACCTCTTTGACGGCCTGCGCCATGATGTGCGTGCTGCTGTGACGGTAGACCTCGCGCCCCTTCGCGGAGTCGAAGGTCAGAAGTTCAACGGAAGCGTCCTCCGTCAGGGGGCGACTCAAATCCGTTTCAACGCCGTTCACAATGGCGGCGATGACCTCCGGTCCCACTGCAATTCCGGTTGACCGTACGGCGTCGACAACCGGCAATCCCGCCCGAACTGTCGCGCATTCACCGCTCTTCAGCCTGATGGAAATTGTCTCCATGTGATCTTGTGGGTCCCCAGAAACAACAAAGGCACCCCGACCCCCTCCCGCGTGGGCCGGATGCCGTCGAATCGGATGGTAGGCGCGGACGGTCTTGAACCGTCGACCTCTACCGTGTCAAGGTAGCGCTCTCCCCCTGAGCTACGCGCCTATCGTCCGCGCGCATGCTAATATAGGCTTCTTCTAAGTGTCAAGGAACTCAAGGGAAAGGCAGCACTCACTATGATGAGTGCTGCCTTTCCCAAGGGTTGAGGCAGAAAGCGAAGGGGGGTCCGCTTACTTCACGGCGGCACGCAAAATCTTGCCCGCTGAAAACTTCGGCACCTTTGCGGCGGGGATACGCAGGGCCTCGCCCGTTCGTGGATTCCGACCCATACGGGCTTTCCGCTTGGACACGGTGAAGGTACCGAAATTCACCAGGGTCACCCGGTTCCCCTTCTTCAGGGACGACGTAACCGCGCCCGTGAACGCCTGCAAGGCGTTACCGGCAGCCACCTTTGTGATGCCCGCCGAGGCGGCCATCTTCGCAATCAACTCTTCTTTGGTCATTGGACTCCTCCCTTCTGGGGTGATGAGGTGATAGATCTCCCCCCTGCCAGAAATGTGTCGTCAGGGGACTCTTGAGGAACGCGACGCCTGTTCGACGCCGATCTTTCATGTGGTCCGCGACCGCGTCATGCGCGGACGCGTCACCGGGATGTGGAGATCGGTAATGCGCTTCCTGAGGGTGTTCCGATTCAGGCCCAAAAGTTCCGCAGCCCGGATCTGGTTGCCTTTCGTCTGTCTCAACGCCGCCGTGATCAGAGGACGCTCCACTGCTGAAATGAGCATGGGGTGGAGGTTTTTGGCCGCCCCCTTTTTCATCCCTTTGACGAAGTCCTCCATCTTGGCAGAGATGTAATCCTCGAACGACAGCCCTAGATGCGCACCGTTCAACTGCGCCTTCACGCCATTGCCCAGCGTGCGCAAAAACCGAGAGGCTTGCCTCAGCGCTTGTCGTGAACCGGCGATGACGACCGTCCGCGCGGGGTCTACCACTGCCTGGAGACCCGGAGGTGTCCCGTTCAGTCCGGGACGAGATTCGACGAAGACCGCATCGAATCCCTTCCTCGACTGCTCCTTGCCAATGGCGGATGCATCTTTTGCCACTGTAATCGAGGCCTCCGTGAAGACCTCTCGAAACTTGGCCTGAAGATCTGTGTCCAGGCTCAGCAAGAGCACACTAAAGACAGATGACCGTGCGGACATGAAGGCACCGCGAAGAAGCGAGTCAAGAAGGGTGCGGGATTATTGCTCAGCGAGCAATTCTTGTCAATCCAGAAATTCACGATCCGTTGGCTATGAAACGGCCACAGGAACAGGCTGGCGAAATTCAGCCGAAATCGATCGACTGTGCGATCAGCTGGACTGGGTGAAAGAAAGCGAGAGCGAAACGTTGCCGACACGTTCGAGCTCAGGCGCTTGAATGTACACGGAGGTCTTACTGACTTCGTCTCAAAGATAGCCTTCGGTGCTTCGCTGACGGCTCAGCATCACTTCCAGCTTATCCACCGCCGCTCCAAGGGGAGGATCTCAGGATGGGAAGGATGTCCGTGGTGCAGTTGGGCTAAGAGTTCGTAGGAACTACCCAAAGAAGAACAGAGAAGAAAAATATGTTATGGACGCCGCGGGGAACGTGTTGTTTACAGGGCATAAGGCGTTGTTGCTTTGGTTGGTCCGTTTGATTGGTCCGGGAGTGACGGGGCGGTACGCTTGACAGGATCTGTGCCGGTTATGTATAAGAGCAAAATTCCTATCGGAATAGTAGGAATGCGAATCTCCTTGCGTGCAACATATGGAATCCTCGCGGCAGTTGACTTGGCTCTGCGCAATGGAACTACGCCGGTCCAGGCCAAAGCTATCGCAAGACGCCAGGAAATACCGAACCGATTCCTCGAGCAAGTGTTGTATGCGATGAAAAGGGCTGGGCTCGTCACAAGCTCGAGAGGAGCGCAAGGCGGATACATGCTCGGCCGAAGTCCCGATGCCATATCGCTCGCTGAAGTGCTTGAAGCGCTCGACGGTCCGCTGGTTCAAACTCCAAAGGCAGAAGCGCAGCGGGGGCAGCGCCGCGGAACCAAACAAGCCGTGCTGCTGGGAACGGTGGTAGAGCGTCTCAAGGAGGCGGAGCATCAGGTATTGTCTTCGGTGACGATTAAAGACCTCGCCGCGCAGCACCAGGAACTCGAGCGGCAAGATAGCCTCATGTATCACATTTAGTCAGCTTAGGGGCCGAGAGCTTCGGCCCTACTCTGCTTCGACGGAAAACTGGAAGTACGAGCTTCGCGTCGCTTCATAAAGAAGTGAAAGAGGTGCATACATGACCCCGCCATCGACGATAACCAGGTTTCCCATTCAGATTGAACCGATCCCGTCCCACATTCAGGAGGAAATCGAAGCGTTCGAGGTTGAAGCGTTTCGAGTCCTCACGGGTGAGCTCTCGAACGACTTTTTTAAGCCCTTTCGACTTCAGTACGGGATCTACGGCCAACGACAGGCCGGTGTGCAGATGGTCCGGATCAAGATCCCCTTTGGAGGGCTCACGGGAAACCAGCTCAGGCGCATCGGAGAGCTCGCCGATCGGTATGCCACCGGCGTCGGCCATGTCACGACCAGACAGGATATTCAGTTACACTTCGTTCAGCTCCGGGATGGGCCGACCATCATGCGCGGGCTGGCGGAGGTCGGCCTGACGACCCGCGAGGCCTGCGCGAACACCGTCCGCAACGTGACCGCCTGCCATTTGGCCGGAGTCTGTCACGGCGAAATTTTTGACGTCACTCCGTACGCGAAAACGGTGGCGCTCCATCTGCTGCGCAACCCGCTGAATCAAAGCCTGCCGAGGAAATTCAAAATCGCGTTCTCCGGCTGTCAGCACGACTGCGCGCTGACACCCATTCATGACATCGGGCTCTTGGCGGTTCGCAGCGAATCGGGGGAGCCGGGCTTCCGCATGAGCGTGGGCGGGGGGTTGGGGTCTGCTCCTCGCATCGGGCAAGTGCTCCGCGACTTCGTCCCTATGAATGAGCTCATACCCTCGATCGAAGCGGTCATCAAAGTCTTCGATGCCTTGGGCAATCGAAAAAACCGCCACAAGGCGAGGATGAAGTTCGTGATCGAAAAAGTCGGATTCGAGGAATTTCGACGCCGCTGGGCCGATGCTTACAGCGCCATGGGCTATGCCCGTCCCGATCTGCCCCCGCTGAGGCTGCTCTCTCATGAGGATGCGCCGCCCCTGATCATGCCGCAGCCTGTGGCTCATGGAAACGGCTCGGCGCAACCGGAAGAATCAAACAACGGCGCTCTCAAAACGCAGGTGTATGAGAGCTGGAAGCGGACGAACGTGGTGAAGCAAAAGCAACCGGGATACGTTGCGGCGGTCCTCAAGCTGCCGATGGGAGACCTCACGGCGGACCAGATGTGGGCGGTCGCCGACTTGGCCGAGCGGTACTCGAACGGGAATATCCGAACCACGATCAATCAAAACCTCATCATTCGATGGATTCCAGAGACTCGTCTGGAGGACCTCCATCGCGAGCTCTCGCGGGAAAATTTGGCCGATCCCGGTGCGGAGATGGTCGAAGACATCATCGCGTGCCCGGGGACCGATACGTGCGGCCTGGGCATCACCTCCTCCAAAGGCCTGGCCCGGGCGCTCGCAGAGGTGTTCCCGCCCGGCCAAGTCCCCGATGACCTGCGCGGCGTCAGCGTCAAGGTCAGCGGATGCCACAACTCCTGCGCCCAGCATCACATCGCCACGATCGGCCTCCATGGAGTCGGGAAACGCGTCGGCGAACACGTGGCCCCGCACTACGAATTGCACCTGGGAGGTCAAGTGAACGGCACGGCGAAGATCGGTCAGATGACGGTGAAGCTGCCGGCGAAGAATGTCCCAGCGGCGGTCCGTCATCTGATCGACGTGTACCGCCGGGATCGCCTGGCAAACGAATCGTTGCCGGCCTTCATTTCGCGCGTCGGGAAGGGCAAGCTCAAGGATGAATTGATTCCCTACACCATCATCCCCGCCTTCGAAGAGGACGCGACCTACTACTACGATTGGGAAGGGGAGGAAGAGTTCGTGCTTGAAGACCTGGGGCCGGGCGAATGCGCCGGCGGCGCCTTGGAGATGATCGACAACCGCATGCTGGAGGCGGAGCAGGAGCTCTATCAAGCCAAGCTTCTTCTGGACAAACATCAATTCGGAGTGTCGGTTAACAAGTCCTACCGAGCGGTCTTGGCGGCGGCCAAGGCGCTGCTTGTCACGGAAGGGTTGGATCCGGCCACCGATGCGGAAACCTTCAGCGAGTTCGACCAGCGCCTGGCCGCCAAAGGCGTGGTCCCCGCAACCTATCGGAACCTCGGATCTCAGATCGGCGACCTGGGGCCCAAGGAGACCACGAGAGAGCTCGCCGCGGAGAAGGTAGCGTTTGCCAAAGGCTTCATCGACATCTGCCGTGTTGCGACAGAGCAGATGGGGAAAGACCTCAAGCTGGCCCCCACAGTCGAATCAGCCCGTGAGAAGGCGGAAGCGGTGAATGCACAGGCTCTCCCGCCACTGTCTGCCGCCTTGGGTCCGCAGACGCCTGCGGCCCAGGTCTACGATCTGCGCGGAGTGGCCTGCCCGCTCAATTACGTGAAGACGAAGTTGAAGCTCGAAATGATGGATGCGGGTGACCGACTGGAGGTCTGGCTCGATGCAGGCGAGCCGATCAAGAACGTGCCGATGAGCCTCAGGAACGACGGCCACAAGATCCTCGCCGAAGAGCCGCTCGAGCCCGAGGCCCAACACTATCGAGTGCTGGTGGAAAAAGTCGAAGCGTGAAGGCCGATGGCGGCGCACTCCTTTGCTCGCGCCGCCCGCACGCATCGGTGCGGGGAAGCGGTCCTAAATCGTCTCCGGCAAGTTTCACGTTCAACGAGAAGCGATGATGGAAGCCGAGGCAAGTACAGTGAATCGACCGACGAACGACTCCCTCAAGGCGTTGAGTGACTCGTTCGAGACGCAGCAACCTTGGGACATCCTGAGCTATGCCCTGCGGCAGTACCAGTCGCGCATTGTGCTGGCCTGCAGCTTTGGTGCCGAAGACGTGGCAGTGCTGGACATGATCCATCGAATCGCGCCCTCCACGCCCCTTTTCTACCTCGACACGGACTTTCTGTTTCCGGAAACGTACGATGTGCGCGATCGGTTGATGGCCAGGTATCACCTCTCGCCGAGCCAAGTCATCTCGGTCAAGTCTCTGCTCACTCCGGAAGCCCAGGCCCTGCAATACGGCGAGGCGCTGTGGGCGAAGGATCCGGATCGGTGCTGCCACCTGCGAAAGGTGGAGCCGCTCGCGAGGATCCTGCGCAACTACGATGCGTGGATCACGGGCATCCGGCGGGATCAGGCTCCGACACGCGCCAACGCCGGTCTGATCGAATGGGATCAGAAATTCGGACTGGTGAAGTTCAACCCTCTCGCCCGATGGAAGTCCGAGGAGGTCTGGGCCTATATCCGGGTTCATGAAGTGCCTTACAACCTCCTGCATGACCGGAATTATCCGAGCATAGGCTGCACTCATTGCACGTCCCCGGTCCTGCCCGGGGAGGATCCCAGATCGGGCCGCTGGAGAGACTTCGGGAAGACGGAGTGCGGACTGCACAAATAGCCCCCGACCAGATGACGGCACCGACACCCTCCATGCAGGAACTGCTCGCGAAAGTGGCCAAGGGGGCCAAGACCTCCAAGGACCTTACCTGGGAAGAAGCGAAGCGGGCCGTGGGCTATCTGATCGAAGGACAGGCTTCGCCGACGCAGGCCGGAGCGTTCCTGGTGGCCATGCGGATGAAGACCGAATCGGTGACCGAACTCGCTGCGTTCACGGCGGGGGCGAGGCAATATGTGCCGCCGCTGGCTGTTGCTCCGCGAGGTCCGCTCGTAGACCTGCCGATGTATGCGGGTAAGCAGGACACGTTCCATGTTTCGGTGATCGCGGCCATCGTGGCGGCCTCAGCGGGTGTTTCGGTGCTCATGCACGGCGCGGAAGGTCCGGCTGAACGCCCGGGGCCGCCGTCTCTCCTGGCTAAGTTGGAGATTCCCACGGACCAACGACCGGCCGACGTGGCGAGCGCCTTGTCTTCGCACGGGTTCGCGTATTTGGACATGGCGCTCTATCATCCGCCGATCGGCCGGTTCATCGAAGTGCGGCGCGAGTTGGGCGTGCGGACGTTCTTTCATCAGGTGGCGCGCATGCTTAATCCGGCGAGGGCCGCCTCGCAACTCATCGGGGTGTCTCATCCGCCCTACTACGAGAAAACGGCGGAAGCCCTCCGCATGTTGGGAACGCCACGGGCTCTCGTCATCCGCGGTGTCGAAGGGGAACCCGAGCTGTCGATTGCGTCGTCGACCCCGATGCTGGAGTTGCGCGATGAACGGATCACTCCCCTCATGATCAAACCCAAGGATCTCGGCGTGGCGTTAGGCACCGTTCGGGAGATGGCCGGGTTCCACGCTGAGCACCGTGCAAAAGAAGCCGACTTCGTCAAGCGGCTCCTGAACGGCGAGATCCGCGGAGGGCCGCGGGATTGGGTCGTGATCAATGCGGCGTCGCTTCTGTATGCGGGGGGGAAAGGCCCGTCCATCGCGGCCTGCGTGCCCATCGCGCAACAGGCGTTGGATTCCGGCGCGGCGGCGAAGAAGTTGGCGGATCTGGCCGTCGGTCATCAGCTCTCTGCGATCAGTCGGTGAAAAGGATCTATGAGACGGAAATATCAAGGAGCACTCCCCGCAGGATGGTCAAAAAGGCCGTCGCACCCGCCAGGCGGGTACCCGGGCCACAGCGAGCGAGAAGGCGAAGCGTACCGGGGACCCGTTGCTCATCGGATTGCAACGGGTGAATGGTACGTTGAGCCTTTGAGCGTCAGACCCATTGCATTGGAGAAAGCAATGGGTGCCCCAACGAAGCTGGAGGCTTTTTTCAGCATCCTGCCATGAAGCATCTACGGCAACTCGAAGACCAGAGCGTCTATATCCTGCGGGAGGCCTACAAGCACTTCGAGCATTTGGCGATGCTCTGGTCGATGGGGAAAGACTCCACGGTGCTCCTGTGGCTCGCTCGCAAGGCGTTCTTCGGGCACGTGCCCTTTCCGCTGCTCCACGTCGATACCAGCTACAAGATTCCCGCCATGATCGAATACCGGGATCGGCTGGCACGGGAGTGGCGGCTCAACCTTGTCGTCGGGCAGAACAAGGAAGCCCTCGCGGCCGGCATGAACCATACGATGGGGCGAGTCACCTGCTGCACCGCTCTGAAGACGAACGGGCTCAAGCAACTGATCGAACAGAAGGGGTACACGGGCATCATCCTCGGCGTGCGCGCGGATGAAGAAGGCACACGGGCGAAAGAGCGGTACTTCTCACCCCGCGATAAACACGGCGATTGGGACTTTCGCGACCAGCCTCCGGAGCTCTGGGATCAGTTCAAGACGACGTTCCCGCCCGGCACGCACATTCGCATCCATCCTCTGCTGGATTGGACCGAGATCAACATCTGGGAATATATCAAGCTCGAGAACATTCCCTTTATCGATCTGTACCTCGACAAGGGCGACGGGACGCGGTACCGCAGCCTTGGATGCGCGCCGTGCACGTTTCCGATCAAGTCGACCGCCAAGACGGTGGACGACATCATCGAGGAGCTTCGCCGTACGAACATCGCCGAGCGAGCCGGCCGCGCGCAGGACGAAGGTCGCGGGATGGAGTTGCTGAGAAAAGAAGGATACATGTAGAAGCACGGTTGATGGTTAATGGTTGATGGATGGTGAGCAGTGAATTCCTTCATTAACCATGAACCATCGCCCATCAACCATTCATGAGCGAGCACTCATGCAAGCCACTGTGACCAATCCCAGCGAGACGATGAATATTGTCATCGTCGGACACGTCGATCACGGCAAGTCCACGTTGCTCGGGCGACTCTATGCCGATACCGGCTCGTTGCCGGAGGGGAAGCTCGACAAGGTCCGGGCGATCTGCCGGCAACAGGGCAAGGAGTTCGAATACGCGTTCTTGTTCGACGCCTTCCTGGAGGAGCAGGAGCAAGGCATCACGATCGATACGGCGCGGACCTTCTTCAGTTGGAAAGGACGCCAGTACATCATCATCGATGCGCCGGGCCACAAGGAGTTTCTCAAGAACATGATTTCCGGCGCGGCCCGGGCGGAAGCGGCGCTGCTCGTCATCGACGCGCTCGAGGGCGTGAAGGAGCAATCCAAGAAACACGGGTACCTGTTGTCGCTGCTCGGAGTCCGACAGTTCGCCGTGGTCGTGAACAAAATGGATTTGGTGGGATACCGTCAGGATGTGTTCGACGGCATCGAAAAGGAGTATCGAGATTTCTTGGGGCAGTTCAAGGCGGTCCCTCACGTAGTCATTCCGGTGAGCGCCAAGCTCGGGGAACACATCGTGAGCGCCTCGTCGGCCATGCCTTGGTACAAAGGGCCGACAGTCCTGGAGGCATTAAGCCGGTTCGAGAAGGAGCGGGCCCGGGTGGAGCAACCCTTGCGGTTTCCCATTCAAGACGTCTACAAATTCGACGCCCGTCGTATCCTTGCCGGTCGAGTCGCCACGGGACGATTACGAGTAGGAGACAAGCTGGTGTTCTCCCCCTCGAACAAGACGGCGATCGTCAAATCGGTCGAGGCTTTCAACGTCGAACCACCTCCCACGGAGGCTCTGGCGGGACGGTCGGTCGGAATCACGTTGCACGAGCAGATCTTCGTCGAGCGCGGCGAAATCGCGACCCACGAAGCTCAGCTTCCGCTGGTCTCGACATCCTTTCGAGTGAACCTGTTTTGGCTCGGGAAGCGGCCGCTGGAACGGGCACGCAAGTACCAGCTACGGATCGTCACGCGCGAGGTGGATTGCGAGGTGGTCGCCATCCATCGGATCATCGATACCATGGACCTCGCCCAGCAGCAGGGCGGAATGAGCGTGGGGAAGAATCAAGTGGCGGAGGTGACCCTCCGAACGAAATCTCCCGTGGCGTTCGATCTCTCGACTTCGTTCGAGGCGACGGGTCGCTTCGTCCTCGTCGACGAGTACGACATTTCCGGCGGAGGGATCATCACCGAATTCGTCCGTGATGAGCAGGAGTTTCTCCGTGAAGAGGCCAGACGTCGTGACTTTGCATGGGTCAAGGGGGAAGTCAGTGCGGAGCAGCGGGCGCAGCAATATGGTCACCGAGCAGGGCTGATTCTCATCACCGGCGGTCGCCACACCGGTAAATCGTTCTTAGCCCGCAAACTTGAAGCGAGGCTGGTCGCCGAGGGGCGGCACGCCTACTTGTTGGATGGCGAAAACCTGCGCCGCGGCTTAGATGCGGACATGTCGGAGGCGGAAAAGTCGCAGACCTCCGAAATGGCCCGTCGGTACGGAGAGGTGGCCAGGCTGTTGATCGACACCGGTCTCCTGGTTGTGTCTACGACAAATCCCTTTGGCGCGGCCTACCGACAAGCGGTGGAAGACATTCGAACGTTGGTCCATCCCGCTCCGGTCCTGACCATCAATATGAGCAAGGTTGAGGAACCTTCCGCTCCATGGGCAGATCTGCAATTCACCGGGCCGCAGAATTTCGACGAGGCCACGCAACGGATTATTGAAGAACTGAAGCGGCGGGGCATCCTGGCGCAAGTCGTCGCGGCGAGACCGTCGGCTCAATATTCCATTTGAAAGGAATCGGCTCTCCTTGGTTTGACTCGCTGGAAATCGCTATGTTACCGTTAACACTCTCTTTTTCACGGAAAACGTGAGGCAGTTTCATGCCGACCGCTAAGGATTTGAAATCGATTCTGAGCAAACTCCAATATACGGACGACGCGAAAGTCGTGCAGCAGATCACCGAGCAGACGCGCCAGGTCCAAGCTCGCATGGCCGGCATCAAGCAGAAGCTGGTCGTGATGAGCGGCAAGGGCGGCGTCGGCAAGAGTATGACGACGGTCAACCTGGCGCTGGCGTTCGCTCGCCAGGGAGCCAAAGTCGGGTTGCTGGATGTGGACCTCAACGGTCCTTGTGTCCCGAGGATGTTGGGGCTGCATGGTCAATCTCTCACGATGACGCCGGAAGGAGGCATCCCTCCGGTCGGGCCATTGGGGGTCAAGGTCGCGTCCATGGATTTCTTCCTTGATCGGGCCTCGCCGGTTCGGTGGAAGGGTCCCATGGACCTGAGTCCGGTCTGGCTGGGCGTCATGGAAATGAACGTCATCCGGGAGTTTCTCGCCGACGTGACCTGGGGTGAGTTGGACTACTTGCTGGCCGATCTACCGCCGGGAGCCGCGGCGGACAAGCCTCCCGTGATCGCAGGATTCATTCCGGACCTGGCCGGAGCGATCGTGGTGACGACGCCCTCCGAAGTGGCGTCCGATGTCGTACAGAAATCCGTGACCTATGCCCGCGATATGGGGATCCGCGTGTTGGGCATCGTGGAGAACATGAGCCAGTATCGTTGCCCCGACTGTGGGGCCGAGCACGAGTTGTTCGAGGGCAATACTGAGGCGATGTGCGAGGCGCTTGATCTCCCGCTCCTCGGACGCATTCCCTTCGACCGGAAACTGGCGCGGACGTTCGACAAGGGAACGCCGCTTCTCGACGAGACATATCCGACGATCCAGCGATATCAGGAGATCGCGGGGCGGATCAGAACGTTGGTCGATTACAAGAAAGTGCTGGCTGATAAGTTGTAGAAACAGGCTAGAGGCGATGGGCGATAGGCTAGAGGCAAGAAGCCGGAGGGTTTGTCTTGTCCCATTGCCCGTAGCGTCGCGCCTATTGCCCGGGGGTACGCTATGAAATTCGTTTGCCTCAATTGTGAAACCTACATGAGCTTCGAAAAGGTCGAGAAGCCCGCGGAGGGATCCTTGGGGGTCTTCTTCGGGTGCCCTTCCTGCGGCGCGAAGTTTTCGATGGTGACTAACCCCGGAGAGACGCAGATGGTCAGCTCGCTCGGCGTGACCTTGGGCGGACGCACGCAGCCGGCCGAGCCGTTCGAGATGACGCGGGGCACGTTGAAGGGTGAGGCTCAAACCGGCGCCGGCCAGATGGTCGCCTATCTCAACGAGAAAATCCAGGCCGGCCAGTCGTCAACGGCCACCGCGTCCTCCCCGGCCGCCAAGGCCGGCGAGAAAACGAGCGGAGGCTGTCCGTTTTCGGCCATGGTCGCCCAAATGGGGCTGACCTCCGGCGCGAAGGAAGCGGGCGGCGCAACGGTCACATCGGAATTTTCATGGTCTCCCGACGCGAAGGAGAGGCTCGAGCGCTTGCCGTCGTTCGTCAAACCGATGGTCCAAAGCAGCGTGGAAGCCTACGCCCGCAAGCACGGCTACAAGACGATTACCTTGCAAGTGATGGATGACTCCAAGAACGAATCCGCCAATGGAATCACCTGGTCACAGGAGGCGGAGCGGCGTTTGGACAACATCCCCGACTTCATTCGTCCCATGGCCCGCCGGGAAATCGAACGACTGGCCAAAGAACGCGGCGTCCAGACCATTACGGCGCAGGTGATGGACGAAGCGAAAGAAAAGTTCATGAAGTTCATGTAGTGCAAGGTGTACGGCGAGGGCTCGTGGCGCGAAGCAGATGAGGGCCTATCCGGTGTGCCGGATAGGCCTTTTGATTATTTAGGGGGGAAGCGTGAAGGCTGATCGTATGTGTATGAGAGCATTCCTGGGAGTGGCGGTCCTGGCGGTGGTCGCTCTGGGGTTGTTCCCCTATGACGGCGCGGGGGCGCAACAGATGACCATGGAGCAGGAGGCAATTCACGGCGATCACCATGTCACTGCCGCAGGCTCCGGCCGATGGGAAGGCTCGCCACAGGGAGTGGCTTATTCGGAGTTCAATCACCACGTGGCGGGCGTGGCCGTCGTTCTGATGGGCTTGAGCGAGTTACGCCAGGCGCGGGCTCTTCCATTTCTGGGTTGGACGAGGTTTCTCCTGCCCGTGGCCATGCTGGGCGTCAGTGCGTTCCTCCTCATCTGGAGCGATCATGAAGCCTGGCCGATCGGTCGTTTGACCATCCGAGAGACCTTCTTCGGTGATGACCTGGAAATGCTCCAGCACAAGGGCTACGCGTTGTCGTTGCTTGCGGTGGGCCTGATTGAGCTGCGACGGAGGCTCGGCCATTTTGCTCACAGCGCGTGGACCGTGCCTTTGCCGTTCTTCGCGATCGCCGGAGGCCTCATGTTGTTTGCGCATTCCCATGGGCCTCACCCTGCCGCCCACAAGATCGCCATGCACCATGCGCTGATGGGCGTCCTGGCGATCACTGCGGGTTCGACGAAGCTTGTCTCGGGCTGGAAGATGCCGCGGGATCAGACGAGATCGGGCTGGGAAACAGCCTGGGCGCTGCTCATTCTTGTGATCGGCCTGCAGCTCCTGGTCTATTCGGAATAGCGCGCCTCGCCAAGGCATATGAACGTCGGCTCTCCGAAAAAGCCCATGGTGGCGGGCTTCCTCTCAGCGATCGTTCCGGGCTTGGGCCAGCTTTATTGTAGGGCCTGGGGGAAAGGCATGGCATTTCTCCTCGCAGGTCTAGGCACGGACGGCGTCTTTGGCGTGACCACAGGACTGTTCGAATGGCTTCGTGCTCGCGTTCTCCCCCAACCCATCGGGTTATTCGTCGTCGGATCGCTGCTCCTCTCCGGCGTCGCCATCTGGAGCATCCTGGACGCGACACGAACGGCCAAGACGTTCTCTCGATAACCCGAGGTTGACAATCGACTTGCCGCTTCGAGCCTCGCCATGGCGACCCTCTCGTGCTCTGCCGCTCTCCCCCTGCTCAGCCACAGAATCCATCGAGGTCAGCAGAGCTGGCCCTCGCTGGCAGGTTATTGAAAAACTACTTGGAGAAGGCTGAATTGCAGAGTCGGAAAAGCTCACCTACCGGATCAGAGTAGCCCACAGGCTGTTCAAAAAGTCCGTCCAGCAAGGCCGCAGTAAGCGAAGAGGCGAGGCGTACTCTTTTCGGTACGTTGAGCCTCTGGCGGACTTTTTCAACAGCCTACTAGACATCGGCCTCCAGTCAACTGGCAAGATGACCGATCAACCATTCCATCGCGTTGGGTGAAGCCATCCAGGCTTCAGCAAAAGCGGCAAGGCACAGGCCTCTTCAAGTGATGTGGCCTCGGTCTCAGCCAGCACGTTGAAGGCATCGGCACAGTCCGGTGAAATCGTCAGCGCCTGACGGGCCAGGGCCGCCGCTTCCCGGTCGGTCGGCGCATCCCAAGCCTGGTACACGAGTTCCTGGGCCTGCTCACCTGAAGATTGCGCCTGGGCCGAGGGAAGCCGCCCGCCCCCTTCGGTGAGTAGGCGGTCCAAGAACGTCTGCGCGTCATCAAGGCTGGCGAACTCTTGTTCGTCCATGATCCGCTGGAGATTGGCCATCATTGCCTCCGTCGCCATACGATTCGGGAGAGGAGGCAAGGGGTGCGTGTTGTCCCCTTTCGTGCGTTTCTGTTTGATCTTCTTAGCCATGGAGATTGCGCTCCCTATGAACTTGTTTGATAGATCACAGGCCAGTAGCATGGACGTCGCACGGGTTTGCCTTCAGCGCGGGCAGCCTCGATCCAGGCCTTCTTGGCGAGCTGCGCCTGCCTGAGGGCCTCTGCGGGGGTCTTACCAAAAGCTGAACAGGCTTCGAGATCCGGAATGTCGGCGATGTCGCCCTTGTCGCCGTCGCTGTAGAAGATGTTGAGGTGATACTCCTTCATGAAAGCGACTCGGGGGGAAGCATGTGCGGCGAGGCCGATCCCTTCAATCACCACCTGGCGAAGCGTATCCTGACTGCCGAATCGCTTGACCGCATCCAGAATCTCGATCTAAGCCAGCCGCCCATCGCTGTCAGAGTCGGGCAATGTGACTTACCGCGGCTTACGCATAGGTGGCCACTTCGACCTCGCGACGCTTTTTCTTGGCATCCTCAACAATGGCTTCGATGCGCGCCGCAGCATCATCCGTGATCCAGTCGGCCCCGCATTGCACGCAGACCATGGCAGGGACGTTCCGCACAACGACCACACCAAATTCCAAGTCGGCCGTGAACGTCGTTGTTCCCGCTTTCTTTGTGCCCCCGCAAAGCGGACATTGCGTCGGGGAGTTACGTGTGATCATGGCTTTCTCCGTGTCTTAAAGTCGGGCTCGAAGTGTTCCAAGTCCGGTCGGTAGGTGGTGATAATGTACGCCACCGGCTTGCCGGATCAATTGCCGCAACAACATGAAGCGGTTCAGTTTCTGTCCATCCCAGGAACAATGCACTGGGGAAGGGCTGGTCATTGGGATAGTCTTCGATCTCTTCGCCTGAACGCAGGACGGTGAACACATCACTTCGAGAGATTCCACGCTGCAAGATTCTCCTGAGCGCATGCAATTGCCATTCGACTCGTCCTCCATCGATGGCTTCCCTGAGGGCGTTACGATCCAGCGCAGCCTCCTCCTCAACCTACTTTATGCAGCGACAAACGGCCGAGACATCCCCAGCCCTTCACATTTCACCTTAACCCGCATAATTCATGACGGTTCGTCGCGTTCCACCCGTTGCAATCGAAAGAGCAACGGGTACCCGGGAGTCGCCAAGCGAGACGGGCACGCGGAGCCCAGGGACTGACACCTTTCTTCGCGTCTTCGCGTGGTGTCTGTCCCCGTCCGAACCGCGGCAAAGTAGACCGTCAGGGTTTCGCCGACTGGATCATGGATCACGCGGACGTG
>JBBIJI010000014.1:0-16081 GCA_037446055.1 Nitrospiraceae bacterium
GGTGTCGCCGGGAGGATACGCCTTTTAATTTTCCACGAGAAGAGGGACACCACCAGCCTGATCCCCGAACGGAAAGTTTGAACGAGTCATATCCGAACGCTTTCGCGGTACGGGGATCACACTGTGACTCAAAAGTAAGCGTTGGTACGGTCGGTTCAACATAGAGGTCATAGTCATTCGGTGCAGATGCTCTACTTGCAATGACGGTCATCGGACCAACTATAGGGCTAAAGCCTTGATACAAGGATTGTTGATACTCCCTTCCAACTGAAATGATGTACGTATAGTTCGTCAGGGTGCAGTGGACATGAAGTTCTTTGGTGGCACTGGCAAATGATTCGGGAATCACGACGGCGACCTTAAATTTGGATGCAGTCGTTCCCGTTCCGTTGGCTTGATATATTTTAGCCAAGTCATTCTTATGGACAGGAACTTGGAAGGTTCCTGTCGGAGATGATCGCTGTATTCCCCCACACCCTTGTAGCAATATGGCGGTGAAGACGCATAGGCTCCCAACTACAATCTGCCAGTTCATCATTTTTGTATTCCTCCAAGTTTTTTGCTTGCAGGAAGAACAACAATCCCCTCTCCTCTGCGTACCCTACAAACTGGCGCTGCGTTACCCTTGGATCGAGGATGTCCTCATTAGCCATCGACTTGATCAACCTGTTTCTCGAAATGCGTAGACAAGTACGAGAGCCGCGCAGGAAAACGTGTACGCGATCCGTAAGCTTCCCCGTCAAGGAGACACTTCTCGAAATGGGGTCAGGCATGAGCAACTCACACCTTGTCATGCCCGTATCTCGCCGAGAGATTACCGCGATCCGCACAACAGACGTTGGGCCGCTTATGTGTCCACACCTGCTATTGATCTAGCAGTCTGGCCTGCGCCACTGCTCCTTCTCGATGGACCGTCCCATGTAGACACGCAGTCCACCCGTACTCTGTGATCAGAAGATCCCGACAGAGCAAAGCCGTCTATTCGATGTTGTGCGATCCGGTCGTTGGCTAGGCTGGGAGAGAGATGGATGGATGGATGGATGGATGGATGGATGCAAGTTGGGTGTCATGAGGTCACCGTGAGAATTGCGCCTATCTACTCTTTTGGGCCTCCTGATGTCAATACTACGTTCGGAAGGGAAGGCGGGAAATCAGATCGGGCAGCGGCACGCGTTGGCCTTTTCTGGCAAGCTGATGGCCCAAGCGGGCCGCCCGAATCCAGACGCTGGTGTCGATGAGGCGAGGACCGAGATCAGAAGCGGGCATGCGCACGGCGGCGGCGAGAACGGAACTCGGCTTCGGTGGTCTCAAAGACTCCGGCGCCCACCGCGTGCGCCAACGCCTTGCGCCGCTCTAACTTCACCAGTTCCTCAAGGGCTTTCGCGATGGTCGCTCGCTTGGTTCGAGAGTGGGTCCATCGCCTTGCCTCGGCCAGAAGCCGGTGATCGAGGGCTACGGAGAATCGTGTGGTTGTGCCAGCCATGGGCACACCATGGCCCGTTTGTGATACCCCGTCAACAAGTTGCGACAAGGAGTGTCAAGGGTTAGGTATGAAAACGAGCTGCCAAGATGGCGAGGATGTCGGCGGCGGTCCGGATGTCTTTCGCGCGCCCCAACGGACGACCATGTCAGTCAGTGGCGGCCTGAGGCCTCTCGCATTCTGTCGCAACCGGAGCAGCCCGCCCTTCGTCAACCGATCTCAGATGCTTTTCTGTCGCCGACCAGGAGGGAGGAATCTGCATCCAGACACTTACCTTCGTGATGGCGGACCGTCCCACTCTGATAGCAGCGCGACATGGCCTTTGCGTTTGGCTCTTTTGAGGTACGCTGTATCCGCTGTGAGATATAGTCCTCTCGTTCGCATGGCCAAGACATGGTAAGCCGAATCGTAGAAGGTCACGCCTTTTACGTCGCTCATATGCTCCAGTATCGCGAGGGCATATTCCGTCTTCAAGGAAACTTCTTCGAACTCATAGGCCAGCAAGGCATTCATCAGTTCCACGGCCATCGCCGGCTTCTTCAACCCCAAGACATTCCCGACTTCATAGCGCCACAGGGTTGGAAGCCTAATCTCGACTCGTTCGGCCAGCAATGCTTCTTGCAGTCTCTTCGCTTGGGGCTGGTCCGCCTCATCCTCTCTCTCTAACACCCATTTGAGAATGACGGATGCATCCGGCACGATGATCATCGGTCGGCCCTTGTCCGATCCCGCCTCACCGCAGCGACAATCTCCTCCCCACTCAGTGTCGCGCTCCGCTTCCGCAACCGGCGGAGGACTTCGGTGGCATGCTCACGCTTCCGCCGAAGAAGTTCCTTCCTCAGCGCTTCATTCACGACTTGGCTACGGCGCCGAGGGGGAACCAGACGAAACAGTTCTTCACGGACCCGCTCATCGATTGAGACATTCAGCTTGGCCATAGGCCCTCTCACACCCGCTTTCTTCCAAATTGCGTCCAAACTCTACGCCTATCCTAGGCGCCTAGTCAATGCAGCTATGGAAGCTGACCTTCGCTCTAGCGTGGCCGGTTTCTCTCAAAGAATCTCGCGGAACGCATCTTCCTGTCGCTCGCTGAGTGGCGCGGACGCGTTGGGATTCTGAATCAGCAACCGGACGCGGGGGTATCCTCGTTGATATTTCGTCCGCTCGACGAGCGACACGTTCGCCAACCTCGTGGCCGCCTGCGCCGGCAGGGGCTCTACATCCCACAGTGTGATCAGTACGGCGCTGAGATGCCGCAGTTTCGTGAGCAGTAGGGTCACGGACCCTGCCAGGGTCTTCAGATCCAATCGGATTTCTTCTCGCCTGCTCCTCCCTGGCCCCTTCAAGTCGGCCCGAGGGATCGATATGCCGAGGATGACCGGGTCGCAATAATCGACGAGCTGCTTCGCCTTTTGGGCAATCCGGGCGAGGATACGGTGGATCAGGATCAGACCGCGATCTTCCTCCTTATTCCGTTCTTCGTCGGTTTCAATGCCCCGCAGTGGAAGTCGCCGCCGTTCCGCCGAGCCGACCATGGCCGTGACTTCGACGAACAATCGTTCTCGCCCCAGATGGCATTCAAGATCGGCGGTTCGCGCTTGCGATTCGGGCAGGAAGCCGACGCGGGCACCGACGCGGATCAACAGGGTGGCGAGCTCCAGTTCAGCCAACGCGGATTCCCGCACCCCGGGATCGCGATGGGTGAGGCGGTGAATGAGTCTGCCCAACCGGAGTTGACTCGATCGGTCGGCGCAATGACGATTGAGCGCCGACCAGCGTTCTTCCGTCTCCGACGACAACCCGATCCGCTCTCGTGACCAGGTCTCGGCGCGGAAGAGGCCCTGTGACTCCCGCAAGCAGGATACCAATCGCACCGTTCGTCGTGATCGCCATCGCGCCATAAGCGATTCTGACTCGTATCTCGTGACGCTGAGGCAGAAGTTCTACGCTGTCCCTTCCCGCTCGTCTTCGCTCGGCGACTTCCCCAGAAGCTCCGGCTGGTGTCTGGCGATTTCTTCGTACACCTCGTCCAGCCATCGGCCGGCGCAGCCGAGCACCTCCCGGACCAGCGGCTCGGGCTGTCCCGTCCGCTTGATCGTCCATTGGGAAATATATTCCACCAACGAGTCCCGCTCAAATTGCCGTGAGGTCTGCGTCGCCAGAGCGGTCAATTCTCCGAGGCCCGTCTTGAGGATCTCCGCCACCGTCTCACGACTGTACGAGGTGCTGGCGGTCACATACTGGATGGCACGTTGGAGCTCTTGATCCGTCATGGTCGTGAAGCGCGGGACGGAAAATTGTAGCACTCCTGCACAGGGTGCACCACAGCGCCAGCGGAGAAGCGAGCGAATGAATTTTTCCGACACATGTCAGCAAGAATGGTATGATCCTCGAGCAGCGCAGCTTGAGCCAAGGAGACCGTTTGTGGGTACGTCCGCGGCCTCATTACGCAAGACCGCTCGTCGTTCATCCTATCCCATGAAGACCATTCCCGATCGGTGGAACCTCTCCCATCTGCTGCGCGATCCGTCCCAGGAATTGGAACCACGTCTAAGAAGTCTTGAGGACAAGGTTGCTGAGTTCGAGCAGGCGCGGATCCGGTTGACGCCGGCCTTGCCCTCCGATGAGTTCACGGCGCTGCTCCACCTCTCTCAGGCTATTGCCACCGACTCCTCAAAGCTGGGCGCCTACGCCTATCTGTGGTTTTCGGAGAACACCAAGAATCAGCAGGCCCGGTCCTTCAAAGCCAAGGTCGAGGAACGGTTGACCGGACTGAACAACCGGCTCCTGTTTTTTGAGCTGTGGTGGCAAGGAGTCGACGAAGAGACCGCGGCCCGACTCACGCAGGTCTCAGGAGATCTCCGCTACCACCTGGAGACCATTCGGCGCTTCAAACCGCACACGCTCACCGAGCCGGAAGAGAAAATCATCAACCTCAAGAACATCACCGGCCGCAGCGCGGTCAACACCCTCTACGACATCGTCACCAATGCCTTTTCGTTCACTCTCCCGATCAACCGCAAGCGGAAAACGCTCAACCGCGAATCGCTCATGGCGTACCTCCGCCACCCGACGGCGAAGCTTCGCGAAGCAGCCTATCGCGAGCTGTACCGGGTTTATTCAAGCCACCATGACCTTCTCGGCGAGCTGTACAAGACGCTCGTCAGCGACTGGAAGACGGAAAATCTCCAGCTCCGTCGCTACTCCTCCCCGATCGCCGCCCGCAATCTCGGCAACGATGTGCCTGATGCGGCGGTCGATGCCCTTCTCTCCGTCTGTCACCGGAACGCCGAGGTGTTTCAGCACTATTTCCGGTTGAAGGCGCGGCTGTGCCGTCTCAAACCCATGACTCGGTACCACATCTATGCCCCTCATAAGGCCGAAATCAAGAAGTACCGCTATGAGTCTGCTGCGCAACTGGTGTTGAGCTCCTACCGCTCGTTTTCGCCGGAACTGGCGGACTTGGCGGAAAGGGTGTTTGCCGACCGTCACATCGACGCGCGCACCAGGTCCGGCAAAATGAGCGGGGCTTATTGCTACAGCGTGGCACCCGGCATGACGCCGTACGTTATGCTGAATTTTACGGGAGAAGCGCGCGATGTCGCCACGATGGCCCACGAGCTCGGTCATGCGGTTCATGGGATGACGGCCGGTCACCACTCCATCTTTACGTTTCACGCGACCCTGCCGCTGGCCGAAACGGCGTCGGTCTTCGGCGAGCGCATCCTGTCCGACGCCCTGATGTCGCAGGAGCGGGACAAACGCGTCCGCCAAGCCCTCTTGCTGGCTCAACTGGACGACATCTATGCCACGGTCCTACGCCAAGCCTACTTCGTGCGGTTCGAGCGGATTGCGCACCAGATGATCGCAGACGGCGCGAACGTTCAGGATCTCGCCCAGGCGTACTTGGCCGAGTTGCGCCAACAATTCGGCAAGGCCGTCCGTGTGCCTGACGAATTCCGGTGGGAATGGCTGACCATCCCCCATCTTTACGCCAGCCCGTTCTACTGCTATGCGTACAGTTTCGGCAATCTGCTGGTGCTGGCCTTATACCGGATGTACCAACGAGAAGGAGCCACGTTTGTGCCCAGATATCTGAAGCTGCTCGCAGCCGGCGGCGCTCAATCACCGCGGGAAATCCTCTCCATGGTGAACGTGGACATGTCTGACAAGGCATGTTGGCAATCTGGGTTCGACACAATCCGCCAGATGGTCATGGAGCTCGAACGCACCATGTCATAAGCCCGCCTTCCCGATGCGACTGTCCTGGGCCAGGTCGAAACCCGTGGTTGTGCCGTGATCATCCTGTATGGAGCTTACCAGCATTGTCCTGCTGTGCCAGGGACGGGAAAGCATCCAAAGGCCAATCCGCACGAATCACGTCCGCCTCGACGACTTAGTTTCGGGGGAGAACGCCCGCGAGCCCGGATTGCGGGGCGGACAGGTCAATTTCCCGCTTGACAGGTTTCCTGAGGGCGGCTAGAATAATATTGTTGAGAACGCTTCTCATAATCGTTAACAATCTAGCCTAAAGGAAGCAAAGCATGTTTCTTTGCCTCTGCCAGGGGATTACGGAAGCGGATGTGCGGGCTGCCGGTCGAGCCGGGGTGGTCACGCCTTGCGAGCTGATCGAAGAGTTCGACCTGAAGAAAAGAGACTGCTGCGGTCGTTGCGTGAAAAACGTTCACGAGTTCGCCGCGATCGCGAGGTGCGCGGCTGAGGTTTCGTGCCCCACCACGGGCCAGTCCGCACAAGCCATCTGATTCTTGGTTATGGTGGACCGGATATCCCTGTCGCCTGGGCTGCACTCCCCGCCTTGATCATCCTGGTCACCTCAGCTACTCTTCGACCGAGGCTTTTCGCATCGCCAAGCTCCTTGGCATCGATCCCCGGGCTGTCGCCTTCTGTCGTCGCAGAGGCCCCGAACGCTCCACCCCCGCTGACCACGATCATCTGATTTCCCAGCATCGCGGCCAAGATCGTCAGCATCGTCACCTCCTTACCGCTTGAGATCTGACCGCCGGTGGCGAACGCCGCTCCAACCTTGTTTTTCATCTTAAATTCCGGAAAGACACCGAATTTGAGCTGCCAATCGTCGAAGAACGTTTTCACCTCTCCCGCCATGTTCGACCAATAGACGGGAGAGCCGACGACGATGGCGTCCGAAGAGAACAAGTCGTCCGCCGTCACCTGGCCGACACGCTTTATCTGTACCGACGCCCGCGGGATGGATCGCGCCCCTTCTGCCACCGCTTGGGCCATGCGCTCCGTATTGCCGGTTCGCGAATGGTACGCGATCAGCACCTTCACCAGGGGAACGCCGTCCTCTGCCACCACAAGCGGCGCGAACCCTGTCATGAGCACGAACAGACCCGTCGCGACCAGATGGCGTTTCAGCATACTCATGCCCTCACTATGATTTGATACACGTATGCGAGCGAACTACCGATCCTGATTCACGCAGTGCGCAGATTCGGCAGGTGTCCGAGTACCCCTCCCGCTCGATTTATCGGGAGGTGACGGGGGCGCGAGATCTTCAATAGTGAACAGTTTCCTCATCCAGGTGCTCTTCCACGGAAACTTCGGTGAGGGTTCCACGGTAATCGCATTTATGGCACCGGATGCGCCATTCTTCGATCCATTTCTCCTGCACGTAAGATTGGCGGCATTTGGGACAGACAAACACGCCTTTTTTGTACAACACGCGGCGCTTGGCTTTCATGGTTTTCCTCCTCTACTCGAAATTCCGGCTACGAGATTCGCATACGCGATCCTTGCTTTGCAAGGCCGGATGGCGCTTAACCTGTCCCTCTCCGGTATCCGGCGCAGCCGGGAGAGCTTGACGATGCGAACTCGGACTGGCTACGATTCGCCATGACCATCCGCCGCGGATGTGCGCCCTTACGCTCGACCGGAGGAGTCTCTATGCCAACTTGCTCCATCACATTCCGCCTGCTCGGCGGACTTCTGATGTTGCTCCTTGGAAACCCGGCGTCCGGCGAGCAAGATCGGTTGGTCCCCATCCATCTGCCGGATGGCACGACGATTCAGGCTGAGCTCGCGGATACGCCGGTCAAACGCGCTCAAGGGCTCATGTTCCGGGAGCGGTTGCCGAAGGACCGCGGCATGCTGTTCACGTTCGGAGAGGCTCGACCCTGGACCTTCTGGATGAAGAATACCAAGATCCCGCTGGACATCATCTGGCTAGACGCCAAGAAGCGCATCGTTCACATCGAACACAACGTACCCATTTGCACCCGTACCGATGATACTTGCCCGTTGTACGAGCCCAACGAGGGAGCACTTTACGTTTTGGAGTTGGGAGGCGGGATGGCGGCGGGCTACCACCTGCGGCGAGGCCTCACACTCAAGTTTGCCGTGCCCTAAGTGCGTTAGGCCCGCGCCCGCCCCCAGAAGAAATCCTGGATCCGATCAATGAGGGATCGGGTCCGTTGTGCGACTTCCAGACTGGCCCGCTCGCGATTGAGCTGTTCCTTGGCGGCAGTGGTCATGACGTGACGGCGGGCGACCACCTCGCCGATCCGCTCGACAATGCGTTGGTCCTCTTGCACGATCTGGGTTAGCGCGGCCTTCCCGACCTGCGCCACCTTAAGCGGCGTCACCGCTTTGACCGTCGCAGAGCGTGGCTCTCCCGTCAACAAGGACATTTCGCCGAAGAACTGTCCTCGTTGCATTCGGTTTATCATGGAGCTCCGCCCTTCGTGCTCCAGCCACACCTCCGCTTCCCCTTCGAGGATGATGAAGAGCTCCTGCCCCGGCTCCCCCTGACGGACAACCGGTTCACCGGGGAGAAACCGCATGATCCGTGCATCCTTGGCCAAGATCTCGATCTGCTCAGGGGTCAAAATGCTAAAGAAATCGACCGCCGCCAAATGACTGACGATCTGATCGGAATCGATCGCCGTCAGCGAACGGTCGCCGGCCCCCACGGAGTGCACCACCCGCTGAGGGAACGGGATTTCAAACCCATTCCGCTGGAAGGCATTCCAGACATACGTACGCACAGCGCTCTCGATCTCCCAGCGCTTGGCGTAGTTACCGATGGAGAAGCGCAGCCGGTATTCGATCCCGGACTCATTGAACGCAGAGACGAGGGCTCGCGGTTTTGGATCAGGCAGGACGCCGTCAACGGCCGACGCCGCATCAACGAGCGCCGCACAGACTTGACCCGGCGCGATGCGATAGGCGGCTTCGACCGTGACCACACAGGCGTGCGTCGCGGTCGGACGGTTGTAATTGATCAGTCCCGATTGGATCACCGTATTGTTGGGCATGGCCACATAGTCGTGATCCCGCGTGACCAGAGTGACGTGCCCGAACCCGATGTCCGTGACCATGCCTTCGCGGTCCTGCACTTGAATCCAATCGCCCACACGGATCATCTTTCCCAGCGCGATACCCGAAAAGAACCGCACGAGCGTGTCGCGCAACGCGACCCCGACCACGGCGGTGGCGACGGTGGGAAGCGCCACCAAGGCGATCACGTTGATGTTCATGACGAGCCGGAGGATGACCAAGGACGCCGCGGCCACGCCCGTCAGCATGATCAGGCTGCGAACCACGTCGGGAATGTAGGCGCCTTTTCTGTCGATGAGGTAATCGACGATCAGGATGAGGTCGACCAGTTTGAGAAACAGGAAGGACACGCCCAGGTAGGTGCCGAATTCCAACCAGGCCAGAACGCCGGCCGGCGGGGCTATGACGACGCCGCTGTTGAATATCAGGACGGCCGAAGCGAGCAGCAGCGTGACGCTGGCCCCGGCGAGGACCGACAAGGGCAGCGATTTCTGACGGCGGTGAGCCAGATAAGCCAAGCCCACCACCACCGCGATCACACCCAGGGCCGTCCCGCCGATTTTGGTGAGCAGTGCACCCAGTGCACCCATCAGAGATGCCTCATTCGTTGCGCCTGTGCCCTGTCTTGATCAGGAGCGATCCTGCCAGGCTCGGACCCGCCGCGCCGTGATCACACCGTCCACGCGTTCAATGGCTTTCAGCACCCGATTCAGCTGCGCAACGTCGGTAATCTCCACGGTGAAGTCGAGGACGGCCTTGCGATCCTCCCGCGTCGTGATCTCCGCCCGACTGATGTTGGCCTGGCACCCGGCGATCGAGGAGGACACGTTCGCCAGCATGCCGGTCTTATCGACGGCGAGGACCGAGATTTTCACGGGATGCGTTCCCGGCGCGCTCAAATCCCAATCGACCTCGACGAGGCGATCATGATCGTAATCCAACGCCTCCAAGTTCGGGCAGTCCACCGTATGGATCGTCAAGCCCCTTCCCCGCGTGATATAGCCCAGGATGCGATCACCCGGAATCGGATTGCAGCACCGAGAGAGCTGCATGAGGACGTCGTGCGCCCCGCGGACTCTTACGCCTTTGTCCTCCGATTTCCCGGCGGGCGGCCTCTGTGGGAGGGCCGGTTCGGGCTTGGCGGACGGCGCCCGGCCGATCTCGGTTCCCGTGAGCCTGTTCACGACCTGCGCCGCGGCCACGCGTCCCAGCCCCACGGCGGCGGCCAGTTCGTCCGACGTCTCGAATCCCATGTGACGGGCCGCCTCCAGCAAACCATCCGATTTCAGCATTTGCGCGGGCGCCAACTCATGCCGCCTGAATTCAGTCTCCAGCAGTCGGCGGCCGATCTCGATGCTTCGCTGCTGCTCTTCGACCTTGATCCAATGCTTGATTTTCGTCTTGGCCCGCGAGGTCCGGACGAACTTGAGCCAATCTTTGTGGGGCGTTTGCGTCGGCGAGGTGAGGATCTCCACGGTGTCACCGCTGGCGAGCTGGTGTTTCAGCGGGACGATCTTGCCGTTGACCTTGGCTCCGACGCAGTGATCGCCGATCTGAGTATGGATCGCATAGGCAAAGTCCACGGGCGTCGACCCTTTGGGCAGTTCTTTGACCATGCCTTTCGGCGTGAACACGTAGACCACGTCATGGAAGAGGTCCAACTTGACCGAGTCCATGAACTGCCGGTTGTCCGGCAAATCCTTTTGCCACTCGATGAACTGGCGCAGCCAACCGAACGCCTTGCTGTCTCTCTCTTCGACCCGTCCCTGCTCTTTATATTTCCAGTGGGCCGCAATGCCGTACTCGGCGACGCGATGCATCTCGTCCGTTCGGATCTGAAACTCCACGTGCTCGCCCTTCGGACCGACCACGGTCGTGTGGAGCGATTGGTAGAGGTTGGATTTAGGGATCGCGATGTAGTCTTTGAAGCGGCCCGGCACCGGTCGCCACAAGGAATGGATGACGCCCAGGAGCGCGTAGCAGTTCATCTTCGTGTCGGTAATGATGCGCAAGGCCGCCAGATCGTAAACCTCCTCGAACGAGATCGCCTGCTTCTCCATTTTTTGATAGATGCCGTAGAGGTGTTTCGGGCGTCCGTACACCTCCCCGGGCAATCCGTTCTCGTTCATCGCGTTTCGAACCAGCTCGATCACTTCCTGGATATACTGCTGCCGGTCCTCATCGCGCTTGGCGACCCGTACCCGCAGCATCTCGTAAACGTCGGGCTTCAGATGTTTCAGGCACAAGTCCTCCAGCTCGTTCTTCAACCAACCGATCCCCAGGCGGTTCGCCAACGGCGCGTAAATTTCGAGCGTCTCCTCGGCGATCTCACGGCGCTTGTGCTCGCCGAGGTACTCGAGGGTCCGCATGTTGTGGAGGCGATCGGCCAGCTTGATGAGGACGACACGAATGTCGTCGGCCATCGAGAGGACCATCTTTCGAAAATTCTCGGCTTGCTTCTCCTCGTAATTGCGGAAGGTAATCCGCCCGATCTTGGTGACGCCGTCCACGAGATGAAGGACTTCCTTGCCGAATTCCTGCTCCAATACGTCCGGCGTCGCCAGTGTATCCTCCAAGGTATCGTGCAGCAGCCCCGCCACGACGGCCGTCACATCCGATTTCAGGGAGGTCAGGACACCCGCCACTGCGAGCGGATGCTGAAGATACGGCTCCCCGGACCGGCGCGTCTGTCCTGCATGAGCCTTGGCGGAGAAGTCGTAGGCTTTTCGGAGAAACGCGAGATCGGGGTCCAGGTGGTACGCCTTCACCCGGTCCATCAGTTGCTCAAACGTCGTGACCGTCTCGTACGGCATCGTGTTCCTAGGCCCTCGCACTCATTCGTACGTCACGGATCCGCAATTGGATGCGGTCATACCCGTTCCAGTGGTTCAGTTCAGGCACAAACGCGAGATCGACCGGGTTTCGGGGGTCGATTCCCAGGCCGGTCAAGTCGCCCATTCCGAAGCCGATGCCGTCGAAGGTCAGTGAGCGCCCCTGCCGGACGCTCAGTTTCAAGTGCTTTGTCCCGACGACGCGGGCGTTCAGGATAGACAACCCTCGCACCGCCAGCATCGGCTCGGGATTTCCGGCACCGAAGGGATGGAGCGAGCTGAGCTCCCGAACCAATTGTAATGTAACCTCGGGCAGTTGCACTTCCGCATCCAGATGTAACGCCGCGGAGGACACCGGAGAGCCGGCGAGGTCCCTGACGGCCGACGCGAACCGCTCGCGAAATTCGCGAATCCGTGATGCTCGAATCGTCAACCCGGCCGCGCTCGGATGGCCGCCGAAACCCTCCAGGAGATCCCGACAGGCGCACAGGGCTTGATACACGTCGACCCCGGGAACCGTGCGGACCGATCCCTTGCCGATTCCCCTTTCGTCGATGGCAATCACCGCGGTCGGCATCTGAAACCGCTCGACCAGACGGCCGGCAACGATGCCCACCACACCCAAGTGCCATCTTCGATCTCCGAGCACGATGGCGTCCTTTGGCGCGCACTCATCCACCGCAGCCAGCGCCTCGCGCATGATGGTGTCCTCGATCTGCTGCCGCTCGCGATTCAATCGTTCCAGCTCTTCCGCCAATTCCCGCGCTTCTCGCTCCGATTCGGTCGTCAGCAGACGCACGCTGAGCATGGCATCCGCCAGCCGCCCGGCCGCATTCAGTCTCGGGGCGAGCCGAAAGGCAACGGTATCGGGCACACAGTCGCGCGTCACCCCGGCCACGTGCTTGAGCGCGCGCAGTCCGCAGCGAGCTCCGCGCGTGATCTGCACCAACCCTTCGCGAACGTAGGCGCGGTTTTCATCCTGGAGCGGCACCACGTCGGCGACGGTGGACAGCGCGACGAGATCCTGGTTCATCGTCAAGGGCAGCGGCCCTTCGCCGTACTTCACGCTGTAGGCCTGCGCCACCTTGTAGGCAAGCCCTCCGGAGCACAGCCCTTTGAAGGGATAGTTCGAATCGGCTCGATGCGGATTGATCACGGCAAGCGCCGGGGGCAACGCCTGATCCGTCTGATGATGATCAGTGATGATGACTTCCATGCCCATCTGCCGCGCAGCCTCCACTTCCCGCACCGCCGTGGTGCCGCAATCCGAGGTGACCAGCAATGTCACGCCCTCACGGTGCAATCGTCGAAGGGCCTCGACGTTCAATCCATAGCCTTCTCGCAGGCGGTGAGGAACGTAGGCGACAGCCCTGGCGCCCAGCGACTGAAAAAATGACAGGTACAGGCTGGTCGCGGAGACCCCATCGACATCGTAGTCTCCATAGAAACAAATCTTTTCTCCTATGGCGATCGCATCCGAGAGTCGATCCACCGCCTGTTCGACATCGGGCAGGAGAAAGGGATCGTGCACCTCGGCCTGCTCCCACGAGAGCCATCGGTTCGCTTCAGTGGCGGTGGTGACACCGCGGCCCAACAGGACTGAGGCCGTCACCGGGGAGATGGCGAGCGCCTCGACGAGCGCCATTCGCATCGCTGTGTCGTACTGACGAAACACCCAGAGCTTTGACGGCGGCATGCAGTACACCCCTCTAGAGAACGTTTCCGCAACTTGTTGAGATGTAAGGGGATAGTATCGGCTCCCCGACCCTTTGTCAAACCGGCGACAAGGGGCTCGGGAACTCGCAGAGGCACGGGCTGAGCGATTGAGACGAACGGCTGAGAGGGCTACGGAGGAAGACAGAGTAAGACGGAGTAAGACGACGAGGATCGGATGAGCAGACCTTCCTTATTGACCTCCTTTCTGGACGTAGTTCTTCACGAACTCTTCGGCGTTCTTTTCAAGGACATCGTCGATCTCGTCCACCAGCTTGTCGATATCCTCTTTGAGCTTCTTCCCGGTTTCGACGACCTTCGGGTTCGGCTTGACCTCTTCCTTCGACTGCGGTTCTCGCCTGGGCTCTTGCTTCCGCTCTTGTTTCTCCATCGGACTACCCCCCAGTGGCCCGAAGAGCCTCACCCCGGACCCGATGAGGCTCTCCGATAAGTCGATTTCCTGTTCGTCACCTTACTCCAGGCTTGTTTCGTCCGTCAAGCCGGGGTTTGAAACGTGCGCCGTCGATCGCGGGAAGTTGTCAGTTATCCGGTTTTGATTCGCGGTTTCCCGGACCGACGACTGAGGACTGTTTACCGGGAACTTCTGCTTCAACCTCCTCGCTATCTGACGATCAACGACACGATCAACAATGCGACGATGTTGATGACTTTGATCATCGGGTTGATCGCCGGACCCGCCGTATCCTTGTATGGATCGCCCACGGTATCTCCGGTCACCGCCGCCTTATGGGTCTCGCTCCCCTTCTTGCCCTGCTCTTCGATGTACTTTTTCGCGTTGTCCCAGGCGCCGCCGCCGCTCGTCATGGAAATCGCGACGAACAGCCCCGTTACGATGCTGCCCACGAGCACGCCCCCAAGCGCCTGTGGGCCGAGAATCGCGCCGACCAGGATCGGAGACACGACGGGAATCAATCCCGGAATCATCATCTTTTGAATCGCCGCCTGTGTGACGATATCCACGCAGGTGCCGTATTCAGGCTTGCCGGTTCCCTCCATGATCCCCTTGATCGTCCGGAATTGGCGCCGCACCTCCTCGACGATCAGCCCCCCCGCTTGACCGACGGCTTTCATGCACAGCGCACCGAAGAGGAACGGCAACATGCCGCCGAGAAACAATCCGACCAGCACGCTCGGGTCCGAAAGATCGAAGGCCGAAGCCGACCGACTGTACCCCGCCACTTCTCGCGCGAACTCCGCGAACAACACGATGGCGGCCAATCCGGCCGACCCGATAGCGTAACCCTTGGTGACCGCTTTGGTCGTATTTCCCACCGCGTCGAGCGGATCGGTGATGTTGCGCACTTCTTTGCCCAGATGCGCCATCTCGGCGATGCCGCCCGCGTTGTCGGTGATCGGGCCGAATGCATCGATCGCCACGACGATCCCCGCCATCGACAGCATGGACACCGCCGCGACCGCAACGCCGTACAGCCCGCCGACCCAGAAGCTGACCAATATCGCCGCCGCGATCACGACCACCGGAGCCGCTGTGGCCTGCATGCCCACCGCCAGACCGGCGATGATGTTCGTCGCATGGCCGGTCTCGCTCGCCTTCGCGATCTCCCTCACCGGCGAAAAACTCTTCGACGTGTAGTAATCGGTGATGAAGACCATGGCCAGCGTGACCACGAGGCCCAACAAGGCCGCGACGTAGTAACTCGTGCCGCTGACACCTCCGACGCCGTCCATGATCTTGATCGTGATGGGGTAGAAGGCCACGGCCGCGATCCCGCCGGCTACGAACAGGCCTTTGTACAGGGCCGGCATGATCCCGCCACCCGGACCCACTTTCACGAACAGGATGCCGATGATGGTGGCAAGGATCGTCATGGCGCCGAGCGCCAGCGGATAGAGAACCGGCGCGCTCTGCCCCTTGAACAGGGTGAAGGCTAGCACCATCGCCGCGACCGTCGTCACCGCATAGGTCTCAAAGAGGTCCGCTGCCATGCCGGCGCAGTCGCCTACGTTGTCGCCCACGTTGTCGGCGATGACTGCGGGATTGCGCGGATCGTCTTCGGGAATCCCCGCCTCGACCTTCCCGACCAGGTCGGCGCCCACGTCTGCGGCCTTGGTGTAGATTCCGCCGCCGACCCGGGCGAAGACCGAGATCAAACTGCCGCCGAATCCCAGGCTCAGCAGAGCATGGATCGCTTTCTCCTGACCGGCTATCTGCGACGCCAGCGTATAGAAGCCCGTGACCGCCAGGAGCCCCAAGCCGATCAGGAGCAGCCCGGTCACCGCTCCTCCGCGGAACGCGACGGTGAGCGCCGCGTTCATCCCATCGTGCGCAGCCTGGGCCGTTCGGACGTTCGCCCGGACGGCGATGATCATGCCGACATAGCCGGCCGTCGCCGACGCGCCGGCTCCGACCAGAAACCCGATCGCGGTGATCAATCCGAACTTGTCGGAGGCCATCCCTGCCAGCCATAGGATGACGAAGAGCACGGCCGCCACGATCCCGACCGTCTTGTATTGACGGTTCATGTAGGCGCCCGCCCCTTCCTGGATGGCCTTGGAAATGTCTTGCATCTTCTGATTACCGGCATTCAGCTTGAACACCCACATGGCCAGATAGAGGCCGTAGGCGATGCCGGCCACTGCTGCGATCAGTGCAAATGTGACGATAGCTGAGTCACTCACAGGGTTCTCCTCCTCCATCATTTTGGTCGAGCTGCGCTCGACACGGGAGGGGGCCCGAACCAACTCCCCTCCCGTCTTC